>DATHVZ010000145.1:0-22322 GCA_035461005.1 Planococcus sp. (in: firmicutes) | reverse complement strand
TATATACAGGGATGGATTCAGCAACACTTCACCTGCACCAGAAATGAACGGCATGATTGCTTCCGCTCCGACACCCAAAAACACAGTTACGGCCACGAGGATAGTTGTCGGGATAAACATTTGGTAATATGCTGATTTTTTCAATGGTACGGTTTCTACCGGCTTACCCCAGAATGCGTAGATGAAAATTCGAACGGCACTCAGTAGGACGATTAGGCTGGTAGCGAGAATGACGATGCTGCCCCAGAATTGCGGGCCTTCAAATCCACCCTGGACGATCAGCAATTTTCCTGGAAAACCGCTAAGAGGCGGAATCCCTGCTAAACCGAACGCGGCGACCAGGTAAACCCAGCCCAAAACGGGATAGGTTTTTATCAAACCGCCCATTTTTCTCAGGTTGGTCGTCCCGAACAGGATGGCTACAATGCCGACCAGGAAGAATAGGGCGGACTTGATCAGCATATCATGGATCAAGTAGAAGATAGATCCATCTACGCCCGGCTGGTTCATTTGAGAAACCCCGAACAGGATAACTCCGACCGCAATGATGATGTTGTAGATGATGATTTTTTTAACATCAAAATAAGCCAACGCGCCTATAGAACCGGCAAGGATTGTGAGAATCGCGATTATTGCTAATAGTTCATGCGTAAACCCAGTATTCATCGTGAAGAATAAAGTATATGTACGCATTATCGCATAGACACCAACCTTCGTCAGCAATGCTCCGAAAAGTGCCAGAATCGGCATCGGCGGGGCATGATAGGAAGCCGGAAGCCAAAAGTACAATGGGAATATTGCGGCTTTAAAGCCGAATACGACCAGGAAAAGTACGGCAATTACCGTCATGATTCCAGTTTGTTCGATTTGAGGAACTTTTACTGCAAGATCTGCCATGTTCAGCGTACCAGTCACCGAATAAAGATAGGCAACTGCGGCGACGAACAATGCCGACGAAATAACATTGACTAACACGTACTTTAACGATTCTCGTAACTGGGCTTTTTCTCCTCCCAGGACAATCAAGGCGTATGAGGCAATCAGCAGAACTTCCACGAAAACAAACAAGTTGAAAATATCGCCTGTCGTGAATGCGCCGTTAACACCGGCCAATAAAAACAGGACGAAAGCATAATAAAATGATTGTTCACGTTTAATTCCGATCGTTGGGAAGCTGTAAAACAAAACAAACAGTGTAACGATGGTTGCACTTAATACGATAAGTACAGAAAACAAGTCGGATACCATCGAAATACCGAATGGTGCTGGCCAACTTCCAAGAGTAATAGCCTGTACACCGTTGGCATGCACTTGTGCTAGCAGAAAGAGTCCAGAAACAAGTGTAAGTGCAACGCCGATAACAGAAATAATGCGCTGCATCCGAACATTTTTCGGGAACAGCATCAAAATCGTGGCAAAAATGGTCGGGATAATGATAGGAAATAGAAGTAAATTAATCATTGTCTTCAGTTCCTCTCATTAAATTCACATCATCGGTTTCCAGCTCCTGATAAGCACGATAAGCAAGCACAAGCAAGAAAGAAGTGACTGCGAACGATATAACAATCGCGGTTAGGACAAGTGCTTGAGGTAGAGGGTCTGCGTAATCTGCATTGCTGACTCCTTCAGCGACAACCGGAGGTGCAATGCCTCCGAGTCCGCCCATCGTGATAAAGAGCAAGTGGGCTCCGTGCGCGAGCAGGTTGGTTCCGATGATGATCCGGATCAAACTTTTTGAAAGTATAAGATATACAGCTGACGTAAACAAAAAGCCTACGACAACCGACATGACTATTTCCATTATTCATCCTCTCCAATCGTTTGAATAATGGTCATCGTAACGCCGACAACAACCAAATAGACGCCTACATCGAACAGTAAAGCCGAGTGCAGGGAAGTGTCACCAAAAAGAGGCAAGTCGTAATAATCAAATGCATGCGTAAAAAATGGAACATTAAACAAAATTGACGCACTGGCAGTCGCCAGCGCCAACAGCAAGCCGATGGCGCTCATGACCACATAATTGACAGGTATGATTTTTTTCACAGTCTCAATATCAAAAGCCAGCATCAGTAAAACGATGGCACTGGCCGTCAAAAGACCGCCGATAAATCCTCCGCCTGGCGTATAATGGCCCGCGAAAAAGATGTGGACGGAAAACATCAAGATGATGAATGTCACTACCTTGGTAACGGTTTGAAGCATGACATCATTTGTTCTCATGTCGTCCCCCCTTTTTAGTCAGACGGAGTTTGATCATGCTGATAATCCCGATCCCTGCAATTGCTAGAACCACTATTTCAAATAGCGTATCAAAGCCTCGGTAATCGACCAAAATAACGTTGACAATATTTCCGCCCGCGGCTTCTGTGTAAACCGTTTCCTTATGGAATTCTGAAATGGATGGGAAGATTTTATTGGCATGAGCCGATAAGGCGATCAACGTCATAGTTACACCCACACCCACAGCGATGACTGCATTTCCAAGGCGGAAGCCCATTGGTTCCTCTTTTCTGCTGAGTTGAGGCAGGTGATAGAAAACCAACAGGAACAAGGCAACAGAAATCGTTTCGATTACCAATTGGGTTAAAGCTAAATCTGGTGCTCTGAATATCACGAAGAACAATGCAACCGCAAAACCGACAGCGCCTAGCGCGATGATTGCGGTGTATCTTGACTTTGTAATCAAAATCGTAACGGTCCCGGCCACCAGCGTGAGGGCGATGGCAATTTCATAAACCCCGATCGGAGCCAAATTCGTCGTATCGATGGCAAAAGCATCGCTTAGGATGAATGTACTTAACACAATGACAATCAGAAAACCGAACATGTAAACCAGATAAGAGCGGATATAACCGGTCATATAGATTCTTGAAAAGCGGTTGGCTCCTGTATCGCTCAAGAACAACATATTATCGTAAAGTCGGTTCAGTGTCAGGGTATCCGGATATAGATCATAGTTCTTCTGCCACTTGGCGAGCGTCCAGAACATCAGGAATCCGACAGCAAAAATGCCAAGGGTCATGAACAGCTCCGCATTGAAGCCGTGCCAATAAAGAACGGTAACATCCACTTCCTGCGGCGTATTGTACATGAACGGCTGAATAGCCGCTACAGCCGGCTTAACGAGCCAATCTCCAACAACGTTCGGAATAGTAAAGATAACCAGTACCAAAATTGCCAGGAAAACAGGGGAAAGAAGCATGCCAATCGGCGCTTCATGCGCCGGTTTCGGCAATTCCTCCGGTTTATGCTTGCCGGCAAACGTGCGGAACACGAAATAGAAACTATAGATGAACGTAAAGACAGAACCGATCCAGGCGATGACTGGGATTAGGATGCCCCATGTTTCGAACTGGAACGAATTGAATTCCGTCATCGTCAGCATTGCGGTCAAGAACATTTCCTTGCTCAGGAATCCTCCGAATGGCGGCAAACCGGCCATCGAGAAAGAGCCGATCATGGCCACTGTAAAACTGATCGGCATGAGGCTCATCAAGCCGCCAAGTTTCCGGATATCGCGTGTTCCGGTTTCATGGTCGATGATGCCGGCAATCATGAACAGACTGCCTTTAAAGACTGCATGGTTGATCAAGTGGAAAATAGCCGCAAATCCGGCGTATTTGAAATAGGTCTCAGCAGCATTTTCCACATGGAAACCTGCTGCTGAAGCTCCGAGCAGGGACATGATCAAACCGAGCTGTGATACCGTCGAGAATGCCAAAATTCCTTTCAGGTCCCTTTGTTTCAACGCCCAGAACGAGGCCCAGACCATTGTAAACAATCCGACCCCGGTAACAAGCCATACCCAGGTGCCGGATACCGCGAAAATCGGCGTGAAACGGGCCACCAGATAGAGTCCGGCTTTAACCATTGTTGCTGAGTGAAGGTACGCACTGACCGGAGTCGGCGCCTCCATTGCATCCGGCAACCAGATATAGAATGGAAATTGCGCGGATTTCGTAAAGGCTCCAAGAAGAATCAGCACAAGCGCCCAGATGAAGAAATCGTGGGTCGCCAATTCCGGTGCCAATGAAATCAGTTCACGGATGGAGTAAGTATCGCCCATGATTCCAAGCAATACAAAGCCCCCAAGCATCATCAATCCGCCGAATACGGTGATCATCATCGACTTCAGTGCGCCAAATCTTGAACGGTCGCGTGTATACCAATAGCCGATCAGCAGGAATGATGAAATGGAGGTCAGCTCCCAGAAAAGATAAAGGGATATCAGATGGTCGGATTGAACAACCCCGAGCATCGCTGTCATAAACATCAGAAGATAAACATAGAAATTATGTAACTGTTCGCGGTATTTATCCAGATAGAAAATGGAATACAGCACAACCAATGCGCCAATGCCGGTGATCAGCAGTGAAAACAAAAGACTCAATCCGTCGATATAAGCGATAAAGGCAATATCAAGTGAAGGAATCCACTGCAGTTCGGAAACCCGATTGCCACCGGCTGCAATTGGAGGAAGCAAAGTGGAGTAATAGATGAATAACGCAGTCGGAACCAGCAAAACGAACCAGCCCGTATGGATCTGTCCAACTTTCTTGAAAAGCAGCGGAATGAACAGGGCTGCAATTATGGGTAGAAAAATTAAAAATACGAGTGACAAAAGAATCCTCCTTTCGAGCATAAACATGATGAGTAGCTAAAAAAATTATAACGTAATTTCTTGGGCTTTGCATTGTTGGGCTTTTAATTGAAAGTAAACGGAGACATTTTCCTGCTGTTGTACAGATAGGAAGAAACTCACTTAAAAGAATTTATGTTTTTCTTGTGAACAAGCGATAAACGATGAAAAAAGCGGATCCAAAATGGAGTCCGCTGATTTTATAAGGTGTGAACATCGATTTGAGAAACCATTTTTGCATTCTGAGCAGGTTACATTGACTTCATTTCCTGCTCAAGCAGTACGTCTTCGAAATCCTGATCGGGTTGCGCCAAGGTATATCTTAAAAATAAGAACGACAAAACGAATAACACACCGGTGACGATGAAAACAGAAGAAATTCCGATAAAGCTACTGACTATACCGCCGAATATCGGGCCGACGATATTGCCGAGAAAACGGAAGCTGGTGTTATAGCCCATGATTTCCCCCTGAATTTCAATGGGCGCTTCCCGGCGCATCAAAGCTGTTGTGGTCGGAATCATACCGCCGACAGCAATACCGAACAGCAAACGCAGCACGATCAATTGCCATAGGTCCGTTACGAACGCCTGCGGCACAATGAACAGAAACGACAGCAACAGCAGAAAGCCCAGAACTTTTTCATAACCGATCGAATCGCCGAGCCGTCCCCAGCGCCGGGCGAACAGCAAGTTGCCGACCCCAGCGGCACTGAATGTAACACCGGCCAAAAAGGCGACTTGGGAACTGTCGACTGTCAATTGTGCAACGTACAACGATAATAGGGGCTGAATGCTGAAATTCCCCACTTGAATAAGACTTGTGATGATCATGACGTTGATCAGGAGCCGGTGGTGGAGTATCCCCTGAATAATTGTTTTGCGTGCATAGACATGCGCATCTTTATTGAAAACCTTTTTTGTTTCCTTGATTCCAAAAGCTACAAGTGCTGCTGCGATTCCGATGACGACGGCTGTGATGATGAATGTATAGTCAAAGCCAAAGGCATCAGCCATCAGTCCACCGATTACTGGCCCGAATAAAGTCCCTGCTACACTGCCCATCTGCAGTGTGCCCAGCGTTTTACCGGCGGTTTCTCTTGGTGTGTGAGCACTGACAAAGGCTAGCGAAGTCGGAATGAAACCAGTCACAACCCCCATGAACAGGCGGAGAATAAACAATTCATGGACGGAATCGGCTGTTCCCATCAGATAGATGCTGATGGCAATGCCGAATCCATTGATAATCAGAATCGGTTTATAGCCGTAACGGTCAGCAATACGTCCCCAAATCGGGGACATGAACAAGGCGGCGACGAACGTAACACCGAATACCAGCCCTGACCAACGCTGGACATATTCATCGGAAAAATCACCGAGTGAATCAATATAAAGAGACAAAAAAGGCATAATCATTGTCGTGCTTCCTGCTACAAGGAAGTTCGTGAACATGATGATGATAAAATTTCTTTTTTGCACATCCATAATAAGTACCTTCTTTCTGAATCGTGCATCTGTATTCATTATATATTATTTCGTCACACGAAAAAAGAAAGAAAATTACCGATGTATTCCGAAATTTTTATATGCTAAAATGGAGCGGGGTGAAAATTAAATGAAAAAATTATTGATGCCGGTTTTATTGGCGACGGCCTTACTCGCCGCCTGTGGATCACAGGAAACAGAACAAAAGACAACGCAAGATGAAACCAGCAGCACAACCGAAACAGTAACGGATTTTCCGCAATTGACTGATGAAGTTGCAGAAAATGAAGCTTTGGTGGATATAAATACCTCAATGGGGACCATCAAGATAAAATTATTCCCTGAAATGGCCCCGAAAGCAGTCGAAAACTTTCTGACTCACGCGAAAGACGGCTATTATGATGGGGTGATATTCCACCGTGTCATCCGGGATTTCATGATCCAGGGGGGAGACCCTGATGGAACTGGGCGTGGTGGCGAAAGCATTTATGGAGAAGGTTTTGAAGATGAATTTTCTGACCGCCTTTATAATTTCCGCGGTGCATTGTCCATGGCCAACTCAGGTCCGAAAACGAACGGCAGCCAATTCTTCATCGTCCAGCTGCCTGAATTGCCGGAAGAAGGCATGCCGCCGGCTGATACTCCTGAAGCAGTCAAAGAGGAATATGCTGCAAATGGCGGGACACCTTGGCTTGATGGCAAGCACACCGTTTTCGGCCATGTGGTCGAGGGAATGGATATTATCGATGCCATCGCTGAAGTTGAAGTAGGGCAGGGAGATCGCCCTGTTGAAGATATAATAATCGAATCGATCGATATTATCCAGGAATAAAGAAAAGTGAGAGCACTTGCGTCTGGAAAGTAAAAAAGGAAGATCCATAGCGGATCTTCCTTTTTTATATTTAATCAACAAACTTCATTTCAGCCGAGCGCTTTGATAATGCGTGCAACGCCGTCTTCAAGCATTGAGGGGGGGCAGGCGACATTCAGGCGGAGGAAGCCTTTGCCGCTTTCTCCGTATTTTGAACCGGGTTCCAATGCAACTTTGCCGTCATGCAATAGCTTTTTCATGATATCCGATTCTTCCAACCCAAGATCCCGGCAGTCCAGCCACATCAGATAAGTGGACTCGGGCTTGTTGATTTTAATTGAAGGAATGGATGCCCCAAGTTTTTCAATGACATAGTCCATATTGGATGACAGAACGTCCAATAACTCATCAAGCCAGGCTTCCCCTTCTTCATATGCCGCCTTTATAGCAACAGGAGCGAATGCGTTCATCATGCCCGTGCCATTGGCCGCTGCATGATTTTCCAGCCGCAGCCTTTTTTTCGGATCGGTGACAATCAGCATCGATGCCTGTATGCCTGCCAGGTTGAACGTCTTGGTTGGTGCGGTGCAAGTGAAAATGCGGTGCGCCTGATCACCCGCCAGTTTTGCCAGCGGAATATGCTGATGCGGTTTCAAAACCAGATCGGAGTGGATTTCATCCGAGATGATCAGCACGTCGTGTTTTTCGGCAAGCCGAAGAATTTCTTTCATTTCATCTTCTTTCCAAACTTTGCCCCCCGGGTTGTGCGGGTGGCAGAAGATGAAAACGGAGGCCGTCTTGAATTTTTCTTCCAAATCCGTATAGTCGAGCGTATATTCTCCGTTCGTCTCTTTCATCTCGCTGTACAGGACTTTCCTTCCCTGATTTTGCGGAATTGAAAAGAAGGGAGGATAAACCGGCGGTGTAACTACGACGGACTCTCCCGGATTGGTGAAAACTTGCAGAATTGCAGCGATTGCCGGGATGACCCCGCTCTGGAACATGATTTCCTGTTCTTCGATTTTCCAGTCATTGCGTTTGGATTGCCAGTCCATAATCGCTCCTTTACAGCTATCGTCGATATACGTATAGCCGAGGATCGGGTGGTCAAGCCGTTTTTTCAACGCATCAACCACTGGAGGTGGAGCAGGAAAGTCCATATCTGCGACCCATAGCGGCAATATTTCAGATGCATCTTCGACCTCGTAGATCATTTCCATCAGATCCCATTTGATTGAGCGGGTCTTTCTCCGTTCATACACTTCTTCGAATAAACTCAACAGAATCACCTCATTTCAATTTGGTTTCTATGCCAGTATAGCTGTTTGCATAAGGGAATGTTAAGTGGAAAACATGTGGGAATCACTGAAGACTATCGGCGTGCAGTGAAAAACTTGTAAGAATGCATTCCATTTTTCATTGGCAGCGACAATTACGCGATACTGATCCTTGGAATGTTGTCGCTTAATTGCATTTGTTCGACAATCCTAAACAAAAAAAGAATTTCCGGCAAGATTTCAACCGGAAACTCTTCTTTTTTTACTGTTCCAGAGGTTCCGCTCCATCAAGCAGATTGGAAGCGGGAACTTCCAGGGCGTTTGAAAGCTTCATGATTGTCTGGACGGAAGGAATTTCTTCCCCTGTTTCGTATGAGTGAAGACGTGCCGCTCCGACTCTGGTCTTTAAAGCAAGATCGTCGAGGGACAAATTGCGCTCTTCACGCAAAAACTTCAGTTGGGTGTGCAAATCTTTACGCATCTTCATACACTCCTTTTTTAATGGTACTTTCTTCTACTTACAGATTACCACAAAAAGACTGTTTCGTTTTGAGAAAATATGTCATTTTTCGAACAGTTTTCAAAATATTTCAAGGATTCCCTGGACAAAGACAATGATGATCGCAATCGGTGCCACATACCTTAGAAGCACACGCCAAACATCAACCAATAATTTCTGCTCGTACATTTCAGCATGGGCATCTTCTTTAGTCAGCACATAGCCCGCAAACAGCGAGATGAACAAAGCCCCTAAAGGCAAGCCTATTTTACTGGTTAAAATATCGACAAATCCAAAGAAGGTGTAGCCGAAGAAAATCGTATCAGAGAAAATTCCGAATGACAACGCGCTCGGAATGCCTACGATGAAAATCGCAAGTCCTGCAAGCCATGAAATCTTTCCGCGGCTGTCGTATTTATCCTTAATAGCAATCGACACCGAAATTTCCAACATGGAGATGGATGAAGTCAACGTTGCGAAAAGCAATAGGATGAAAAACAAGATGATCAGGTATTGTCCCATGAACAATTCATTGAAAATAGCCGGCAGGATGATGAATACAAGGCCAGGACCCTCGTCCGGCAGATAATCCAAAGCGAAAACCGCCGGGAAGATGATGAGTCCCGCCATGATCGAGATAATAATATTCAAACCAACTACGCTGACCGCGGAGCGGCCAAGGTTTTCCGTTTTTGGCAAGTAAGATGCGTAAGTGATCATACCAGCAACACCGACACTCAAAGAAAAGAATGCCTGGCCGAGAGCTGTAAGAGCCGTCTCAAAGGTGAAGAAAGACCAATCCGGCACGAACATGAACCGGATGCCTTCCATGGCACCATCAAGTGTCAATGAGCGGATCATCAGCAAAACGAAGAATACCAACAATGCCGGCATCATGATTTTGCTGGCACGTTCAATTCCGGACTTGATGCCGCCGTGCACAATCCATACTGTCAATAGCATGAATGCTGCCTGTGCAATCAATACTTCAACAGGGTTCGCAATAATTCCGTTGAACAATTCGGCAAAGCCGGTGTCATTGTAATCCGATAACTGGAACAGGATTGCCCGTGCAAGATAGGATAGAATCCATCCACCGACCACACTGTAGAAAGATAGGATAAGGAATGAAAATATTAATCCTGACCAGCCGATCAGAAACCACGGTTTACCGGGCGCCTGTTTCTTCAGTCCGCTGACGGCGTCAGCCTGGCCGCGGCGGCCGATGACGAATTCTGCAAGCAAAATCGGCAGGCCAATGAATATAGTGCTGATGATGAATAATAATATAAAAACACTGCCTCCGTTAGCACCTGTTTCATATGGGAATTTCCAGATTGCCCCTAATCCGACGGCACTTCCGGCTGCCGCCAGGATAAATCCGAGCTTCGATGTCCATTGCTCACGTTTCTCCATTGTCCTCACTCCTCTATCGATTAGATTTTCTCATTCTACACGAGCAAACTATAAAAAAATAGATAAATTTGAAACTTCATTGATATGATATCGTATAATAGACATATAAAGGAAGAGATTGAATATTTCATTTTTAAAAGGAGCCCTCAAAATGCTGGCAGATAATTTATTGGAAAAAGCAAAAGCAGGTGACAGGAAGGCGTTTATTGACTGGTTTCAACCCTATCAGGAGATGATTGCCAGGCTTGCCTACCAGTCTGGCATCCCGAAAGATGAGATCGGAAGTTTCAAGCTCCAAGTAATCAAGGAAATCAGCAGATCCCTCGAAACAGTGGACGTCATTAATGCGGAGAACAGAGTGATGGAGAATGCTGTACGAGTCCTGAAAAAAGAGCTGCCTGATTCCATAAAAAATCAGAACGATGCTTCCATTAAATTTGAAGAAGATCAGGAAACGCATAGAGCCATTCAAAAACTCCGGGTTTCTGAAAGGCTTGCTTTCCTGCTGGTTCACTTTCACAGCAAAAATCCGGAAGATGCGGGCGAAATTCTGCAAGAGCCTGCAGCAGTTGTAGAAACATTAATAGAAGATGCTATAGAGAATATTAGGGAGTATCTTGATATTTTATCTGAGGGAGACGTGCAAAAGCGGTTGGATTTATTGGCGAAATCTTATAGCCGCATCCAATTTCCTGATGAAGAAAGTGGCCTGGTTGAAGCAATGGATGCAGTGGACGAACCGGACGAGGAAATGGAAACAGGCGATAAAGCACCCGTTAATAGAAGAACATTTGCGATTCTTGCGGGAGCGAGTCTGTTTCTTTCGGCTGTAGTCGGAGCTTCGTTCCTGTTCAACGATCAACCGGCTGATAAGCAGCAGACAGCTGCAGAAGAAGAAAACCCCACAACGGTCACTACGCAAATGGTTAAGAATTGGCAAGCGGAATATGAAGAAATCCGTCGATCGGCTCCTGAACGCCTGGGGCTGCCGGCCGAAACTTTCGAACAGCTGGAATATGTCCGGAAAGCGGATGTTTTGGAGGAGCGGACATTCAGCCGTCAAAACGTCAAACAATTGCAGGATGATCCGGAGCGCATGCAGGAACAGGTCGATATTTTAATGTTAAGTATTGAAACGCCGAAAGGCATGCTGGATTCTGTTGAAAATTATTCGCTGATGGCTTCAGAAACGAGCAAATTCCTCTGGATCTATACCGAAAAAACTGATCAACTGATGACGATTACCGATGGATTGCTCAATAAGTACAAAGAGGAATTGTCTGATGCTGAAGTGAACGGAGAATTATCAGCGGAAAAATTGACTTACAGCCGAGGTGATTACCCCGAAGAAATCGAAAAGCTGACCAAAGCGTTAAGTGAATATACGTTTCAATATACCGTCCATCCCAACGAAAAACGCTTCCGGACAATAAGAGATGTCAATAAATTCTTTGAAATACATCCATTTAATGCGGATATGCTATCCACATATTATTTGGATGTTCTCCGGAATGCACCATTTTTTGATGAGACCGGCCTACTTTTTCCAGTTGAACAATTGCCTTATTCGCTTTCTACAATGGCAGAATTCCTGAGTGAACCGACGGTAGATCCGGGGTTGAAAGGTAAAGTAGAGCCTATATTTAGCCATACCTTCTATTCAATAGTAAAAGGGGATGGCCATACCGAGGTATTTGACAGCAATGGTGTAGTGAAGGAAGAATTCCAACTGGCTTGGAAAAATATGCTGCAGCTCAACAGCAATCCGGTAACGTTTCTGATGTTGCCGATTTTTGAGGAATTCGAAGCCAGCGGTTGGAAAGAATCTGTTCATTTCGACCAATTTGCATTTCAGAAAATCCTTTACGCTGTTGATTTGGCAAGCAAAGGTGAACTGGTGGAAAAGCTGCCGAATGGAGATTTGAAGGTCGAGTCTGTCAGTCAGGATATGAAAGATTACGATTACAGCGACATCAAACCGCTGTATGATGCATTTTCATCATCGCATGACCGTAACATGCTATCGGGTGTTGAACCGATGGAAATCATCAAACTATACCATTACTCCAATAACATCGAAGATATTGAAACAATGTGGCATCTGACAGCGGATGACAGCTTCAAACCACCACTGGAAGAATATATAGAAAGATGGAAAAAACATCCGGAAATTACCGAAACAATGCGTAGAATTGATATCTACGATGGAAATATGCATCGCCAGGGGAGAGAAGTTTTCCTTATTGCCATTGGGACATTGATGGAAGACAACTATAATTTCCATAATATGCATGAAATGATTTTGATTACTGAGCGTGACCAGATCTGGCTGATGCAGCATCAAACGAATGAAGTTTATGCACGGGAAGATAATTTCGAAGAATTCGATGCGAATGTCCGGGCACATTATCAAAGCCTTGTCCAAAGCGGGAACCTGGAAACTGTTCAATACGCATCCCCGGGAGAAATAGGAGGGGTTTTCCTTCTAGCAATGGAAAAAGATGATTTGAAGACAGTTCGGCTGCTGGTCAATGTAGCGGACAATTCGATCGACGACGAAGAATTTAAATTGCGCTGGATGTCAATGCAGATGCCGGCATTCTCTAAAATTGGTGGTATTTTTTTTAGGGCGGATACTTACAATGTTGATATTGACGGCATAAGCCTGCGTGGAGATATAAATATCATGAATGACGCTACTATGATGGAAAGCAGCCATTACTTGCAGATGGAAAAAGTGGGTGAATCCTGGATGATCGGAGACATGTTCAATTATTAATTTACGAAGCTCATCATTCTATGCTATAATACACAGATGCCAATAGGTGTATAGGATAATCCAGATAAGACTAGGAGCGGGTAGAACATGACAAAGACATATCAAACAGGTGACACAGTAGCAGGTAAAGTAACAGGAATCCAGCCGTACGGAGCTTTCGTGGCATTGGATGATCAGACTCAAGGCTTGGTCCATATCTCAGAAATCACTCACGGATACGTAAAAGAAGTAAGTGAGTATTTGGAAGTAGGACAAGAAGTAGACGTGAAAGTTTTGGAAGTTGACGAGAAATCAAAAAAAATCAGCCTTTCAATCCGTGCGTTGCAGGAGCAGCCACCGGCAGCTCAGCGCACTGAAAAACCAAAACAATCTCTTCAATCACATGTAAACGAAAGTGATTCTGAAGGATTTAACTCATTGAAAGACAAAATGCAGGAATGGATCAAACGTTCTGGGCAATAATAAATAAAAAAAATGAAGAGCAGACTCAGGTCTGCTCTTCATTTTTTTTTATTTTTCGTAAGCGGTATTGCAGGTTCTGTCGGCTCATGCCAAGGGCGGCCGCAGCTTTTGTGACATTGCCGTTATACAGATCCATTGCTTTTTGCAGGTAATAGATTTCGGCTTCAAACAAATACTCTTCCAATGGAAGCAGTTCTTTATTTGGTTGAACAATAAAATCCTCCGGTTTCAGTGTGCCGGTCTTTTCCGTTTTTAACTTGAAATGATAAGGCAGCAGATCCACTCCGACAATTTCTTCGGTCGTCAGCAGGGACGTGATTTCGTCGAGCAGCAACTCGAGCTCCTTTAGGTTTCCCGGCCAGTTATACGACAGCAGCAAATTTTCGACCCGCTCATCGACCTGCCGCACCATGGAACCAAACTTCATCCGGTGCCTTGAGAAATAGTCCAGAACAAAAGGCATGATATCTTCTTTTCTCCTGCGCAGGGGCTGGATGGGAATCGCCATTGCGGAAAAGAAATAATAGAGCTCCTTCAACAGCTTTTGCCCCGAAATCAATTCAACAGGATCTTCTCCGACGCTGGCGATAAAATAAGTATCGCTGGCTGAATGCTCTTTAACCATTTCAAGAAGCTTCTGCTGCATCGGAAGGGTCAGCATATCGATTCTCTCGCAATAAACAGTCCAACCTGTCTTCCTCTTCATTTCCTCAGACATCTGTTCGATGGATTCTAACGAGGTTCCGTGAGAAAAAAGAATCGACATTTCTTCAGAGCCATTTGCATGCGCACGGTGAATCGCTTCGGCGATCAACTCTTTGCCTGTTCCGGATTCGCCGACCAATAAAACGGGGAGTTTCGCCAAAGCCGCTTTTTCCGCTGTTGCAATCACTTTTTTCATACTGGCCGAAACCGCGGTGATGCTTTTGAACGTGATGGGCTCCTCGTATTTTTTCAAAGGCTGATAGACGACCTTTTCCAAAGTGGTGACATCCCGCGCCAATTCGATGGCACCGATCAATTGCCCATTTTCAATAACGGGATAGGTATCATTAATGGTGGTGATTTCTTGCCCTTTTCGGTTCCAATAGGTTTGTTTGGAATTCAAAACCGGGGAACCGCTTTGAAGAACTTTCAGCAAGGTGCTTTCTTCCTGATCGAACCGGAACATCTCCAACAGCGAGCGGTCCGCCAATTCCTCAAAATCGAAACCTTCAATAGCTCTCATCTTTTTATTGTATAAGACTGTTTTCCCTTTCGTGTCAACAGCATGAACGCCTACAGCCACATGCTCTGAAGCGAATTTATAGAATGGATTCAGATCCAGTTTCACTTGATTCACATTAGCCACCTCAAAATTTTTTTAATATTTCAAATGAAAATAGTTGATTTATGCAGAGATCTTTTGCATTATTATAAGTGGAAACGCTTTGTAAGTGCAAATTTTTTTTGCACTTAACTTAAATTCAAGGAGGATTTATCTATGATTCCCTACAAACACGAACCATTCACAGATTTCTCGAACGACAAGAACCGCAACGATTATTTGGAAGGCATGAAAACTGTCGAAGCTTATCTTGGGCAGGACTATCCATTGATCATCGGTGGAGAGCGTGTAACGACGGAAGATAAAATCGTTTCATTCAACCCGGCAAATAGAGAAGAAATTATTGGCCGCGTTTCAAAATCAAACAAAGAATTGGCTGAAAAAGCGATGCAAAGCGCTGATGAAGCTTTTAAAACATGGAAAAAAGTAAAACCGGAAGTGCGTGCTGACGTATTGTTCAGAGCATCTGCCATCATACGCCGCCGCAAACATGAATTCTCGGCTCTTTTAACGAAAGAAGCAGGGAAGCCGTGGAACGAAGCGGATGCAGATACTGCAGAAGCGATTGATTTCCTGGAGTACTACGGCCGTCAGATGCTGCGCCTGAAAGATGGCATGCATGTTGAAAGCCGTCCGGGTGAAGACAACCGTTACGACTATATTCCTCTTGGAGTAGGCGTTGTCATCTCACCTTGGAACTTTGCTTTTGCCATCATGGCAGGTACGACTGCTGCAGCGATGGTTGCAGGAAACACGGTCCTGTTGAAACCGGCTTCAACAACTCCGGTTGTAGCTTATAAATTTATCGAAGTTCTGGAAGAAGCCGGCATGCCAGCAGGCGTCGTCAACTATATTCCGGGACCTGGTTCTGAAGTAGGCGACTATCTGGTGGATCACCCGAACACTCGCTTTATCTCATTCACTGGTTCAAAAGAAGTCGGACTTCGCATTGCGGACCGATCTTCTAAAGTAAACGAGGGCCAAATCTGGATGAAACGCCTAATTGCTGAAATGGGCGGCAAAAACACAATGGTCATTGATTCAGAAGGAGACCTTGAACTGGGCGCGCAAGCAATCGTGAAATCGGCATTCGGCTTCAGCGGACAGAAATGTTCTGCGGGATCCCGTGCGGTAATCGTTGGAGATGCATACGATAAAGTTCTTGAACGTGTCATCGAATTGACGAAAGAATTAACGATTGGTGATCCGGTTGACCAAAACAATTATATGGGTCCTGTTATTGACAAAAATTCATACAAAAAAATTATGGATTACATCGAAATTGGTAAAGGCGAAGGCCGCCTGGTTGCTGGTGGAGACGGAGACGATTCAAAAGGTTACTTCGTAAACCCTACAGTCTTCGCTGACCTTGATCCGAAAGCGCGTATCATGCAGGAAGAGATTTTCGGACCGGTTGTTGGCTTGATGAAAGCGAAAGACTTTAAAGAAGCAATCGCTATCGCCAACAACACAGAATATGGCTTGACTGGTGCCGTTGTGACAAACAACCGTGAACACCTTGAATATGCGCGTGAAGAATTCCACGTCGGAAATCTGTACTTTAACCGCGGATGCACAGGCGCAATCGTCGGGTACCAATCATTCGGAGGATTCAATATGTCCGGAACCGATTCAAAAGCCGGTGGACCGGATTATATCGGTCTTCATATGCAAGCAAAAATCACTTCTGAAATGTTCTAAAAGCATTAAAGGATCTAAATAGCATTGAGAAGGCAGACTGCGGGTCTGCCTTTTTTAAAAGGAGGAATTTTGAATGACTAAAACACAGGATATTATCAAACAGACTGAAAAATACGGTGCACCAAACTACCATCCGCTGCCAATCGTCATTGCGGAAGCTGAGGGTGTATGGGTAAAAGATCCGGAAGGCAATAAATTCATGGATATGCTGTCAGCGTATTCAGCTGTCAACCAGGGCCACAGACATCCGAAAATCATCCAGGCGCTGAAAGACCAGGCTGATCGTGTAACGCTCACTTCACGCGCTTTCCATAATGATATGCTTGCTCCTTGGTATGAACTGATCTGCAAAATATCCGGAAAAGAAATGGCTTTGCCGATGAACACCGGTGCAGAAGCAGTGGAAACAGCAGTAAAAGCAGCTCGCCGCTGGGCATATAATGTAAAAGGTGTGGAAGATAACAAAGCTGAAATCATCGCCTGTGAAGGAAACTTCCATGGCCGTACGATGACTGCAGTATCGTTATCGTCCGACCCGGATTATCGCAAAGGCTTCGGGCCGATGCTTCCTGGCATCAACATTGTTCCTTATGGAGATTTGGAAGCTTTGAAAAATGCCATCACTCCGAATACAGCTGCATTCCTGATCGAACCGATTCAGGGAGAAGCCGGAATCATCATTCCACCGCCAGGATTCATGAAAGCTGCAAGAGAGCTTTGCCGCGAAAACAATGTTTTATTCATTGCCGATGAAATTCAGGCTGGTCTTGGCCGTACCGGAAAAATGTTCGCCTGTGAATGGGAAGATGTAAATCCGGACATGTATATTCTTGGAAAAGCACTTGGAGGCGGAGTATTCCCGATTTCCTGTGTCGTAGCTGATCATGAAATTCTTAGTGTATTCAACCCAGGTTCACACGGTTCGACTTTCGGAGGAAACCCGCTTGCTTGTGCAGTATCCATCGCTTCCATCAAAGTTTTGCAGGATGAAAAGCTGGCGGAACGTTCACAGGAACTTGGTGAATACTTCATGGGCCAATTAAAAGAAATTTCACATCCTTCCATTAAAGAAGTTCGTGGACGTGGATTGTTCATTGGAATGGAATTGAACGAAGCTGCCCGACCATATTGCGAAGAATTGAAAGAACTTGGTTTATTATGCAAAGAAACTCACGATACAGTAATTCGTTTTGCACCGCCGCTAATTATCACCAAAGAAGAACTTGACTGGGCTCTGGAGCGGATTCGCAAAGTATTTACGAAATAAGATGAATCTGGCAAAGCTTAGAAGAATTATGTTACACTATATGCGGAGTAATTAATAAATTACAAAGAGGCGAAATAAAAATGGCTGAAGACTTAAATTTGTTGACGTCAACGCAGAATGTTATTAAAACTGCTTTGGAGAATCTAGGGTACGAAGAGTCAATGTACGAACTTATGAAGGAACCGATGCGTATTTTGGAAGTTCGCATACCTGTTCGAATGGACGATGGTGAAACACAAATCTTTACTGGAATGCGTGTACAGCATAATGATGCTGTTGGCCCTACAAAGGGTGGCGTGCGTTTCCATCCGGATGTTAACCGTGATGAAATTATTGCGCTTTCAATGTGGATGACTTTGAAATGTGGAATTGTTGATCTTCCATACGGTGGCGGTAAAGGCGGCATCAAATGTGACCCTCGTGAAATGTCCATGCATGAAATTGAAAATTTGAGCCGTGGTTATGTTCGTGCCATTAGTCAGATAGTGGGACCGAACAAAGATATTCCTGCACCTGACGTGTATACAAATTCTCAGATTATGGCCTGGATGTACGATGAATACAGCAAAATTGATGAATTCAATTCACCTGGTTTCATTACTGGCAAACCGATTGTACTTGGTGGTTCACAAGGACGGGATAAAGCGACTGCACAGGGTGTTACGATTGTCATTAATGAAGCTGCGAAAAAACGCGGCCTCGAAATGCAAGGAGCCCGTGTGGTTATCCAAGGTTTTGGGAATGCGGGCAGTTTCCTTGCAAAATTCCTTCATGATGCTGGAGCTAAAGTAATCGCAATTTCAGATGCACACGGCGCATTGCACGACCCGAACGGTTTGGACATCGATTATCTTCTTGACCGTCGCGACAGTTTTGGAATGGTTACAAATCTGTTTGATAATACAATCACAAACAAAGAACTTTTTGAACTTGATTGCGATATCCTCGTGCCGGCTGCAATTGCCAACCAGATTACCGGAGAAAATGCCAATGACATCAAAGCTTCTATTGTAGTGGAAGCCGCCAATGGCCCAACAACTTCAGAAGCTACGAAAATGCTGACAGATCGTGGAATTCTCTTGGTGCCGGATGTGCTTGCCAGTGCTGGTGGCGTTACTGTTTCCTATTTCGAATGGGTACAGAACAACCAGGGCTATTATTGGACTCAGGAAGAAGTCGACGAAAAACTCACCAAAAAATTAGTTGACGCTTTCGAAAATATTTACAATGTTGCTACTACACGAAATATCGACATGCGACTCGCTGCCTATATGGTGGGTGTCCGCAGAACAGCTGAAGCTGCGCGCTTCCGCGGTTGGGTATAAATCGATTAATCAACCGCCTGGATTTTTAAATCCGGGCGGTTTTTCTAATCCGGATTTTTGCATTTTAAAAAAAGAAGCTACATAATAAATGAGGAAGAGGAGGCTGAATAATAAATGAATAAATTCACTTTTTACAATCCGGTAAAATTAATTTTCGGGAAAGGCCAACTAGAGGCTATTAAAACAGAACTTCCTGAATTTGGTAAAAAGGTTCTTGTCGTATATGGTGGGGGAAGTATTAAAAAGAATGGTTTATACGATGAAGTAATGGAAACCTTGGCATCGGCTGAACTGGAAGTTTTCGAACTTGCAGGAGTAGAGCCTAACCCACGCTTATCCACAGCAAAAAAAGGGATTGAAATTTGTAAAAAAGAAAATATTGACATGCTGTTGGCGGTCGGTGGCGGTTCGGTCATTGATTGTACTAAACTGATTGCCTCAGGCGCAAAATACGACGGTGACGCATGGGATTTCGTTTCCCGTAAAGCACAGCCTCAGGACGCATTGCCGTTTGGCACAGTTTTGACACTTGCAGCAACCGGTTCTGAGATGAACGCCGGCTCGGTTATTACTAACGAAGAAACACAAGAAAAATATGGTTGGGGAAGCCCGTTTTCATTTCCGAAGTTCTCGGTTCTGGATCCTACATATACAATGTCGGTGCCGGAAGACCAAACCGTTTATGGTATCGTCGATATGATGTCCCATATGTTCGAGCAATATTTCCATAATGCCGATAATACACCTGTTCAGGATCAGATGATTGAAGGGGTATTGCGTGCGGTTATCGAAACGGGTCCGAAATTGATGGAAGATCTTCAAAGCTATGAACATCGAGAAACCATTCTTTTTGCGGGAACTATGGGATTAAATAATTTCCTGCAGATGGGCTATAACGGAGACTGGGCGAGCCATAATATAGAGCATGCAGTTTCAGCGGTCTACGATATTCCGCATGCAGGCGGCCTGGCTATTTTATTCCCTCATTGGATGCGCCACAATGTTAAAGTGAATCCTGCAAGATTTGCCCAATTGGCAGTACGTGTATTTGCAGTTGACAGCGCAGGGAAGACGGATGAAGAGGTAGCTCTTGAAGGAATCGATCGCTTGTCCTCATACTGGACTTCTTTGGGAGCTCCATCGAGGCTTGTAGATTATAATATCGATGATTCCAATTTCGATTCAATCATAGAAAAAACAATGGTTTATGGAGAGTTTGGGAATTTTAATAAACTCAATGATAAAGATGTTCGTGAAATACTTCAGGCATCAGTATAAAAAACTGCGTGAGCCAAGCGGCTCACGCAGTTTTTTAGTGTGTAATATCAATATCCACTTGCTCGACGTATTTGATAGCATAAATATCCTGATATAGATCCAGTGTATCTTTTTCTTGAAGAAAAGAAACCCTGATTTCGAGTTCGTGATAACCTGATCCAATGCTTTCTTTATTATCCGGGTGGGTGATGGACATACCTTCTATAACAAAACCGTACTTTTTCAGCTCTTCAATGACTGGCTTGATATATACTCTTTCCACGATGAATATTCTTAGATTGGCTTCGGTAAGACGGAGGCGTGAGGGCCCGAGCTTGTTAAGCAAGGGAGGCAATAATTCTATGGCCACCAATACTATTAGAACTGCAAAGGCTGCCTCGAGATAGAATCCTGCAGCTACAGCAATTCCTATGCCGCCAGCTCCCCATATCATTGCCGCGGTCGTCAAACCCGAAATCGAATCGTTGCCTCTCTTTAAAATCACACCGGCTCCAAGGAAACCGATTCCGGAAACAATCTGCGCTGCCAATCGCAGAGGATCCATCGTGATATTGACATTTTCATACTCGCTGCCTTGCGCAATATAGGCTGACTCTATAGAAATGATAGTCAAAAGACAGCTGAATGTAGCAATCACGACACTTGTTTTCAAACCCACCGGCTTTCGCTTTAACTCTCTTTCCAAACCGATAACCAGGCTGAGACCCGCAGCGATCAAAAGCTTCAGAAATGTTTCCAATGAAGAAATTTGCAGAGCACTGAAAAATTCCAAAAATTAAACCCCCAATCTTTTTCTGGTTGCTTCTGTATGTAAGGAATGGCAAACTAAACGGTAATGATTTATTCAGGAATTGAAATCCAAAAACTCTTTTGAGGTGCCCACATGGAAAAACCAGCAATCCATCCATACATACCAATCATTATAGGAGTCATTTCTGTGGCGATGTCTGCGATATTCGTAAAAATGACCTCAGCAGATTCTGGCGTGACCGCTTTCTACAGGATGCTTTTTTCCATTTTGATCATGAGTCCGCTATTCTTTTTAAAATATACCCATGAACTGAAAAAACTAACCAAAAGAGACTGGGTCTTTACCTCCATTGCCGGAGTCTTTTTAGCCTTCCATTTTATATTATGGTTTGAATCGCTGAATTATACTTCTGTGGCGAGTTCTACTGTCTTGGTTACTTTGCAGCCGTTGTTTGCTTTTGCTGGAACATACTTTTTCTTCAAAGAACGTTTGTCTTTGAAAACTATCGTATCCGCCCTGATAGCAATTGGCGGAAGTGTCCTTATTGCATATGGTGATTTCAAAATCAGTGGCGCAGCATTATTTGGCGACATTCTCGCTTTGATTGCGTGTGCCTTAATAACAGCCTATTTATTATTTGGACAGGATGTTCGGAAGCGTTTATCACTCATGACTTATACTTTTGTAGTTTATGGCGTAAGTACAATAACATTATTCTTCTATATAATTATTAAAGGAGAATCTTTTGGTCCGTATCCAGCTCAGGAATGGATGTGGTTTTTGCTTTTGGCATTGATCCCGAATTTATTCGGCCACACATTATTCAATTGGGCTTTGAAGTGGGTGAGCACCAATGTTATTTCAATAGCCATCCTTTTCGAACCTGTAGGTGCGGCTATCTTGGCATATTTTATATTGGGGGAATTGTTGAGCTCCAGCCAGATTATTGGCGGCACGATAGTTTTGACTGGTATTCTATTCTTCATAATTGATTATGAAAAAATTAAAAGAGTCTTTTTTAAAGTTTTCCCTTGATTTTTTTCCGCAGGCGGTTTATATTAATACATGTCCTTAAAACAACGCGAGAAAATATTTTGAAATAGTATTGACTTCGAAGCGTAAACAGGGTATATTAATCAAGTCGCCAATAAGCGCGGCGTTACAAACATGAACCTTGAAAACTGAACAGCAAAACGTCAACAATACCGCCGCGAATTTATTTGCGGCACAAACTACTGATCAGCTTCGGCAGATCAAAGCGAATCGTGCGTCTTCGGACGGCGATACGCCAGCAGTATTGAGC
>DATHVZ010000144.1:0-144026 GCA_035461005.1 Planococcus sp. (in: firmicutes) | reverse complement strand
ATTCGGCCATTGATGCGTTTTGAAAGCAGGCGTTCACCTTTCATCCATTTCTGGAAATCGAACATCAGCGGCAAGCGGTCGGGTCCGATCGCAAAGCCGACTTTGAGGCTTTGCGGAAAATAGGAAGCCGTGTGGAGAGTGCCTGAAGCGGTGCTGTATTTTGTCGAAAACACCCCTTGCTCTGAATCATTTAACAGGCGAAATGCCGCATAGGCATCATTTGAAGTAGATGCATGCGAAAGAAGAGCAGTTTCCCGGCGTTTGGAATCGTCGATTTGATAACGGTTTTCTTCAGACAACACTTCAAAATGATTTGTCGAGACAGCCGCCTCCCGAACGATGACATTGCGCGGAGAGGTTTCTGCGACAACGGACCGCCCGGTTTTATCCAGCAGCACGTAGCTGAACGAACGCCGGTGAGGCAATTCTTTGAGCAAGTCGATTGCTTCCTCGACTGTCGCGCAATGTTCAAGAATGAGCCGTCCGACCATATTGCAAAGAAAGCCGTCAGCGGAGTTGCGGCGGTTAATGAAATTATAGCCCATCGTAAGCCCTTTTTCGTTCAGCCCATCCGTCCTGCCTGTAATTTGCATGGAGGGGCCAATGGAAGCGTATCCGCCATCTGTCGGTTCATATAACGCAAAGCGTCCTTCATAGCCCTGCGGCGAACTATCGTAATTTCGGACCAGAAAATCGGAATGGCTCAGAATTGAACAGCCGCTTGTGGTATATTCCAGATAATACCCGCCGAACTCCCGTAATGCATCTAAAAAAGGCCATTGGAGGGCGTCAGCAAGTCCTTCTATTTCTTCCCAGATGCGTGGTGCAAAGCGCTCGAGCATCTCGATAGCCTGTGTTTCATCTACTATCAGCTGTCGGCTCTTTTCCCCGCGTTGTATCTTGCGGTTAGGCAGCAGCAGTGAGTCCCGCAGCAGTTCCCCCTGATGGTGGCCGAATTCATAATGGCTGCCGCGGAACTGAATTATGTCGCTATGCACTTTCTTCATTGAGCATCCCTCTTTTTTATCTCGATATCAAAATGGTACTAAATTCGGCGGGAGATAGAAAAGAATATGCCTGAAGCAAGCGCTTCAGGCATTTACAGAACTTGCACTTCTGCCTGTCCGCCATTAATGCCTGTGAACATATTGGCGGCGGCTGTCAACAGCTGGAGAGCTGTATCCCTGTCCATTGAAGGACGCAGATAAAAGACGTGCAATGCGTTCGTAGTGTGCTCTGTAACAGCTGTGCGTTTGGAATCGACAAAAGGACTGCCGAATGCGCCTTGCCGGTCTTTCGTGATGACGATATTTGAAAATGTATTGAGGCGATTGTTGATGCCTTCATACTGGTCGCTGTCGGTGCCGACAGTAATGGAGACTTGACCGTCAATCTTGTCGGCATCGTAAAGCCCAAGCGGGATTTCGTATTGCAGCGACAGGAAGTTATTCATGTCGACGCCGGAATGGACAGGCGTGAGATAATTTTGCTTTTTGATTCGCCGGTAAAGGGCTTCAGCGGAAGGGCGGTAACGGTTAGAATCAGCTCCGAGTGCCTTCCAAATGAGTTTCCATTCGAGCAGACCGGGAAAATCGAAAAGATCTTTGTCCTCCAGATCAAAGAATAATTGTTCCTGGAATAGTTGCAGACGGCCTTTTAACATTTGAGGAGAATCAGAAACGGTGATATTGTTATAATGAATGATTCCTATTTTAAACTCGGGAAGAATCTCTTTAATTTTCGGATCGACTGTTATTTCCACAGCAATCATCCTTTCTGACGAGCAATTTAATTTATCGTATCATATATTCAATGAAGGGGTTATCAGCATGAATCTTGAACAATTTCAAAAAGAGCTCGTTGCTTATGCCTCGGAAATCGGAATAGACAAAATCGGCTTTGCTTCAGCGGAACCATTCTTCAGTTTGAAGCATCGATTGATCCGCCAGCAGCAATTGCAGTATCAGTCGGGTTTTGAAGAATCAGATATCGAAAAGCGGATTCGTCCGGAATTATTATTGGAAGAAGCGGTGACGATCATTGCAATCGCCATCGCGTATCCATCAAAAATGAATGATGCGCCGCACGGGTCGCGGGGAGCACGGCGTGGCATTTTTTCCCGTTCGTCGTGGGGAAAAGATTACCATGCGGCATTGCGTGAGCGGCTAACATTGCTGGAAGCCTTCATCGCAGCGCATTACCCAGAGGCCCGTATGCGGTCGATGGTCGACACCGGGGAATTGTCCGACCGCGCAGTTGCAGAACGCGCAGGCATAGGCTGGAGCGCGAAAAACACCAATATCATCACGCCGGAGTTCGGTTCTTACGTGTATCTTGGGGAAATGATCACCAATATTCCGTTTGCGTTGGACGAACCGATGGAAGATCAATGCGGTGACTGCCGGCTTTGCATCGATACCTGTCCCACGGGAGCAATCGTGGAAGGGGGCCAATTGAATGCGCAGCGCTGCATTTCATTCCTGACGCAGACAAAAGGTTTCCTGCCGGATGAATTCCGCACGAAAATCGGCAACCGGTTGTATGGCTGCGACACCTGCCAGACAGTGTGCCCGAAAAACAAACGGAAAGCCAATCAGATCCATGCCGAGTTTGAGCCCAATCCGGAAATTGCCAAACCGTTGCTTGAGCCTTTATTGAAGATATCCAACCGGGAATTTAAAGAGAAGTTCGGCTATGTATCCGGTTCCTGGAGAGGGAAGAAGCCAATTCAGCGCAATGCGATACTGGCGTTGGCGCATTTCAAGGAAGTTAGTGCTGTGCCGACTCTGATTGCGTTATTGGAAAGTGATGAACGTCCGGTCATCCGCGGCACGGCTGCATGGGCCATTGGGAAAATCGGCGCGGCTGAAGGTCTGCATGCTTTGAAAAAGGCGAGAGAGCAGGAAGAAGACAGCGAAGTGCTGGAGGAAATTCAAAAAGGATTGGCATTTTTTGCTGAAGAGTCGAAAGGATAAGTGAAGAGATTGGCCATAAATATTGTTTTATACCAGCCGTTGATACCGGCAAATACAGGGAATATTGCACGCACTTGCGCAGGGACGGGAGTCAAATTGCATTTGATCCGTCCGCTTGGATTTTCAACGGATGACAAAATGCTGAAGCGTGCCGGGCTAGATTATTGGGAGCACGTCGATTTGAGGTATTATGATTCCATGCAGGAACTGTTTGACAGCTCGCCGAACGGACAATTTTATTACATTACAAAATTCGGCTCGAAACCGCATACGACATTCGATTTTTCGGATCAGGGGAAAGATCATTTCTTCGTGTTCGGCCAGGAAACGAAAGGGTTGCCGGCTGAATTGCTCGAAGCGAATGCCGACCATTGCCTGCGCATTCCGATGAATGACAATATCCGCTCGCTGAATCTGTCGAATACAGCGGCGATTCTTATGTATGAAGCGCTGCGCCAGCAGGGATATCCCGGGCTGGAATAAAAAAAGGGCAGCAGAATAAGTTTCCGCTGCCTTCTTTTTAGTTTTCGTCTCTATCAAAAGTGCCTGGTTTGTCGTCGTATCCAGCAGTGAAAATAGCTACCAGGAACGCAACGCAAACGCCTAGAATAAGGATCAAGTTCATTTATAACGACCTCCTTGAATTATGCATCTTTGTTTAGTATAGCTGAAAATCGGGAAAAATGAAATATAAGTCCTTACTGAAATATGGATAAATTCTGTCCATTTGTTTATGCAAACTCTTGAAACTTATTGGGGATTCATTCGTATACTAAGGTAGTGAAAATATGTTTAAGGAAAGGTTGATCCATATGAAAATGAAAATATCGGCTGCTTTGCTGTGGATTTCGGCCATTGCGGAAGCATTTCTGGCCATTCCGTTAATCGGTGGTACATTTGTTATCAGTACAGGTTATAGTGCACTCGGCGCTATGTTCGTTTTGCACGCGGTAACGTTGTTTTTCTGTTTCCGTGAATACTCACCGAAATCAGGACCAATTTTGGGTCTCGTGACAAGTATGCTTGCCTGGATTCCGCTTATCGGTTGGGCACTGCATTTATTGACTGCGATCGTACTATTCATCAATGCAGCATTTGCAAGCCGTCGAAGCATTTAAAACCGCCATTTTGGCGGTTTTTTTATGTGTTCCAAAATGGAAGTAAGACTCAAACTCGAAATTCGTACGGCAAATTTGTACAATGAAAGAAGAAAGGGTGAGCACAATGGATTTAACGATCAATTCAACGAAAACATTACATAATGGTGTGGAGATGCCGCGTTTCGGGCTCGGTGTGTATAAAATGACGGACCGGGAACAAGCGGTTAACGCAATGATTACGGCAATCGATGCCGGTTACAAAGCCATTGATACGGCAGCCGTTTACGAAAATGAGCGGGAAGTCGGGGAAGCTGTGCGCAACTCGGCCGTGAAACGGGAAGACCTGTTCATCACGTCGAAAGTGTGGAATACGGATCAGGGCTACGAAGGGACACTGCGTGCCTTTGAAGCATCATTGGAACGTCTCGGCTTTGATTATCTCGATCTGTATTTGACGCATTGGCCGGTACCGGGCAGTTACGAAGACACTTACCGGGCCATCCAGCGTTTGTACGATGAAAAGCTGGTGCGCGCAATCGGCGTGTCCAACCATCATCAGCCGCATCTGAAGCGGATCCTGGCAAAGGCGAATACAAAGCCAATGGTCAACCAGATTGAATTGCATCCCCAATTGAGCCAGGAACCGCTGCGGGCCTTTTGTGCAGAGCAGGAAATTGCCGTGACTTCCTGGTCGCCATTGGCACGCGGACGACTGTTGGAAGATCCTGTGCTGGCGGAAATTGCGGCAGCACATGAAAAGACTGTTGCGCAGGTAATCATCCGCTGGCATCTGCAGAACGATCTGATCGTCATCCCGAAATCGGTGACGCCGGCACGGATAGTGGAAAATGCTGATGTTTATGGTTTTTCACTGGCTGCAGAAGAAATGGGAGCAATCGATGGCCTGAACCAGGACTGGAGAAGCGGTTCGAATCCGGACGATATCAAGGCATAAAAAAGAAGTTCCCTTAGTAAAAAGGGAACTTCTTTTTTATCTCGCCGTATCTTCTACGACGATTTTTTCGCCGGTGAAGGGGTGGATGAACGACATGCGAAAGGCGTGAAGGTGATAGGCGCCGTCCTGTGTCGGCGGTCCGCCGTATAATTCATCGCCGATGATTGGGTGGCCGATATGGGAAAGGTGGGTGCGGATCTGATGCGTCCGGCCGGTTTCAAGGGACAGCTGCAGGAGCGACTTGCCTTCCATATGGCGCAATAATTTATAATGCGTAACAGCACTTTGGCCGGTTTCCGAAACCATCCGGCGCGTCGGGTGATGGCGGTCACGTCCGATGGCAAAGTCGATGGTGCCCGACTTATTATGGACTTTCCCTTTCACGACCGCCTCGTAATCGCGTACCAGCTGTTTCTGTTCCAGCATGCGGTCAAGGATGTTTTTCGCGACAGGATGCTTCGCTACCATCAGCAGCCCCGAAGTTCCCTGGTCAAGCCTGTGGACGTGTTCTCCGTAAGAGCCGCCGCCACGGATGATATGGCCGATGACCGCATTGATGAATGTGTCGTTTTGGCCGAGTTCATTCGGATGGGTGTTCATGCCTTTCGGTTTGCGGGCAATGAGAAAATGTTCGTCTTCATACAACACCGGCAATTCGATATCATGGTTGGGTTCATACGGTGAATCCGCTGGCGGAAGATCAAATTGCAGCACCGTGCCTTTCGCAAGAGGTTCTTTCCAGATGACTTCCTGAAACTTGTCGTTTTTCACGGATTTTGCCATTCGCAGTTCATGGACAACTTTTTTGCCAAGGCCCCATTCGGTGCGCAGCAATTCTTCGACGGTCATACCGTCATCCTGTATTTCGTAGTTCCAGCTCATTGTTGTTGCCTCCATAAAAAAAGAGCATGCGCATTGCACATGGCTCTTTTGTCAGTTATTTTTTAACGACTTCTCTGAAAAATTCTTCGATATTCTCTTTTGGCTGAGATCCTACCCAACGGGATACTTCTTCGCCATTTTCATAATGGATAAGTGTTGGTGTCGCTTCGATGAAGTAATCTGTCCAGCCTTGTTCATACTCTAACAGATTGTACTGCAGGACGTCTACATCCATATCCTCAGCAACCGGCATCAAAATCGGGGTAGTGTTTTGGCAATGGATGCAGGTCGGACTGAAGAAATAAACCGTAGTCGGTTCTCCACTTTCAACCTGTTCAGCAACTTCGTCCGGCAACACGATATTCTGGTAGTTTTCATCATCCAGTTGGTCGATGGTGGCCGGGTCTAAATTATCCGTATCATACGGGTTGTTCGCCAATTTTTCGCTATTGGACATTTGGGTAAGGACGATGATCAATGCGAAAATAGCGAGCACGCCGCCTCCGATAATAAGCATTTTTTTCAATTTATTTTTCCTCCTTTAGTGTTTTCAGCAAATAGATGCTCATTCCCGCAATTAAACCAAATGCAATAAGTGCTAAAAATGGAATGGTGATGAAACCTAAATAATTGATGTACTGTCCTGTACAAGGAACCTGTCCGCATGCTGGGGCAGAATCGGATAGAAAGGCCAATTTTTGAATTCCATAATGATACAGGGAAATCAAGCCGCCGATAACTGATATGATCAGTGAGGTGACAGCGATTCTGACATTCTTCTGAAAGAAGGCAACTCCGACGATGATGACCAGGGGATACATGAAAATCCGCTGGATCCAACAGAGTTCACACGGGATGTAGCCGCGCACCTCAGAAAAATAAAGGGAGCCGGCAGTGGCAATTAGCGCGCTTGCCCAGATGCCCAGCAAAAGATTTTCTTGAATTTTCGTCATATCTCAGGTCCTCTCTTGTTAAATAGCTACTATAGAATTATAATTCTTTAGCCGGGGCAAGTAAAATAATATTATCCTCTGTGTATATCCTATATAATAAGATGTGATACTTTTGTGAAGGAGTGGCAACAATGGCAGAACAATTCGATTTATCCCATTTTGAAAAAAGCATGATCATCCGTGAGATGAATTATGCTGATATAAATGCCATTCTAGAAATGCAGCGTTTATGTTTTCCAGGCATGGACCCATGGGAAGAAGAACAATTAAGAAGCCATCTGGGAGTGTTTCCGCAAGGGCAGATGGTGGCAGAACTGGACGGCAAAGTGATCGGCTCCTGCTCGAGCCTATTGATAAATTTTGATGAATACGATGACCGCCATACCTGGGACGATGTCACAGATGGTGGTTATATCACGAACCATAACCAGGACGGCTATAATATGTACGGCATCGAAGTGATGGTGCACCCCGAATACCGCCGTATGCAGGTCGGACAGCGTCTTTACGAAGCGCGCAAAGAATTGGCGCGGGAACTAAACCTGAAATCGATCATCATCGGCGGACGGATTCCGAATTACCACAAACATGCGGATGAAATGTCGCCTCGTGAATACGTGGATTCGGTGTCCCGCCACAAAGTTTACGACCCGGTGCTGACATTCCAATTGATGAACGGCTTTACATTGATGCGCATCAACCCGAATTACCTTCAAGATGATAAAGCATCAGGGAAGTACGCAACATTGATGGAATGGAATAATGTCGATTACAAACCGATATCCAAACGCCATTTCAAGACGAGTCTTCCGGTAAGGATCTGTGTTGTGCAATATTTGATGCGCGCCATTAAATCCTTTGATGACCTGGCGAGCCAGGTGGAATACTTTGTCGATGTGGCTTCCGACGCACATTCCGATTTTGTCGTATTCCCTGAAATTTTCACTACCCAGCTGATGTCATTCCTGAATGAACCTTCGCCGAGCCAGGCAGTGCGGAAGCTGACGGAATACACGCCGCAATACATTGAGCTTTTCACCGATCTGGCAGTGCGCTACAACATCAACATTATCGGCGGATCCCATTTTGTGAAAGAAGAAAACGATGAAATTTACAATATTGCTTACCTGTTCCGACGTGACGGTTCGATCGACAAGCAATACAAAATCCATATCACACCGAACGAACGGAAATGGTGGGGAATCTCCGCTGGTGATTCTGTTCGCGTATTCGATACGGATTGCGGAAAGATCGCCATCCAGATCTGCTATGATATTGAATTCCCGGAACTAGCGCGTATCGCGACAGACATGGGAGCAAACATCATCTTCTCCCCATTCTGTACGGAAGATCGCCAAGGGTACCTGCGCGTCCGCTATTGTGCACAGGCGCGTGCTGTCGAGAACCAGATCTACACGGTCATTTCCGGAACAGTCGGCAACCTGCCGCAGACGGAGAACATGGATATCCAATACGCCCAATCGGCAATTTTCGCGCCTTCCGACTTTGAATATGCCCGTGACGGCATTGTCGGAGAAACCAATCCGAACCTGGAAATGGTATTGATCGGCGACGTCGACCTGGAAATTCTCAGACGCCAGCGCCAGAACGGAACCGTAAAACAATTAAAAGACCGCAGACATGATGTTTACCGGGTCGAGTACAAAAAAGATTAAGTTTAAGCAATAAATGAAATAATTGAGCCGCTTCCTGATGGAGGCGGTTTTTTTTCGTGTTTTTTGGTAAACTGGGTATAGATCGATCGACTTGACCAGATTATGGATGGAGGGATTCCTATGGATTGGAAAGAACGGATCAAACGCTGGCTGGACCACGAAGGCCTGGATAAAGAAACACGGACTTCGCTGGACCTGCTGCAGGAAGACGAGAAATTGGCGGAAGATGCATTTTATCAGGACCTCACCTTCGGCACGGGCGGTATGCGCGGGGAAATAGGACCGGGCACGAACCGCATGAATGTCTACACAGTGCGCAAAGCATCGCAGGGCATCGCAGATTACATAAAATCGAACGGTGAAGAAGCGATGGCGAGAGGGATCGTCATTGCTTACGACAGCCGCCGGATGTCACCGGAATTCGCGGAAGAAGCAGCCAAAACCTTTGCCTCAAATGGAATCCATACGTATTTATACAGCGGCACCCGCACGTCACCGCAATTATCATTTAGTGTCCGCTATCTCCATGCCTTCATGGGCGTGGTCGTGACGGCAAGCCATAATCCACCCGAATACAACGGCTATAAAGTTTACGGCGAAGATGGAGCACAATTGAACCTGGAAGATGCGGACCGCGTCATCGAATTCGTCAGCAAAGTGGAGGATGAACTTTCCATATCCAGCGAAAATTATAAACCGGAACTACTCGTCACGGTGGGGGACACAGTCGACCGGGCGTATATCACAAATGTACTGACGGTCCGTGAGCAGACCCAAGCCTCGCCGATACAAGCTGTGTTTACAGCACTGCACGGTGCTTCCGGCGCAACGGTGAAACGCGTGTTGGATGAAGCCGGCTACACGGGTATCAGCTACGTCGGAGAACAGATGGAACCCGATGGTGAATTTCCGACTGTGGCCTCGCCAAATCCTGAGGAAGCCGAAGCATTCGAATTGGCCAAGCAATACGGAAAAGTGGCCGGTGCAGATTTGCTGATTGCGGTGGATCCTGATGGCGACCGCGTTGGCATTGCCGTATCGAACGGGGACCATTACGAATTATTATCCGGCAACCAGACGGGTGCAATCCTGATTGAATATCTATTGAGCCAAAAAAAGGCCAAGGGCAAACTCCCTGGAAATGGCCGTATTTTCAAAACGATTGTGACTTCGGAATTTGGACGCGACGTCGCTGATTCCTATGGAGTCCAAACAGATGATGTACTGACGGGCTTTAAGTTCATCGGTGAAAAGCTAAGAACGAATGACAGCAGCCAGGAATTCGAGTTTTTATTCGGCTATGAGGAAAGTTATGGCTACCTAATCCGTGATTTTACACGTGATAAAGATGCGATTCAGGCTGTGCTTCTGCTGGTTGAAGCCGCGGCGTATTATAAAACTCTCGGTAAGAATCTCCATGATGTGCTGGTTGAATTATATAACCGCCACGGCTGGTACAAGGAAACGTTGGTTTCTTTAACGAAAAAAGGGGCAGACGGTGCGAGGGAAATCGACGCATTGCTGCAGGGAATGCGCCAGAACCCGCCCCGTTCCATCGCGGGAATCCCGATTGCCTCTATTGAGGATTACGAAACACAAGATCGAATTTTTACCGATTTAGACAAGAGTGAAAAGATCGCATTGCCGCAGTCCAATGTCCTGAAGTATTTCCTGGAGGACGGATCCTGGGTATGCCTGCGACCGAGCGGCACCGAACCGAAAGTGAAATTCTATTTCAGCGTCAAAGCGGCTACGGAACAGGAAAGCGATGAAAAATTGGAATTGATCAAGGAATCGTTCCTTGACGAAGTAAATAGCAGATAAACGGATGGCTCCCTGGACAAGGGAGCTTTTTCATTCGAAAGTATGAGGCGAATTGCAGCTTGAAACGTGTATGGTTGGAGTAATAGCGATGAGGTGAAGCGGATGATGCTGAGTGAACATTCCAATGTAATTTTATTGAAGGAAATTGCGGAATTGCTGAATGAGGAAACGGATATGGAACGGATGCTTAGCGGTGCGATAAGGAAATTGCTGAAAGGCTCGAATTTTGAAACGGCCTGGATTTTTTTCATTGATGAAGCTGGAAAGCATCGGCTCATGGCAAAGGAAAATCTCCCCTCGGCGCTGGAAGAAAACGATTGCCGGCATCTCCAAAAAGGCGGATGCTGGTGTGTCAAACGTTATCATGATGGTGATCTTGAGAAGGCATCCAATATCATCGCCTGCCAGCGGATCGAAAATTCGATTGCGGAAAGGACAGGGGACCACGGAAATATCACACACCACGCAACGGTGCCGCTTCAATCCGGACTGGAAAGATTCGGCTTGTTGAATATTGCCGCTCCAAACCGGGAGCGCTTTTCGGCTGATGAACTGGCTTTACTGGAATCGGTGGCCTTTCAGATCGGTTCCGCCATCAAACGCATTGGCTTGACCAGGCATGAGCAGGAGTTGGCGCTCGTGACCGAACGAAATAGGCTCGCGCGGGATCTGCACGATTCGGTCAATCAATTGCTGTTCTCTGTAACGCTTACGGCGAGAGGCGGCGTGGAAATGTCCGAGGAACCCGCCATCAGGGCAACGTTCAGTGATATTCAGCACCTGACACAGGAAGCGCTGAATGAAATGCGAGCGTTGATCTGGCAATTGCGGCCGAAAGGACTGGAAAGCGGCCTGCTCGAAGGCATCAAAGGTTATGCGGAGATGCTCGGTTTGGAGCTGGAAACAAAAGTGAACGGCGTCATCCAGCTTCCGTCGAGAACTGAAGAAACCTTGTTCCGCATTGCCCAGGAAGCGTTGAACAATATCCGGAAACACGCAGGAATCGACCACGGCCAACTGTTCCTGTCCGTAACCCCGACAGATGTGCTGCTGGTGCTGAAGGATGAAGGCAGGGGATTTGTGATGGATGAAAAGCTCTATATTCCGTCGATCGGCATGTTGAGCATGAAAGAACGGGCAAAATCCGAAGGCGGCACGGTTGAATGGTCCAGTGAAATGGATAAAGGGACGGAAATCCTGGTAAGAATACCTTATTAGCGGAAGGGGAGGTCGATTATTGTGAGAGTGTTGATTGCCGATGATCATCATGTGGTCAGGCGTGGTCTCCTGTTCTTTCTGAAGACCCAAAAGGATATCGAAGTGGTCGGTGAAGCTTCGAACGGCAAGGAAGCGGTAGACATGGCTGCGCGGTTGCTGCCGGATATCGTGCTGATGGATTTGGTGATGCCGGTGATGGACGGCATTCAGGCTACGCGCAAAATCAAAGAGGAGAATCCTGAGATTATTGTGCTCATGCTGACGAGCTTTTCAGACCGCGACCATGTCGTGCCGGCTATGGAAGCGGGAGCGGCAGGTTATCAATTAAAGGATATTGAACCGGATGAGCTGGTGGAATCGCTTCGCAGTTTAATGAGAGGCGAAAACACGCTTCACCCGAAAGCTTCTTCCGAATTGATGAAGGGGCCATCCCAACCGGCACCGCATACCATTAACCAGCTGACGCCGCGGGAAAAGGAAGTGTTGGCGGAACTGACAAAAGGGAAAAGCAACCGGGAAATCGCGTCCGCCTTATTTGTGACGGAAAAAACGGTCAAAACCCATATCTCGAACATCTTCGCAAAACTGGAAGTCCAGGACCGCACGCAGGCTGCACTCTATGCCGTCAAGCATGGACTGACGGAAGCGGGCGTTGAATACTAAAAGAGGCAAGACGCATTGATCCGCGTCTTGCCTCTTTTCAGTTTATCGCTTTTTGACCGGGCTTTTTCTTGAGTCTTTGGAAATCTGCTTCCATTTGGAGCGTTCCACTTTTTGTGCGGCCAGATTGCTTTTGCGTTCCATGTGGGCCAGTTCCCGTTTCAGTTTCACGTAACTGCGGAAACGGTCGGGTAGCAGTTCGCCTGTTTCGAGCGCTTCCCGTATGGCGCAACCGGGTTCATTGCCATGCGCGCAATCCCGGAACCGGCAAGCTTGCGCCAGCGTTTCGACGTCCGAAAATCCGGCTTCGACCCCTTCGGAATAGTCGCCGAGCTGGAATTCGCGCATACCCGGCGTATCGATCAGCAATCCGCCTGTCGGCAATAGCACCATTTCGCGGTGGGTTGTTGTATGTCTCCCTTTGCTGTCGTCTTTCCGGATTTCCTGGACCGCCATCAATTCTGTGCCTGCGAGTGCATTGATCAGGGAAGATTTGCCGACGCCGGAAGATCCGAGCAGCGCGCCTGTCTTGGAACCGGCCAAGACGTTTTGCAGTTCGGCGATTCCTTCCAATGTCACACTGGAAACCGCATGGACCGGTACGCCGAAAGCAACTGACTCGACTTCTTTCAGATAATGGCCAATGTTTTCGCATTGATCTTTTTTGGTCAAAACAACTACCGGATTTGCTCCGGAGTCCCAAGTGGCCAGCAGGTAACGTTCAAGGCGGCGCACATTAAAGTCGTGATTCAGCGACATCACCAGAAATGCGTAATCGACGTTGACGGCAATCTTTTGGATATCCGCTGTTTCGCCGGCTGCTCCTCTGGAAAAGCTGGAGCTGCGGGGAAGAACCTGGTGGATGATGCCTTTTTCTTCTCCGGGCATCTGTTCCACAACGACCCAATCGCCGACACAGGGAAATTCCGATTTTGCCTGTATGTGCTTGAATTTTCCTGACAGCGAACTGAGCCATTCGCCGTGGTCCGTTATGACGCGGTAAAGATTTTTGTGTTCGAGCACCACTCGTCCCGGTACTCCGTGAGTTTCGATTTTTTCCTGCCAGTTTTCATTCCAGCCGTACTTTTTAATAATTGTCAATTTGAGTTCCTCCAATTTTTATGCATAATAAAAAACCATGGATGCGTCGTGCAAATCGCAGTCCATGGTTCCCGGGCATAATGGAAGAAGCGTATCGTCAGCGATACACGGAGCGGGATACTATAGACTGGATTTGCTGTTTGCGTGCAATGAATAGAATAGCCATAATACCCCACCTCTTTCCTCAAGTTATCTTTACGATACTGGATTTTGTATGAACGGTCAATGCTTTTTTATTCAACATTCTAATTTTAATGAGAATTCAGAAGACGCGTCACAAAGTCTTGCAAACATTTGGAAGAAACGCTACCATTAAATTAATATTCTGAACATACCGACTGGTCAGTATAAAGAAAGGTGGAGTAAACTTTGGATTTTTCCTATTCACAAAAAACCCAGGAACTGCAGCAACGTTTGACGAGCTTTATGGAAGAGCATGTTTATCCAAATGAAAGGGTCTATGAAAAACAATTGAACGAGCAGCAAAACCGCTGGGCGCTAGTGCCTCCGGTGATGGAAGAGTTGAAAGGGAAAGCGAAGGAGCAAGGGCTGTGGAACCTGTTTCTGCCGGACAGTGAATTCGGTGCCGGCCTCAACAACCAGGAATACGCGCCGCTGTGTGAAATCATGGGCAGATCGCTGATCGGACCGGAAGTGTTCAATTGCGGCGCGCCGGATACCGGCAATATGGAAGTCTTGGTCCGTTACGGAACGGAAGAACAGAAATCGCAATGGCTGGAGCCGCTGTTGGATGGGCAAATCCGTTCGTGCTTTTCGATGACAGAACCGGACGCGGCGTCGAGTGATGCGACCAATATTTCAGCAACGATTACAAAAGATGGAGACGAATACATCGTCAACGGACGCAAATGGTGGTCTTCAGGTGCAGGCGATCCGCGCTGCAAAATCGGCATCGTGATGGGCAAGAGCGATCCGGATGCACCGAAATATGAACAGCAGTCCATGATTTTGGTCCCTTTGGATACGCTGGGAGTGACGATTGAACGAATGCTGCCAGTGTTCGGCTATGACCATGCGCCCCATGGCCACGCGGAAATCAATTTTGACAATGTACGGGTGCCTGCCGGCAATATGATCTGGGGCGAAGGGAAAGGCTTTGCCATTGCGCAGGGCAGGCTGGGACCTGGAAGAATTCACCATTGCATGCGTCTGATTGGAGCAGCTGAGCGTGCGCTGGAAGAAATGTGTGTGCGCGTTCAGGAAAAGTCGCCGTTCGGCAAGCCGCTTGCTAACCAGGGCGTCATCCGCGAATGGATCGCAGATTCCCGCATTGATATTGAACAGGCGCGTCTCCTGACGCTGAAAGCGGCGTACATGATGGACACCGTTGGCAATAAAGAAGCAAAAGTGGAAATTGCCATGATCAAAGTTACGGCACCGAGTATGGCTCTGCGGGTTATTGACCGCGCCATTCAGGCATTTGGCGCAGCAGGCGTCAGCAACGATTTCACATTGGCGGCACAATGGGCAAATGCGAGAACGTTGCGGCTGGCGGATGGACCGGACGAAGTGCATCGCAACCAGATTGCCAAATTGGAATTAAAAAAATACCAATAAAGGGGAGGGGAAACGATGAGAGATTTTGGAGATGCAACAATTCCTGTGAGGGAAGGGGAAGAAATCGATAGGGGCAAGCTGCAAGAATTTTTGTGGGCTTCAATTGACGGATTGCCGGAGGGGGAGTTGGAAATCCGCCAATTCGGCGCAGGCCATTCCAACTTGACCTATGCCTTGAAAATCGGTGATTGGGAAGGAGTTCTGCGAAAACCGCCGCTCGGCCCGGTTGCCCCGAAAGCGCATGATATGGAACGGGAATTCAAGATTTTGCAATCGCTGGCGCCTGTTTTCCCTGCTGCGCCAAAGCCCTATGTGTTTTCTGATGATCCAACGATTGCCGGCAGTCCGTTTTTTGTCATGGAAAGGCGCCACGGCATCGTTTTGGATACAGAATTTCCAGAAGGCATGGAAGTAACAGCGGCGATGGGGAGAAAAATTTCCGAAAAGATGGTCGATACACTGGTGGAGCTTCATGCCATCGATCCTTCCCAAACCGCGCTTGCTGAAATGGCCAAACCGGAAGGCTTCTTGGAGCGGCAGGTCAGTGGATGGATCGGCCGCTATGAACGGGCCAAAACGGATGACATTGAAGAGGTCGAAGCGTTGAAAAAATGGATGGTGGACAATATACCGGAATCGCAGGAACCGACAATCATCCACTATGATTTTAAATTGAACAATGCGATGTTCAACGATGACTTCTCGGAAATAACCGGACTGTTTGACTGGGAAATGACGACTGTCGGCGACCCGCTGGCAGACCTGGGGGCGGCGATGAGCTATTGGATCCAGGGAGACGATCCGGAACTTCTGAAAAATGGGATGGGCAAACCCCCTGTTACGGTCAATGACGGTTTCTACAGCCGGGAGGAATTTATTCGCAGCTACGCGGAAAAGAGCGGACGCGACGTTTCCCAAATCGATTTTTATCTGACTTTCGCATATTTTAAGCTGGCCGTCATCGTCCAGCAGATTTATTTCCGTTATAAGAATGGCCAAACAAAGGATCCACGGTTTGCGAATTTTGATCGTTTCGTCAAAAGCCTGATCCGTTATGCACTCGGAACAGCTACAAAGTAAAAAGAGAGGAATGGCACCTTAAGTTTCGCCTTTTATTATGTTTAACTTTTGCCTTAGCTGTTGCTACGAAAAGATAATATAAACGTTGAAATGTTAAGCTTCCGTTCGCCGGGAGCTTTTTTTAATGGGAAAGGAAACACAGCGTGGTGAAAAGCATAGGCAGTTGTGTTTGTCACAGGCAAGAACAGGGGAAATATTTGATATAGGAATAATTAGGGGGAAAGCGGCCATGAAGAATTTCACTTTTTGGATCAAAGAAAAATTATGGGTAACTCCCGCTATATACAGCTTATTCGCGGTGGCGCTTTCGATCATCTTTTTCTATGTAGATTTGTATCTAATTGAAACGATCGGTGAGTACATCCCTTCGATACTGCTGACGAATGTTGATTTGGCGAAAACGATCATGGGAAGTTTGTCCGGTGCTTTGCTAACGATGACCACGTTCACATTTTCAACCATTCTTGTTGTTCTGACGATGTATTCTTCACAATTCTCGCCCAGAACTTTAAAAAATTTCGTCCATGACCGCCTGACTTGGAGGGTCTTGGGCATATTTCTTGGCGGTTTTATCTATAACACATTATCGCTGTTGTTCATGAGGGCGCACCTATACAGCCATGATGTGATTTCCACCTTTGTCGGCATCATGATAGCGTTCCTATGTCTTGCAACTTTCGCATATTTTATCCACCATATCGCCTCCACGGTTCAGGTTGGAAAGCTTATCATCGAATTGGTGGGTGATACGGAGCGGGTCGTAGGGAAATTTGATGAACTTGAGTCGGAAGGCGTGAGTCCTGCTGCCGGCTGGAAACCGGATGGCATCAAGAGAACCATCATGACAGGAAGGGTCGGATTTATCGGTTATATTGATTTTGAAAAGATGCTGGAGTTTGCCGAAAAAAAGAATATGGAAATTGAATTATTGTCCTGTATTGGTGAATATGTTCATGAAGATAAACCATTGGTCAATATTTATGGGGCAGATTCGGATGATTTTTCTGTTGATGACTTTTTTGTATTCGGAGATGAACGAACTTCCGAACAGGATATTGAATTTGCCATGCAGAAACTTGTGGAAATTGCATTGCGGGCGATATCGCCGGGCATTAACGACCCGAATACCGCAAATGATATTATTATCCGCCTTGGCAATCTGCTCGGGAAAATAGGGAATCTCAATACCGGTGGTTTGGTGTTTATTGACAAGGAAGGCAACGGCCGCGTGCTGTATCCGTTGCCGGAGTTCGAGGAAATTCTTTATAAAGTTTATTACCAGCTTGCCTATTATGGAAGGGATGATATCTCAGTGATGTCGGCAATAACAGATTCCTTGATTGTTACCGCGGAATCTACGTCTGCAGAACGTTATGAAGATTTGTGGAATTTACAATTATATGTGCTGGAGGCAATCGATCCAGAGGAGATGAAGTCTCTTGACCGCAAATTTCTCCAAGGAAAGCTGGACAGACTTGCTGATCAGCTTGAACGATCTTCAGTCAATTTGCTGATGATGAAAGAATATTGATGGTTTCGATTTTTATCAGACAAAAGAAAAGAGGGGGATAGGTATGGACAATGGCCAATTCTTCAGGGGCATTGAAATGCTGAAGGAATTATCAGTTAAGGAATTTTTTATGTTCTTCGTCTTTCTCTCTTTGATTTTTGTCATCAAGCTGGCAATTGAATGGACCGTAAAATTAATATTGAAAAGTTCTGCCCATAAAAACCGGGTTTTTCCGATCATCGAAGTCATCCTGAACTGGCTGGCCTTCTACAGTTCCATTATTTTGTTCTTATTTTATTTTTGGAAGGAAAGATGGCTGACCTATCCGTTTTACGAGACCGACGGTGTGCAGGTGACTGTCTTTCTGATTGTCGTGGTCATCATGATTGTGACTTTTGCCAGCCGGATCACCAAGACAGTCAACCGCCATGTAATGCCGTATATTTACGAGCAATTCGAAATAGATGTCGGATTAAGTTTCACCATCAACCGATTGATTTATTATACGGTTATGTTTCTGGCCCTGGCGTTGAGCTTTACCACAGTCGGGCTTGATCTTACAGCCCTGGGTGTTGTTTTCAGTGTCCTTGGCATTGGTATCGGCTTCGGTGTCCGCAACATCGCCGCAAACTTTGTGTCGGGCATCATCATTCTTTTTGAACGGCCAATGGAAGTCGGAGAAATGGTGGAAATCGACAATAAAATCGGGAAAATCAAAAGAATCAAATTGCGATCAACCGTTGTTGAAACCTTAAAGGATGGAACACTGGTTGTGCCAAATCAATATTTTATCGAGCAGATTGTAAAAAACCGCTCCAGTGCCGAATTGTTCGCCAGGGTGGAGGTCAGTGTCGCATATGGCAGTGATACGGCAAAAGTTGAAACATTGATCTGTGATGCTGCAAAAAAGGAAATATCAGCGATGGACGGAGTACCGGAGGAGCAGCAGCCCGATGTACGATTCATCGGTTTCCGGAATTCCGCTTTGGATTTTCAAGTGGAAGTGCATGTTACCGATGTCCAGATGAAAGAGCGGCTCGAAAGCAGACTCCGCCATGGTATTGCTGGCTTGTTTTTCGAAAACGGCATTGAACTGGGGATACAGCCTCTAACCAATAATTAAGCCCTTTGCCTAACTTTAGGCAAAGGGCTTTTTCTGTTCCTATTTAATTTCCTTCAATCCGTTCGTGGGAGCCACCGGCACGCTCAACACTATATTTAATAGTGGCGGTCATATCCAGGATTTGCCCTGCATTCAAATCAAGCACGGTTCCATCTTTCATATAGAATTTGACGGCATCCACTCTGGTTACACCGTTCTCTTTGATGATCCGTTCCTGCACTTTTTCAAAATCCGTCCATTCGTATTTTTCGGAAGCTAAAGCGAAAGAAGCGTTGTGAACGAAGTTTTCTGGAGTTATGTAATAATAATCTGTTATTGAAAAGCTGGTCCCAGCTATGCCAAGAATGAATAAAACAAGAGCAGCTCCGAATTTCTTCATTCTGTGTTCCACTGATGCCAAAACAATCAAACCGCCTGCCAGCAGCGCCAGACCGATGCCACCGGTGATCATTGATACCGGAGATGTGCCGATGGCGAGCGCAGCAGGAGTGATGAACATGGCCTTGATGGGGTAGAAAATAGCGACAGGGGCAACTAATGCTGAAATCAGCAAAATAACTGCAATTGTAACGTATATTACTTTCTTCTGGTCAATAAAATCATACATAATTTATTCCTCCTCTTTTGCCGGAACGTCATAGTCGGAATAGTCCGGCTCTATATGTACGAGTACAACACAATTAGGTTTCGATTTTTTTACTTTTTTTTCAATTTCTTCCGTTATCCAGTGGCTTTCAGTTACATTCAACAAAGGATCAACTTCGATGGTCAGGTCTACAAACATGACATTGCCATGATGCCGCCCTTTAAAATCGCTTAATTTCCGGACCCCCGGCACTTTCCGTATGATCGCTGACAGCGTTTCGACCTCATCTTCATTGAATGCGTCAGTCAAGGTCATCACTGACTCTTTAAATATATCCATAGCGGTTTTCAGGATGATCAGGCCGACGATAAAAGCAGTCACAACGTCGATGATTGGGGCACCCACGATGGCTCCGAGAATTCCGATCCCGGCACCGATACTCACAATGGCATCCGATCGATTGTCATAAGCTGCCGCTTTAACGGCGCTGCTGTTGATTTCCTTGCTTAATTTCAAGTTGTAGCGGTAAACGGCATACATGACGACTGCGGAAAAGAAAGCAATTCCGGCAGTGTATAAAGAAGGCTCCGTTTGCTCGGCGGGGTTGAAAAAATTGCGTCCGGCATTCAGCAAAACCTGCAGGCCAATGACCGCCATGATGAAAGAGGCCAATAGCGAAGCCACTGTTTCAGCGCGCAGATGGCCGTAATGATGGTTATCATCCGGCGGTTTCTGGGATATCCGCAATCCGACCAATACGGCAATGGAAGCGATAATATCAGTCAGGTTGTTTAGGCCGTCGGCTTTCAGCGCTTCAGAAGAGCCAGCAAAACCGAATGTCAGTTTCAGAATGCTGAGAAATACATAAGCACCGATGCTCAGCCATGCCCCTTTTTCCCCGCGGCGCAAATTTGTGTATAACTCCATAAAGTTTCCCGCCTCCAAATCTTTGGGACAACGTGAAAACGACTCTCTAATGAGAGTCGTTTTTGCTATTCATCCTGTTCGGTTTCATCAATTTTCTGAACTTCGAGGTAGAGGATATGATGGCCATCAACTTCTTTGATCAGGAATTCATAGCCCTGTTCAACGATTTTTTGTCCGGGGATGGCATCAAAGTTTTTGCTCATGATCCAACCACCGATCGTATCGATATCTTCTTCATCAATTTCTATACCCAGTATATCATTAATGCTTTCAATCAGCATCTTGGCACTGAAGATATAATGTTCTTCGCCAATTTTTTGGACTTCCGGCACTTCCTCGAGATCAAATTCATCCTGGATATCACCAACAATCTCTTCGATGATATCTTCTATGGTAACGAGACCAGCCGTTCCGCCGTAATCATCGCGCAAGATAGCCATATGAATACGCTCACGCTGTATTTTAAGCAATAATTCATTCAAAGGCATCGAGTCGATGACCTGGATGACGGGGAGCAAAAAATTTTCAACGGCTTTGTCGCCGTTAAGCGGATTTCTTATATAGGCAGTCAAAAGATATTTCATATTGAGTACACCGATAATATGATCCCGGTCTCCGTCGATGACCGGATAACGTGTAAATTGCTCGATGCCGGCAACTTCAAAAACTTCTTTCAAGGTGAGATCCTTTTCGATAACCTTCATCTCGGTCCTGGGAACCATGATTTCCTTGGCGATGCGTTCATCAAATTCAAAGATTTTATTGACGAATGCAAATTCGGATGGGTTGATTTCACCACTTCTCAGGCTGTCCGCCAGCAAAATTTTCAGATCTTCTTCCGTATGGCCAATGTCCGATTGTGAAACCTGGCTGATGCCAAACCACCCCGTAATCATTCGCGTTGCTTTATGAAAAGACCAAATAAAGCCATACATCAGGTAATAGGCAACAATAAGCGGTTGGGCGATTGCCAAGGTAATTTTTTCAGCGTTGTGGATCGCGATTGTTTTTGGGATAAGCTCACCAACTACCGACAAAAATGACAGAACAATAAAAAAGGCCATCAGGAATGCCACAATGCCGGCAACAGCAGTCGGCAACGGCAGGTTTGTTATTACAGGTGCTATGATGTCCATGATGGTTGCATGGCCAAGCCAGCCCAGGCCCAGCACAGAAATCATGATTCCAATCTGGCAAGCAGATAAAAATTCGTCCACATTCGCCAGGATGCGTCCAGCAGCCGGTGCATTCCTGTGGCCTTCTTCTATTAATTGATCGATCCGGCTTTTGCGGACTTTCACGATGGCATATTCACTTGCCGAAAAAAAAGCGGCTGCGCTGAGGAGCAAAAAAAATGCGGTCAATTGTATGGCTATATCCAAATAATTCCTTTGCTTCAGTCGAAAAGATTATGAGTGAAACAAAGTTTGCACCTCCCGGCGAGAAATATAAAGTAATTCAATAATACGGGAAGAAAAATGAAAAGACAAACAATTCCGTCAAATAAAATTTACACAGTTGTAATTTAAAACATATGAGCAATCAGTTATTCTAAGTAGTAGATAAAGAAAGGGAGAGGCTCCAATGGCACAAAATAAATACCTGGAAATTCTTAAAGCTTCAACCAAGCTCGGCTTGACTTCATTTGGAGGCCCGGCTGCCCATATCGGTTATTTCCGGGATGAATACGTGGAAAAGCGGAAATGGCTGGATGACAAGGCTTATGCAGATCTTGTCGCTTTATGCCAATTCCTTCCAGGTCCAGCGAGTTCTCAGGTCGGCATTTCTGTAGGGATGCTGCGCGGAGGGATTCTCGGCGGATTCTTGTCGTGGTTCGGTTTCACGATGCCGTCGGTGCTTATGCTGGCCCTGTTTGCGATGTTCATATCAGGAGGGGCATTTGACACCGGCTGGATCCAGGGATTGAAAATTGTGGCGGTTGCGGTTGTCGCACATGCATTACTCGGAATGGGGAAATCCCTGGCACCGGATCGGCAACGGATAGCCATTGCTGTTTTATCAGCAACGGCAATTTTGCTGATGCCGACCGCTTGGGCGCAAATCGGCGTCATCCTCCTGGCAGGATTTATCGGTTTCTTCATTTACCGAACTGAGAAGGCACCGGAAGCGGTCAAGCTGGCTCTTACTTTCGGCAAAAAGACCGGCATAGCCGCGTGGACGATTTTCGCCGGACTATTGATCGGCTTGCCATTGCTGCGGCCTTTGATCGAATCAAGTTATTATGCAATTTTCGATATTTTTTACCGTGTTGGTTCGATTGTTTTCGGCGGAGGCCATGTTGTGCTGCCAATGCTTGAGCGTGAGGTTGTTCCCGACTTTATGGATGCCGATCTGTTCATCGCCGGATACGGGGCTGCGCAGGCAGTACCGGGTCCGCTCTTTACGCTGTCGGCTTATCTGGGCCAATTGATGGGCAGTGGCTGGGGCGTAGTTATTGCTGTCTTTGCAATGTTCCTTCCGTCATTTCTGCTGGTCATCGGCACTTTGCCGTTCTGGAGCATCATCCGGACCAAATCCGGCGTACAGGCCGCATTAAAAGGCGTAAATGCTGCGGTGGTGGGCATTCTGCTCGCTGCCCTTTATGATCCTGTGTTTACGTCAGCCATCAAGGGTTCCGCTGACTTTGCCGTTGCCGTAATCGCTTTTACCATGTTAGTCTATTTTAAACTCGCCCCTTGGATAGTCGTTCTGATAACCGCATTCCTCGGCGCTGCTATGTACGCATTCCAATAGAGGAAAGGAAGATGACAATGGTGACTGCTAAAGATTTAGATAAACAGGATCTGCTGAAAGGTTATAAAAAAGAGTTTTATATGAAAGAGGGCCAAATTTATATGGACGGGAATTCGCTCGGCCTGATGTCGAAACGGGCCGAAGCGAAATTGCTGGGCTTAATGGATAGCTGGAAAATTTACGGAATCGATGGTTGGACAGAAGGGGACAACCCCTGGTTCACGCTGGCAGAGGAAATGAGTTCGCGCATCGCTCCATTTGTCGGTGCACAGGCGAATGAAGTGATGGTGACTGGATCGATCACCTCGAATATCCACCAGATGCTGTCGACCTTATTCCAGCCGACTCCAGAGCGCTCGGTAATCCTGGTCGATGAATTGAATTTCCCTTCGGATATTTATGCGGTGGAGAGCCATCTGCGTCTGCGCGGACTGGATCCGTCCATTGCCATGCGAAAGATTGGAAGCCGGGACGGCTATACATTGGAACTCGAAGAAATTTTGGAGAAATTGACGGAGGATGTGGCAATCGTTTTGCTGCCGTCTGTTCTTTACCGGAGCGGCCAACTGTTGGCAATCCGGGAAATAACGGAAGCGGCACATGCAAAAGGGATTCTTGTCGGATTTGACCTCGCCCATTCAATCGGCGCTATGCCGCACCAGCTTCACGAAGACGCTGTGGACTTTGCGGTTTGGTGCCATTATAAATACATGAATTCGGGACCGGGTGGGACAGGTGGCCTTTATATCCACGAACGCCATCATCATTTGCTGCCCGGAACCGCCGGATGGTTCGGGTCTGATAAAGCCAAGCAATTTGACATGGACCATCAATTTTCCAAAGCGGAAGGGGCGGGAGCCTATCAGATTGGGACGCCGAATATCTTCAGCATGGCACCGCTGCTTGGCAGTATTGAAATTTTTGAGGATGCCGGCATTTCCCGAATCCGTGAAAAATCGCTGCAATTGACTCAGATGCTGCGCGAAGGATTGGCTGCGGCCGCATCGGAGTTGGTTGATGTAACCCCACAGCAGGACGGCGAGCGCGGTGGCCATATTGCATTGTCCCATCCGGAAGCTGCAAGAATCTGCAAAGCGCTGAAAGACGGGGGAGTCGTGCCGGATTTCCGTGCGCCGAATATCATCCGCCTCGCGCCAGTTGCTTTATACACATCGTTCGAAGATGTGGAGCGCACGGTTGAAATACTCCAAACGATTATGGACGAAGAATTATATAAAAACTACAGCAACGAACGAAATGTGGTGGCGTAAATGGCAGCAAAAGAAATTTTTGATATTTCCATGGAACTGAACGCGGAAACGCCGGAATGGCCGGGAGACCGCCCATTTGAATATGCTCTTTCCGTGACGAAGGAACAGAGCGGATCAGTCAATATAGGCGAAATAAAATCCAGTACGCATATGGGCACTCATATTGATGCGCCTTTTCACTACGATGATTTAGGATTGAAGATAGACGAAATGCCATTGGAGGTTTACCTTTCCACCGCCCAGGTTGTTGATGTGCAAGGGTTGGAAAAAATCGACATAGAAGATCTTCCGGAACCTGAAAGAGGAGTGACAGCGGTTTTATTGAAGACCTGCAGCTGGCAGGACCGCAGGGAATTTCCAAAGAGCTGGCCAATTTTTTCGGAATCCACCGCTGAGTGGATGAAGGAGAGGGGAATCCGCCTGCTCGGAGTCGATGTCCCTTCAGTGGACCCGGAAAACAGCAAGGAACTTCCGATGCATCATGCGATGAATGCGAATGACCGCTATATTCTGGAGGGCATTGTCCTTGATGATATCGAGCCAGGGATTTATGGATTATCAGCTTTGCCACTGAAAATCAAAGGTGCAGAAGGCAGTCCTGTCCGGGCAGTGTTGTATCGATAGAAAAAAATAAACCCTTCACCTTTTATCAGGGTGAAGGGTTTTACATAAAGTTTGAACGGAAATAGGTTTCCATACCTTTTATATTCATGGCAATTTCATCACAAATTTCCTGATACAATACCCATTGTTCTGTTTCATCCAAAGACCGGAGTTCTGGATTCCGGATATCCCATCGCAACAATTTTTGAGCGGGCAAATCTGCAGGTATATCATCTTGCTCCAAGTCACCGTCATGCATAGCGATGATCAAATCCGCTCCGCTGACTTCATCGTGATTATAGGTTCGCGGTTCAACCTTTGGGAGATCGAGGATAATTTCCTTCATGATTTCCATAGGTGTCTCGCTAAATGAGGGCTGGCTCCAAGCGGCACTTCGGATTTCCCAATCAGGGAGTTCGAGGCGATTTGCCCATATCTCAGCCATCAGTCCACGGTGCTGGTGTGAAGACAGAAAGTAGACGGTTTGCTTAGACATGGCTATTCTCCTTCTTCCTTAGTTTCGAGTTTTCTATACTTAGTAATGTTTACCCATTAACAGCAAAAGTAAACTGCTATTTATGTGATGTTAATAATAAAAATGTTTCGAATGTCACATAGAACAGGCCCATAACTGTCCACCAATAGACAGTAAGGGCCTGAACCCGTTATTTCACTACCAGAACCGAGCAAGGTGATTCTTTCAGTAGCTTTTTGCTGACGGAACCGATGAAGAACTTTTGCAAACCGGACTTACCGCTGTTGCCGACAACCAAAAGATCGACTTTCTGTTCTTCAATAAAAGCGGGAATTGTTTTGGAAACATTGCCATCAAGTGCCAAAATATCAGCCTCGATCTTCTTTTCGTCCAGTAGCTGCTGAATTGAGTTATGCATATGCTTTGAAAATTCGGATGGACGCACCGGGGTATCTCTCGGCACACGACCGCCATTATTATCACCGATCCCGTAAGGCATAAATTGGGCGTAGGTACTGTCGATATCGGCAGAGGTTACCGGTGCTGATGCATCTCCGGGACTCATGAATCCGATGCTTTCCTCTGTTTCTTCGTTAACATAGATGATCGATAAATGCAGTTCCGGAAAATCCCGCTTTAATTCCATTGCCTGATCAAGAGCTATCCTGCTGCCTTCTGAACCATCATATGCAACTGCGATTTTTTTGAACATGATCTTCACCCCATCTTAAGTTTTTCTCTTAGTAATAAAAGTACCCGCCATTCAGAAAAGAAAAACATTTGTTTGTTCTCCGTAAACCGGGCAATCATTTATTTATGTCTGATCATGCCTATAAATCGAGTCCCATCAACTCAAACCAGCCAGCATCTTGAATGAATATTCTCTTTTTTGAAAATAATGTTGACAATTCAAAATTGGCAGTGGTACGCTTGACTTATCAAATTTGAAGGAATGGAGGTTTTGACGATGAAAAAGACAACTGTAAAAATCCGATCTAATTTCATATTTACGTCAGGCCATCCTGTGTTTTGTCTTTGAATTTATTTCGTGACTAGAAATTCCGGGGCGGTCTGAGTACCTGTCCTTTTTTCGTGAGCGCATGCCGAGAAAAATCGGCATGCGCTTTTTTACGTTATTTAACAGGCACTGTGAAGCAATTGCCAATTAAAAAATGGAGGGGAATATGAAAATGAAAAAAATCCAACAAAGAAAAATAATGATGAATGAATCGCTGGAAGACGACTAGCTGAAATCGTAAGGGAAAGAAGGAGTTTTTATGTTTGATGTCTTATGGAAACTAAGATGGTTTTTTAAAGAAAATTGGATACGCTATACAATAGCGGTCGGATTATTGCTCATTGCCAATATCATTGAAATCATTCCGCCTTGGCTGATCGGAGTCGCCATTGACGCAATTGCCCAAAACGAGCTGACGTCGGAACTGCTGTGGCAATATGTTATCGTTCTGGCGGTCGCCATGATTCTGGCTTACCTGATTAATTTCGTGTGGCAGTATCAATTATTCGGTGGTGCCTATGTTATCGAGCGTCAGCTTCGTTCAAGCCTGATGGGGCATTTTTTGAAAATGACGCCGACATTTTTTGAGAAGAACCGGACCGGCGATTTGATGGCAAGGTCCACGAATGATCTGCGGGCGGTATCGGAAACCGCGGGGTTCGGAATATTGACGCTTGTCGACTCGACCCTATATATGGGAACCATCATTATTGCGATGGGATTCCTGGTGTCGTGGGAATTGACGTTACTGGCATTGATTCCGCTGCCGATCCTGGCGATTATCGTCCAGATTTTAGGACGGAAAATCCATGACCGCTATACGCTGGCCCAGGACGCCTTCGGTGATATGAATGACAGTGTCCTGGAATCGGTCGGCGGCGTCCGGGTGGTTCGTGCTTACGTTCAGGAGCGGGCTTCAGAAGAAAAATTCGCTGAAATGACGGATGATGTTTATGAAAAAAATATGGCGGTCGAACGGATTGATGCCTTATTTGCCCCGGTGACCAAGATCCTGACGGCCATCAGTTATATGATTGGCCTTGGCTACGGTGCGTTTTTGGTAGCGGACGGGGTCATGACACTCGGCGACCTCGTGGCATTTAATGTATATCTCGGTATGATCGTCTGGCCGATGTTCGCTATCGGTGAATTGATCAATATCCTCCAGCGGGGCAATGCCTCATTGGACCGGGTCAATGAAACGCTGGATTATGCAGAAGATGTCGTGGATCCCAAGAAACCGCTATTTGCTGAAAAGCCGGAAAATATCGACTTCCGTGATTTCAGTTTCACTTATCCGACATCAAGTTCCATCAACCTGCAGGGCATCAATTTATCGATGAACAGTGGACAGACGCTTGGCATTGTTGGGAAAACAGGAAGCGGCAAAACAACTTTCGTCAAGCAATTGATGAGGGAATATCCGGCTGGCCAGGGCTCGATCATGCTGAATGGCATCGAGCTGGCTGATCTGACGAAAGATCAGCTGCGTGGCTGGATCGGCTACGTGCCACAGGATCATGTCCTGTTTTCACGGAGCATACGCGCCAATATCCTGTTCGGGAAATCGGATGCGACGGAAGATGATATCGCCGAAGCCATTCGTCTTTCCCATTTTACAAAAGATCTGGAAATGCTCCCGAACGGTCTCGATACACTGGTGGGAGAAAAAGGGGTGGCATTATCAGGCGGCCAGAAACAGCGGATCTCGATTGCGAGAGCGCTGATTAAAAATCCTGAGATATTGATTCTTGATGATTCCCTGTCTGCAGTCGATGCGAAGACTGAAGCGAAGATCATCGAGAACATCCAGAGGGAACGTTCCGGAAAAACGACCATCATCACTACACACCGCCTGTCAGCAGTCCAGCACGCGGATTGGATTGTCGTCCTCGATGACGGAAAAGTTATCGAAGAAGGAACACATGACGATTTGCTGAAGAAAAATGGATGGTATAACGAACAATTCCTCCGTCAGCAAATTGAGGAGGTGTAAGAATGACTACAGGAAAACGATTATTAAATTACGCATTAAATTTTAAAAGTGTGCTGATTGTCGGACTGGTGTTTCTTGCAATCGCGGTAGCAGCAGACCTTGCGACACCGCTGATTGCAAAGGAAATTATCGACAATCACATCCCGGCTGCCGGTGAAGCAATTGATTTTGAACCGATCGCCTACCTGTTGGCGCTATTCTTTGTGCTCGGAATTGTTACAGCCATATTCCGTTATCTGCAATACATTCTGTTGCAGAAAGGTGCCAATAAAATAATACGGAAAATGCGCAACGATGTTTTCGAGCATGTGCAGAGACTGCCAATCCGTTATTTCGACAACCTGCCTGCGGGCAAGGTTGTTGCCAGAATCACCAATGATACGGAAGCAATACGTGAATTGTTTGTTACGGTGCTGTCGCAGTTTGCAACAAGTTTCATGTATATGGCCGGCATTTATGCCGCGCTGTTTTATCTGGACTGGCGCATGGCGCTGATCACATTCGTCATCGTGCCAATCCTGTATGTATGGATGCTTATCTACCGGAAATATGCAGCGAAATACAATCATGTGGTGCGCGAAAAAGTCAGTGACATGAACGCGATGATCAACGAATCGATTCAGGGCATGACGATCATCCAGGCTTTTCGCCGCGAGAAACAAATGAAAGAAGAATTTGAAACGATGAACACTGTGCATTTCAAATTCCAGCAGAAGCTGCTGGTTTTGGAAGCGGCCGCCTCTCATAATATGGTGGGGGTTTTGCGTTCGATGGTGTTTATTGCATTCATCTGGTATTTCGGTGGAGCTTCGATGACCGGCAACACGGTTGTAACCGTTGGTGTGCTATACGCATTCGTCGATTACATCATCCGCCTTTTCAACCCAATCAGCGGTATCGTCAACCAGTTTGCGAAACTGGAACAGGCGCTGGTGGCAGCAGAGCGGGTTTTCCGCCTGCTCGACCGCAGCGGGGAAATGGTAAGTGATGAGAAAATCGCGAGATACCGTGGCAATGTGCGATTTGAGAATGTATGGTTCGCTTATAATGAAGAAGAATATGTATTGAAGGACCTGACGTTTGAGGCGAAACAGGGGGAGACGGTCGCGCTTGTCGGACATACCGGTTCAGGGAAAAGCTCGATTATGAATTTGCTGTTCCGTTTCTATGACGTTTCCAAAGGCAACATCACGATCGACGGCCTCAATATCAACGATATGTCGAGACAATCTGTCCGGGAGCATATGGGAATTGTATTGCAGGACCCGTATCTGTTCTCCGGCACAATCGAATCGAACATCACGTTGGGAGATAAACGCATCAGCCGCGAACGTGCAGAAAGAGCGTTGGAAGAAGTTGGCGGTGAGCGGGTGCTGAAGCATCTGCCGAATGGCATAGATGAACCCGTTGTTGAAAAAGGCAGCACGCTGTCTTCCGGCCAGCGCCAATTGGTGTCATTTGCGCGCGCACTGGCTTTTGATCCGGCGATACTGATACTGGACGAAGCCACGTCGAATATCGACACCGAAACGGAAGAAATCATCCAGCATGCGATGGAAGTGCTGAAAAAAGGAAGAACAACCTTCATCATTGCACACAGGTTATCGACCATTAAAAATGCCGATCGCATCCTGGTGCTTGACCAGGGAGAGATCGCCGAATCCGGTTCACATGATGAATTGATGAAACTCGGCGGCACTTACTACCAGATGTATCAGATCCAATCAGGAATGTCTTCTGCCCAGCATATCGGGTAAGGGGGCGTTCCCTTTTTTATTTCCGAAATTCGATAAGAAATGCAATTGCTGTTAAATTTTCATCGCTTTACTTTATAATGAAAAGAAGGATAAGAAAAAGCGCTGGAACTTACCAGCGCTTTAATCGTATACATGAAAGAGCATAAGCTCGTGAATCATCACTTTAACAGCCTCTTCATCTTCAGGCTGCTTATTTACCCAGGTGATTGTGCCGTCGGGGTGGTATTCTCCGGTGATGCGCTCGTTTCTGTAAAAGAAAGAGATGTTCCAGCCGGGGAGCTGGCGGTTTTCAAACATCGGTGTAAATTTAAAATGCTGCAGCATACAGATCCTCCTTTGCCTAGTGTTTCCATTATAAAGGCAGAAAACGGGATTGACAAAGAAGAAAAAAGAAATGAGTGACGAAATTGAATATAATCCTTACATTGATCTTTATGGTGTTCATTGGCGCACTTATCGGTGGCGTTACCAATCACATTGCCATCAAAATGCTTTTTTGGCCTTATGAAGCAAAATATATCGGCAATTTTCGCATTCCATTCACGCCCGGACTGATTCCGAAAAGGCGGGATGAACTCTCAACGCAACTTGGACGCACAGTGGTGGAGCATCTGCTGACGCCGGAAACATTCAAGAAGCGCTTTTTCAATGAAGAGATGCATGTGAAAACAGAAAAATGGATCCAGCGCCAATTGGCGAAACATATTTTTGAGTCACCGAAAACCTTTAAGGATTGGCTCGATGCTGCCGGCCAGAAAAACGTGGAACTGAAAATCGAACAGAAAATTGACCGGCTGGTCGAACGCCAATACGATGCACTGTTTGCCTATATTGACGGCAAGACGGTTCGGGAACTGATGCCTGAACCCTGGAAAGACGAAGCGGAAGTGAAAATGATCCAGTCGGTGAAATATGCCGTTGACCGAGGCTCCGATTACTTTGAATCGATGGAAGGCCGCCGAGCCATCAAAACCCTGCTGGATGAATTTTTAGCTTCCCGGGGCCGATTTGGCAATCTGCTGCATTCGCTTCTCGGTGAATCCCGACCGCTGGTTGACCGGATTCAGCCTGAAATCATCAAATTCCTGAATTCCCCCAAAACTTTCGAATTATTGGTGTCGATCGCTTATGCGGAATGGGATAAATTGCAGGATCGCCGCGCTGATGCGCTGCTCAGCGAGTTTGACTTCGATCCGGCGCTCCAAGCGGTAAAGCAATATGTGCGTGAAACCGCCAATATAGAAGGGCGGTTAAACGCAACACTTGCAGAGTCCTGGCCGGGAGGGTTAGAATGGACTAGTGAAAACTTTACTCCGCTTGTCACCGATTTCATTTTCGAGCAGGGGGAGCATAAATTGGAAGAAACCGTACAGAAGATTAACATCGAGGGTATGGTGAAAGAGCAAGTGGATTCTCTGCCGCTGAGCCGCCTGGAAGAATTGGTTTTGGGGATTTCACGGAGAGAGTTCAAAATGATCACGGTGCTGGGCGCATTTATTGGGGGAGCCGTTGGTATTCTCCAGGGAGTGTTGGTCACAGTGCTGAATATATTGTAGAGGAGAATTATAATGACAGTAAACATTTATGACGACATCAACAAATTGGAAGGCACATTCCGTTCGACAGACGAATTCCAGAAACTTGAGACGGCTGTAGAAACAGTGAAAGCAGACAACGAAGCGAATGAATTATTCAAGAGTTTCCGCGACCTGCAAATCACTCTTCAGCAAAAACAGCAGCAAGGTGAAGAAATTTCTGAAGAAGAAATGATGGGCGCACAAACAACAGCTCAGGCAGCTCAGCAAAACGAGAAAATTCTTGCAATGCTTGAAGCCGAAATGGGCCTCAGCCAGATGATCGAAGAAGTTAACCGCGTTTTGATCAAACCAGTTCAATCTTTATACGAAAGCATGTAATAATAATTCTTCTTGCAATAAAATAGAGGGATTTGGAAAAAGACACCGAATTAGTAAAGATGAATGACAATTCATTTTTACGAAAGGGTGTCTTTTTTTTATGTATGAAACGATTCAATTTGAAAAACAAGGCCGCATCGGCCATGTTGTATTAAACCGTCCGAATTCCATGAACGCAATGAACGGGCAGATGATGAAGGAATTGGCGGATTGCTTCGAGTCGCTGCACAATGAGCATTCCCTTCATGTGGTTAAAATTTATGGTGAAGGCCGCGTATTTTCTGCCGGAGGCGACATCAAAGAAATGATGGATCCGAACAATCCAATGGATATCGAGCTGGTCATGAAAGATGTGAGCCGTTTGGCGAAAGCCCTTTATACGCTGCCTCAAATCTCGATTGCTGTTATCCACGGGGCATCGGCGGGTCTTGGCTTCAGCATGGCTTTGGCCTGTGATCATGTCATTGCTGAAGAAAACAGCAAATTGGCGATGAACTTCATCGGCATCGGATTGGTTCCGGATGGCGGCGGCCATTTCTTCATGAAAGAGCGGGTCGGCGTGCCGAAAGCCAAAGAAATCATTTGGGCCGGCCAAACCTTGAAAGCTCATGACGCTCTGGCAAAAGGGTTGATTGAAGAAGTGACAGCGGAGGGCCGTGCCATGGAGCAGGCTGATGCCTACGTCAATGAGGTATTGGCTTCACCGGTGCTGTCGCGGTTGGCGTCGAAAAATATTCTCCATACACTGAAGCTGGCCGAGCTTGAAAAAGTGCTGGAAATGGAAGCATCCGCTCAATCGGCGATGCGCAAATCGAAAGATCACCTGGAAGGCATCCAGGCTTTTGTCGGAAAGCGTAAACCGGAATTTACAGGGCAATAAAATAATGAAAAAAGGTGTCCCGTCAAAATGACGGGACACCTTTTATGCATGATCAGGCATGGAAAAGCAATAGCTTGCCGGCTGGGGAAGCCAGGCGATGCGTCTTGTCTTCGAGGTCTTTTTCTTTCAGGATTTCCTCGCCTTTTTCTTTTGCCTGCTCATCATTTTCAGCAGTGAATGTTTCATCTGCAATCATTTTGCCGGTCTTTTCGAATGCCGTCAATTTATACGTTCTCATAATGGATCAATCCTTTCTGAATCACTATTCAGTCTCAGTATAAAGGGTTTTATCTCAAATGTCCTGCAATAGTTTGAAACATTTCAGGACGAAAAGCGTATAAGGACTGTACATATATAAAGGAGGATTCAAAATGGCCTTGTCCGTTGAACACGCAACAAAAAAATTCGGAGATTTCACAGCAGTCGATGATTTGTCGTTGAGAGTTGAAGAAGGGGAGATGCATGGTTTCCTCGGAGCAAACGGTTCGGGCAAGACAACGACTTTCCGGATGATCCTTGGATTGCTTGATCCTACCCTCGGGCAGATAACCTGGAACGGTAAACCGATCAACTACGAGTCAAGCCCGATTATCGGCTATTTGCCGGAAGAACGTGGTTTATATCCGAAGATGAAAGTGGAAGACCAGTTGGTTTACCTGGCACAGCTGCGGAGGATGTCAAAAGCGGATGCCAAAAGGGAAACCGCCGCCTGGCTTGAGCGCTTCGAAGTTCCGCATTACGCCGGCAAGAAAGTGGAAGAGTTGTCAAAAGGGAATCAACAGAAAATCCAATTGATCGCTTCATTGGTACATAAACCGTCGCTGATTATACTGGACGAACCTTTCTCCGGACTTGATCCTGTGAATGTCGGCATGCTGAAAAGTGCTATTCTGGATGTCCAAAAACAAGGGGCAACCATCGTTTTCTCCAGCCACCGCATGGATCATGTCGAAGAATTATGTGATGATATGAGCATCCTTGACCACGGAAAAGTGGTGGTCGGCGGTTCCATCAGGGAAGTGAAGCGGAATTTCGGCAAACAGAATGTGCGACTCAAAATGGATCAGGACTTGGGCAACCTCAGCGGGCTGCCCGGAGTTGAAAAATATACGGAAACAATCGATGGCGCATTGCTTCAGATCTCAGATGAGTCGACAGCGCAATCAATTCTGGAAGAAGCCATGAAATTGGGGCAGCTGCGCCATTTTTCAATTGAAGAGCCTTCACTTGAAGAAATCTTTATCGCAAAGGTGGGCAAAGCCTATGCATAGTTTCTGGATTATATTCAAACAGGCGTTTCTGACGAAAGCACGGACCAAGTCGTTCATCATCACGACGATCATCGTTGCCGCTGCGTTTTTCCTGCTGGCGAACCTGCCGAACATCATCGAATCCTTCGAGGGAGAAGATGAAAGCCAGGTTCTCCATGTCATTGATGAAAGTGGAGAGCTGGCAGCGCAATTGCAGTCGCAGCTTGAGCAGTCAGAAAGCGATATACAGGCAATGCCGACCGATATGTCCGAACAAGAGCTGCAGCAGGGCATAACAGAAGGCACAATCGAATCCTACTTGGTGATTGAAGAAGAGGGTACGCTGTCCGCCCGCTATGTTTCTGAATCAGCGAATGAAATCGGTGCCGGGATGGAAATTGAAAACGCTGTACAGGCGATTCAGACTGCTCTGACAGCCCAAAGGCTTGGTCTTAGCGGAGCGGAAGTCGGAGAATTGTTCATGCCTGTGGAATTCGAACGGCAAGCAGTGTCGAGCAGTTCCAAGACTGAAGAAGAGCTGAGTCAGGCAAGAGGGCTTGTCTATGTTCTCATCCTGCTCATTTATGTTGCGGTCATCTATTATCCCAATATGATTGCCATGGAAGTGGCCAATGAAAAATCTTCGCGCGTCATGGAGATTTTGATTTCCAGTGTGTCACCCGTCAAACATATGTTTGCGAAGATTGCTGGAATTGGAACTCTCGGAATTGTGCAGATGATGATTTTCGGTATTGCCGGTTATTTCGCTTTCAAAACGTCCGGTTCCGAAATGACAGAAGGATTTTTCAGCGTCATGGGATTCTCTGAAATTAAAATCAGCACGTTCCTGTTCGCCATCCTTTTCTTCCTGCTGGGTTATTTCCTTTATGCAGTTCTGGCGGCTTTGCTCGGTTCACTTGTCAGCCGGACAGAAGATGTTCAGCAATTGATGCTGCCGATGATGTTCCTGATCATCATTTCATCATTCATCGCATTTTCCGGAATCGGTATGCCGGAAGCAAGTTATGTGACCATTTCATCATACATTCCGTTCTTTGCGCCGTTGGTCATGTTCCTGCGTGTGGGAATGCTGGACATTCCCCTTTGGGAGCCCTTATTGTCCATCGCCATCATGCTCGCTACAATCGGGGTGCTCGGCTGGTTCGGCGCACGGGTTTATCGCGGCGGAGTTTTGATGTACGGTTCTTCCCAGTCCCTAAAGGATATCGGCAAAGCGATCCGTCTTGGCAATAAAAAATAACAGACTTCCATAGTATTCAAATTATATAAGCTGTTTGCGGAGAGATTTCCGCAAACAGTTTTTTTAATGAGGGTGTCATGGTAAAATTAGAACAAATATTCGCTTTCAGAAGAGAGGTTAAAGGATGGCACCGATACGATTTATACATACAGCAGATCTGCATTTAGGAAGCCCTTTCACAGGGGTTTCGGGCCAGGCAGCTGTTGGCCGTAAAAAAATTGCCGACACAATTTATGAAGCATTTGACCGGCTTATAGAGTACGCAGTCAGGGAGAAGCCGGATTTCATCTTGATTGCAGGCGATATCTATGACGGCGAAGACCGCGCACTCCGCGCGCAATATAAATTCCAGCAAGGAATGGAGCGTTTGAAAGGGGCCGGAATACCGGTCATTATCAGCCACGGCAACCATGACCATCTGGGTGGCGGGTGGACCCGCTTTGAATTGCCCGAAAATGTCCATGTCTTTGATGACAAGGTTACCAGCCACAGCTTCACAGTTTCCGGAAACAAGGTTACCGTAACAGGATTCAGTTATGGCGCGCGCCATATAAACGAAGCGAAAATTCTTGAGTACCCGCAGGCAGACGAATCGTCTGCCTGCCATATCGGCATGCTTCACGGCAGTATGGATGGCGATTCCAGCCATGCAGTTTATGCGCCTTTTAAAAAAGAACAGCTGCTCAGTAAAAATTACCAGTATTGGGCACTAGGCCACATCCATCTTCGCCAAATCCTACATTGTGACCCGCATATTGTATACCCGGGAAATATTCAAGGAAGGCACCGGAAAGAAGCTGGACCAAAAGGGTTTTATGAGGTCAAATTGGACAACGGCGAGACGGAGATGGAATTTATCCGTACATCTTCGGTTAGCTTTGATTCCATAAATGTTTCCTGTGAAGGAATCATGCATATGAACGAATTGATTGATGCCTGCCTTGAAGCGGTTCGGAAATACACGGCTGAAAACGATGCCGTTTTGGCGATTCTGCATTTAAGCGGACAGGATGAGTATTCGTCTGAACTGCTGGAAGGCGTATCCGAGGCCGCTCTGTTGGAAGCGGTACAGGAAGCACTCCAAACCAGCACTTCGGAAGCTTGGATCAGCGGAATTGTTTTTGAGGATGATTACAACGGTGATGGCGTCTCGGCGATTGGAGAAAAAATTTCCTCGACAATGGAAAAATGGGATAAAACAGCCTGGAAGGCTGTGCTGAAGGACCTTTATCAGCATCCGAAAGCGAGCAAATATTTGGAGCCTCTTACGGAAGAAGCAATAGAAGAAATATCAGAGGAAGCCATTCCCAAAATCCATAAAGCTTTGAGAACGGGGGAGTAGACGAATGCGGATTGAAAAATTGACTGTCTATGGCTTCGGCAAGCATGAAAATCTAAGTTTAAGCATCAACAAGCAGTTGGCGGTTTTTTATGGCAATAATGAAGCAGGAAAAACGACAATCCAACAATTCATCGTTCAGATCTTATTTGGATTCCCCTCGCGGAATCAGACCGGAAATCGTTACGAGCCGAAAGCTGGCGGCAAATACGGCGGTCAAATTCAGCTGCAGGATGAGCAATACGGGAAACTGATCATAGAACGGGTAAAAGGAAAAGCGGCAGGGGATGTAACCGTTTATTTTGAAGACGGCTCACGCGGTTCAGAAGTGGAATTGAAAAAGGTATTGAGGGATTATGACCGTGCTTCATTTGAAGCCATTTTTTCATTTTCCATCCATGAATTGCAGGGGCTCGATAAGATGACGGAAGAGCAATTGAGTCGCACCCTGCTGGCTTCGGGCACTACCGGAATCGACGCCATCACGAAGATGGAATCAGCCCTTGAAAAAGACATGGGAAATATATTTAAAAAAGGCGGGCGCAATCCGCAGCTGAATGGGCTGATTGATGAGCTGAAAAATGATGAAAAAGAATTGAAAGAGCACCGTGAACAGGCAGATTTATACGGACCTTTTCTCCAACAACTGGACGGTTTGACCATTCAGCTTGAAAAAATGGCGGAGCGTGAAAACGCGATTGCCACTTTGCTTTCAGAAGCCGGCAAACAACAGCAGGCTGCTCCATTAGTCGAAAAGGTAAGAAGGTTGGAAGAGCAGTTGGGTTTCATAGACGTAAATTCTTTTCCTGCTGACGGCAGCCGCCGGATGGATACCTTGTCTGAAAGGTTCTCAGAAGCTACAGCCAAACAAAGAGTTTTGGAAAATGAATTGGCTGCTTTGCCAAAAACGCCAGAGAATGAAAAAACAGTCTACGGGTTAGATGAGTTACTTGGGAAAGAATCCGAATGGCATCGTTTTCAATCGCATTACAGGGGTGCAGAAGTCGAAGCGGGAAAACTTGAGGAAGAACTTGATCGGCTCCTGGGGCTGATCGGGATGCCGGTGGACGTGGCATTGCAATTTGACGTCTCTCTGGCCAATGAAGAAAAATTGATGGAGTTAGCGGAGAAAGCATCCAAAGAAGAAGAAAACAGCCGCTTCCGTGACCGGCAGCTGCAAGATGAGAGGAAAAAGCTGATCGAAGCCGAAAAAGACATGTCCTATCTTGAAAACAGTGCCCCGACGGAAGAACAACTGGATGCTGCAGCGAAATGGCCGAAAATCTCGATCAAGCTCGCTGAAGCGAAAGCATCACAGCGAACGCACAACGATGCGGGAAATCAACTGTTTGCCTATATATTTATCGGACTTGGCGTCGCAGGATTGGTAACGGGCTCCATCCGCGGAGATATGCTGATTGCGCTGCTGGCTTTTGGCGCACTACTCGCCGGATTCTGGACCTTATGGAAAGCTCGCCGGAAATCCGCTCCTATTGAAGATAGCGAGGGCATTATCCAGCGTTTCAGCGGGAAGGAAGCTGAAATGGATGCGCTGCAGCAAAAAATAGCTGAGCACAATCGCAAAGTGGAAGATGTGCTGCGGACCATATCCAGGACCGATAAGAAAATCGAAGAGCTGGAAAATGAAGTAAATCATAAGCAGGCGAAACTGGAATTGGCTGCTTATCTGCAGGATCTTGGCATGACTACTTCAACGGGCAAGTCTATAGTGATTGAATTATTCAGGACGATACGAAAAGTTCAGGAGAATCACTCCAAACTTAAGAGAACCATATATTCTGTGGAACAGGCAAAAGCTGAAGAAGCAGAGTGGCTGGAAAAAGCGGCAGCTGTCACCGGCGCCTCTGTTCAGTCAGGTGATTTGTATGCAATCCTTCGTTCAGAAGCGAAAAAGCTGCACGAGACAACTGAACAGAATCGCAGATTAGCCGAAAAAAGGGAATCCCTTACTGTTGAGATGCAGCGGCAATCGGGCTACCTTATCGAATTGGAATCCCAAATGCGCAAGCTGCTGGATGAAAGTGGCGCTGCAGAAATCGAGCAATTTCATCAGTTTCATCTTGATTGGACACGAAAAAAAGAATTGCAGCAGGAATTGGAACTCATCTCGAGCCAGCTGGAAGCGATCGGTGTAATTGCTGAGACGCGTGGCAGGCCCGATGACTCAGCAGAAAGCCGCATACGGGACCTGGAATATGAATTATTGCAGTTGAAAAATAACCGCAATCAACTTATCAATGAAAGAGCCCAACTGCAGCAGCAGGTGAATCATTTATTGAATGATGAAGCCTATGAGATCAAGCTCCAGAAGTTTGAAGAGAAAAAAGCGGAATTCAATGAACTGGCTCATCACTGGTCGGTCAACAAGGCAATAATTGAGGCAATCCGGAACACCATGGCTGAATTGAAAGAGAAATCGCTGCCGGCGGTTCTTACGAAAGCCTGCGAATATTTCCAGCGCTTGACCGGAGGCTCATACACTGGCATGGAAATACATCCTGACGGCCATTTTGAGGCGATCAGAAACGATGACACACGGTTTCGCATAGCTGAATTGAGCCAGGCCACAAAAGAGCAGGCATACTTGGCGTTGCGGCTCAGTCTTGCGGTTTCGATGCAGAAGAGCCATCCGTTCCCGATTATAATGGATGATCCATTTGTCCATTTTGATCGCCTGCGGCTTCAGCAAGTGATAAACTTGATAAAAGAACTGCAAAAGGACCATCAGTTCATTTATTTCACCTGCCACGAAGAAATGTGCGAGGCTTGGCCTGAAGCACAAACTATCGATGTGGCCAACACTGGAAGGAGTGTGTATTTATGAAAAAAGGCATTACCCAACGAGCTGTTGGAGAAACAATTGATGAATTCCTGTTGATCAAACAATCGGTCAAAGGTGTGACAACTACCGGAAATCCATTCATGTCACTGGTGTTACAGGACAAGAGTGGGGATATCGAAGCGAAATTATGGGACACAAAAGATGAGCACGAAAAACTGTTCGCAGCGGAAACAATTGTCCGTGTAGGCGGAGAAATCCATAATTACCGAGGCAAAAACCAATTGCGCGTAAAGAGCATCCGGCCGGCGAAACCGGAAGAAAACCAGTCTATCGGCGATTTGCTGCCGGCTTCCGACAAAAGTACGGAGGAATTATCTGAAGAAATTATGCAGTATCTGTTTGAAATGGAAAATCCCCAAATCCAGCGGATCACCCGCCATATTCTGAAAAAGCATCAGCAAAACATATTGACGTTCCCTGCGGCAACACGCAATCACCATGATTATGTATCGGGCTTGGCGGACCATGTTGTTTCAATGCTGCGACTGGGAAAAGCGTTACTTGGAATTTACCCGACATTAAATAAAGACTTGCTGTATGCGGGAATCATCCTGCACGATATTGGGAAGGTGTTCGAACTGTCTGGCCCGATTGCAACCACTTATACAGTGGAAGGCAATCTATTGGGACACATTTCGATTATGGTCACGGAAATCTCCAAAACAGCAGATGAGCTTGAAATCGAAGGGGAAGAAGTCATGCTTCTTCAACATATGGTCCTGTCCCATCACGGCAAAGAAGAATGGGGAAGCCCGAAACGGCCGATGATCAAAGAAGCGGAAATGCTTCATTATATTGATAATATCGATGCAAAAATGAGCATGCTCGACCGGGCGCTTGAAAAAACAAAACCCGGCGAATTCTCCGAAAGGCTTTTCCCGTTGGAAAACCGTTCCTTCTACAATCCGAAGATATAATGCAAAAACCCCCATTTCAGAGGAAATGGGGGTTTTGTTTTACTGCTATTCATTTTTATTCTTCAGCAGGAGCTCCTGCGTTCATGATTTCATCCAATGCGCCTTTAAGATCCTCGTCCTGGATCTCAACATTCGCTTCTTCCATCAATGCCGCAATTTTTGGAAGCAATGCTGCCTGATCAGCGTTTTGCATAGCCAGTTCACTGCGGAATTTGTCTTCCTGGCCTTCAAGAGGCTCAGCGCCTTCAACTTGACGTTTGTCAGCCAGCTTAATAATATGGAACCCAAATTGAGATTGAACAGGTTCGCTGATTTCATCTATTTCTAAAGAAAAAGCAGCTTGTTCGAATTCTGGTACCATTGCACCAACACCAAACCAGCCCAGATCTCCACCGTCAGCAGCAGAACCGTCGGAAGAATACTCTTGTGCCAGTTCAGCAAAATCAGCACCACCATCCAGTTCTTCTTTTACTTTGGCCGCAGTTTCTTCATCCGCAACTAAAATATGACTGGCGTTCAGTTCCGTGTTTTGGCGTTCATACTCTGCCTGAATTTCTTCATCAGTCACTTCGACGCCATCCGTCAATGCTTTTTCCTGCAATAAATTCAAACGGATCACTTTTTCGTAGCTTTCCTCTGTTTGATTGTTCTGTTCAAGGAATTGTTCATAGTTTTCACCAAGTTCTTCTTTTGAACTGTCAATCTCCGCCTGCACTTCTTCATCGGTAACTTCGTACTCTTCAGCCAGGACTTTCTCGATCATCAAGATCTGGATAGCCTGTTCGCCGATTGAAGTTTTCATTTCTTCATATAGTTCCTCTTTGGTGACATCTCCGACATCTGAAGAAACAATGACAGTGCTGTCTGCATTGTCGTCGCTGCAAGCTGCCAAAGCCAATACTGATGCCGCTAAAGATAAGGTTAATACTGATTTTTTCATGGTTTTCGCTCCTAACTAACATTCTGGTTGCCGTTTTTACTATACCATAAACGTTTAAAAATTAAAAAAGTTTCTTCCAATTTAAAATCCTACTTCGTATTTTTGACAAAAAAAATCTACCTGCCAAAGGGCAAATAGACTTATGGTTTAAATTCAACGCCTACATAAAGCGATACCAATAGAATAGTGATCAATATATTAATGGTACGGAATATTTTCTCGTGATTCTCTTCTGGAATTTCCCGTGATGTCACCAATGCCAAAGTCATACGATTGATTTGGAACAGGTAAAACACTGAGAACATTACTATAATTGCGATAATCATGAATTTCCTCCCCTCTGCCTTAGGTTCAAGTATAACAAATTCGGAGAGAAATTACAGGATTAACTAACTGGTTGTGGAACCAGTATTTCAAAACCGCTATCTGTCTCTTCAACCAGCGCATGCTTTGGTGTGCGAAGCAGGTGGCGGATGTAGATCAGGTCTGTCAGGCAGAGGCTGCAATGATAAGCAAGCAGAATCGCAAAATAATGAATGTACGCAGGATAGAGAACACTCAACAGGATAATCAGGGAATTGATAAGAACAAAAGGCGTCAGCAAAGCAAGAAGAAATCTTGTTTTGGCTACAGGTTCTTTGATATGAAGTGAAATTCCTGGGAGTATGCCCAGCTGTTTCCGCAACATAAACTTCAAGCATTTCCGGCTGCCGATCAGGGGCAGAAAATGGAACATCTTATGAACAGGATAAACTGCGATGATCGCCAGAACGAAATACTGGAAATATTGGTCTGACAAAGGTGCGGTATAAATGAAATTTAAAAAAATATAAAAAGTGGTAAATACGCCCATCCCGGCGATCACTGCAAACGTGAAAAGACGATTGGAGCCATATTCTTTTTTTACATTTATCGTTTTCCAGCAATGCATAAAGTATCCCCCACACGATGGTATTCTTTGACGAGTCGATACATACAATACAATGAATTTCCGATAAATGCAACCTTATTCAAAACAATGATTTTAACAGCGTTTTCATTATTTTTTGATGGTCTCCACGATATGATTTTCTTCATTGAATTTGGTTTCGATATTTTTAAAAGAGGCTTCAAAAATTTCCATAAAGTCATCTCCGTAAATAGTACGGATGACTGCCATCACATCCAGGAACTCAGGGAATTTACCATAGAGCTCACGCAGTTTGAGCGAACCGTCAATTACAGAATGCGGTGTGTCATGATAGCGCTCAATCATTTCCTGCATAAGGTCCTGCCCTTTGTCCGTGAGTTCGATGTATGTGTTTCGCTTGTCTGTATCACGCTTGGAGAAGGAAAGAAGCTCGCGTTCTTCGAGCTTTTTTGAAAAGTTGAAGGCAGTGGAGACATGCATGACGCCAAATTTTGCCACATCTGAAATGGAGGCGCCTTTTAAATGATAGGCTATCCATAAAATATGATGCTCGTTGATGTTGAGGTCATAAGGTTTGATCCACAATTGCCAATCTTTTTCGACTGCTTTCCATAACGCTTTGGATAATTGTCCGATACGTTGGCTGAACATCATCGCTTCTTTCATCGTATATTCGCGTTCGACCATAAAAGCACCTACTTCCCATATTTTGAGATTTTCTTCATTATAGCAATAAAGTAAAGTGAATTAAAGTCCGAATAGTAAAAAAACTTATTAAAAAAACTGCCGAATGGCAGTTTTTTTATCGTTTTTCAATTGTAAAGCGATTTAACCTAAATCTTTTTTCTCATCTTCTGATGTGGTTTCAGCAGGTTTTTGGTTTTTAACGTACGTTTTATCGTCTTCCTTGTCATCTTTTTTCTCTTTGCTGATGGACATTTGCAATTCTTCAATTGCATTCTGGATAGCCATTATTTCCAGCTGAAGATGTTCTTTGGCTGGAGCAGTGCCTTCCTGCCATTCAGCCATGGATTGCTTTAATCCTTCCATTGCCGCAGGTACGTGCGCTTTTGCTTCAATCTTCAGGTGGTTTACAGATTCTTTTAACTGGTTGACCTGTTCTTTTACATCCGCCAATTTTTCCTTCCAGTCTGCGGAAGCCGTTTTGACAGAAGTTCGCAGCTCTTCACCCGATTTTGGTGTAGAAAATAATGTCGCTGCCGCTCCAGCAGCCAATCCTGTTGCAAGCCCTATAAAAAAGTTCGATGCTTTCATGAATAACGCGCCCCTTTCGTCCTATAAAGGTCTTTTCCTCTATTTAACTCTATTAAAACATAAAACTGAATTGCTGTTCAAAGAAAAAAAGCTATCCGGCAAATAATATACCGGAAAGCTTTGGATCAGGCCACCTGAGAAACGGCTGTTTCAAATTTGGATCGCTTCACTAATTTGACGACGATCGGGTAGATTAATCCGAACGCGATGCCATTAAAAACCATTGCCGGTAAAACAACCGTTGTAAATAACAGCGCGAACGGTATGTCTGCCCCGATGAGCAGAATGGCTACCGACAGGAAAATCGAGCCGGATAACACAGTGCCGCCAGCGCATAAGGCAATGGCGACCGGCAATTTGGCTGCCGCTCGTTTCAAAAGGAAGACAAACGCCAGAAAGACGAATGCTGTTATGAATTTATCAATGATATTCGGGAAAAATCCCCCGGGAAATGTTGAAAACAATCCGGATATTACACCCGTTGTGACTGCCAATAAAAATGTTGATTTTAAATTAGGGAACAGCAGGATACCGACAAACATCATCGTCAGCATAAAGTCCGGCTTCATTCCACCGTTGATTCCAGGAATGACCACATACAATGCCGCCCCGATGCTGACCAGCAGCGCCATTAGTACAAGATTCTTCGTATTCATTTCTCATCTCTCCTCAGCTCAAAGCTATATTTTAAATTCTTCCCGGCGTGTCCTCATGACCGCAGGCGAAAAACTTATTTCTGATTCTATACGTTCCTATGGGTTAAATCAAGAGTCGGCAGCTAATTTATTTTTCACTTGCTCGGCTAGCTCCTGAATCCGCTCGGTCGTGTATTCTTTCTCTTTGGTCATCCATTTCACTCCAAAACCATCCGATTCGCCGTAACGGGGGATAAAGTGCAGGTGGAAGTGAAAAACACTTTGACCGGCTTTGGCACCATTGTTGTTAAGCAGGTTGAGGCCTTCCGGGTTGAATGTCTCCTTGATCGCCGCAGCAATTCTTGGAACAACGCCGAACAGTTGCGCCGCTTCATCACCCTGCAGGTCGTAAACTGATTCGCGATGCGTTTTCGGGATAAGCAGGGTATGCCCTTTGGATAGAGGCATAATGTCCATGAAGGCGAAGACGTGCTCATCTTCATAGATTTTTACGCTGGGAATTTCGCCTGAAATGATTTTGCAAAAAATGCAGTTCGTCATATACAACACCCTTTCCATTTTCTTCAGTCTACCATATTTTATTTCGGGAAAAGAAATCACCCGCAGATTTTGATACAATGGCTAGTAAGAAAGAGGTGTTGGAATTGGCTGTTTTGGAAGTGGAATCGTTAACAGGGGGATATACCCGGAAACCGGTATTGAAAGATGTCAGTTTTTCAATCGGCAAAGGGGAGCTTGTTGCCTTGATCGGCTTGAACGGCGCCGGCAAAAGTACCACCATTAAACACATTATTGGCATCATGCAAGCTAAATCCGGAGACATCAGAATAAATGGAAAAAGCTTTCAGGAAGACATGGATGCCTATCGATCATCTTTTTCGTACATACCGGAAACTCCAGTTCTTTATGAAGAATTAACATTGCGGGAACACATGGAGCTTACGGCTATGGCCTACGGGCTTGACCAGGATACATTTGAAAAGCGTTCTGCGGAATTATTGAAGGAATTCCGGATGGAAAAGAGGCTGAAATGGTTTCCTTCCCATTTTTCAAAAGGCATGCGCCAAAAAGTCATGATCATGAGCGCTTTTCTTGTAGATCCGCCGCTTTATATTATTGACGAACCATTCGTGGGGCTCGACCCGCTCGGCATCAAATCGCTTTTGGACCAAATGGAAAAGCAAAAGAAGAAGGGCGCATCGGTTCTGATGTCCACCCATATTCTCGCCACTGCCGAGAAATATTGCGACCGCATTATTCTGCTGCATAACGGCAAAGTCCGGGCAATCGGCACAATGGATGAACTTCGGATGGAGTTCCGTATGCCTGATGCTACACTTGACGAACTTTACATCGCGATGACCGAGGATGATGACAATGAAGAACCTGCATGATGTTTGGTCAAAGCGGCTGCACAGCTACACAGTCGAAGTGCAGAATTACTTTAAATACATTTTCACAGGACATATTGCAGTTGTCATGCTGTTTGCTTTGGGTGCGGCTGGATATGCTTACAGCGACTGGGTGCAGAGGGTTCCCGAAGACTTTCCGGCGGCTTGGATTCTGGCCTTGATTTTCGGAACGATGCTTGCTTTCAGTCCGCCTTCGACTTTATTGAAGGAAGCGGATATGGTGTACTTTCTGCCGCTCGAAAGCAAGCTGGATGAATTTCTGAAACCGGCGCTCCGCTGGACTTTTTTGTCACAGCTGTATTTGCCGGTTATTGCATTTATCGTTTCATTGCCAATGGTCAACGCAATCTATGGACTCGAAACCTCCTATCTGATCGGTTTCCCTATCCTACTGCTTATCATCAAATGGTGGAACATCCAGATGGAGTTTTCATACAGAAAAGCGTTTGCGGGCAATGGAGCCTGGCTGGATCGGCTCGTGCGCTTTGCTTTGATCGCATCTTTCACCTATATGTATGTGGATAACCGGCTACTGTTTGCCGCTTTGTTCCTACTTGCGATGATTGTCTACGGCAAATGGGTGCAGAACCGGGCGGCAGGCCTTCCTTTTCCATATGAGCACTTCATACAGCTGGAAGAAAACCGGATGCTGCGATTTTACCAATTCGCCAATTATTTTACGGACGTACCGCAAATCAAAGGGAAAATCAAAGCGCGCAGCTGGCTCAATTCGATTTATAAAATTATCGGAAAGCATCCGAAAGATGCCCATTATTACTTGGTGTGGCGGACGTTCATCCGCTCCGATGAATTATTCTATTTATGGATTCGGCTGACGTTGCTGTCGATTGCAGGTGCCTTGCTGATTCCGTTCACCATTGCGGCGGCTGTTTTTGCAGGGGCCCTTGCTTTTGCAACAGCGATCCAATTATGGCAGGGGTTGAATCAAACCCAGCATTTCCGGATGGACAATCTTTTTCCATTATCTGATTTCACAAGGGGTCAGGCGGTATGGAAGCTTATTGCGATTCTGCAGCTGATGCAATCCGTATTAGCAGCGGCGGTGCTGCTGTTTAACGGGGCATTTCTTACAGCCGGCATCGTTTTCGCGGTAATCCTTGCTGTATCATTAGCCACGCTCGCTTTTTCGAAGAATAAAAAGGCGAAATGAAAAATCCCGCTTCCTGATGATTCAGGAAGCGGGATTTTTGTGTTTATTTATGAGCGTTTACTGCAGCACTGCCAAGCGTTTTGGCGGCAACGAGCATCGCTTGTTCTTTAAAGTCGAATTTTGGGTGATGGTGCGGGAATACTTCTCCGTCCGGCATAGCGCCGGTCAGGAAAAAGGTGCCAGGCACCTTTTCCAGGTAATAGGCAAAATCTTCTCCGATCATTAAGGGTGGTGTATTATACAATTTTTCGACACCGGGAACCTGTTCGGCAATTTCTTTTAAGTATAAAGTTTCTTCTTCGTGATTGACGAGTGGAGGATAGCCACGGTTATAAGTGAACTCATAAGTGCAGCCAGCTGAAAGGCAATTGCCGTTGATGACTCGTTCCATTTCCTGTTCCATGAGATCTCTAATGTCTTCATTGAATGTGCGGATCGTCCCTTTTAGAACTGCTTGGTCAGCGATGATATTAAAAGGGTTTTCAGCCACGAAAGAACCAATGGATAAAACGGCAGACTCCAACGGGTCCACGCGGCGTGAAACCAATTGCTGCAGATTCATCACGATTTGTGAGCCCAGCACAATGGCGTCTCTTGTGTTATGCGGCATGGCGCCATGTCCGCCGCGGCCCTGGATTTTCAATGTAAAGCTGTCCGCGGCTGCAATAATCGGACCGACGCGGTAGTCGATCTGGCCGAAAGGGGTCATCGACCATAAATGGGTACCGAAAATCTTGTCGACCCCGTCGAGTGCCCCTTCCTTGATCATTGCCTTTGCTCCACCCGGAACCAGTTCTTCGGCATGCTGATGAATTAAAACATAAGTTCCTTCCAGTTCATTTCTCAGGCTGTGAAGAACTTTGCCCAGTACAAGAAGAGTGGCGGTATGACCGTCGTGGCCACAGGCGTGCATGACATTTGGATTTTTGGATTTATAAGGGACGTCTTTCTGATCCTGGATGGGGAGCGCGTCAAAATCAGCCCGCAAGGCAATTGTTTTTCCGGGCTTTGCCCCGTGGATGGTCGCGACCACGCCATTGCCGCCAACATTATGTCGGACATCGACGCCCAATTGCTCGTAATAATGCCTGATATAATGGGCGGTTTTTGTTTCATTGAATGAAACTTCGGGATGCATATGCAGGTGCCTGCGGATATCCAGCATTTCGGGGTAAGCGGTATCAAGCTCCGCGTATAATTTTTCAATCACCAATCCAATTCCTCCTCGAAAATATGTATTAGTCTGTAAATAATAACATAAAAAAACGGCAACAAAAAAAGAGAGCGAAATTCGCTCTCTTTCATTTAATAAGTAAAGTTCATATAAGATGCTACAAAGTAGATGATGACAATGATAAACGGCGGTATTGCATACGTCATGATTGATGCACTGTTTTTTCTGATCAGTGAATACAACGCCAATAACGACATGATGAATACACCAATCACGATAATCATCGTTGCACCCGGTGTAGCGGCGGCAATCAAATTGCCGTCTCTGTAAACAGGGTCAGATAGAGCAAGGATGATCATATTGAAGATGTTCGATCCCAGAATCGCGCCGACAGCCATGTTGACATTATTAAGGCGCAACGCAACAAATACAGCAATCGCTTCCGGCAGTGAAGTTGCGGCTGCAATCAGGAAACTGCCGATAAAGCTGGAACCGATGCCCGTAATGATGGCAATTTGATCGCCTGTGATTGATAAGGCAGTTCCGGCGCCGAGAATGACAAGCGCCGCAATGATAAAGCGGATGATTGCGCCTTTTGGTGAAAGGGTCGCACTCGGGTTGTCCGGCTCTTCTTCATCTTCTGCTGCCTCTTCTGCTGCAGGATCGAGTGAAGGCAATTTATTGATGACTACCATACCAACGATATAAGTGACTGCGATAATCAGGGCGTCAATGCCGACACCAAGAATCTGCGTCTCGATTCGCAGCCAAAGCGCCATCATGACCAATACGGTTAATAGAATACCTAAAAGAGCAGTATAAATATTGTTTCGTGAAACGCGGTCCAAAATACGGCGCCTGCGCAGCAGGAAGTCAAAACCCGCCAGGATGAATAAATTGAAAAGGTTGGACCCGATCATGTTTCCGACAGCAATATCGGCGTTGCCGATGGCTGCCGCTGAGAAACTGGTTGAAACTTCCGGAAGGGAAGTCGCACCTGCCAAGAGCAAGGTACCAACCATCATGCCGCCCATCGCTGTTTTCTCACTGATGACATCCGCATACTGCGACAACTTGATCGAAGCATAGACGGTCACTATGCCGGCTATTAAAAAATATACAAAAACCAATTAAATTTCCTCCTGTTCTGGTATGTACTTTGCTCCGCTAAAAGCGGAGCCTGTCAATCATTCATCTTCTGGTTTCGCTCGATAAGTAGTGACATACGAAGATCCCGAGAAAATATTAACCGGCTTTGAAGGTGGAGCACCCTCCGGTTTTGAATGTGCTTTTGAAAAAGCCTGCGATTCTTTCCACTTTTCGAAAAAGACCGGCGATTCCCACTCGGTCAATACAACATAAGTATCAGAATCGAGCGGTCGCAGGACACGAAAAGCGACATAGCCCGGTTCATTTTCAATCGCACCTGCGCGGTTTTTGAAGCGATGTTCGAAAATCGGACGTCCCTCTTCGGTTACAGGGATGTTATTGAACACAAAAAACCCTTTTTCCCTGAATTCCCCTGTACCATCCACCACTTCATATCGCCGCGGTGTTTGGAAGATGCTCTTGCCTTCAGTTTCATGCAGGATCAATGTTGTGTTTTCTCCCTGCATGACCACCATATTTTCTTCAGGATGCTTATCCCGCATTTTTTTCATATACTCATAAGTTCCCGTTGTCATGAATAGATTCATTATAATCCCTCCTATATATAAGTACAGTATAACTTTCCCTGAAAAAAATAACACCAAACTTCTTTGTCGAACTGGTGAAGCCAGAAGGGGCGAATTTATGACATTTGCCCGCACAATCTATACAATGGAAAACAGAGAGTCTATAGTATATAAGGATATAATAACGATATGCAATGGATGATATATTTTGAAGGGATGTTTTTTAAATGGCTTTTAACGATACTTATCTGAAGGCGACAAGAGGCGAAAAGACTGATCATGTACCGGTTTGGTTCATGAGGCAGGCGGGCCGCTCTCAGCCGGAATACCGAAAAATCAAAGAGAAATACTCACTCGAAGAAATTACGCATCAGCCTGAGCTTTGTGCGTATGTAACAAAATTGCCGGTCGACCAGTATAATGTCGATGCCGCAATTTTGTATAAAGATATCGTGACACCACTTCCGGCGATCGGGGTGGATGTAAAAATTGTTGGAGGAATCGGCCCGGTCATCGACAACCCGATCCGTACGATGGAAGATATCAGCAGGCTCGGCGAAATCAATCCTGAACAGGATGTCGACTATGTGTTGAAAACGATCAAACTATTGACTGAAGAGCAATTGAATGTGCCGCTTATCGGCTTCTCGGGCGCACCTTTCACGCTTGCCAGCTATATGATCGAAGGCGGACCATCGAAAAGCTACAATAAAACAAAAGCGATGATGGTGTCGCAGCCACAGATGTGGTTTGCATTGATGGATAAATTGGCAGACACAATTATTCCGTATGTAAAAGCACAAATCAAAGCGGGAGCCAAAGCCATCCAGATTTTCGACTCATGGGTCGGCGCATTGAATGTGGAGGATTACCGCATTTTCATCAAACCGGTCATGGACCGCATCTTCAATGAATTGCGTCCAGAAGGCGTGCCATTGACGATTTTCGGAGTCGGTGCAAGCCACTTGGCGAAGGAATGGCACGACTTGCCGGTTGACGTAGTGGGCTTGGATTGGCGCTTGCCGATCTCGGAAGCACGCCAAATGGGATTGACAAAGCCATTGATGGGGAATTTTGACCCTTCTTATCTATTGGCTGATTGGCCGGTAATCGAAGAGCGCGCAAGAAGAATCCTCGATATGGGCATGCAGAATGATGGCTATATCTTCAACCTGGGCCACGGGGTTTTCCCGGAAGTCAATCCGGATACATTAAAACGCCTCACAACATTCGTGCATGAGTACAGTGCGGCTTATAAATCTCAAAAATGATGGACTAAAAAATTTCAGGGGTGATTGATGATGAAAAAGACAATGGGTTTATTGGTAATGGCATATGGAACGCCTTATAAAGAAGAAGATATTGAAAGATACTACACGCATATCCGGCGCGGCCGCAAGCCGAGCGAAGAAAGTTTGGAAGATCTCCGCAGCCGCTACAAGGCAATCGGAGGGCTTTCACCATTGGCGAGAATTACAGATGAGCAGGCTCAGGGGTTAGGCGATCGTCTGAATGCCATGCAGGATGACATAGAGTTTAAAGTTTATCTTGGATTGAAGCACATCGAACCTTTCGTGGAAGACGGAGTGGAAGCGATGAAACAGGACGGCATTACAGAAGCGGTTTCCATTGTTCTGGCGCCTCATTTCTCGACATTCTCTGTTAAATCCTATAATGGACGCGCGGCAGAAGCGGCAGAAGCAGCGGGCATCTCTCTGACTTCTGTGGAAAGCTGGTATACAGAACCGAAATTCATCCAATACTGGAGCGAGAAAGTCAGTGCAGCATTTGCCGAAATGTCGGAAGAAGAACGTAAAAAATCCTGCCTGATCGTCTCGGCGCATTCCTTGCCGGAGAAGATCATTGCCAACGGCGACCCGTACCCGGATCAATTAAAAGAAACTGCGGATCTGATCGCACAGGCGGCAGGCGTGGAAAACTACGAAATAGGCTGGCAAAGTGCCGGGCAAACGCCTGAACCCTGGATCGGTCCGGATGTTCAGGACCTGACGCGTGAATTGCATGATGTCAAAGGCTATAACTCATTTGTCTACACGCCGGTGGGCTTTGTAACGGACCACCTTGAAGTGCTGTTCGACAATGACTACGAATGCAAAGTGGTCTGTGATGAAATCGGCGCAGCTTATCGCCGCCCGGAAATGCCGAATGTGCAGCCATTGTTCATCGAAGGACTGGCTGATGTTGTGATGAGAAAATTGGCTGAAAAACAATAGACCTTGTTATGCAGCATGAGACTGTCGAAACAGGCGGAAAGAATCGTGCCAAGCTCTTTTGCAAATGAAAGCTGGAGGATTATATTAAAATGAAAAAATTTATATGGATCGCTTTGTTATCATCCCTATTGATGCTATCAGCTTGCGGAGAAGAAGAGTCCGGGTCGGCCGGTGCGGGAATGAACACTGAACCGATCGAGACGAAATTCAATTCTGATGAAACTTCTGAACCCGGTGAAAAAATGACACTGTCTGTCACAGTGACACAGGGGGAAGAACTTGTGGAAGATGCGGATGAAGTGGTTTATGAAGTATGGCAATCGGGCAACCGGGAAGAAAGTGAAATGCTGCCGGCTGACCATATCGGAGATGGCGTCTATGAAGCTGAAGCCGCATTCGGCGAAGAGGGACTTTATTTCGTCCAGGCGCACACAACTGCCCGCCGCCTTCACGTAATGCCGAAACAGGAACTTACAGTCGGCGATCCGGATCCCGAAACAATCGTGCCGGATGACAGCGATGACGAAGAGGGCATGGATAAAATGGATGGCCACGGAGACGGTCATTAATCTAGTTTCATATCACCAAAAGAAAAGGCAAGCGCCTCGGCGCTTGCCTTTTCTCATTTTAAAGTTCGTCGCAGGAATTGCATTTAGTGCCGTAGCACTCGTGCTGTTCTTCAATCTTTTCTCCACACGTTGCACATTGTTTTGGCGGCAGGTTCTTGAAAAATTCGACTACGTTCTCAACCATTCATTCCAGCTCCTTTTTGTTATAGTACTGTTATAATTAAACCTAGTGTATTATAACAGTTTTGAGAAGTCAACTCTAAATCGTGAATAATTATTAAAAATCCGTTAAACTGAAAGGAGTAAACAATCTAAAGGAGAGAGATTATGTATTTCGTAGACAACAAGGGAATTACCGATCCACGCATAAACCTGGCCATTGAGGAATACCTGCTGAAGAACATGGACGTAGAAAAGGACCCTTTCCTGCTGTTCTATATCAATGAACCGTCAATCATCATCGGGAAGAACCAGAATACCGCTGAAGAGATCAATACGGATTATGTCGATTCCAACGGCATCCACGTCGTGCGCCGCCTTTCCGGTGGAGGCGCGGTTTACCACGATCTTGGCAATTTGAATTACAGCTTTATCACGATTGATGACGGTGAAAGCTTCCGGAATTTCCGTAAATTTACCGAGCCGGTTGTGAGGGCGCTGAACAGTCTCGGGGTCAACGCCGAATTATCAGGCCGCAACGACTTGATGGCTGAAGGGCGCAAGGTTTCCGGGAATGCTCAATTCTCTACCCGCGGCCGCATGTTCAGCCACGGAACTTTGCTGTTCGATACGGATGTGGAAGAAGTTGTTTCTGCACTCAAGGTCAGCAAGGAAAAGATCGAATCAAAAGGAATCAAATCGATCCGCAGCCGTGTAGCGAATATTTCCGAGTTTTTGGAACAAACTATGACAATCACGGAATTCCGTTCTTCGATTCTTCATTCTGTTTTTGAAGGTGAAGAAAACGTCAAGCTTTGGGAGCTTACGGAGGAAGACTGGGTAGGCATACATGAAATTTCCCGCGAGCGCTATGGCAACTGGGATTGGAATTATGGCAAATCGCCTAAATTCAACGTGAAACATTCGCACCGGTTCCCTGTCGGCGGCATTGATGTCCGCCTGCAGGTTGAAAACGGTTTGGTGGAAGATGCGAAAATCTTTGGCGACTTTTTCGGTGTGGGCGATGTTTCCGAACTCGAACACTCCATCACAGGCGTGAAGTATGAACGGTCTGCTTTGGATGAAGCGATTGCAGAGATCGATATTCCGAAACTTCTCGGAGGGATTACAAAAGAGGAATTCCTGAAATTAATTTATTAAGAAAGTATGAAGAGCCTGCTATTAAGCAGGCTCTTTTGTTAAAATGGAAAGAAAAAGGAAAGGGGGGCTTTCATGTCAGCTCAGCGAATATTTATCGTGGAAGATGATTTGAAGATTGCCGAACTGCTTGCGGAGACATTGCGGAAATACCATTATGAAGTGGAAACGGCCAAGGATTTTGATCGCATACTGGAAGAAGCCGAAGTATTTGAACCCCATCTGATCCTGCTTGATATCAATCTTCCTTCTTATGATGGCTATTATTGGTGCAGGCAACTTCGACTGGCAACTACCTGTCCAATCCTCTTCATTTCTGCGCGTTCCGGCGAAATGGATCAAATTTTCGCTTTGGAGAACGGCGGCGATGATTTTATTACGAAACCTTTCCATTATGAAATCGTCCTTGCAAAAATAAGAAGCCACCTCCGCAGGGCATATGGGGAATACGCTTTAAAACAGGAAGAACGTTCTGTTAAAGCAGGACGTATTACGCTTTATATGGAAAGAATGGAAATGCATGTGAAAAATGAAGTGATCCCGCTGCAAAAAAAAGAAGCGACGATTCTTGGATTGCTGTTGGCCCAATACCCAAAAGTCGTTTCCCGGGAGCAATTGCTCGAGGAGCTATGGGATGACCAGGCTTTTGTCGATGAAAATACGCTGAACGTCAATATGACGAGGGTGCGCAAAAAACTCGCTGACTATGGTGTGCTGTCTGTCATTGAAACGGTAAGGGGAGCGGGTTATCGGCTACTGATTGATGAGGGGGAACTTTGATGCTTCGCCTCTTTTTAAAAGAACACGCAGCTTTCATTGTTTTTCAGGCAGTATTGGTCGCCTTCATCATGATTCTTTATTGGCTGGATGGCTTTCGCAATCTGGATACGGCAATTTATTCGTTCGTCATCAGCATCCTGTTGACATCGGCATTTTTGGGCGCCCGTTATATCAAGCGCCATCGGTATTACAAGAAAATCACCGAAAATCCAGACAGTATGGAACACATGCTGCAAAAGGAAGGGCGGTCGCCTGAACAGCTGCAACTCGAACGGTACCTTCAAAAGCTGTATAAAGTTTACCAGAATGAAGCGCAGGCACTGTATGCGTCCCAAAATAGGCATCTGCAATTCATGAATCAATGGGTGCACCAGATGAAAACGCCGATTTCTGTTATTCAGCTGCTTGTCCAAAATCCGGATGAACTGGATAAAAAGAGTGTTTCAGAAGAAATCGACCGGCTGAAGGCGAGTCTGGATACGGTGCTGATGAACGCGCGGCTCGATACGTTTGAACAGGATATGCAAATTGAGCAAGTAAATCTTCATGCTCTTTCAACTGAAATCATCACGGAAAACAAAAGGCTGTTCATTTCAAAGCAAGTTTATCCGGTTATTGATGCGGACAAAAAATTGGTCGTGGCCACCGATCGCAAATGGATGAAATTCATATTGGGACAATTGCTGTCAAATGCCGTCAAATATACCTTCGAAAGGGATAAAAAAGTATTTATTTCGGCCGCTTGCGACGACAGTCACATCCGCCTTTCGATACGTGATGAAGGAGTGGGCATCCCAGCGACCGACTTGGGCAGGGTGACAAAAGCGTTTTTCACTGGTGAGAATGGCCGGAAGACGGCAGAATCCACTGGCATGGGCCTTTATATCGCCAAGGAAGTCTGCAGCAAGCTGGGCCACGAGCTGATGATTGAATCAACCGTGGGCCAAGGAACAACTGTATCCATCCTTTTCTCAAATCAGGATACAGTTTTACAGGAGGAAAAAAATGCCATTAGTGAAAATAGATGATGTTACGAAAGTCTATGAGGGGAAAGTGACGCACCGGGCTGTAAACCAATTGGGATTTGAAGTTGAAAAAGGCCAGTTCCTGGCAATCATGGGACCTTCCGGCAGCGGCAAGACGACCCTGCTGAATCTGATTTCAACTATTGACGACCTTACTTCCGGCAGCATCCAGATTGATGGCATCAATCCACATGACTTGGATAAGAACGAACTGGCTCTTTTCCGGAGACGGAAATTGGGCTTTGTTTTTCAGGACTTTAACCTTCTGCAGATGTTGACAGTCGAAGAAAATCTGGTGCTGCCACTGACGCTCGATTATATTCCTTTGGATCAAATGACGAAAAGGGTCATGGAAATCGCTGATCGGCTGAGCCTGACACCGATACTCCACAAACGGCCCAATGAGATTTCCGGAGGAGAAGCGCAGCGCACGGCAATCGGGCGTGCACTCATTCATAAGCCGGATCTGATTCTCGCGGATGAGCCGACAGGGAATCTGGATTCCAAAGCGTCACGCGAAGTTTTGGAGCTGCTGTCAGCTATCAACCGGGAAGAAGGCGCGACAATCATCATGGTGACCCATGACCCGATCGCCGCCAGTTATTGCAACCGGGTTCTGTTTATCAAAGACGGGGAGTTTTTCAATGAAATCTACAGCGATGATCGGCGCCAGACGTTTTATCAGCGCATCTTGAACGTCCTGTCCTTGTTGGGGGGAAATGTGAATGACCTTTCGGCAGCTCGCTTACCGTAATGTGCTGCGCAATTTAAGGAGCTACGCCGCTTTTTTTCTTGCCAGTGTCGTATCTGTCATGGTGTTCTTCGTTTATTCAATGTTCATCTTCCATCCGTTATTCGAAGAAGAGGGACTTGGTACTTTGGCGGTCCGAGGTATGCTGATCGCTGAAGTCGTACTTTATATATTCACCCTTTTTTTCCTGTTCTATTCGATGAGCGCATTTTTGCAGGCAAGGTCGAAGGAATTTGGTGTATTGGTGCATCTCGGGATGACCAAAAAGCAATTAAGCAAAATGATTTTTTTCGAAATGATGATCCTCGGCACTATATCCACGGCTGCCGGAATCGCTTTCGGTTTCACGTTTTCGAAGTTTTTCTTCATGATCGGCCGGGAAATCATGGAACTCGAGTCGCTGCCTCTATACCTCAGCTGGCAGCCATTTGTTTTGACGATCGGTGCATTTGCCAGCCTGTTCATCATCATTTCGTTTATCAGCGTGGGCTTTATCCGCACGAAAAGAGTCTTGAATTTGCTGCAGGGCTATTGGAAAGTGGATGAATTGGGGAAAACCTCAGTCACCCTGTCGGTTGCCGGCATCGGATTCCTTGTAACTGCCTATACTCTCGCAGCCCTCGTCGAGGATGACACCGTCTACTTGATGGCCTTTATCATTCCACCGCTTGCGACAATCGGCACTTACCTTTTCTTTACGCATTCGATCCACGCGCTGCTCAACCTCTTTAAAAAGAAAAAAACTTTTTTCTGGAACAAGACACGGCTGGTTTCGATTGCCGATTCATCGGTCAAATTGAAAGACAGCGCGCAGATGTTTTTTATCGTGACCATCGTTTCCACCATCGCTTTCCTGACCGTGGGGACATTGGCATCATTCACTTCTTATACCGGCGATTTCCGGGAATCGAACCCGCTGAGCCTGATTTATATTTCATTTGAAGAAAACCCGCAGGAGGATGAACATATCAGTTTGCTGGCAGAGGAGTTGGAGCAGAGAGGCCTGGCCTATGATATTGCCCAGTTGACCATTAAGAGGCAAACTTCAGCAGCCAGCGGCAATGAGGTTGATATATTGCAGGCGTCGCAATTCAATCGGCTTGCCTCGCGGCTTGGGCATGAAGTGGCTGCCCCTGAGCCCGGGGAAGGGGTTTTCATTCCGTACTCCCAGGAATCAATGGCAACTTTAGAAGAAACTGTGACGGATACTGTACTCAGTGAAAGTGGCGTGCCGCTTCTCATCGCTGATGTCTACCCGCATGTAATGTTTCCCAATCATACGCTGAATGCCAACAGCATCATCGTTAATGACCAGGATTTCGCGGCAATCGATGAGCCGTTAACCGGCTATACCGAGGAGCAGTCATCCTTCACATATTACGCGTTTGATGTGCCGGACTGGACAGCGACTCTCGGTGTCGGCAACTCCCTGTCAGAAAAAATGGCTGAGGCATTCGAAACTGGGAACTTCGATTCGATAGCTTTTTATTTTGAAAATCCCGGTGAGGATTACCGTTGGTTCAAATCTTCCTTCGCGTTGATGCTTTTCATCGGTGTCATGGTCGCGCTGGTATTTCTGTTGGCGGCGGGTAGTTTTATCTATTTCAAGCTCTATACAGGATTGGAAAGGGACCGGAAGCAATACGCGTTATTGGTGCGTCTCGGGATGACTGAGAAAGAGTTGCTTAAAATCGTCAACCGGCAATTGGTGCCGCAGTTCTTCCTGCCGTGGGCAATTGCGCTGTTGCACAGCAGTTTCGCCTTTATTTCGTTGCAGGTCGTTTGGGACGAATTTGCGGAACTTTCAATTTTGGGTGAAATGGCGTTTGTGCTGGCGGGCTTTACAATCGTCCAATTGCTTTATTTCTACCTGATCCGTTGGCGTTATATTGCACACTTGCAGGCATCGTGATTTTCACGGTGTCTGTTGTATTGTCTGAAGATTTATTTTATAATGAAAAGAGTGATGATTATGAATGAGTATTCATTCAATACGAAAGAGGGATGCCAAAATGAATTTAGTCAAACGTGTTCACGAAATTGCCGGCCAGAATCCATCAAAAGCGGCTTATCATTTTATGGGGAAAGACACTTCCTATGGGGAGTTTGAACAAACGGTCGGGAAATTCGCCAACGCCCTGGAATCATTGGGAGTGAAAAAAGGCGACCATGTTGCATTTCTGTTAAGCAATACACCTCATTTCATGATTTCCCTTTACGCAACAATGCGTCTCGGAGCGACGGCTGTACCGATCAACCCGATCTATACACCGGATGAAATCGCTTACATAGTAAATAACAGCGATGCAAATGTAGTCATTGCACTGGATGCATTGTTGCCGCTTATCGAAAAAGCGCATCTGGCTCTTCCGAAAGTAGAGTCTTATATCATCTGCGAAACCGACCCGTCAACCGGTGCCAAACTGGCTCAATTGCCGGATGCTGTAAAAGGCAAAGTCCATGCATTCAGCAATCTGCTTTTCAACGCATCTTCTGTCAACCTGCCTGTCCAAGTGGCTGAAGACGACACAGCGGTCATCCTTTATACATCGGGAACAACGGGCAAACCGAAAGGTGCGATGCTGACACACGGCAATCTCTATTCCAATGCGCGGGATGTCGGCGAATACTTGAAAATCTCGTCAGCGGACCGTGTTTTGGCAACGTTGCCCGTATTCCACGTGTTTGCGTTGACTGTAGTGGTAAACGCACCGCTGATCCAGGGAGCTACGATCATCCTTGTTCCGCGTTTCAATCCGAAAGATGTATTTGATGCCATCAAAGCAACAAAAGCGACTGTCTTTGCGGGCGTTCCGACAATGTACAATTTCATGTACCAATTTCCGGAGGCACAGCCTTCCGATTTTGAAAGCATCCGGTTAGCAATTTCTGGAGGCTCCGCGTTGCCGGTTGCATTGCTTCATAATTTTGAAGACAAGTTTAACGTCCGCATTTCCGAAGGTTACGGCCTGTCAGAAGCATCACCTGTTACTTGCTTCAACCCGATTGACCGCGAACGCAAAGCCGGTTCAATTGGAACTTCCATCATCAATGTGGAAAACAAAGTCGTTAACGAATTGGGAGAAGAAGTGGCTGTCGGGGAAGTCGGGGAATTGATCGTCCGTGGACCGAACGTCATGAAGGGCTATTATAAAATGCCGGAAGAAACAAATGCAGCGATCAAAGACGGCTGGCTTTATACAGGCGATTTGGCAACAATCGATGAAGAAGGTTATTTCTTCATTGTCGACCGTAAAAAAGACATGATCATCGTCGGCGGCTACAATGTCTATCCACGTGAAGTCGAAGAAGTCCTATTCGCTCATCCGGGCGTATCCGAAGCGGCTGTCGTTGGCTTGCCGGACGCAGATTTCGGTGAGTCGATCAACGCTTATGTGGTATTGAAAGACCAGGTCTTCACAACTGGCGACCTTCAGAAATACTGCGCAGAACATTTGGCGAAATACAAAGTGCCAAAGCATTTTGAAATTCTTGATGAGCTGCCGAAAAACACAACAGGCAAAATCCTGCGCCGCTCATTGAAAGACCAGGCGTTGAAACAGCAATAATAGGAGCGAACAAAACCCCCGGCATAAGTGTCGGGGGTTTTGTGTTTTATTAAAAATATACTAGTTGAACTAATAATCTATAATAGCCGATATTCCGCAAAACAGCTTGCTTTCCGGGGGGCTTGCGCTGAACTAACTCGGGCTTGTCGCCCGAGTGGATCTTGCACTTCGTCGGCATTCGCCTGCTCCCCCAGGAGTCTGCGCTGTTTTGCTCCATATCTCTAGAGATATCTCTCAGCGACGGCGCGGCTTATTGCGGGAGCCAAGGTGCGCCATACGAAGATGGCGCCTCCTTTGCGACGAGCTTGCGCAGGAGCATAATCTTTGCCATTGTCCACAGCGCCGAAGCGGTATGGAAAGTGAAATTCTTTAGTTCAACTAATATAGCTCATCTTATTAATTTCGAAATAGATTGAAAGTACTGACTTTTTTCATTATAGTGGAAGAGTAAGTATTGCGAGAATCGAAATAGTTTCGAGGAGGAAACAGAGTGGTTAAAAAAGCAGTGGAAACGAAAGATTTAACAAAGTTGATATCGGTGGCAGATCCGCATATCTCACCAGATGGCACAGAAGCCGTTTTTATCCGGACGCATATTGATGAAGAGGAAAATACATATATAGCTCACCTTTGGCATATTGATCTCGGCACGGGTGAATTATCGCAATGGACATACGGCAAGCAGCGGGTGTCATCGCCTCAATGGTCGGAAGACGGAAAATCTGTTGCGTTCCTGTCAGACCGGACGGAAAAGAATCAAGTTTATATTTTGCCTGCAAAAGGTGGGGAAGCCCGCGAATTGACCAGTTTTGAAAAAGGGGTCAACAGCTTCCGCTGGTCGCCGTGCAACAAAAAGATCTGGTTTGATGCAATGGTGAAAGAAGGCAAGACCTTCACCGACAAAGAAGAAAAAGATGAAAAGAAATTCCCGGAACCGTATGTGGTCGATAAAATGAAATACAAAATGGACGGCATGGGGTTGCTGCCGAAAGAATTTCACCGCCAGATCGGCTTCATCGACATCGAAACGCAGGATGTCGAACAGATTACAGATGGCACCCACCATCACGGACTGGAAGCGGTATCGCATGACGGCAGCAAGTTGGTCTACGGCGTGACGCGAGAAGAGAATCTTGATTTCGTTTTCCGCCAGCCGCTGTTCATTTACGACACCGAAAGCAAAAAAGAGACGGAATTGGTGGACGGGGAAGGGTATTTCGGCGAAGCGGTATTTTCCCATGACGATGCACATATCGCTTATGTAGGAAGCACGCGCCAATTTCAGAATGCCACGCACACAGAACTTTTCGTCCATACGATTGCATCGAACACCTCTATCTGCCTGACTGAAGGTTTGGATATTCCGGTCGGCGATTATGTGGTGGCGGACCATCAGCAGAGTGCGAACGCACCGGGAGCTGTCTGGACGAAAGACGACCACCTTTATTTCCAGGTCTCGACAATGGGCGATGTGCGCCTGTATTTCGCGTCGCTTGACGGAGCGGTCTATCCGGCTTCTCCTGACATGGAGCATGTCTACGGCTACGACGTCGCAAGAAGTGGCGAATTCGCTCTTGCCGCAATCACCAATCCGGTGGACCCCGGCGAATTATACCAATTGACGATTACAACCGGCGAACGAAAAGCGCTGACCCAATTCAATAAAATTTATATGGAAGAAACGGAATTGGTTGCGCCTGAACTGATCATTGCCAAAGGGGCCAAAGACTGGGCCGTCCACGGCTGGCTGATGAAGCCTCATGGTTTCAAAGAAGGAGAGAAATATCCGCTCGTAGTCAATATCCACGGCGGCCCGCATGCGATGTATGCCAATTCATTCTTTCATGAAATGCAATTGCTGGCAGCGCGCGGATTCGGTGTCCTGTATGTCAATCCGCGCGGCAGCCACGGCTACAGCCAGGAATTTGTCGATGCGGTGCGCGGCGATTACGGCGGTGGCGATTACGAAGACATCATGAACTCGCTGGACGGCGCCATCGAAGCGAACAGCTGGATCGATACAGATCGCCTCGGCGTCACCGGCGGCAGCTATGGCGGATTCATGACCAATTGGATTGTCGGCCACAATAACCGCTTCAAGGCGGCCGTTACCCAACGGTCAATTTCCAACTGGATTTCCTTTTTCGGCGTGTCCGATATCGGGTATTATTTCTCCGAATGGCAAATGCAGGCGGATATGACGGATGTTGATAAACTATGGGAACATTCTCCGCTGAAATATGCGAAAAATGTGGAAACACCATTATTGATCCTGCATTCGGAAAACGATTACCGCTGCCCGATCGAGCAGTCGGAGCAATTGTATATCACGCTGAAAAGCATGGGTAAGGAAACGGAGTTTGTCCGTTTCCCGGAAGCGGACCATAATCTGTCCCGCACAGGCAAACCGAACCTGCGCTTTGCACGTCTCGAGCAGATTGCAGGCTGGATGGAAAAATATTTGTAAAAAAATATATGCAAAAGGAAAGAGGCCATCTGTCAGACAGATGGCCTCTTTCCTTTTGGTGTGAGTATTTTATTTTCCTTTAAATACCGGTTTGCGTTTTTCACCGAACGCGAGCAAAGCTTCCACGCGGTCTTCGGTTGGAATCGTCATTTCGTAAGCTTTTCTTTCGATATGCAAACCTGTCTGCAGGTCTGCATTCATGCCGTTCTTAATGGCGAATTTCGCCTGCTGCAGGGCAATCGGGCCGTTCGCAAGCATCATATCGGCAAATTCACCGGTCACTTGCGCCAATTCTTCCAGTGGCGCAACGCGCGTTACCAAACCATAGTCAAGCGCTTCTGCGGGTTTCAGGCGGCGCGCAGTCAATATCAATTCCAGCGCTTTCGCTTCGCCGATCAGTCGTGGCAGGCGCTGTGTTCCACCTGCGCCAGGGATAATGGCGAGACTTGTTTCGGTCAGGCCGAGCAGCGTATTGTCCGAGACAATACGGAAATCACAGGCGAGAGCAAGCTCCATACCGCCGCCGAATGCAAAGCCGTTGATCATGGCGATGGTCGGCTGCGGAAGATTCTCAATTATGGAAAAAACCTCGCCGATCTTGTAGATATTTCGTTTCACGTGCTGTTCCGTCAATGTTTTCCGTTCCTTTAAATCTGCTCCGACACTGAATGCCTTTTCTCCTGCGCCGGTAAAAACCACGACGCGGATATCCGGATTGATGCGGATCGACTCAACCACCTGGCCGAGTTCCGCCAGCATGTCGTAGTTGAATGCGTTCATGGCATCTGGGCGATTCAATGTAATGAAAGCCAGATTTCCTCTTTGTTCGTAATGAATTGTGTCCATTTTTATCCCCCTTGGTCTGAATTCCATCCTTTAAAAACATACCACTTTTTGGACTATTCCGCTATCAGTGCCTATAATGAACTCAAGGAGGGACCCGCTTATGAATCAGATTACTTTTATCCGTGTCATCCGAATAGTTTTTATGGCCGTGAAATTTTTTATGCGGGCAACGTTCTTCCAAAAGCGTCATCGCGGCAATTGGAACCCGCTGGTTGAAGAGAAATGGAACAAGATGGTCACAGAAATGGCCAAGGAATACAAAATTCTTGCTCTCCAACTGGGCGGCCTGATGATCAAACTGGGGCAGTTCCTATCGACCCGCGCAGACATCATGCCTCCGAGTTTCCTGGCCGAGCTGGAAGGGTTGACTGACAGAGTGCCTTCAGTGGAGCGTGAACAAATCATCGCAGTGCTGGAACGCGAATGGAACACGCCGCATACCACGTATTTAAAACATCTTTCCGACGTGGCCATTGCTTCCGCCTCCATAGGGGAAGTTTATAAAGGCGTGCTGAAAGATGGAACCGAGGTGGCGATTAAAGTGCAGCGTCCGGGAACCGGCCGCATTCTTCGCGCAGATTTCCAGGCGGTGCGCATTGTCATCTGGCTGGCGCGCAAGTTCACGAACTTCAGCAAACAAATTGATTTTACGAAATTATATCTGGAAATGACGGAAACCATCGGTGCAGAATTGAATTTCCAACAGGAAATGCGAAATGGCCGGAGCTTCGCCGAGCGCTTTGATGAAATGGATGGCATCCAATTTCCACGTTATTTTGAAGATTTATCCACCCGCCATGTGTTGGTCATGGACTGGATTGAAGGGGCGCGAATTACGGATCTTGCATTCATTGAAAAACATGATTTGGACCGTTTTGAAATTTCAGAGCGCCTGTTCATCCTGTTTCTCGAACAGGTCCTGTATGGAGGGCAATTCCATGCCGATCCGCATAGCGGCAATATCCTGTTGAAGCAGGACGGTACAATTGTGCTGATTGATTTTGGGATGACCGGTGTTATCCGCAAATCCGATTCGCAGTCGGTTTTGCGGATAGCTGAAGGCATCATCTTTAAAAATTACGATCAGGTGCTGAATGGTCTGGAAGACCTTCGTTTCCTGCTTCCGCATGCCGATCGGGAAGTGCTGAAAGATGCCATAGAGCGGCTTGTTAAGGCATATGAGTCGGATGAATTGATGGAAATGGATAGTTTTGTTGTTGAGAGGCTGATGCAGGATCTCCAGAAGATTGTCCGCACGCAGCCTGTTCAGCTGCCCTCAGAATTCGCATTTTTTGGCCGCGCTGTTTCAATCTTTGTCGGTGTGCTCCATATTTTGAACCCGAAAGTCGACCTGATGGCGCTGGCCCGTCCGCGTATTCTGGAATGGGCATCGTCGCAGAAAGAAGGGGAGAAGGTTTTCGGAAAAGGGGACGTATTGCGCTGGATCCTCAATTCGACCGGACCGCTTCGCGTATTTCCACAGAAAGTCATTAATTATCTTGAGGAACCTGAACGGATGCGCAATTATCTGGAAAACCGTGACGGCCGCATGCGAGGATATCGGCGCGATCTGCAGAGCAGAATGTTCGCCGGCATTTTCAGCATACTGTCATTTACGGGAATCTCCATTTCCGTATGGTTTTCAAACGAACCGTATTTATGGGTTTCTTCCGGAGCCTTCCTGGCATCGCTGATCGTCTACCGGTCAATAAAATAAAACCTTTGTGCATTTTGCACAAAGGTTTTTTTCTGTTTAGCGTATTGCAATTACGGAAATAGAGAGTACAATTAGAAATAAGAACAAGTGTTCTTATTCGTTGCATTTTATTGCTGCAGCGACATAGCAGTGGTCTGTACATCGGGGTTAAGTCATGAAGGTGGTGAGGATATGCCTTTGATTCCGCAGGAAGAGATTGTCCATTTTGAAAATATGATTTATCTGCCCATGGTGCTGGTTGTACTGGAACGCGACAGAACACTGTTTGAAAATGGTTCCTTCAAACTGAAGCGCCCTTATCTGGAATTGGTGGAAGGGGCGATCGGTCAGGTGCAAAAGGAATTGAAAGAAACTAGAATACATATGCGGAGGCGCCAGATGAAAATGCTGCGGGGCGCAGGAGATGACACCTTTACCGAATATGTATTTTATCATGGCGGTTATGAAGACCATCGGCGCTATTTGAACCTGCGTCTGCGTAACCGGGTAGAAGAACTGATCCGCATCTATTTATATTTATCAATGGCAGAGACGAAAGTCTAATCTGAAGGGTGTCTTGTTCGGATCGGCATTGGGCGCTTTGTCACATAAGTTAATTGCTGCTTATGCTGATTCTGCGCTTTTTTGAAATAGCGGCGCAATGAGCCGGCAAAAGAATGCTGGTTTCTGAGAGCGATGGCAGAGACGTCCAGACAGACGGAGTGACCATTTCCCAGATATACGATACTGCCTCCACTTTCATCGCTTTCGATCAGATCGATGGCGTCGTAATTGAGCCATACAGAATCTTTATTTTTCGGTGAATGTGTGGGAAAGAAAATCAGCGGATTTCCATAATACTCCCCGATGATGATAGGAGGCTTGTGCTTCACTCCTATAGCTTTTTGAGCATAGAGAGTTGCGCTTTCAAGCGAACCGCGATAAAAGGAACAGGAACCGGTGATGGTCTTGTAAGCAGTTTGCTCCACAAGAAATTCGCTGCGGTCTTCAAGCACCCGGGTTACGAGGCGTGAGCCATCGACGTGTGGAATCAGCGCATATGTACTATTGCATACTATGTAGGAAAAAGGGTTATAATCCTTTCGACCCATGATAAAACACCCCCATAATTTACTTTACTCTACCTATTATAATAATAATTGGAAAATATACAATCTTTTTAATTCTAAAAATAAAATATTTTCACCATCGTTAGAATTTTCTAAATAATTATTGTTCTTTTTTTATTTTTCATGTATACTAATGAAAAGCATTCGGGGTGAGGTAGAATGGAAAACTATTATTCTTATGCTGATTTCATGAAGGCGATGGCGCAAACGAAGAAAATTTCCGAAGCGGAGAAATTGCTGAACGAGATTTATCTGGACCTTTTCCTTAAGCATATACACCGCTCGCAACAGGAAGAACAGCTCATGAAACTGATAGACGAAGCCCTGGACACTAATGATCGCAAAGCATTCAATAGATACAGCCATCAACTGCAGGCTTTAAAATGTGAAGAATCCTGAATACAGTAGGGCCGCTCCCGGGAGTGGTTCTTTTTTTGTGGAAAATAATTTAGTGGAAAAACATACGTTCGCTTTTTGTTAGTGGTTTTTTAGGGCATATGATAAAATAAAGGTATTGAAAAACGGGAGGGCTATATATGAAACAGGAATTCAATCTGCAAGCTCCATATGAACCTGCCGGAGATCAGCCGCAGGCAATTGCTGAACTGACGGAAGGGATCATCAATGGCAAACGGTTCCAGACTTTGCTCGGGGCAACCGGTACGGGGAAAACCTATACGATGTCGAATGTCATCCAGCAAATAAAAAAACCCACTCTCGTTATGGCCCACAACAAAACATTGGCCGGGCAGCTGTACAGCGAATTCAAAGAGTTTTTTCCGGACAACGCCGTGGAATACTTTGTCAGCTATTATGATTATTATCAGCCGGAAGCGTATGTGCCGCAATCCGATACTTATATAGAAAAAGACGCAAGCATCAATGATGAAATCGATAAGCTTCGGCATTCTGCCACATCATCGCTTTTTGAACGCGATGATGTAATCGTCATTGCCTCCGTGTCTTGCATTTACGGCCTGGGATCGCCGAAAGAATACCGGGAACTTGTGGTTTCATTGCGCAAAGGAATGGAGATTGAGCGCAATCAGCTCCTGCGGAAACTGGTCGATGTCCAATACGAACGCAACGACATCAGTTTTACCCGGGGAACCTTCCGCGTGCGCGGGGATGTCGTGGAAATTTTTCCGGCTTCACGGGATGAAAGATGTTTGCGGGTGGAGTTTTTCGGTGATGAAATTGACCGCATACGGGAAGTGGATGCGTTGACCGGTGAAATCATCGGCGAGCGGGATCATGCCGCTATTTTTCCAGCTTCCCACTTCGTAACACGCGAAGAAAAAATGGAGAAAGCTGTTGAAAACATCGAAGCGGAATTGGAAGAGCGGTTGAAAGAGATGCGCGCTGAAGACAAGCTGCTGGAAGCGCAGCGCTTAGAGCAGCGAACGCGCTACGACCTGGAAATGATGAGGGAGATGGGTTTTTGTTCAGGGATTGAAAACTACTCCCGCCATTTGACCCTGCGTCCGGCGGGTGCCCAGCCGTATACGTTAATCGACTATTTCCCGGACGATTTCCTTTTGGTGGTTGATGAAAGCCATGTGACGCTGCCACAGGTGCGCGGTATGTTCAACGGTGACCAGGCAAGAAAAAAAGTGCTGGTCGACCACGGTTTCCGACTGCCTTCAGCAATGGACAACCGTCCGCTGACTTTCACGGAATTTGAAGAGCATATCGACCAGGCGGTTTTTGTTTCTGCAACCCCGGGACCTTACGAACTGGAGCATACACCGGATATGGTTGAACAGATCATCCGGCCGACAGGCTTATTGGATCCGACCATCGAAATCCGTCCGATTGAAGGGCAGATTGATGATCTTATGGACCAAATCCACCAGCGCGCCGAACGAAATGAACGGGTGCTGGTGACGACGTTGACTAAAAAAATGTCAGAAGACCTAACCGCTTATCTGAAAGAAGCGGGAATCAAAGTGAATTATCTTCATTCAGAAATCAAGACACTTGAACGGATTGAAATTATTCGCGAATTACGTTTGGGCGTCTATGATGTGCTGGTCGGCATCAACTTGCTGCGGGAAGGTCTTGATATTCCAGAAGTATCACTAGTGACAATTCTCGATGCGGATAAGGAAGGTTTCCTGCGCTCCGAACGTGCCCTTATCCAGACAATGGGCCGAGCCGCACGGAATGCAAATGGCCAGGTTATCATGTACGCTGACAGAATAACGGATTCAATGCAAAAGGCAATAGATGAAACAACACGCCGGCGTAAGATTCAGGCCGCATACAATGAAGAGCACGGCATCACGCCGATGACCATACAAAAGAAAATCCGGGATGTTATCCGCGCGACAGTGGCATCGGAAGAAGCGGAAGAATATGTTTCAAAAGCGACATCAGGCAAAAAACTCAAAAAAGAAGATCGTCTGAAACTGATTGCATTATTGGAAACAGAAATGAAAGAAGCAGCAAAAGAACTCGATTTCGAACGGGCGGCAGAACTGCGGGATACAGTGCTTGAACTGAAAGCGGAAGGATGATCGGGTTGAGAAATCAGGAAATCAAGATAAAGGGTGCGCGAGCGCATAATTTGAAAAATATTGATATTACGATACCGCGGGATAAATTAGTGGTAATGACCGGTTTGTCGGGATCCGGTAAATCTTCGCTCGCTTTCGATACGATTTATGCGGAAGGGCAGCGGCGTTATGTAGAGTCGCTGTCTTCCTATGCCCGCCAATTCCTTGGGCAAATGGACAAGCCGGATGTAGACTTGATCGAAGGCCTGTCACCGGCGATTTCAATCGATCAGAAAACGACCAGTAAAAATCCCCGTTCAACTGTTGCGACAGTTACGGAAATCTATGATTATATGCGTCTGATGTATGCAAGGGTAGGCAAAGCGATATGCCCGAACCACGGCATCGAAATTTCCTCCCAGACCATCGAGCAGATGGTGGACCGGCTGGTCGTTTATCCGGAGCGCACAAAAATGCAGATTCTTGCGCCGTTGGTCTCCGGCAGAAAAGGGACGCACGCCAAATTGTTTGAAGACATCAAGAAACAGGGCTATGTCCGTGTAAGGGTCAACGGAGAATTAATCGATCTGGATGACAATATTGAATTGGATAAAAACAAAAAACATTCAATAGAAGTGGTGATTGACCGCATCGTCATGAAAGAAGGCGTTGCACCGCGGCTCAGTGATTCACTCGAATCAGCCCTGCGCTTGAGCGACGGAAGAGTGCTGGTGGATGTCATGGAACAGGAAGAACTGTTGTTCAGCGAACATCATGCCTGCCCGATTTGTGGATTCTCCATCGGTGAATTGGAACCCCGTATGTTCTCATTCAACTCGCCTTTTGGAGCCTGTCCTGAATGTGACGGGCTTGGCAATAAGCTGGAAGTGGATCCTGATCTGGTGATTCCGGATTGGAGCCTGTCACTGAATGAACACGCTGTCGCTCCGTGGAAACCGACCAGCTCCCAATACTATCCGCAATTGTTGAAAGCTTTATGCAAACATTTTAAGATCGATATGGACGTACCACTCAGTGAATTGCCTGAAGAACATGTGAACATGATTCTCCAGGGGGCTGGAACTGAAAAAATCCAATTCCGTTACGAGAATGAATATGGCCAAGTACGCGACAATCATATAAATTTTGAAGGTGTTCTGTCGAATGTCGATCGGCGCTACCGGGAAACGTCTTCGGATTATATCCGGGAACAGATGGAAAAATATATGGCGCAGCAGTCATGCCCCGCATGCCATGGCCATCGCCTTAAACCCGAATCACTGGCAGTAAAAGTCAACGGAGTCCATATCGGAAAAGTCTCGGAACTATCGATTGTGGAAGCGGATGATTTTTTCAAAAACCTTGAGCTGTCGGAAAAAGACATGCAGATTTCTTTATTGATCCTTCGGGAAATCAAAGAAAGATTGGGCTTCCTGATCAATGTGGGCCTCGATTACCTGACGCTGAACCGGGCATCCGGAACAATGTCAGGAGGAGAAGCCCAACGGATCCGTTTGGCTACCCAGATCGGATCACGTCTTTCAGGTGTCCTCTATATACTGGATGAACCGTCGATCGGTCTGCATCAGCGGGATAATGACCGGCTGATCAATACGCTGAAGGAAATGCGCGATATCGGAAACACGCTCATCGTGGTCGAACACGACGAAGACACCATGCTTGCGGCTGATTACCTGATTGATATCGGACCGGGGGCAGGTGTCCACGGCGGTGAAATCATCGCAGCCGGCACGCCGGAAAAAGTGATGAAAAACAAAAAGTCACTGACGGGGCAATATTTAAGCGGCAAAAAATTCATTCCACTGCCAGCGGAGCGGAGAGTGCCTGATGAACGCGCCATTTCAATCAGGGGTGCCAGCGAGAACAATCTGAAAGGTGTGGATGTCGATATTCCAATCGGCATATTTACTGCAGTGACTGGGGTGTCGGGTTCAGGAAAAAGCACGCTCGTCAATGAAATCCTCTATAAGACGCTGGCCAGCAAATTGAACCGGGCCAAGATCAAGCCAGGCAAAGCCGTTTCGGTAACAGGCTTCGAAGGTCTCGAAAAAGTCATTGAAATCGACCAGTCACCGATTGGGCGCACCCCGCGTTCGAACCCCGCCACTTATACCGGTGTCTTTGATGACATCCGTGATGTTTACGCCAAAACGAATGAAGCGAAGGTGCGTGGATACCAAAAAGGACGATTCAGTTTTAACGTCAAGGGTGGTCGCTGTGAAGCATGCCGCGGAGATGGTATTATTAAAATAGAAATGCACTTCCTGCCGGACGTATATGTGCCATGTGAAGTTTGTCACGGCAAGCGCTATAACCGGGAAACCCTGGAAGTGAAATACAAAGACAAGAACATCGCAGATGTATTGGCAATGACCGTGGAAGATGCCCATTCATTTTTCGAAAATGTTCCAAAGATCAACCGGAAACTTAAAACGATTGTGGATGTCGGTCTCGGCTATGTCACAATGGGGCAGCCGGCGACGACCCTGTCCGGCGGTGAAGCGCAGCGGGTTAAATTGGCTTCTGAACTTCATAAGCGTTCCGACGGCAAGTCTTTCTATATACTTGACGAACCGACCACGGGTTTGCATGCGGATGACATTTCCCGTTTACTGAAAGTGCTGCAGCGTATAGTTGACAACGGAGATACGGTTCTGACAATTGAACACAATCTTGATGTCATCAAAACCGCCGACTATCTGATTGACCTTGGACCGGAAGGCGGCGACAAAGGCGGCACCATCCTGGCAACGGGGACTCCGGAAGAAATCGCCGAAGTCGAAAATTCGTATACCGGGAAATATTTGAAGCCGATCCTTGAACGTGACCGGGCGCGAATGGAAGCGAAAGTGAACAAGGCAAGCCGTAGGAAAAAAGCAGTCAAGTGAAACCTTTTCAGGCACCGAACGTATCAATAATAAGAATTACTGTTTTTATAAACGAACGATGAGGAGGCCGCAATACATGCAAAGTGAAAAAGAACGCATATTGGATATGGTGGAAAAAGGCACGATTACGGCGCGTGAAGCAGTGGAATTACTGAAAGCTATCGATGGTGGAGGCGGTTCATCCCGGGATTCATCTTATGGCCGAGAAGATTACGGCCGCAGGGAAAAACGCGGGAAACGGGGCTTGTTCAGACCGGAGGAAATGGTCAAAAAATTCTCCAAGGACATGTCAAAAGATTTCTCGAAAAATGTGTCAAATGACATCAATCAGTTGGGCGACCGGATGATGCAATTCATGCAGACCTCAGTCGGCAAATTGAAAACGATGGAGTTTGATTCGCCATTCGGTGAATCCTATCAATTCAATGAGAGTTATACGGAAGAAGGAGCCGAGGTAACTTCTGTCATTGCGGATATTGCAAACGGCCAACTTGAAATCTATCCTTCACAGGATGATACGCTGCGCGCTGAATGCACGGTGAAAGCCTACCGGGCAGAATCCGAAGAGCAGGCAAAACGTGATTTTCAGGACAAATTCATTTTCATCGCTGACGACAATAAACTTCGCATCATCAGCGAGCTGAAAACGACACAGGTGAATGTGGTTCTTTATGTGCCTGCCAAACAATTCGATCAGGTGACTGTACGCCTGTTCAACGGCGGATTTGTCATGAAGCGTATTGATGCGTCCCTATTAAAAGTGAAAACGGCGAACGGTAAAATCGAATTAAAAAACAGTGAATTCGATGATGCGGAACTGGAAACTGCCAACGGCGCTATCCAGGTGCAGGACGTCAAAGGCAAAGTGCTCGAAACTGAGACATTAAACGGCCGTATTTATGTGGATGGTGATATTCAAACAATCGAGACGAAATCGCTTAACGGCAATGTCGTCGTCACTTCGCGCTGCAAAGAAGCGCGTAAAGTGGAAGCGAAGACGTTGGCGGGGAATGTGGAATTATACATCCCTTCCCATCTGCCGTTGAAAGGGCAAGTATCTTCCAATCTTGGGAAAATGGACGTATTATTGTCAGACGTTGACCATGTCCATGAGCAGGGTCAATTCATGCAGAAAACTGTCCGCTTCTCGAAAGAGGACGGAGCAGCGACAGCAGCACCAATGCTCGTTTACGGCGAAACAAAAACTGGGTCCGTATTGGTCCGTTACCTTACAATTGAATAAAACAAGCAAAAGCGGGCGCATAAAATGCGTCCGCTTTTTTTTTAGTTCAATGATTGGCATTAGATCAGGAACATGAAAATGCCGATTCCGACAAGGATTGACACTACAATGATAATGCCGAGCAGTGTCATAATCACAGCAAATCCACGCATGCTGGAGAAGCCGTGCACCACACCGATGGCTTTTGAAGCAATAACAAGCGACCAGATAGCAGCAATTGCAATCAACAAGGTTAAGAGCAGATATGCACCTAGCGGTATGGAAGTGAAACTGAATTCAGCGGGAGCAGCAAAGAACTGCTCACCGTAGAGCAATACATAGACCACTAACACCGGCAGCGTAAAAATCTGGGGAACCATTGTAGGTCCGATGGCAATCGCCATGTCGCGCACCTTGCCAGTGCCGCCATACAATTTTCCGATTCCCGTATACAGGAGTGAGTTCAGGCCCATATTCAGGAATCCACTGAAGACTCCGGCAAGCAATATCCCAATAATCCACAGCGGCAGGGACAGATCCTGGAACCAACCGGAATCCTGTAAAGTCGTAATGACCCCGCCGATTCCCGCAATGCTGACCAGCACCATTGAATAGCCAAGCTTATTGTGCTTGATAAATTGCTGAACTGTTTCCTTCGGTTGCGTCCAAACGGATAAAAAAGGATTTAATTCCATGTAATTTCCCCCGATTTCTAGTTGACTGCATAAAGTACTATTTTACATATGTAAAATAGTACCATATAGCTAAGCTGGAAAAAAGGGGGGTTATAGAATATTTCGAAAAAAACCCAGCGAGCAGAGGAGTTGCTCGCTGATAATTAAAGTTTGGGGGGATAGAGTTCCTGCAAAAAAATGATTGAACGGGTTATCAGTTTTTTCAGCACGTCCACGTCAATATCATCGACCTTATTGATATAGATGCAGGCTTTACCGGAAGTGTGTTTGCCAAGATCATCCAGTAGTTCTTGGCGCTCCTGATCGCCCGTTGCAAAATAAAGGCTTATCTTTGCTTTGCGTGGAGAAAATCCGACCAATGGAGCGTCCCCTTCGTGGCCGGTAGCGTAGACATAGTGGTAAGTGCCGAAACCAATGATGCTTGTTCCCCACATTTTCGCCTCATAACCGGATGTTTCCTGGAAAATTTCCAGCAGGCGATATGCATCCTGGCGTTTTTTGGGATTGTCGACGCTTTCAATGAATTCGATAACATCCCTATCAGTTTCTTTTGTTTTCTGCTCGTACATCCAAATCCCTCTTCTCAGTTTTATTGGTTTGGCATCAAATGTGAACAAAATACGGAAAATTCGATTAGTTCCAGTTTAGCAGATTTGAAAAGGATATTAAGCCATATTAAACCTGTACAGCACCAATATTTTCGTCCTATGATTTTTCCGTTTCCACTGATATATGGATGAAAGACCAGGAATAGGGGACACGTTTACTTTAATTTGAAAATTTCCATGTTAAAATAATAACATTAATGCGTGAAAACAAGAGGACAGCAAGATATTGCGGGATTCTCGCAAATGAGGAATGAGGGAAAGCAATGGGGCAGGTTACAACAAAGCAGGTAATGGAAACTTTCGACATGAAATTGATCAGCGGCGAAGAAGGAATTGGCCGCCATATAGCGATTAGTGATATATCAAGACCGGGACTTGAAATGGCAGGTTATTTTACCCATTATCCGGCAAATCGGGTGCAATTGCTTGGAAAGACCGAGCTGTCGTTTTTTGCGATGCTGGATGCCGCAGAACGGAAAGATCGAATGATGAAATTATGTACCGATGATACGCCGGCAATCATCGTATCCCACGGCGAGAAAGTGCCGCAGGAATTGATTGATGCGTCTTCCAAACGGCACGTGCCGGTAATGAGCACCAAAATGTCGACGACGCGTTTTTCAAGTCTGCTGACGAATTATCTGGAAAGCCAATTGGCACCTACAACTGCGATTCACGGTGTGTTGGTTGATATTTATGGAGTTGGCGTATTGATCACAGGCAAAAGTGGTGTCGGTAAAAGTGAGACGGCATTGGAACTTGTCAAAAAAGGCCACCGCCTGGTTGCCGATGATTGCGTGGAAATCCACCAGGAAGGTGAGAACACATTGGTCGGACATCCCCCAAAACTGATCGAGCACCTGCTTGAAATTCGGGGTGTTGGCATTATCGACATCATGACGTTATTCGGTGCAAGTGCGGTCCGGACTTTCAAGCGGATTTCATTGGTCATCGACCTGGAGCTTTGGGATGCCGAGAAAACCTATGACCGCCTCGGGCTGGAAGAAGAAAAGATGCGGATCATTGACACGGACTTGACGAAGTTGACAATTCCGGTCCGCCCGGGACGCAACTTATCGGTTATAATTGAAGTTGCTGCCATGAATTACCGCCTGAAGCGGATGGGAATCAATGCAGCGGAGGAGTTTTCGAAACGCCTTGACGATGTAATCTCTATGGATTCAAATTAAAGGAATGGAAGGTGCAGAAATGATTTCAGTGTTAGGGTCAATTGATCCGATTGCTTTCAGTTTGGGGCCGATCGATGTTCATTGGTACGGCGTAATTATTGCAACCGGAATCGTTATCGCTTTTTTAGTGGGCCAGAAGGAAATGGTCAAGCGGGGATTGCATCCGGAACTTTTGACGGACTTGCTGATCTGGGCAGTGCCGCTGGCGATTGTCGGAGCGAGAATCTATTATGTGATATTTGAATGGGGAAGTTATAAAGATAACCCGGGGGAGATTATTGCGATCTGGAACGGGGGGCTTGCCATCCACGGAGCGCTCATCATGTCGGTGATCGTGGCCTATATTTTTACGAAAAAACGCAATACATCATTTTTAAAAGTGGCAGACATTCTGGCGCCGAGTATCCTGATCGGCCAGGCAGTTGGACGATGGGGCAATTTCATCAACCAGGAAGCGCATGGCGGAGAAGTGTCAAGGGCGTTTCTCGAAAATCTTTTCATACCCGATTGGATTATCAACCACATGTACATAGGTGGCGCTTATTACCATCCGACATTCCTGTATGAGTCCCTGTGGAGCCTTGTCGGAATCATCATTTTACTGTTGCTGCGCCGTGTCAATCTGGTAAGGGGAGAAATGTTTTTCTTCTATATGATATGGTATTCGTTCGGCCGCTATTTCATCGAAGGAATGCGGACAGACAGTCTTTATGTGGTGGGGGATCTACGGACTGCCCAACTCGTTTCAATTCTTGCAATCATCATCGCTGTTGCGTTTATCATCTATCGCCGGAAAACCTTAAAAAATCCGCCGAGATATCAAGATAAAGAGCCGGAACAAAAAAAGAACCAAAAAAAGAAACAAAAAAAGAAATAAAACCATTTCTAATTTGTCAAAGAGAAAGAAGAGATAAACGAATGTCGACTTTGAGAAATGGCCTGAAAGCAGGCCTGAAAACATCCTGGTCTTTGGGAAAAATCATTTTTCCAATCACACTGTTGGTGACGATGCTGCAATATACGCCTGTTTTGCCTTTCATTATTGATCTGGTGGCACCGGTCATGGGCATATTCGGCTTGAGTGGAGATGCGGCAATCCCCCTGGTTTTGGGAAATGCGTTGAATCTGTATGCCGGAATCGCCGGCATATTATCGCTCGAACTGACCGTCAAAGAAGTGTTCATCCTGGCAGTCATGCTGTCATTTTCACATAATATGTTTATTGAGACAGGTGTAGCCCTGAAAGTCGGCGTGAAGCTGTGGGTCGTGCTGGTCGTCCGTTTCGGACTTGCGGCACTTTCCGGCATCATCATCAACCTGGCCTGGCCAGGCGGTAATGAAATCGCTCAATATGGATTTACGCCGGAAGTGGCAGCTGCTCCGGAAGGGTGGCTTGCTATTTTCCTGTTGGGATTGGAAAAGGCCGGTTTTGGTGTTCTGCAACTGGCGCTTATTGTAATTCCATTGATGCTGGCGATCCAGATTTTAAAAGATACAAAATACTTGAACAAAATTTCTAATGGGATGGGGCCACTGACCCGGCTGCTTGGCGTTCAGAAAAATGCTTCGGTGACATTGGCATCCGGCCTGATTTTCGGTTTGGCGATGGGAGCGGGCGTCATGATCCAAGCGGTGCAGGAAGACGGCGTCAGCAAAAAAGATGCAACACTGGTCTTCATCTTTCTTGTGGCCTGCCATGCGATAGTGGAAGATACATTGATTTTCATTCCGCTAGGCATCCCGATTTGGCCCCTATTGGCTATACGTGTCGTAACTGCGCTTGTGTTGACGATCTTTATCTCCTATTTATGGCGCAAATCGGAAGAAAATGGGAAGGAAGTGCTTTCGCATGAATAAAAATATTACAACATTATTATTCGATTTTGACGGAACCTTATTAAATACCAATGAATTGATCATCCAAACATTTTCGACGGTCCTGGAAAGACATTTTCCGAACAGCTATGGCAGAGAGGACATTATGGAGTTTATCGGTCCATCCTTGTATCAGACGTTCGAATCCATTGCTCCTTTACGGACAGAAGAACTGGTCAAAGAATACCGCGAGCTGAATCTGGCACTTCATGATGAGATGGTGTCGGTTTATGATGGTGTGGAAGAAACCCTCTTTCTCCTAAAGAACAGCGGAATGAAGATGGCTATTGTATCCACCAAGAAAAGAACGACCATTCTTCACGGGCTCCGTCTTATGGGGGTATCTGAATTATTCGATACAGTCATCAGCCTGGACGATGTCGAAAATCCGAAACCGGACCCGGAACCGATTTTGAAAGCGCTGAAGGTATTATCTTCGCATGCATCGGAATCGTTGATGATCGGTGATAATTTCCATGACATTGAAGGCGGCAAAAATGCTGGCGTCTTTACTGCCGGCGTTGCCTGGTCGGCCAAAGGTGAGGAATTCCTGGCTTCATTCAATCCGGACTATATGCTTCAGCACATAAGCGACCTGTTGGAATTGGTGAAAGAGGAAACGGCATGAGAAGGACAGAGCGCCATTTTATAACCGGACCGAATTCACTGTGGCATGTTTATAAGACAGTTCCTTTTTGGAAAGTCGCAAAAAATTTTATGGTGATTCAGACGGCCCGTTATACACCGTTTCTGCCGATGAAAAACTGGCTGTATAAAAACTTTCTCGGCATGAAAATCGGCGAGCATTCTTCTTTTGCATTGATGGTCATGCTGGATGTCATGTTTCCCGAGCGCATCTCTGTCGGAAAAAATTCAGTGATCGGCTATAACACCACCATCCTGGCACACGAATACCTGATTGAAGAATACAGGCTGGGGGATGTCATCATCGGCGACCGGGTCATGATTGGCGCGAACAGCACGATCCTGCCGGGCGTCAGCATAGGAGACGGGGCAATCGTCTCCGCCGCTACGCTTGTCCATAAGGATGTACCTGCCGGCGCATTTGTCGGTGGCAACCCGATGCAGGTTATTTACACAGCCCAACAAATGGCCGAGCGCCAAGAAGGATCCCGAGAGCAATAACTTTCGGGATCCTTTTCTTATTCTTGACCTTCCACTGTAAAATGCGATAAAATAATATTACTTTATTGAATTAGTGAACTAAAGTAAAATATCCATAAATAGGAAGTGAATCTATGTTAATTCAAATGTTCGAAAAGCCACTTGGTATGCGCGATGATTTTCCGTCAATCGTCAAAAGGAAATCAAAGCTCAGCGCAGCGGGTATACAGATAATGGAGCAATACGGCTACGAAATGCTGCAGACCCCGAGTCTGGAATATTACGAGACAATCGGCAAAATTTCAGCAATTGCCGATAACCAACTTTTTAAACTATTGGACAATCAGGGGCAGACACTTGTCCTTCGTCCCGATATGACATCTCCGATAGCCAGGGTTGCAGCATCGAAATTGCTGAAGGAAAAAATGCCTGTAAGGCTCGGCTATTATTCGAATGTATTCCGTGCCCAATTAAGAGAAGGCGGCCGTCCTGCAGAGTTCGAACAGATGGGCGTCGAACTGATCGGCGACGAATCTCTTTATGCAGATGCGGAAGTCATTCTGCTGGCTACTGAAATCCTGCGTAAACTTCGTGTGGAGTCCGGGCGTATTGTCATTGGCCATACGCAGCTTCTCCAGCAGGTGCTGCGTGGATATGGACTTGAGGAAGCGATGATTGAGAGATTGCGCTCTGAAATGGTAGCGAAAAACAAAGTAGCTTACGAAACTTTGATCGACAGCCTCTCGATCCATCCGGATGCCAAAAGTTCACTTCAAAAGTTGATGAATGCCACGCATCTTGAGGATTGGAAACCATGGATCGACGAGAAGGATGAGGTTCAACTCTCATTATATGAAGACATGTTCAAGCTAAAAGCAATTTTGGACCGCAACGGCCTCAAGGAATATGTCACTTATGATCTTTCCTTTACCAGCCATATGACTTATTACACCGGTATGGTTTTTGAGATATATGGCGAAGGCAGTGGGTTCCCGCTGGGCAACGGAGGGCGCTACGATGGTTTGATGAAACAATTCGGCTTGCATGTCGGAGCGACAGGTTTCGGCCTCCGTGTCGACCGCCTGCTTGAAGCGATGCCGGCTGAAGAAGAACAAATGCAGCAAGCGCTGATCCTATTTGATGAAGAAAACGAGGAAAAAGCTCACGCGGAGGCGAAGAAGATGAGGGAGTTCGGTTTGACGGTGACACTCCAATTCGCACCGGCGGTAAAAGCTCAAAATGAATTCAGCTCGCTATTTGGCAAGGTGATTCGACTGGATGGTGAGGAAAATGGATAAATTAACAATTGCGATGCCAAAGGGCCGTATTTTTGAAGAAGCGTATGAATTGTTGGTGCAGGCCGGTTTTGATTTGCCGGAGGAATTGGATGATTCACGGAAGTTGATTGTGGAAGCGCCGAATGAGGGCTTCCGATTTATACTGGCAAAACCGATGGATGTACCGGTATATGTCGAACACGGCGTAGCCGACATCGGCATTGCCGGAAAAGACGTCCTGCTGGAGCAGGCGCGGGATATCCATGAATTATTGGATCTCGAGATCAGCCGCTGCTATATCGCGACTGCCGGTCTGCCGGATACGAAAATGGATGAAATGACGCCGCGGATTGCAACAAAATATCCGGAAGTCGCTTCTCAGTTTTTCCGCAGCCGCGGGGAGCAAGTGGAAATTATCGAGCTGAACGGTTCCATTGAGCTTGCGCCGATGATCGGTTTGGCTGAACGAATTGTGGATATAGTTTCAACAGGCAAAACACTGAAAGAAAATGGATTGGTTGAATACGATAAAATTGTGGATATCACTTCACGGCTTATAGCGAACCCGGTCAGCTATCGGTTGAAACAACAGCGGATCGATGAAATTGTGGAGCGGTTGAGAAAGTAGGCGAAAACATGAAAATCACCAGATTGTCTTCCGCCATCTCAATCAGGAGAACTGGCGGTAACTCTACAGAAGAACAAATTCTGGCAGTGAAAGATATCATTCGCACAGTTCGCGAAGAGGGGGACGCAGCGCTGATCCGTTTTGCAAAAAAATGGGACAACGCTGAGCTGACTCATTTGCTTGTCAGCCGCGAAGAAATTGAGGGAGCGGTAAAGCGCTTTGATCCACAATTATTGAATGACTTAAGGGAAGCGGCTGACAATATTCGTCAGTATCACGAAAATCAGAAGCAGGAGGGCTATAAGGTCAGCCACAAAAACGGTTCTTATGTCGCCCAAAGAGTGACGGCCATTGAATCAGCCGGCTTATATGTGCCGGGTGGTACGGCGGCATATCCTTCTTCGGTTTTGATGAACGTCATTCCTGCCCAGGCAGCCGGCGTGCCCCGTATTGTATTGATTTCCCCTCCGTCTGAAGACGGTTCCTTGTCTGACGGTGTCCTTGCAGCAGCACATATCCTGGGAATTGATGAAATTTACAAATCCGGCGGAGCTCAGGCAATTGCGGCGCTGGCCTACGGCACGGAATCGATCGCACCTGTTGATAAAATAACAGGGCCAGGCAACATCTTCGTGGCGCTGGCGAAAAGCCAAGTCAATGGGGATGTGGCGATTGATATGATTGCCGGGCCGAGTGAAATCGCAATCATTGCAGACGCGAGCGCTTATCCGGATGAAATTGCAGCAGATCTGCTGTCTCAGGCAGAACATGATCCGATGGCGAGTTCGGTCCTATTGACGGATGATGAGGAATTGGCGAAAGCTGTGTCCCTTGAAGTGGAAAAACAATTGCAGGAATTGCCGAGGCAATCGATTGCCAGGGCTGCCATAGAAGGGTTTGGCGCAATCTATCTGGGGGAAACCATGGAAGAGCTGATAGACGCGGCCAATCAATTGGCACCGGAGCATCTTGAAATCATGACAGCAAATGCGGTGGCAGATGCGGAAAAGATTAAACACGCAGGCGCCATTTTTATCGGACGTTATTCTTCCGAACCGATCGGCGACTATTTTGCCGGAACGAATCATGTTCTGCCGACCAACAGCACGGCACGATTCTCGAGTGCCCTATCGGTTTATGACTTTTTGAAAAGAACGAGCATCATCCATTACAGCGAGCAAGCATGGCAGGAGAACAAAGAAAAGATTGCTCGGTTAGCAAGGCTTGAAGGGCTGGAGGCGCACGCACGCGCAGTCGAATCACGACAATGGGAAAAGGAGAATCGAAAATGAGAAAAGCGGAATTGCAACGCAATACGAATGAAACTTGGATAGATGTATCCTTCTCGCTTGATGGCGAAGGGACTGCGGTGATTGATACAGGAGTAACGTTTATGGACCATATGCTTGATTTATTTATCAAACACGGGATGTTTGACGCAAAAATTAAAGCGGAAGGCGATACGCATATCGATGACCACCACACAACGGAAGATATAGGAATCGTATTGGGCCAGGCCGTCCGGGAAGCGCTCGGCGATAAAAAAGGGATTCGCCGCTACGGCAACGCCTTTGTTCCGATGGATGACGCGCTGGCGCAAGTGGTCATCGACTGTTCAAATCGTCCCCATCTGGAATTCCGGGGGGAGATCCCGAACGCCAAGGTCGGAAATTTTGATACGGAATTAGTTCATGAATTTTTATGGAAATTCGCACTTGAGTCACGTATGAACGTCCATGTCATCATTCATTACGGAACAAATACGCATCACATCATCGAAGCCGTTTTCAAGGCATTGGCACGCGCGCTTGATGAAGCGACAACGATCGACCCGCGGGTCAAAGGTGTACCATCGACGAAGGGGCTGTTGACATGATTGTCGGCATCATCGATTACGGCATGGGCAATCTGTTCAGCGTGGAGCAGGCATTGAAAAAATTGGATTGCACTGTAATCCTGTCAGATGATCCTGAAACGCTTTTGGAAGCTGAAGCGATTCTATTGCCGGGTGTCGGGGCTTTTCCGGATGCAATGGCTTTGCTGGATGCCAAAGGGTTATCCGGATTTATCCGGTCATTGCCGGAAAAAGGAATCCCGTTAATGGGAATCTGTCTGGGCATGCAATTATTATATGAAGACAGTTCAGAAATAAGAATGACAAAAGGTCTTGGGTTATTGACCGGCAAAGTCCGCCGTTTTGAAAAGGGGACTTACCGCATTCCGCATATGGGGTGGAACCGGCTCCAATTTTCAAAGATGCCTTATTGGCTGGAGGATTTGCAGAGCGACACCCATGTTTATTTTGTGCATTCATTTTATGTGACGGAAGCAGATCCGGAAGAAATTTTTGCCGAAGCGGAATACAGCAATATTGATGTACCTGGGGTGGTTGGCAAGGGTCTTGTCACAGGCATGCAGTTCCATCCGGAAAAATCGGGTGACTTTGGCCATTATTTATTGGAACAATGGATCGCAAACGTCAGGAGGGAAAGCAATGAGCAAATTTCAAATATATCCGGCAATTGACCTCAGAGGCGGCAAATGCGTCCGGCTTTTCCAGGGAGATTACAGCCAGGAAACAGTTTACGGTGATTCACCGGTGGACATGGCGAAAAAATTCGCTGACGCAGGAGCGGAGTGGCTTCATATGGTCGATTTGGACGGTGCCAAGGAAGGACAGCGAGTAAATGACGGGGTCGTTATCGATGCGGCCAAACTCGGTTTGAAGGTCCAAGTGGGGGGCGGTATCCGCACACGTGAGGACATCGCTCATTATCTTGATAATGGTATTTCTCGCGTCATTATCGGCAGTCTGGCAATCCGTGAACCAGAGATGGTAGTCGGATTCATCGAAGAATTCGGTGCAGACCGGATCGTCATCGGCATTGACGCAAAAGATGGACTGGCGGCAACGGAAGGATGGACGGAAACGTCTGTGCAGCCGGCATCCGAAGTGGCGCGGTTTTTCGTGTCGAAAGGTGCGCGCCATTTCATCTACACCGATATCGCAACGGATGGCACTCTGGCGGGGCCGAATATCGAAGCCAATCAACAATTGGTGGAAAATGGAACCGCGGAAGTGATCGTCTCGGGTGGCATCGGCTCGCTTGATGATGTCCAGAACGTCAAAGCGGCGGCTGGCAATAGTGCCATCAAAGGAGTCATCATCGGAAAAGCGTTATACGAAAAACGTTTTTCGCTTGAGGAGGCCCTGTCATGCTGACGAAACGAATTATTCCATGCCTTGACGTAAAAGAAGGGCGTGTTGTCAAAGGGGTCAGCTTTGTGTCATTGAAGGACGCAGGCGATCCGGTGGAACTGGCGCGATTTTATGATGAGCAGAGGGCAGATGAATTGGTATTTCTGGATATTTCCGCTTCGCATGAAGGCAAGGAAACAATGGTCGAAGTGGTCAAAATTGTCGCCAGCGAATTGTCGATTCCCTTTACGGTGGGCGGAGGCATACGGTCACTCGAAGATATGAAGCGGATGTTACGCGCCGGAGCGGACAAGGTTTCATTGAACACAGCTGCACTTGACCGGCCGGAACTGATCAAAGAAGGTGCAGACTTTTTCGGTTCCCAGTGCATCGTGGTGGCGATCGACGCCAAGTGGAATGGTGAGAGCTGGGATGTCTATACCCACGGCGGACGCAATAAAACCCAGTGGGATGCAGTGGAGTGGGCAAAGCGCAGCGTCGAACTTGGCGCAGGCGAATTGCTGGTGACAAGTATGGATAAAGATGGCTCGAAGGATGGTTTTGATCTCGCTCTCACAAAAGCGGTGAGAGATGCTGTGGAAGTTCCGGTCATCGCCAGCGGCGGCGCCGGGAACCGGGAAGATTTCAAGGAAGTTTTCGACACAGTGGATGCAGATGCAGCACTTGCCGCTTCGATTTTTCATTATAAAGAAACGAGTATTGCAGAAGTAAAAGACTATCTGCGCGCAGAAGGAGTGAATGTTCGATGAAAGAACTGAAATACGATCAGGATGGCCTCGTGCCCGTCATTATTCAGGACAGCGAATCGAAGCAGGTGCTGACGTTGGCATACGCCAACGAAGAAGCCCTTCAGAAGACAATGGCCAACGGCGAAACCTGGCTTTATTCAAGGAGCCGCCAGGAATTATGGAACAAAGGCGCGACGAGCGGCAACACGCAAAAAGTCGTTTCCGTACAGATCGACTGCGACGGAGATGCGGTCATCTATGAAGTGATTCCAAATGGACCGGCTTGCCACACAGGGGCACAATCCTGCTTCGGTGAAACGATTTATGGCGAACCCAATCAGTCATCGGGAGATATGCTGGATGAATTGAAATTATTAATTCGCAGCCGCCACAATGAAATGCCGGAAGATGCCTATACTACCTATCTTTTTGAAGAAGGCGTGGATAAAATCTGCAAGAAAATCGGCGAAGAAGCGGCGGAAGTAATCATCGCGGCGAAGAACCGAGACGCGCAGGAATTGTCGATGGAAACAGCTGATCTCTTTTACCATGTGATGGTGCTGTTGCAGGAACAGGGTGTCGATCTGGACCAGGTTATGGGGGTTTTGAAAGAGCGCCACCAGACAAAAACAGCAAGTAAATAAGCTCCGGATATGCTATAATCAGAGGATATTAAAGTCGAGGACGGCTCCTGTCGATCCTTTTACTTTTTCGGAGGCTAATTTTGGAGAATAAAAAGAAAAACAATTATACGAATGTATTATCATTCATTCCTACAGGTGAATATTATTATAAGAAAGCGCTCAAGGAATTGCAGCGTGAAAATTATCCGAAAGCCCATAAGTATCTGCAGCGAGCGTCGGAATTGAGTCCGGAAGATCCGCTGATCATGATGCAATTTGGCATTGTACTGATGGAAACGCAAGAATTTGAACAGGCAATGGACGTTCTCCGGACAGCCAGAGAGCTTGATCCGGAAGAGACGGATATCCTGTTTTTCCTGTCAGAAGTACATGCACATATGGGCTTATTTCTTGATGCCCGGAAATATGCTAAGAAATACGTCGAAACCGATGTCCACGGCAAGTATGCAGAAGAGGCGATGGAAATTATCGATTTTGCGGAGCAGGAAGACTGGCAGTTGCTGGACGATGAAGGCGAAGCGCAGGACAGTGAATATTTCTATCTTCAGGAAAAGGCCCGCCGTATGATGGAGCAGGGTAATTTTAAAGATGCCATCAAAATGCTGGAGGATTTGGTAGCTGACAAACCGGATTTTTGGGGAGCGCATAACAATTTGGCGCTCGCATACTTCTACATTGGAGAAACGGAGATGGCCAAAGCCCTGTTGCACGATGTGTTGAGAAGAAACACCGGCAACCTGCATGCATTGTGTAATTTAGCGGTATTCCATTATTACGAAAAGAACGATGAGTTGGATGATATATTGGCCCTTTTGAAAAAAATTCAGCCTTATGTTTTCGAGCACCGCTATAAATTGGGTGCGACTTTCGCGCTTGTCGGCAAGTATAAGGAAGCTTACCGTTGGCTGAGAAGCCTGCAAAAAAGAGGCTTCGATGGCGATCCTGCATTTTATTTCTGGCTGTCGCACGCAGCTTATCATTCAAACCACGAAGATGTTGCGAGACAGGCGTGGAAGCAGTTGACCGCAATGGACCCAGGCAAGGAAGGCTACGAGCCATGGCAGGAAAACACGACGATGCCCCATTCCGACGCGCTTGAACATGACCGGGACTATCTCGTGGAGAAATTGGATCACCCCAATAGGAGTGAACGGTTATTCGGCATGTTCCTGCTCGGGAAATCTTCGCATAAACAGGAAATCATTTCCCATCCGAAATGGCTGGAAAGTGAACAGCCTTCCGTGATCGAGACTTTTATGCTTGGATATGCCTTGGGCCATCCCTTTAAACAAACTGTATCTGAAGAACGAGCATTTCTCGGGGCGATGAAAGCGACGGAGATACTCTATGAAAAAGAAGGTATGGTCACCCAGCAGGGTTCGTACGCTTTCCAAATGTGGTTCATGCTGGTGGACAATGCATTCCAAAGAAATTATCCGTTCAAGAATCCGGCTGCACTGGCTGCTGCGGTTGACTATATGGTGAAATCATCCAGAGACAATAGCATAACGAAAAAGGCCACTGCTGAAAAGTTCGGAATAACGCCGGCAACATTGACGAAATATATAAGCGAATTGATCGAGTTTCTTCCATTATTTGAATCATAAGCATAAAAGTTGATGCCTGGCGTGGAATCTTATACGATTTAGCTATTGAAGGTTAGGAGGACATGTACATGACAGAAGCTGATAAAATTTATGACATAATAATAATAGGTGCCGGACCAGCTGGCATGACTGCAGCTGTATATACTTCACGTGCCAATTTATCCACATTGATGATTGAGCGTGGAATTCCGGGCGGCCAGATGGCCAACACAGAAGAAATTGAGAATTATCCGGGCTTCGAACATATCCTTGGACCTGATCTCTCTACGAAAATGTTCGATCATGCCAAAAAGTTTGGCGCAGAATATGCCTATGGTGATGTAAAAGGAATCGTTGACGGCGATGAATATAAAACGATTACTGCCGGTTCGAAGGAATACAAGGCAAGAGCGGTTATTCTGACGACGGGTGCGGAATACAAAAAAATGGGCATCCCGGGTGAAACAGAACTTGGCGGCCGTGGCGTCAGCTATTGCGCGGTTTGCGACGGAGCATTCTTTAAACAGAAAAATCTGGTCGTAGTCGGCGGTGGAGACTCCGCAGTAGAAGAAGGCGTGTATTTGACCCGTTTTGCTGACAAAGTGACGATCGTCCACAGAAGAGATGAGCTGCGCGCACAAAAAATCATTCAGGACCGTGCATTCGCCAACGACAAGATTGACTTTATCTGGAGCCATACGGTGAAGGAAATCAAAGGTGAAAACGGCAAAGTTGCTGGGGTTACATTGGTTTCCACGAAAGATGGCGCTGAAATGGAGAAAGAAATCGATGGCGTGTTCATCTATATCGGTATGCTTCCATTGACGAAACCATTTGCCGATTTGGGTATTCTGAATGACGAAGGCTATGTCGTAACGAATGAAAAAATGGAAACTTCGGTTCCTGGTATTTATGCTGCAGGCGACCTTCGCGACAAAACATTGCGCCAGGTTGTAACTGCAACTGGTGATGGAAGCATTGCAGCTCAGGCTGCACAGCATTATATTGAGGAATTGGTTGAAAGAATCGGTCAAAAAGTTTAATTTAATGCTTTCTTAATGTAGCTGTAATACATTTGACATGTATAAGAGGTATAGTAAGAATAGTAATTTGACCCCCTTTTTATAGCATTTTTGAAAGGCTGTTTTCCGATTTATTCGGGAGGCGGCCTCTTTTTTTTGTTTTAAAAATGCTTTACGTTTTTAATCATTAATATTTCTATAAATAGAATGATTTTCCACCAGATTCAATAAAAGTACTTAACAATTTTTGCATGACACGCCAGGATAGATGTATAATGGAAGAAGTTTAAAATAGATACGGAGTGTCGAGTGTGCAGCGAATCGCGAATTTATTAGTTATCAAAGACGGTCAGGTTCTATTGTTGAAAAAACCCCGACGCGGTTGGTATGTGGCACCCGGCGGAAAAATGGAATCTGGAGAATCGGTATATGAGGCAGCCATACGTGAATTTATAGAAGAGACGAATGCCGAGCCCATAGGTACGCATGTTAAAGGGATCTACACAATGATGATTGAAGACGAAGGTGAAGTAGTCGATGAATGGATGCTATTCACATTTATCGCCAAAGATTTAAAAGGAACCCCTTTTGTTGAAACAAGTGAAGGTGTGCTTGAATGGCACCCCGTCGAAAGTTTGGCTACTTTGCCGATGGCGGATGGCGACCGGACCAATCTTTTGTTCGCAACAAGCCAGCCGGGAGTTCAATACGGCACATTCCATTACACAACGGACTTTGAGTTGCTGAGAGAGAAGATACAAATTTCAACAGAAGAGGTGGATCGACAGCATGGACAATAAAACAGAAGAAACAGAGTTGGTCGTAATCACCGGAATGTCAGGTGCCGGGAAGACGGTGGCGATCCAAAGTTTTGAGGATCTTGGCTTTTTCACCATCGACAACCTGCCGCCGGCTTTATTGCTGACGTTTATCAAATTGATGCGCGATTCGGGGAAATCGATGAAACGTGTTGCCGCAGTTATGGATTTGCGGGGAGGCGACTTTTTCGACAGCCTCGTTGATGCCATCGATAATCTGTCAAAAGAGCCGAAAGTTTCCGTTACCATTCTTTTTCTGGATGCGGACAATCAAACTTTGGTGAGCCGCTATAAAGAGACACGGCGCTCCCATCCTTTATCGCCCGGCGGATTGGTTCTTGGAGGCATCAAAAAAGAGCGGGACATGTTGATTGATCTTCAGGGGCGCGCAAAATACATTTACACTACATCCCAAATGAGCCCACGGGAACTGAAAGAAAAAATCATCTCGGATTTTTCCACAAACACCAGCAATGTTTTTACAGTAAACGTTGTTTCCTTCGGCTTTAAGCACGGAATGCCAATCGACGCTGATCTGGTATTCGATGTGCGGTTTTTGCCGAACCCCTATTATATAGAAGAATTGAAACCGCTATCCGGTTTGGATGAGTCCGTATCAAGCTATGTTCTTCAATGGAATGAAACGCAGGTGCTTATCGAAAAACTGACAGACCTTCTTCAATATATGATTCCCCGGTATAAAAACGAAGGCAAGGCCCAATTGGTCATCGCTTTCGGCTGTACCGGTGGCCAGCATCGTTCAGTCACCTTAGCTGAGTATTATGGCAAGCTTTTTGCTGAAAACAATAAAACCATCATTACTCATCGCGACGTTAAAACGAGAAAGGGCTGAGTGCATGGAAAATAAAGGCCAACGAAAAAAACTTGTCATTATTGGTGGAGGCACCGGACTGTCCACCCTATTGCGGGGGTTGAAAACCCTCCCCTTGGATCTGACTGCCATCGTCACAGTGGCGGATGATGGAGGAAGTTCCGGCAGGCTCCGCAATGACCTCAATATACCGCCACCAGGCGATATCCGGAATGTCATGGCGGCATTATCCGACGCCGAACCTTTAGTGGAAGAAATGTTCCAATACCGTTTCAGCAAGTCCATCGACCTGGGGGGCCATTCACTGGGAAACTTGATGCTGGCGGCATTGACGGACTTGACAGGTGACTTTTCACATGCAGTCCGGGAAATGAGCCGTGTTCTGAATGTCAACGGCACAGTCATTCCGGCTGCCAATCAGATTGTGACGCTGAAAGCTGAATTCGAAGATGGAACTATCGTCAGCGGAGAATCGAAAATCCCTGCTTATCTCCAGCCCATTAAACGGGTATTTATCGAACCGGTCGATGTCAAAACCCTGCCGGATACTGTAACAGCCATTCGCCAGGCGGATATCATAGTCATCGGACCAGGTTCGCTTTATACAAGCATCCTGCCGAATTTATTGGTGAAGGATATAAAGCGGGAACTATTGGCAGCAAAAGCGAAAAAGATTTATATTTGCAATCTGATGACGCAAGCCGGGGAAACCTATATGTATACAGCTTCTGACCATATAAAAGCTTTATACGACCATGTCGGCCAGCCGTTTCTTGATGCGGTGCTGCTCGATAAAGCGGAAATGCCGCCGAATGTCGTTGAACTTTATAAACAGGAAAAAGCATGGCCTGTAGCATATGACGAAGAACGCCTCGCGGAATTCGGCCTGGAAATTTATCGTGAAGATATCGCCAATATATTTGAAAACGCTGTCCGCCATGAGCCGATAAAAGTGGCAGAATGGCTTTTTCAATATGCCGGCGGCCAATTAAAGGAAGATACGAAGCTTCGGTATTTCTGAATGCTTGAAAGGGGGAACCAAATTGTCTTTCGCTTCGGAAACTAAAAAGGAAATGACGCAAGTTGAAGTGGATGAATGCTGCGGCAAAGCCGAATTATCCGCTTTGATCCGGATGAATGGAACTTTATCATTTTCCAGCAGGCAATTGAGCGTCGATATACAAACAGAGAACGCCGCCATTGCCCGCCGAATCTACACACTTCTGAAACGCTTGTATCCGCCGTATCCTATAGAATTGTTGGTAAGGAAAAAAATGCGGTTAAAAAAGAACAATGTCTATATTTGCAGGTTGCGGGATGGTTCCAAGCACATTCTTGAAGATTTGATGATCATTACAGAAGGCTTCCAATTTCAGCAGGAAATTGACAAGTCATTGATTGAAAAAACTTGCTGCAAACGCGCCTATCTGCGTGGGGCATTCCTGGCTGGCGGCTCGGTCAACAATCCGGAAACGTCGTCTTACCACCTGGAGGTCTATTCGTCAGACCGTGATCATGCAGATTCACTGACAGAACTGATGAACCATTTTCATCTGAACAGCAAAACAATCGAGCGGAAAAAAGGCTTCGTGACTTATCTGAAAGAAGCGGAAAAGATCTCCGACTTTCTCAGCATCGCAGGCGCCCATTCAGCATTGTTGAAATTTGAAGATGTGCGGATCATCCGTGATATGCGGAACAGCGTAAACCGGCTTGTCAATTGCGAAACCGCCAACCTCAATAAAACCATCGATGCAGCATTGCGCCAAGTGGAGAATATCCGATTTATCGACTCCGTTATTGGAGTTGAACAGCTTCCCGACCGGCTGCGCGAAATTGCCAGGCTGCGCGTCGAGTTTCAGGATGTTACACTGAAGGAGCTCGGTGAAATGGTGTCAACCGGAAAAGTCAGCAAATCCGGGGTCAATCACCGCCTTCGGAAGATTGACGAAATCGCAGAATCATTAAGAAGAGGCGAAACAATTGGCGGTTAAGAACCGCGGTTCTTTCATATATATACTAGTACAGTCAATTTTCTGAGGAGGATATACATGGTTGAAAAACAAGTGAATGTTCAATTGAAGTCAGGCTTACAGGCCAGACAGGCCGCTTTATTCGTTCAAGAAGCAAACCGATATAATTCGGATGTCTACCTCGAAAAAGAGGAAAAGAAAGTAAACGCGAAAAGCATCATGGGCATTATGAGCCTGGCCATCAGCAAAGGAACGGCCATAACCATTTCAGCAGAAGGTTCTGACGAGGAATCCGCAGTCGAAGCATTGTCGGCGTTAATCGAAAAAGAAGCATAAGAAAACCCCGCAGCTCAAATGAGCTGCGGGGTTTGTCCTATCTTTAGATATCTTCTTTTTTATGTTGCGGCAATTTGCTGCGCGTGATAATCTGGTCGATCAAGCCGTATTCCAAAGCACGTTCCGCTGTCATGAAGTTGTCGCGGTCAGTATCTTTTGAAACGACATCAAGAGTCTGCCCAGTGCGGTCAGCCAAAATCTGATTCAATTTTTCACGAAGGTGAAGAATGCGTTTTGCCGCAATCTCGATTTCAGTAGCCTGGCCCTGTGCACCGCCAAGTGGCTGGTGAATCATGACCTCAGCGTTCGGAAGTGCATAGCGTTTTCCTTTTGTGCCGGCTGCAAGAAGGAATGCACCCATTGAAGCGGCCATACCGATGCAGATTGTCTGAACGTCCGGACGGATAAATTGCATCGTATCGTAAATTGCCATACCGGCTGTGATGCTGCCACCAGGGCTGTTAATGTAGATGGAAATATCTTTGTCAGGATCTTCCGCTTCCAAGAATAGAAGCTGTGCAACGATGGAGTTTGCCACGTTATCGTCAATGCCGCTGCCCAGCATGATGACGCGGTCTTTCAATAAACGCGAGTAAATATCATAGGCACGCTCGCCTCGGCTCGTCTGTTCAATTACTGTTGGAATTAAATTCATAGAAAATCCTCCTTGTGTAAGTGATGGAATTCATTACTGAAAATCATTTCAGCTGTAGTAATATCATACACATCATGGTCAATGAAGGTCAAATGTAACGAATTAAAAAAATCAACTTGAAATGCGCCGGTATATTTTGTATACTAGTAAAGTCGCTAAGACAGAAACGCCCTCGTAGTGTAATGGATAACACGTAAGATTCCGATTCTTGAGATGGGGGTTCGATCCCCTCCGAGGGCATATTGACTCAACCCGCTTTGCCATTTATGGCGGAGCGGGTTTTCTTTTTACGATAATATCATTTAGCTCAATAATAGAATCTATTATTGAAAAGTGTTTATCCCTCGCTTCGGCGCTTTGGACACGCCTCCCGCAATAAGCCGAGAAGAGCACTCGTCTTATTGCTCCGGCCAGTCCGGAGCCGCGCCGGCGCTAATGAGATCTCTAGAGATATGGAGCAAAACAGCGAAGACGCCATGGGGAACAAGCGAAGTGCTGAGATCCGCTCGGGCGAAGTGGAACGAGCCCGAGTTAGCTCAGCGCGAGCCCCCAGGCAAGCGAAGCTGTTTTGCGGAATATCGATTATTAAAAGCAATCCAATAAGAAAGAAGGCCAACCATGCTGACACTTTACACGCGACCGAATTGTCCATTATGCGAAGAAGCAAAACTGATGCTGAATCTGGTACAGGAAGATTTTCCGCTTGATTATAAAGAAGTTAATATAGAAGAAGATGATCAGGTGCATGAGAAATACATGCTGATGATTCCCGTTCTTGAGCAGGAAGACGAGGTACTATTATATGGCAATATTGGTTATGCCGATCTATTGGAAGCGTTGGAATTTTGACGCTTCTTTTTTATTGCAATAATAATGAAAATTGGGTAGAATGAATTTAGTGGGACAGAAAAATAGTTAGTGGGATAAAAAACGTCCAACTGAAAGTGAAGTGAATGTATGGATGCATTATCTTCTGCGCAGAATAAACTGTTGCCGGAAATGTCCGAGCTCCTGAAAAAGCGTTACCAGATCCTGCAGGCTATACAGCAGGAACAACCGATTGGCCGGAGGACATTAAGTGAACTTTCCGGCATGACAGAACGCGATATCCGAAAAGAGACAGACCTTTTGCGTGGCCAGCAATTGATCGAGATGAAAACTGCAGGCATGGTGATCACCATGCAGGGAGAAGAAGTGCTCGATTCATTAAAATCCTTTATGCACAAATTGACGGGGATAGCTGATCTCGCGGAAAGGCTTAAACAGCAATTGGGAATTTCGGATGTGATCATGGTTCCACTGGATTCTGATAAAGCAATATCTGTTAAAAAAGGGATCGGAAAAGAAGCGGCGCGGCTCCTTGAGAAGCATTTTGCTGATCAAACGAGTGTCGCGGTGACCGGAGGCAGTACGATGGCTGCAATCGCCAAAGAACTGAAAGGCGAAAAATCCTATCCATCACTGAAGTTTATTGCAGCGCGGGGAGGCCTTGGGGAAGATGTTCTGCACCAGGCGAATACCATTGCCTCGGCTTTTGCAGAAAAAACCGGGGGAGCATTCAAAACGCTTTATCTTCCGGACAATTTAAGTGAAGAAGCCTACACCATGATGATGAAAGAACCGCTCATCAGGGAAATGATGGATTTATATGAACAAACCGATTTGGTGGTGCACGGAATCGGCAATGCAAAGGAAATGGCGGTTCGGCGCCAGTCGACTGCCGAGGAAGTCCAAAAGATCAGTGAAGGCGGCGCTGTCAGTGAAGCCTTCGGTTACTATTTTGATGCAGACGGCAATGTTGTCTACCGCATCCGTTCGGCGGGAATCCAATTGGAGCAAGTGCAAAGGGCTCCCGCCATCATCGCAGTCGCCGGTGGGCGCTCGAAAGCGATGGCGATTCTTTCTTATTTCAAAAATGCATCCAAACGAACAGTGTTGGTCACAGACGAAGGTGCAGCAAGAGAAATTCTGAAACTTACAGAAAACTTAGGAGGAAATTAATATGACTTTAAAAATGGCGATTAACGGCTTTGGCCGTATTGGACGTATTGTATACCGTGAATCTTTGACAAACCCTGAAGTGGAAGTAGTTGCAGTAAACGATTTGACGGATGCGGCTATGCTTGCGCATCTACTGAAATATGATTCAGTCCATGGAATAATGGATGCAGAAGTATCATCAGAAGGCGACCATATTATCGCAGACGGCAAATCAATCCGCGTATTCTCTGAAAAAGACCCATCAAATCTTCCTTGGGCAGAACTTGGCGTTGATATCGTAATCGAGTCCACAGGCTTGTTTACAGATACTCCTTCCGCTTCTAAACATATTGAAGCAGGAGCGAAAAAAGTCATTGTCTCAGCACCAGGGAAAAATGGCATGGACATGTTCGTAATGGGCGTTAATCATGAAAATTATAATCCGGAAGAGCATCATGTTGTTTCCAACGCTTCTTGCACCACGAATGGACTTGCTGGTATCTCAAAAGTTTTGAATGATAAATTCGGGATCAAACGTGCAATGATGACAACTATACATTCATATACCAATGACCAGAATCTTTTGGATGCTCCGCATAGAGATTACCGCCGTGCACGTGCGGCAGCAGAATCTATGATCCCGACAACAACAGGCGCTGCTACTGCAGTGGCAAAAGTATTGCCTGAACTGAAAGGCAAAATTGATGGAATGGCAATCCGCGTTCCAACGCCGAACGTGTCTCTGATTGACCTTGTCGCAGAACTTGAAACAGAAGCAACTGTGGAAGCAGTCAATAAAGCCTTGATAGACGCAACAGAAAATGGATTGAAAGGTTACCTGGACTACAGTGACCTGCCACTCGTTTCCCGCGACTATAACGGCAATACAGCATCTTCAACAGTTGACGGCCAATCGACGATGGTGCTTGACGGAAACATGGTCAAAGTCCTGGCATGGTACGATAACGAATCAGGTTATTCAGCACGCTGCATCGACTTGGCGCTGCATATGTACAGCAAAGGACTTTAATCCCAAAATCATAGCTTAATTACCAATGAACCTCTATAATAAAAGAGGGTAAAAGGGGTGGGGAATTACCCCACCCCTTATTTTTTTGAATACAAATAGGAGGTATTTTCATGCTGCAGAAAATGACCATGAAAGATTTGGATTTAAAAGGGAAGCGCGTATTTTGCCGAGTCGATTTCAACGTGCCGATGAAAAATGGTGAAGTGACGGATGATACACGGATCCGTGCAGCTGTTCCTACTATTGATTATTTAATCGGAAACGGAGCAAAAGTGATATTGGCCAGCCATCTGGGGCGACCAAAAGGTGAGGTCAATGAAGAAATGAGGCTTGCTGCGGCAGGGGCCCGTTTAAGTGAATTGCTACATAAAGAAGTGAAAAGCCTGAAGGAATCCATCGGCGAAACGGTGGAAAAGGAAATCAACGATTTGCAGGATGGGGAGATTCTTCTGCTTGAAAACGTCCGTTTTCATGCGGGTGAAGAAAAGAATGACGATGAGCTTGCAAAATCCTTCGCTGCTCTGGCAGACGTGTTTGTCAATGATGCTTTTGGAGCGGCGCACCGTGCACACGCATCCACAGCAGGAATTGCGAAATACCTGCCATCAGTTTCCGGACTTCTTCTCGAGAAGGAACTGGATGTTCTCGGAAAAGCGCTGTCCCAACCTGACCGGCCATTTACAGCCATAATCGGCGGAGCGAAAGTAAAGGATAAAATCGGGGTCATCGACCATTTGCTTGATAAAGTGGATAACCTGTTGATCGGCGGTGGATTGTCCTATACATTCATCAAGGCGCAAGGCCATGAAATCGGCAACTCGCTGGTAGAGGAAGACAAATTGGAATTGGCGCGAACATTCCTCAAAAAAGCAGAAGAAAAAGGTGTAAAACTCTTTCTTCCGGTCGACGCGACAGTTGCAAGCGAATTTTCAAAAGATGCTGAAACAAAACACGTGAAAATCGAAGAAATCCCTTCTGACTGGATGGGGCTGGACATCGGACCTGAAACGGCCGATTTATACAAGGACGTTATCAAAAATTCGAAACTTGTGATTTGGAACGGGCCGATGGGTGTTTTTGAAATGGAGCCATTCGCGAACGGCACCCGCTCAGTCGCTCAGGCAATGGCTGATACAGAAGCCTATACAGTCATCGGCGGAGGAGATTCCGCTGCAGCCGTAGAAAAATTCAAAGTGGCAGATAAAATGGATCATATATCGACAGGCGGCGGAGCTTCGCTGGAATTCATGGAAGGCAAAGAATTGCCTGGGGTAAGTGCGCTTACCGATAAAAAATAGGAATCTTCTTTATATAATTTATTGCCACACAATCAGAAGGGGAGTGTTTTTTTGAGAAAACCGATTATTGCAGGTAACTGGAAAATGTATAAGAACGCCTCTGAAGCAAATAAATTCGTAGAAGAAGTGAAAACAGCATTGCCATCGGCAGCAAAAGTTGATGCCGTAATTTGTGCACCTGCTTTATTCCTTCAAGCATTGGTGAAGTCTGCCGGCAAAACCGATTTGAAAATTGGCGCACAAACGATGCACGAAGAGGAAGAGGGAGCCTTTACGGGTGAAGTCAGTCCCACTCAATTAAAAGATCTTGGCGTCGAATATGTTATCATCGGCCATTCGGAACGCCGCCAATATTTCAACGAAACGGATCAAACTGCGAATAAAAAAGTGCGATCCGCCTTTGAACACGGCCTGGCACCAATCCTATGTGTCGGAGAATCCCTTGAGCAGCGCGAAAACGGTGAAACAGACAGCGTCGTGGAAGCGCAAGTGGAAAAAGGCGTTGCGGAGTTATCCACAGATCAGGTGGCCAAGCTTGTCATTGCCTATGAGCCGATCTGGGCTATCGGAACAGGGAAAACCGCTACAGCCCAAGATGCTAACGAGGTTTGCGGCATTATCCGCAAAAAAATCGGATCATTATTTAATGGCGAAACTGCGCAAGCAATCCGTATCCAATACGGCGGCAGTGTTAAACCAGCGAATATCGAAGAGCTTATGAGCATGGAGCATATCGACGGGGCTTTGGTTGGAGGAGCCAGTCTCGAAGCAGATTCGTTCCTCAAATTATTGGAGGCGGGTGCAAATGCGTAAAACGGAACATCCAGTGGCTTTGATCATCCTGGACGGCTTCGGCTGCCGCAAGGAAACTTTCGGCAATGCTGTTGCTCAGGCAAAAAAACCGAATTTTGATCGATTATGGAACAGTTATCCCCATGAGTTGCTGACCGCGGCAGGCGAAGCCGTAGGGCTGCCTGAAGGCCAGATGGGGAATTCGGAAGTCGGGCATTTGAATATTGGTGCCGGACGGGTTGTCTATCAAAACCTGACCCGCATCAATAAATCGATTCGGGACGGCGACTTCTTTCAGAATCCCGCTTTTCTGGAAGCGATTGCCAAAGCGAAAGCCAACGGTTCGGCCCTCCATTTGATGGGCTTGTTATCGGATGGCGGGGTTCACAGCCATTATGAACATTTGTTTGCGTTATTGGAATTGGCAAAACAGCACGAAGTTGAGCAAGTGTACGTCCACGGCTTTTTGGATGGCCGGGACGTCGGGCCACAGACGGCATTGCACTATATTGAAAAGACGGAAGAGAAAATGGCGGAAATCGGCATCGGCAAATTTGCGTCGATCAGCGGCCGCTATTACGCAATGGACCGGGATAACCGCTGGGACAGGGCGGAAAGCGCGTACCGCGTCTTAGTGGATGGAATTGGGTTGCATGCATCGACTGCAAGCGAAGGCGTCGTCGAGTCCTACGATCAAGGTGTGATGGATGAATTCGTGGTGCCATTTTATATCGAAGAGGATGGACAGCCGGTTGCGACCATCAAGTCGGAGGATTCCCTCATTTTCTTCAATTTCCGGCCGGACCGGGCAATCCAGCTGACATCTGCCCTATTGACGACCGGTTTCCAGAGCTTCCCATTAAGTGCGAATCATCCTTACAATCTCACTTTTGTTTCTTTTACTATTTACAGTGACGTTCTGCCGACCCGGATCGCCTTCAAAACCCTCAACCTGGAAAATACGGTCGGGGAAGTGATTTCGGCTAACGGGCTGACGCAATTACGAATAGCGGAAACCGAAAAATATCCTCACGTCACGTTCTTTATGAGTGGTGGCAGGGAAAAAGTTTTTCCGGGGGAAGAACGGATTCTTGTCAATTCACCGAAAGTCGCGACATATGACCTTCAACCGGAAATGAGCGCATACGAAGTCACCGATAAACTTATTGAACAGATCGAGGCGGAAGCTCATGACGCAATTATTCTCAATTTCGCAAATCCGGATATGGTGGGTCACAGCGGATTGCTGAAACCTACTATAAAAGCAGTTGAAACGGTTGATGAGTGCTTGGGAAGAATTGTCGAAGCGTTGCATGCAAAGGGCGGCACGGCAATCATAACTGCCGATCACGGAAATTCTGACGAGGTGCTGACAACAGAAGGTTTGCCGATGACTGCGCATACGACGAACCAGGTTCCTGTCATCATAACGAAATCGGGTATGGAGCTTAGACCGGATGGTATTCTTGCGGATTTGGCACCGACTTTACTGAAATTATTGAACATCGAACAACCAGTCGAAATGACTGGAAAACCATTATTCTAAAGGGAGCTGTTTTTATTGCCAATCATTACACAAATTCTAGCACGCGAAGTACTCGATTCACGCGGTAATCCGACGGTAGAGGTAGAAGTTTTCACTGACAGCGGCGCATTCGGCCGCGCAATCGTGCCGTCCGGTGCATCAACAGGCGAACACGAAGCAGTGGAATTGCGTGACGGCGACAAAGGCCGTTATATGGGCAAGGGTGTTCTGAAAGCTGTAGAAAACGTAATCAATGAAATCGCTGAAGAGCTTGAAGAAAACTACTCCGTGTTGGATCAGGTTTCAATCGATCAGGCATTGATCGAATTGGACGGAACTGAAAACAAAGGCCGCCTTGGCGCAAACGCGATCCTTGGGGTTTCAATGGCTGTAGCCCACGCTGCCGCGGATTATTTAGACCTTCCACTTTATCAATACCTGGGTGGATTCAACGCCAAGCAATTGCCGGTTCCAATGATGAATATCCTGAACGGCGGCGAACATGCCGACAATAATGTCGATATCCAGGAATTCATGGTTATGCCGGTTGGAGCGGAATCTTTCCGCCATGCACTGCGCATGGGAACAGAAATTTTCCACAGCCTGAAAACTGTATTGAAAGAAAAAGGCTATAACACTTCGGTCGGCGACGAAGGCGGATTTGCGCCGAACCTCGCATCAAACGAAGAAGCGCTTGAAACCATCATGATAGCTATTGAAAAAGCCGGCTTCAAAGCGGGAGAAGATGTACTGCTCGCAATGGATGTTGCTGCTTCTGAAATTTACGATAAAGAAAAAGGTGTTTATAACTTGGCGGGTGACAACACAGTCAAAACGTCCGCTGAAATGGTGGACTGGTACGAAGAGCTTGCCAATAAATACCCGATCGTTTCAATCGAAGACGGCTTGGACGAAAATGACTGGGACGGCCACAAATTGCTGACACAACGCATTGGCGACCGTGTTCAATTGGTTGGCGATGATCTATTCGTTACCAACACGAAGAAATTGGCTCAAGGAATCGAGCAGGGCATTGGCAATTCAATCCTGATCAAAGTGAACCAGATCGGAACACTCACAGAAACATTCGATGCGATTGAAATGGCGAAACGCGCTGGCTATACAGCGGTCATCAGCCACCGTTCAGGTGAATCGGAAGATGTGACGATTGCGGATATCGCAGTGGCAACTAACGCCGGCCAAATCAAAACAGGTGCTCCTTCACGGACGGACCGTGTTGCGAAATACAATCAATTATTGCGCATCGAAGACCAATTGCATGACACTGCAAAATACCTTGGCGTGAAAACTTTTTACAATTTGAACAAATAGAAAGGAAGAGGCATTGCCTCTTTTTTCTATTGCTATTGTCATAGGTCGCAATTTTTGGTAAACTTATTCTTGTTGTGAAGGTTTTATTCAGGAGGTTGAATTTATGCATATGTTGTTAATGACATTACTCGTCATCGTATCGCTTTCATTAATCGTTGTCGTATTGTTACAATCAGGTAAAAGTGCAGGTCTTTCGGGAGCCATCTCCGGTGGAGCTGAGCAACTTTTCGGCAAGCAAAAAGCACGCGGACTTGATCTAGTCCTTCACCGTGTAACGATTGTACTTGCTGCCTTATTCTTTATTTTGGCTATCGCCGTAACGAAAGTATAAAGTGGATGATCCAATCGCCTGACCAATAAACTGGTTGGGCGTTTTCTTTTATAGTGGTAATTTAGAAATTCTTGAGAACCGATATTCCGCATAACAGCTTGCTTGCCAAACCCCGTGCTCCTGCAGGCGGATGCGCTGTTATGCTCCATACCGAGACATCATATATATCGCCGAAGCGATGTGTAATTTTTGATTTTTAATTTCAAATTAAAGTGTATAAAATTTCTGGAGGGATTTGTATGAGGGTTTCACGGCCAAAACCATTTTTCTTCAAGGCTGGGCCGCGTGCGGTTCTGTTGCTGCACGGCTTTACCGGCAACTCCGCGGATGTGCGGATGCTCGGCCGCTTTTTGGAGAAGAAGGGCTATACGTCACTCGCTCCCCATTTGGAAGGCCACGGCGTTGAGCCTGAAAAGCTGGTCGAAAGCGGACCTGAAGGCTGGTGGCGGGATGTTGAACAGGCTTATCAGAAGCTGAAAGACGAAGGATATACGGAAATTGCAGTCGGCGGATTGTCGCTTGGCGGCGTATTATCTTTAAAAGCAGGGTATACATTTCCTGTGAAGGGCGTTGTGACAATGTGCGCGCCGATGATCATGAAATCGACGGACCTGTTGTTTGAAGGCGTTATCAATTATGCCCGTAATTATAAAAAGCTTGAAGGAAAAGAAGACGATGTTATAGAAGAAGAAATAAAGGGCCTTCGGGAACATGGCATGCCTTCCCTTTCAGACCTGCGTGAATTGGTGCAGGGTGTTCGGGATCATGCGGATCATGTTTATGCACCGACATTCGTCGTGCAGGGTTCTCTGGATAAGGTCATCGATACGGATTCTGCAAATATCATATATGATAGAGTGGAATCGTTTGATAAAAGGATTAAGTGGTACGAAAAATCCGGGCACGTAATCACCCTTGATAAAGAAAAAGAACAATTGCATGAAGATGTATTGGAATTTCTCGAATCGCTCGATTGGAGCGTGTGAGAACGCCAGAAGGAGGAATTGACATGGGAAATAATGAGATATCGTTGGATCAGCGCTTACTGGCTTTTATGCGTGAAGAGGCATACAAACCCTTAACGGTACAGGAAATCGAAGAGCAATTCGGTTTTGAAGATGCTGATGAATTCAAAGAATTGGTAATGACTTTAGTTAAATTGGAAGAAAAAGGTTTATTGGTGCGTTCGCGTGCCAATCGTTACGGCGTTCCTGAAAGAATGAACCTGATGAGCGGCAAATTTATCGGCCATCCGCGCGGATTCGGTTTTGTCGCATACGACGAACCGGGGCATGATGATATTTTCATCCCGCCGACGGAAGTCAACGGGGCAATCAATGGAGACAGAGTAATGGTGAGGATTGCAGAATCCTCAGGCGGAGACCGTCATGAAGGCGCCATCATCCGCATTTTGGAACGCGGCACAACGCAGGTTGTCGGAACTTTCCAGGACAATCGCGGATTTGGATTTGTCGTTTCCGATGACAAAAAAATGAATATGGATATTTTCATTGCCAAAGATGATACACTCGGTGCGATTGACGGCCATAAAGTGGTAGTGGAAATTACCGGATGGCCGGAAGGACGCAAGTCGGCGACGGGGATGGTCAAACAAATTCTTGGGCATAAAAACGATCCGGGTGTGGATATTCTGTCCATCATCCATAAATATGGCATCGAAATCGAATTTCCGCAGACAGTGCTTGATGAAGCAAATGCGGTTCCTGAGGAAATTGAACCACAGGATTTGGATAATAGAAGAGACCTCCGCAATGAATCCATCGTTACCATTGATGGCGCAGACGCAAAAGATCTGGATGACGCTGTCCAGGTGGCAAAACTGGAAGACGGCACGTATAAACTCGGAGTCCATATTGCGGATGTAAGCCACTACGTTACGGTAGGATCGGAAATGGACCGGGAAGCGTACGACCGTGCGACAAGCGTTTACTTGACGGACCGCGTTATTCCGATGATTCCACATCGCTTGTCGAATGGGATTTGTTCATTGAACCCGCAGGTAGATCGTTTGACGCTATCCTGTGAAATGATTTTCAACGACCAGGGGGAAGTCATCTCGCATGAGATTTTCCAGAGCGTGATCCGGACTTCTGCCCGAATGACTTATACAGACGTCTACGAAATTCTGGAACAGGACAATCAGGAATTGAAAGAGCAATACAGTGAACTTGTGCCGATGTTCGAATTGATGAAGGACCTTGCAGATATTCTGCGCAATAAACGCATGCGCCGCGGCGCAATCGATTTTGATTTCAAGGAATCGAAAGTTTTGGTGGATGAAGAAGGCACCCCGACTGATGTCGTTGTCCGGGAACGTACCGTTTCCGAGCGCCTGATTGAGGAATTCATGCTGGCGGCCAATGAGACTATAGCAGAACATTTCCATCGCATGGAAGTGCCTTCGCTCTATCGCATACATGAAGATCCGAAACCGGAAAAGCTGCAGCGATTCTTTGAATTCGTCACGAATTTTGGTATCGTGGTGAAAGGGACCGGCAGCCAGGTTCACCCGAGGGCTTTGCAGGAAATCGTGGAATCGGTCGCTGGGAAACCGGAAGAGCCGGTTGTTTCGACAATGATGCTGCGTTCTATGCAGCAGGCGAAATATTCTTCTGAAAGCCTGGGGCATTTCGGCCTGTCGACAGAATTCTATACACACTTCACATCACCGATTCGCCGCTATCCAGACTTGATCATCCACCGGTTGATCCGCACGTATCTGATTCAAAAAGATCTATCAGAAGCGACATTGAGGCACTGGGATGCCAATATGGATGATATTGCAACCCACACATCTGAACGCGAGAGACGCGCAGTAGAGGCTGAACGTGATACAGATGCATTGAAGAAAACGCAATTCATGGCTGATAAGATCGGTGTGGAATTTACAGGCATTATCTCTTCTGTCACCAATTTCGGTTTGTTCGTTGAATTGCCGAATACGATTGAAGGACTTGTGCATGTTTCGAATATGACCGATGATTTCTACCGTTTCGATGATCGCCAGATGATGATGATCGGCGAACGCAGCAAGCGCCAGTTCCGCATTGGCGACGAAGTGGAAATCAAAGTTATCGGAGTCAAACCCGAAGACTCGGCTATTGATTTTGAAATTGTCGGCATGACGCAAACTGTACGCCGTACCCGTAAAGACGCACCAAAAGTCATCCGCGCTTCGAAAAAAGAAGGCGGCAAAGTGGGGCGCGACGGCAAGAAGGACAGCGGCGGACCGACCCACAAAGGGAAAAATCCAAAGAAAAAATTCTATGAAGGCGCAGCTAAAAAACAGAAGCGCAAAAAGTAATGAGCAGGGAGCGGCTCTCGGGCCGCTCCCTTCAAATAATATGAGGTGGAATAGATGGCAAAAGGATCAGGCAAAGCGATTGCCCAGAACAAAAAAGCCGGTTTTGATTATTTTATTGAAGAAACGATGGAAGCAGGCATTGTGCTTCAGGGAACAGAGATTAAATCTGCCCGGAATGGTAAAGTGCAATTGAAGGATTCGTTTGTCCGCATCCGTAACGGAGAAGCGTGGATTTCCAATATGCACATCAGCCCATATGAACAGGGGAATATCTTTAATCACGATCCCACACGGTCACGCAAATTGCTGCTGCATAAAAAACAGATCAGGGAATTGGAAGCCTATACAAAAGAACAAGGGGTAACCATTGTTCCGTTGAAGATGTATTTGAAGGACGGTTTCGCCAAAGTACTGATCGGTGTCGGTAAAGGGAAGAAGACCTATGACAAGCGGGAAGACCTGAAGAGAAAAGACGCCAAACGGGAAATTGACCGTGCGATGAAAGAACGCAGCCGTTAAGCTTGAAGTCTGACCATCTTTGTCTTATAATTGGTTTATAACACAAGCACGTTAGAGTCATACTCTTCCCGTGTCTTCTTATAATGAGGGGACGTTACGGATTCGACAGGGATGATCTGGGCTTGGGTTGCGCGTCGGAGGATCGTCTCCGTCATCAACGTATCTATAACAACTGGCAAAACAAACCAAAACCTAGCATTCGCAGCGTAAGCTCGGATCTGCTCTATGTATCCATCGCCCATGTGGCTATGTAGAGCTCAACTTTAGTGGGATACGATAGACAGCGCCACTTGAACTGTCTGTAAGAGATTCTCAAGTTAGTGCCCGGGACGCCCGCTTATTGGCAGATCGGTGCATGAAACCTTAATAAGTAAGCTACACGCGTAGATGCTCAAGTAGCGGAGTTTCTGGACGCGGGTTCGACTCCCGCCGTCTCCATAGATCTTATGGAGCTACATAAAACGCCAAAACCTTTGATCGGGTTTTGGCGTTTTTTCGTTGATTAAAAAGGGAATTAATTAATCAAAGCAAATTCGTTTAAACAGGAGGGAACGAAATGGCAAAAGTCATTTGGGGCATGATCATGTCGGTTGATGGCTTCATCAATGACCGGCAAGGCAGATTGGATAAGCTCTATGCCAGTTTTGAGCCGAACGAAGAAATTAATGCTGCGATGGCCAATACGGGAGCTGTTGTGATGGGGCGCAACAGTTTTCAAATGGCCGCAGATACGGACGCCTATGCGGACAATTATGAGTTTCAGGTACCTTTGTTTATTGTGACTCATCAGCCTCCGGCCAGACACCCTAAGGAGAATGACAAGCTGACGATCACATTTGTAAGGGATGGCGTTGAAAACGCGATCCGGCAGGCAACAGCGGCGGCCGGTGATAAAGATGTGGTGGTGCTCGGTGCGAGTACTGGCCAGCAGGTGCTGAAAGCGGGCCTGGTGGACGAACTCCAAATTGGTATTGCTCCGATTCTTCTCGGCAAAGGGCTGCGATTTTTCGACCATTTAGAAAATGTTGAAATTGGGTTGGAAAAAGTGCGGACCATTGAAACCAGCCAGCAAGTGGAAATTTGGTATAAGGTGCTTCGGAACTAAAGAGCCTATGTCATTTCCAGAAAACACGTTGGTATCGGAAAATGATATTGATGTGTTTTCTTATTTCTCTTTAGCTTATTGCATATAAGTCATTGCAAACAGACATTTTAAAGGCTTAGAAACGTATGAGGTCATTAAAACAGGTGAAACAACTCTTGGAAAAGTGATTTGCATGTCATATGGTTTTATTAAAGATGAAGAGGGTATTATATAAAGTGGACTTTTCGCATACATAATTTTGAAGAGATTAGAGAGCAGACTTGACTTCAACATCTATTTTCCGTAGTCTTGAATATTGTTGATTGGATCCGTAACTCTATGCAATTTGATTTTGCTGTCAATATGAAATCATGTGAATAGAAAATGAGAAAGGGGGACTTTGTATGAATAAGGTAACAAATGTTTTCTGGATATCGCTCGCGCTTGTTGCCCTGGCTGTAGGCTACGGTGCGCTGGCTCCGGATAGCTTTTCGACAATAACAGACAGAATGAGATTATTTCTAACTAACTCGTTTGGCTGGTATTATCTATTGATCGTATCTGGCATGGTATTATTCTGTTTGTTTTTCCTCATCAGTCCGATGGGACAGGTAAGATTGGGCAAAGACACTGATAAACCGGAATTTTCTTTTGCTACGTGGATCGCTATGCTATTTTCTGCGGGTATGGGAATTGGGCTCGTCTTCTGGGGGGCTGCTGAACCGCTGTCGCATTATGCGATTGACCCGGCAACAGCAGAACCAGGAACAGCGGAAGCATTCCGTGAGTCCATGCGCTTCAGTTTTTTCCATTGGGGTATTCATGCCTGGGCCATATACGCAATCGTCGCAATGGCATTGGCTTATGCACAATTCCGTAAAGGAGAGCCTGGGCTGATTTCAGCAACCTTGAAACCTCTTTTCGGAGACCGAATGACAGGGGCTTGGGGAACGGTTGTAGATGTTATCGCTGTTTTCGCGACAGTCGTCGGTGTAGCGACCACACTTGGGTTTGGCGCAATTCAAATCAATGGTGGTCTCGCTTATATGTTCGAAGGCATTACCGCGGGCAGTTTTGTGACACAACTCGTCATAATTGCTGTAGTGACAGTCCTGTTCATGTTTTCAGCTTGGACAGGATTGAGCAAAGGGATTAAATATTTATCTAATACCAATATGGCTCTTGCCGTAATCTTGCTGTTATTGGTCATCATTCTCGGGCCAACGTTGCTCATATTGAATATGTTCACGGACACGTTAGGAACGTATTTCCAGAACCTTGTCAGGATGAGTTTCCGTGCTGCGCCGATCGATGGTGAAAATCGTGCCTGGATCGATGGCTGGACCATATTCTATTGGGCATGGTGGATATCGTGGGCTCCTTTCGTCGGTATATTCATCGCACGAATTTCCAAAGGCCGGACAATCCGCCAATTCTTATTTGGTGTTCTGATGCTGCCGACAATAATAAGCTTTCTTTGGTTTGCGGCTTTCGGTACGACTGCGATCAATGTTCAGAACAGCGGCTTTGATATGACAGGGCTGATGACTGAAGAAACGCTGTTTGCCACATTCTCACAATTGCCGCTCGGCATTTTGATGTCGGTCGTGGCTGTATTATTGATTACAACATTCTTCATTACTTCTGCGGATTCAGCGACATTCGTTCTCGGTATGCAGACAACGAACGGTTCCCTGCATCCACAGACTGCAGTCAAACTGACTTGGGGAGTCGCCCAGTCTTCAATTGCTGTAATCCTGTTGTCAACAGGTGGATTGGATACTCTGCAAACCGTATTGATCATAGCGGCATTCCCGTTTTCAATCATCATGCTCCTGATGATGGGGGCGTTCTACAAGGCAATGAACCTGGAATACAAAGCAATAAAACGAAAACGATAAAACCGCCATTCGGCGGTTTTTTTCTTATGAAACGCGTATAATGGATTATGGGAATAAATGAATGGGGGAAAATTTTTTATGGAAAAACCGCATGTTTTATTGGTTGACGGGATGGCCTTATTGTTCCGTTCATTCTTTGCTACATCGGCGTTTGGCCAGTATTTCAGAACAACTGAAGGGCTTGCCACGAACGGAGTGCAAGGGTTTACGCGACATGTGCTCGCTGCCAAAACAATGATGAAACCGACCCATATGGCAGTGTGCTGGGATATGGGTTCGCATACGTTCCGAACCGATTTGTTCGATGGCTATAAAGCGAATCGTCCGGCTCCTCCTGAAGACATGCTGCATCAATTTGATCAGGCGAAAAACATTTCTGAACAATTGGGTTGGCAAAATTTCGGGGAAGTCGGAATCGAAGCGGATGATTTTATCGGCTCATTTACGAAGCAATGGGGAGACGAAGTGGATTTTACAATCATTACCGGCGATAAGGATATGCTGCAACTACTCAAGCCTTCCGTCAAGATCGCTTTCATGAAAAAAGGCTTCCATATTTATGATGTTTATACGGACGAACGCTTTAAGGAAGAGTATGGTATTGAACCGGACCAGTTCGCAGACGTCAAGGCATTCATGGGAGATGCCAGTGACGGTTATCCCGGCGTCAAAGGAATTGGGCCGAAGACGGCTTTGCAGCTGATCCAGAAATACGGCTCTACGGACGGAGTGCTGTCGGCAATCGATGAATTAAAACCGGCGCAAAAGAAAAAGATAGAAGAAAACAAAGAGATGCTTCTTCTATCCAAGAGACTGGCTGTGATTAAATGTGATATTGCACTTGATATCCCTTTGAGTGACATTGCAGTACAACGGTACACCGCTGACCATATCCGCCATTGCGAAGACCAGCAATTAAATTTACTGGCGCGGCAATTGGAAAAAAGTTTATAAAAAAATCATTCCGGTGTTCGTGGAATGATTTTCACAAAACTCAATACAGAACGCTGATCATGATAAGAAACTGTCCGGATTTTACTCGGGCGGTTTCTTTTTCCGTTATCGTGAAAATAGAGGATCACGTCGTCACCTTTATCTTCGAAGCCGATGAGCGGAACCCAGTGATAATTAAACAGTGGCTTTGCAAACCAGTGGAATGTGAAATAGCGGTCGAATTTCATTGCCAGCGGCCGCCCGGCCAATAACTCCTGCTTCACTTCGGAAATCGAACGCGTTTTTTCAATAAGATAGCGGCTGCCCGCTACCTTCCGGAAGTTCCGCAGCAAACGCCATGTAAAAAGGCCGATTGGCGTTGTGCCCAACAACCTGTAGACTTCATTGATTTCAAAACTTTCGTTTTCATAAAACTTGAAAATGGAGGCTGCAGTGACGGGGCCGCAGGCTGAGCCGCGTTTCTTACTGTTAATGTTTTCATCATATTGGGACATTCCTTCGAACGGCAGTATGATTTTCAAAGCATTCGCCTCCATCTTGAAACTGACTTACTCTGTTGAAAGAATCTCATTCTTTTCATCCAATAATTCTTTCGGTGCGGCGCGGAAATTCTGGTGCACTTCCAATTCCACCTGAATGGCTGTAAATCGAAGAGGACACCTCACTAAATTTGGTGATTTAATTATACATTAAAAAAAGAATAGGCATGAGCCTATTCCGATTGGTTTGATAAAAAGTCGGTGATATCTTCCGGTGATTTCGCGTTCGCACTATGAAGATGTGCCGTTTTTTCGCCCTGCTTGAAAATTAACAGGCTTGGTATGCCCATGACGTCATATTTATCAGCGATTTCAGGCAGTTCATCGCGATTCAAGTCGAACCACTGGTATTGGTTGTATTCTGCAACGATCGGATCGATGAACATATCCATACGTGTGCAATCCGGACACCATCCCGCCTGGAATTTCACGATGATCGGCTGATCGCCGGAGATTGCTGTTTGGAACTCTTCGTTAGTTTTAATCGGTTTCATAAATTACCCTCCTGTTGTTTCTACTATATTAGTTCAACTTTTACAGTGTACCTTTCAAATGCTATTTCGAAAAGAAAAGAATCCTGGCAGCCGAAAAAATAAGAATTAAATATTGCGAAAAAAAGGAAAATAACTTACACTTAAGGATATAGAGAACGTTCTATTTTTTTTAGCCTAAAAATGAATGAGTATTCATTCAAAAAATATGAGGAGGGTTTGCTAGTGGCATACCAAATAAGAAAAGCAGCGGTAATCGGATCCGGAGTTATGGGTTCAGGGATTGCGGCGCATCTTGCAAACATAGGAATTCCAGTCCTGTTACTGGATATCGTTCCGCGTGAAGTGACAGAAGCGGAAAAGGCGAAAGGCCTGACGCTCGAAGATCGTGCAGTTCGCAGCCGTATTGCAACAACTTCAATCCAAAAATTATTGAAACAGAAACCGGCTCCTCTGACAGCCAAAAAGAATTTGGACCTTATCACACCGGGTAACCTTGAAGATGATCTGGAGAAACTTGCAGACGTCGATTGGATTGTCGAAGTAATCGTGGAAAACCTCGACGTGAAAAAATCCTTATATGAAAAAATTGATGCAGTCAGAAAACCTGGCTCAATCATTTCTTCAAACACCTCAGGAATCAGCATTGATGCGATGGCTGAAGGGCGTTCAGAAGATTTCAGCAAACATTTCCTTGGAACGCATTTCTTTAACCCGCCGCGCTATCTGAAGCTTTTGGAAGTAATTCCTGCAGCAACGACTGCACCAGAAGTTGTCGAGTTCATGACGGCTTTCGGGGAAGATGTTCTTGGCAAAGGAGTGGTCATCGCCAAGGATACGCCAAACTTTATTGCAAACCGCATCGGAACTTACGGCTTATTGGTTACTTTGCGTGAAATGCAGAACCGTGGCTATTCGATAGGTGAAGTGGATTCCGTTACCGGCCCGATGATCGGCCGTCCGAAATCCGCAACTTTCCGTACACTTGATGTTGTAGGTCTTGATACATTCATGCACGTGGCGAAAAATGTTTACGATAAGACTGAAGGAGAAGAACAAAAAGTTTTTGAAGCTCCTGCATTCATGAAAAAAATGGTTGAAAACGGTTGGCTTGGAGCAAAATCCAGTCAAGGTTTCTTCCTGAAAAAAGACAAGGAAATTCTTGAACTCGATCCTGAAACAATGGAATACCGTCCTGCCGGCAAGTTGAAAACGCCTTCACAGGAAATGGCCAAAGCGCAAAAAGGCTTTGCGGCGAAGATGAAAACACTGGTCTATGCTGATGACCGTACAGGAGAATTATTATGGAACATCCTTGCGCCAGTCCTTCGCTATTCTGCCGAGTTGAATGGTGAAATTGCCGACGATATCGTATCCATCGACAATGCCATGAAATGGGGCTTCGGCTGGAACCAGGGGCCGTTCGAAATTTGGGATGCCATCGGCGTCAAAAAATCAATTGCAAAAATGACAGAAGAAGGGCATGACATTCCTGCATTCGCTCAAAACTTGGTGGACAGCGGCAATGAGACTTTCTACAAAGAAGTGGACGGCGACCTCCATTTCTTCAATGGTACAGAATACCAGGCTGTTCCGTTAAACGAAAAAGTGATTGACCTGAAACGCTATAAGAAAAAACACGGCGTCATCAAATCAAATTCAGGTGCAAGCCTGATCGACCTTGGAGATGGCATTGCACTTCTTGAGTTCCATTCACAGTCAAATGCAATCGGTCTTGATATCATGCAAATGATCAATTTCGCGGTTGATGAAGTCGAGAAAAATTACAAAGGTCTTGTCATCGGAAACCAGGGCAAGAACTTCTGTGTGGGTGCCAACCTTGGCATGATCCTGATGGAAGCGCAGGATGATAATATTTTTGAACTGGATTTCACCATCAAAACGTTCCAGAACGCCATGATGAAAATCAAATACAGCTCGAAGCCTGTAGTAGCTGCTCCGTTTGGAATGGCTCTTGGCGGCGGTGCTGAAGTAGCGCTTCCGGCAGCGCATATCCAGGCGTCAATGGAAACTTATATGGGACTTGTCGAAGCGGGTGTCGGGCTGATTCCTGGCGGCGGCGGAAACAAAGAACTTTATATGAAACATTTGAAAGGCTTGCCGAATGGCATCGATTTCGATTTGCAGAATGTAGCGAGCAAAGTGTTCGAATCGATCGCTATGGCAAAAGTGTCCACTTCTGCTGAAGAAGCGCGTGACAATAACTTCCTGAACTTTGTGGATGGCATCAGTGTCAACAGCGACCATCTGATCTATGATGCGAAACATGCGGCCTTATCCTTATACGAAAATGGCTACAAAGCGCCAAAACGGGAAAAAGTGCCTGTAACGGGCGAACCGGGATACGCGACCCTATTGCTTGGAGCTGAGGGAATGTTCCTGTCGGGCTATATCAGCGAATACGATCTGAAAATCGCTCAAAAATTGGCGTTTGTCCTGTCAGGCGGCAAGGTTCCATACGGCACAAAAGTGGATGAGCAATATTTGCTTGATCTTGAACGCCAGGCCTTCCTGAGCTTAGTGGCTCAGCCGAAAACCCAGCAGCGCATGCAGCATATGCTTGTCAAAGGGAAACCGTTACGCAATTGATCCAAAGATATTAAAGGAGGAAAAAATATGCGCGAAGCAGTAATCGTGGCCAGTGCCAGAACACCGGTCGGAAAAGCGAAAAAAGGTTCTCTTGCATCAGTGCGGCCGGATGATTTCGGCGCATTGGTTGTAAAGGAAACATTGAAACGGGCAGGCGGATACGACGGCCCGATCGATGATTTGATTATGGGCTGTGCAATGCCCGAAGCTGAACAGGGCATGAATATCGCCCGGAATATCGGGGCTTTGGCCGGACTGCCGGATACAACGCCGGCAGTTACTGTCAACCGCTTCTGCTCTTCAGGCCTTCAATCGATCGCCTATGCAGCAGAACGCATCATGGTTGGCCATGCGGAAGCGATCATCGCCGGTGGAGTTGAATCGATGAGCATGGTGCCGATGATGGGCAACGTTATCCGTCCGAACGCAAAGTTGGCGGAAACAGCTCCTCAATACTATATGAGCATGGGCCACACAGCTGAACAAGTGGCTACTCAATACGGCGTAAGCCGTGCAGACCAGGACGCATTCGCAGTCCGTTCCCATGAAAATGCGGCAGCGGCAATTGAAAAAGGTCATTTCAAAGAAGAAATCGTGCCAGTCGAAGTGACAAAGCGTTATGTGGATGACAACAATAAATACCAGGAAAAATCCTTCATGTTCGAAATGGATGAAGGCGTCCGCCATGGTACGACCATCCAGGCATTGGACAAATTGCGCGCCGCTTTCTCGGCACGCGGTTCTGTAACAGCGGGCAACTCTTCTCAAACTTCCGATGGTGCAGGCGCAGTATTGGTGATGGACCGTGAAAAAGCGGAAGCACTTGGACTTAAGCCGATTGCAAAATTCCGTTCATTCGCAACAGGCGGCGTTCCACCGGAAGTGATGGGAATTGGTCCAATCGTAGCGATTCCGAGAGCTTTAAAACTTGCCGGTCTGACAATTGACGACATTGATGTCTGGGAACTCAACGAAGCTTTCGCTTCCCAATCTTTGGCGGTTATCAGAAAACTGAATCTCGATATCAATAAAGTAAACTTGAACGGCGGCGCAATCGCGCTTGGGCACCCACTGGGTGCTACCGGCTCGGTCCTGACCATCCGCATGCTGAGTGAACTGAAACGCCAGGGCAAGCAATTCGGCGTAGTCACAATGTGCATCGGCGGGGGAATGGGCGCAGCAGGCGTCTTTGAAATGCTGTAGGTTTTATTAATTCGAAAAAACAACAAGCTTTACAAAATAGGAGGAATATAAAATGTCAGAATCAAAAACATTGATCAAAGGCGGTAGCTTCCTTATTGAAGACGCTGACCTGTCACGCGTATTTACACCGGAAGATTTCACAGAAGAGCAAAAAATGATCGCCAAATCAACTGAGGATTATGTGAACACAGATGTAATGCCGGTTGTTGAGAACCTGGAAAATCACGAGTTTGAACATTCCGTACGCCTATTGAAAAAAGCGGGCGAACTTGGCCTTCTTGGCGCTGATGTTCCTGAGCAATACGGCGGTTTGGGTCTGGACAAGATCGCTTCAGCCTTGATTGCTGAAAAAATGTCGAAAGCCGGCGGTTTCTCAATCACTCACGGAGCACACGTCGGAATCGGCTCATTGCCGATCGTACTTTTCGGTAACGAAGCACAAAAACAAAGCTACTTGCCACGCTTAGCGACTGGTGAAATGATTGCCGCTTACGCATTGACTGAGCCAAGTTCAGGATCTGATGCATTGGGAGCGAAAACGACCGCCAAGTTGAACGCGGCAGGCACACATTATGTCTTGAACGGCGAAAAGCAATGGATTACAAACGCTGGATTTGCCGACGTATTTATCGTCTACGCAAAAATTGACGGAGAACAATTCTCTGCCTTTATCGTAGAACGCGAATTCTCGGGAGTTTCTGTAGGACCGGAAGAGAAGAAAATGGGGATTAAATCATCTTCAACACGTACGTTGATCCTTGAAGATGCAGAAGTGCCGGTTGAAAACCTGTTGGGTGAAGCAGGGCGCGGACACATCATCGCCTTCAACATTCTGAACATCGGCCGCTACAAATTGGGAGTCGGCACAATCGGAGCTTCGAAACGCGCAATGGAAATCACGATTCCGTACACAAACCAGCGCCAGCAATTCAAAACGCCGATTTCATCTTTCAACTTGACGCGTGAAAAACTTTCGACGATGGCATCACATTTATATGCTTTGGAAAGTTCGGTATACCGTACAGTCGGTTTGTTCGAAGACCGCATGAGCGGATTCACTGACGAAGAGCAGGCGAACGGCAAACTTGTTGCTGATTCAATCGCTGAATTTGCAGTGGAATGTTCAATGAATAAATTCTTCGGAACGGAAACATTGGATTATATTGTTGACGAAGGCGTTCAATTGCACGGCGGCTACGGCTTCATGCAGGAATACGAAATCGAGCGCATCTACCGTGACTCACGCATTAACCGTATTTTCGAAGGAACAAACGAAATTAACCGTTTGCTTGTTCCGGGTACTCTATTGCGTAAAGCAATGAAAGGCGAATTGCCGCTATTGCAGCATGCCATGAAACTTCAGGAAGAATTATTGATGATGATGCCGGAAGAGGTTGGCACTGAAGCATTGGCTCAGGAAAAATACCTTGTTAATAATGCGAAGAAAATTGCACTCTTGGCTACCGGTTTAGCTGCTCAAACTTACGGAACAAAATTGGAGCAGGAGCAGGAAGTGCTTGTGAACATCGCAGATATCGTCAGCAACGTATTTGCCATGGAATCTGCAGTTCTCCGCACAGAAAAAGCGATTGCCGCTTCAGGTGAAGAAAAAGCGAAACAAAAACTTCTTTACACGCAAATCTATTGCCAGGAAGCATTCGATAAGATCGAAAAGGATGCGAAAGAAACGTTGATCGCAGCAATCGAAGGCGACAACCAGCGCATGATGCTTTCAGCATTGCGCAAACTGACTCGTTCAACTCCGTACAACGTCATCGCGAAAAAACGTGAAGCCGCTGTCAAATTGATCGATGCAGAAAAATATATCGTTTAATGAGTCTCTTGAAGCGCCGCCAATATTGGCGGCGCTTTTTCTTCGACCGGATTCTGAAGCTTTGCTAAAATAAAGACAAGAAGGAGGCTATTACATGTTGGAATTTTATTGGTACCCGAAATGCAGTACTTGCCAGAAGGCGAAAAAATGGCTTGCCGCCAATGAGGTGGATTTCAAGGAAATACATATAGTCGAGAATCCTCCGTCGAAAAGTGAATTGAAGGAAATTGTTGCTGCCAGCGGAATGGATCTGAAGAAGTTTTTCAACACCAGCGGACAGCAATATCGTGAGCTGCAATTAAAAGACAAGCTTGGCGGAATGTCCGATGATGAAAAGCTGGAATTGCTGGCATCAAACGGCATGCTGATCAAACGCCCACTGGCCTGGGATGGAAAAAAAGCGACACTTGGATTCAAGGAAGAGAATTATCAAAATACCTGGTCTTAGGAAATGTGCAATCTTGTAATTGTAGCGATATTATGTCAAACTGAGGTTGAAGCTATTACATATTTGGAGGCGTTTGGATGAGCACACCACAAGAACTTCGTTATTCAAAAGAACATGAATGGGTCAAAGTTGAAGACGGCAAAGCAACTATCGGCATTACGCATTTTGCACAGGCTGAACTTGGGGACATCGTTTTCGTCGAGCTGCCACAGGTTGGCGACGAACTGAAGAAGAATGAGCCATTCGGCAGTGTTGAATCTGTTAAAACCGTATCGGAACTTTATGCGCCAGTCAGCGGAAAAGTGGTTGAAGTCAATTCTGAACTTGAAGACAGCCCGGAATTCGTCAACGAATCTCCATATGAGAAAGCTTGGATGGTAGTTATCGAAGCACCGTCTGAAGATGAGATGAATGAATTGATGGATGCTGACAAGTATAAAGAAATGACAAACGAATAGGATCCGGAAAGCGCCTGCATTTTTGGCGCTTTTTTCATTAGCCAGACTCCAGCGGCCCAGCTCTTCGGGACATAAGCTGGACAGGCGCATGCACTTTTTTAAATCCTATACTATCAGCGGGGTGTTGTTTTATGGACAAAGTGATTGTGGTGGAAGGCATTTCAGATAAAAATAGGATTGCGCCACTCATTGCAGAATCCGTGACGATTCTTTGCACAAATGGTACAGTGAGTGCAACAAGGCTCGAAGAATTGCTGCTGCCGTTTGAAGGGCAGGACATCATTGTGCTGGTGGATGCAGATAAATCCGGCGAAAAACTCAGAAAGCTGGTCAAGCGCGAGTTTCCTGAAGCCCGGCACTTTTATATTGATCGGAATTATAAGGAAGTGGCAACGACGCCATTATGCATTCTTGCGGATGTTCTCATGGCAGCCAATGTAAGGGTCAATAACTTGTTAACCGAAGGATGACGAAATTATGAAAGAATGGAATCATAAAGAATGGATCAAAGCGAAGAATACCAATAGGGTATCAGCTTATTATTTGTATACACCGATGTGCGGGACATGCCAGCTGGCTTCGAAAATGCTCGAAGTAGTCACTGCGGCGATACCGGAATTGCCGATTGGCAAAGCAAACTTGAATTATGTACAGGAAATCGCTGCCTTATATGAAGTGGAAAGTGTTCCTTGTCTGCTGATTACCGAAAATGGCAAGCTGAAAGAAAAGGTTTATGCCTTCCAATCCGTGCCTTATCTTTATGAAAAATTAAAAATTGTTGACGGATAAATAAAGCCGTGGTAAATTAAGAACCTGAATCGCAAACTTAATAACGTAACTCTTATAAAGAGTGGTGGAGGGAAGTACCCTGCGAAGCCCGGCAACCGTCATGAAAATGAAATGGTGCCAAGTCACACAAAGCGAAAGCTTTGGAAGATGAGAGAACGGTTAACGTATATGTTTTTACGCATGCCCTTCTGCTCGTTTTTGAGTAGAAGGGTTTTTTATTTTGAAGTGGGAGTGTGTTTCAATGATTGAGTTAAAGGAATTGACGAAGATATTCGATACAGGAAAGGCCAGCTTGACGGCAGTGGCTGATGTGAACCTGTCGATAGATGATGGGGAAATTTTCGGCATCATCGGTTACAGCGGTGCAGGGAAAAGTACATTGATCCGCTTGCTGAATGGCCTGGAAAAACCGACTTCCGGCACAGTCGATATCAACGGCCAGAAGATAACGGCCATCAAAGGGGCAGACTTACGAAAAGCCCGCCAGAAAGTCAGCATGATTTTCCAGCATTTCAATCTTCTCTGGTCGCGCACGGTCAAGGAGAACATTGAGTTTCCTCTTGAAATTGCCGGTGTACCGAAAGCGAAAAGAGAGGCACGAGTTAAGGAATTGGTCGAATTGGTCGGTCTGGACGGCCGGGAGGGCGCATATCCTTCGCAGCTTTCCGGCGGACAGAAGCAGCGTGTCGGAATTGCCCGGGCGCTTGCAAACGATCCCGAAGTTCTGCTTTGCGATGAGGCCACTTCGGCACTCGATCCCCAAACAACGGATTCGATCCTTGATCTGCTCGTCGACATCAACAAGCGCCTCGGTTTGACGATTGTCCTGATAACACATGAAATGCACGTGATCCGTAAAATTTGCCACCGGGTTGCAGTGATGGAAGGTGGAAGAGTGGTTGAACTGGGAGATGTGCTGACAATCTTCAAGGCACCCAAAGAGGCAATTACGAAACGATTTGTGGCACAGGTGACCGAAACCGAAGATTCCGCTGCAACGATCAAGCACCTCCGCGAATTATACCCGACCGGACAGCTGGTGAAATTGCTGTTTGTGGGAGAACAGACGGAACAGCCGATCTTGACGAAACTGATCCGCAAATACCCGGTGGAGGTCAATATTGTGCAGGGGGATATATCCCATACACAGCGCGGTGCTTATGGCACATTGATCCTGCAGTTAAAGGGCTCAGAACAGGAAATTGAGGATGCAATTCATTTCCTTGAACAAGAGAATGTGCAAACGGAGGTGATGGCAAATGATTGAGTCATTATTTCCGAATGTTGACTGGGACAAGATGTGGGAAGCAACAATCGAAACATTATACATGACAGCAATGTCGACATTATTCACTTTTATATTCGGCCTGATGTTGGGAATTCTTTTATTCCTGACAGCGCCGACCCAATTATGGGCCAATAAAATCGTCAACTGGCTGACGGGGGCATTTGTTAACATTTTCCGCTCGATCCCGTTCATCATCCTGATCATCCTATTGATTCCTTTCACGTTATTGCTGCTCGGTTCAATTCGGGGGCCGAATGCAGCACTTCCGGCGCTGATTATTGGATCAGCCCCATTTTACGCCCGGATGGTGCTGATTGCTTTGAAGGAAATCGATAAAGGTGTTATTGAAGCGGCCCGTTCGATGGGGGCGACGACATGGACGATCATTTGGAAAGTGCTCCTGCCGGAATCGAAGCCGGCGCTGATTTCGGGTATTACAGTTGCCGCGATTGCGCTCGTCGGCTACACGGCGATGGCGGGCATCATTGGAGCGGGAGGACTTGGGACGCTGGCTTATCTTGATGGATTCCAGCGCGGCAGACAGGACGTCACGATCATGTCAACCATATTAATTCTTGTCATAGTATTTGCGGTGCAATTTGCCGGTGACTATTTGACAGGCAAAGCAGATAAACGCTGATAACGGATCAACCGTTAACATAAAAAGAGAAAAGGGAGAGAATTAAACATGAAAAAATTTGCAGCAGGAACTTTATTGACGGTATTGGCTTTGGCGGGATGCGGAAGCGACGATGGTGGATCTGGAGAAGAGTCATCTGAATTGAAAGTCGGAGCATCCAATGTGCCGCACGCGGAAATTCTTGAGCAGGTCCAGCCAATGCTTGAGGAACAGGGCATTGACCTTGTGATTGAAACCTATCAGGATTATGTCCTGCCAAACGAAGATCTGGAATCCGGTGAGATCGACGCGAACTATTTCCAGCACATTCCTTACCTGGAGTCGCAAATTGCTGATCACGGCTATGAATTTGCCAATGCGGGAGGCATCCATATCGAGCCAATCGGTGTTTACTCACAGGATTATGCATCATTAAGTGATTTGCCGGATGGCGCAACGATTCTCATGAGCAACTCGGTTGCCGACCACGGACGCGTTCTTTCCCTATTGGAAGCTGAAGGATTGATCACACTTGCTGAAGGTGTTGAGAAAACAGAAGCTGAAATCAGCGACATTGTAGAAAATCCGAAAAACCTTGAACTTGACCCTGGGTATGAAGCAGCCTTGCTTGTCCAAATGTTCCAATCGGGTGAAGGGGATGCGGTTCTGATCAACTCTAATTATGCAATCGATGCCGGCATCAACCCGCTGGAAGATTCGATCGCACTTGAAAGTCCAGATTCGCCGTATGTAAATATTATCGCTGTCCGTTCTGGCGATGAAGAAAATGAAAACATCCAGGCACTCGTTGAAGCGTTGACTTCACAGGAGATCAAAGATTTCATGCTTGAAGAATGGGGCGGCTCAGTCGTACCGGTAGAGTAATATAGAAAAGCGTAAGCGCTTTGTAAGATTTGTGCGCTTCACAGTAACTAAAGCATCCTTCGGGGTGTTTTTTTTGTTTTGGTTTTCATAATTATGAGAGAAACTTATTTTTGTTTTTCCATTAAAAAACAATAGAGATAGACTATTGTAAAATAATAAAAAAGAATATTCCGTGTATGTTAAAAAAGCTTATCTTATTTCTTTTTCTATGGTATTTTAATAGCTATTACAAAAAACAGTTGTACACACAAGGAGGACATAAGATGAAGTTTAAATTTGGGTTATTGCCAAGAATTGTTTTGGCGATTGTATTGGGTGTTCTAATCGGGTCGATTGCCCCGGAAAAAGTGGTAAGAGTATTTGCCACGTTCACGTCCATATTCGGTAATTTCCTGAATTTTGTCGTGCCATTGATCATACTTGGATTTATCGCTCCAGGGATAGCGAAATTGGGCAAGGGATCAGGGAAATTATTGGGAATTTCAACGCTTGTCGCTTATACTTCAACCGTGATTGCCGGTATTTTTGCATTTGTTGCAGCTATGACTGTATTGCCGGGCTTCATGGAGGGGCGCACGCTCACAAGCCTGGATGATCCAGAACATGCTTTAGCCAAATCTCTGATTGAGCTTGAAATAACGCCATTGTTTGGAGTTATGACTGCCTTAATTCTGGCATTTCTATTGGGAATCGGTATGGCAGCAACCGGCAGCAAAACCATGCTTTCCTTTTTTGATGAATTTCAGGCCATTATTGAAAAAACGATTTCGGTCATCATTATCCCGTTACTGCCTTTCTACATTTTTGGTATTTTTGCCAATATGGCATTTGGCGGAGCAGTGATGGAAATCCTTTCATTATTCGGAGTGGTTTTTGTTCTGATTATCATTCTGCACTGGCTGATGCTATTGCTTCAATACACATCAGCGGGCGTACTGGTTAAACGGAATCCGCTGCGCATGCTGAAAACTATGATGCCGGCTTATTTCACAGCTCTCGGCACACAGTCTTCAGCTGCGACGATTCCCGTAACGCTTCGCCAGGCACGCAAAACAGGGGCGGATGAACGTATCGCAGATTTCTCGGTGCCTCTTTTCGCCACAATCCATCTGTCGGGGAGCACAATTACGCTGGTGTCCTGTGCAATCGGTGTTGTATTACTGACTGGACAGACACCTGAATTCAGTTCATTCTTTCCTTTGATCCTGATGCTCGGTGTAACGATGATTGCTGCACCGGGAGTTCCGGGGGGCGCTGTCATGGCGGCAATCGGCTTGCTACAGACCATGCTCGGTTTTGATGCAACGATGGTGGCTTTGATGATCGCTCTATATATGGCACAGGACAGCTTTGGTACGGCTGCCAACGTTACCGGTGATGGAGCATTGGCAAACATTGTAGACAGATTTTCAAACGGTCGAAAAGTTTAGAATTGGGATGTAATTCGATGAATTCCGGCTATTCTTCGTTTTCTATACTCTTCAATAATGCTATGGTAATATATTGAAGTACTGTAGAACGAGGAGGAAATATCATGAAAAAAATATGGATTATCGCTTTATCATCATTGCTCTTTTTAAGCGCATGCGGTTCAGATGAAGCAAAGGAAACAACGGATTCATCAAACGGTGGAACAGCTGCAACTGATAATGCTGAAGGGCAAAAAGAAATGATGCGATTTTATATTGCAGTGCCAAACATGATCAACGGAGTGGATGGCGGACTGAATCTATTTGAACAACAGCAGGAAGAAGGGCTTCTTCCCGAAGGCGCTGAATTGACGGCTTTGAAAGAAGGGGCAGCCGCTTCGGCTGACGAAGCTTCACAGACAGTTGAGGCAATCGAGATTCCCAAAGCATTGAACGATAAGGAAGAAGATTTGAAGTCCGCACTCGTCTTGATTTCTGAATCATATGAAATGAAAATGGCTGCTCTTTCTGAAGAGGAAACTTCATTTGAAGCTGCAAACGAAAAATTTGCTGAAGCAGATGCAATCTTTAACTCGATATTGGAAGAGTTTGAATTAATCTCTTCCAGTATCCAAAACGAAGTGAAATAAATAATTTTCCAGAGCCCGGCATCGGCATGCCGGGCTTTTTCTTATATTTTCCAATAACTATGACGATAGCTCTATATTCAGATAAATTGCCCCGAGAAGCGTTTATTAAAGAAAGCATCGGGTATAATTAGAACTGTAAGAAAATTTGAAGGGGATGATTTATTATCGATTCAAACGGTATCGAGCATACTGAGAAGATGGGACAGGCATTTAGAAATGCACATGGATTTGGAATTGATGAATACCAGAACGACACGGAAAAGATAATTGAAGTGGAACAACGCAGAGAACGGGATTATAGCGACAGCCAGAAGATCGTGTCTCATTTAGAACGTCAAGTACACCGTGATATATAAATTGAATGAGGAAACAGCAAGCCGGTGCGATTATGCATCGGTTTTTTTAATGAAAGACATTCTCAATTAAATATCTTTTATTGAAAATGGAATTTCGGGTTTTATTGACAGAAAAGATTGTTATGTCTATAGAAATCCAGAGTTTTGGATTGTTTTGGGCAATAAGTTCGAAGTAGTTTAATGATTTGCCACAGTAGTCATTATCGGTTAAGATTAGAATGATACTAATTTAGAATGGGTATCCATTCAACATTAACTATATGGAGGTATTTACATGTCAACTTTGGCTATTCAAGATTTACACGTTGAAATCGAAGGTAAAGAGATTTTAAAGGGTGTAAACTTAACTATTAATACAAGTGAGATCCACGCAATCATGGGTCCGAACGGAACGGGGAAATCCACGTTGGCTTCTGCTATCATGGGACACCCAAAATACGAAGTAACTTCAGGATCAATTACGTTGGACGGAGAAGACGTCCTTGCTATGGAAGTTGACGAACGTGCACGTGCAGGACTTTTCCTTGCGATGCAGTACCCGAGTGAAATTTCAGGAGTTACGAACGCTGACTTCATGCGCTCGGCTATGAATGCGCGCCGTGAAGAAGGGGACGAAATTTCTTTGATGAAATTCATCCGCGAATTGGACAGCAAAATGGAGACTCTTGATATGGATCAGGATATGGCGCAACGCTATTTGAATGAAGGATTCTCAGGTGGGGAAAAGAAACGCAATGAAATTCTTCAGATGATGATGATCAAACCGACAATCGCTGTACTGGATGAAATTGACTCCGGTTTGGATATTGACGCATTGAAAGTCGTTTCTGACGGCATCAACCAGATGAAGGGCGAAGGATTCGGCTGCCTGATCATCACACACTATCAGCGTCTATTGAATTACATCACTCCTGACCACGTACATGTTATGATGCAGGGCCGTGTTGTAAAATCAGGCGGCGCAGAACTTGCGCATAAATTGGAAGCAGAAGGCTATGACTGGATCAAGCAGGAACTTGGAATTGAAGACGAGACTGTAGGACAAGCATAATTGAAGGGAGAGACTGGCATGACGGTTGAAACAAATTTAAAAATGACCGAGCAAGAGCTGCGCTCCTTTTCAGAGATGAATGGTGAACCTTCATGGTTTACCGAGCTGCGTCTTCGCTCGTTTGCAGAAGCGGAAACATTACCGCTTCCAAAACCGGACAAAACAAAAATTCTGAACTGGAATTTTACGGACTATCCGGTTCACACAGTAAAGAGTTCGACATTCGGATCTATTGAGGATCTTACGGAAGACATCAAAACGATTGTCGATCTCGATCAAAAGAATCTTTATATCCAGCACAATAATACACCTGCATTTTCCCGTATTTCAGAAGACATGGCTGCCCAAGGTGTCATCTTGACTGACATTTTCACAGCGCTTCGTGAACACGGCGACCTGGTGAAAAAATATTTCATGACTAATGGTGTGAAAACCGATGAGCATAAATTGACTGCTTTGCACGCTGCATTGATGAACGGGGGAGCTTTCCTTTACGTTCCGAAAAATGTGGAAGTCGTAGAACCGGTTCAAGTCGTGTTCTATCATGACGACGCGGACGCTTCACTATTCAACCACGTGATCGTAGTGGCGGATACAAGCAGTAAAGTCACTTATGTGGAGAACTACTTCTCGACTGTTGCAAAATCGAATGGCCTGGCGAATATCGTTTCTGAAGTATTTGCAGAAGATAACGCGCAGATTACGTACGGTGCAGTTGACATTCTGGCTGAAGGGTTTACAACTTATGTGAATCGCCGCGGTGTTGCTGCAAGAGACGCGAAAATTGAATGGGCGCTTGGCATGATGAACGACAGCGATACAATTTCCGAAAATGTTACACATCTTGTAGGCGATAATTCGATCGGCGATACAAAAATGGTCGTAGTCGGACGGGGTAGTCAAAAACAGAACTTCACAACGAAAGTTGTTCATTGGGGCAAAGATTCTGATGGCCAGATTTTGAAGCATGGCGTTATGAAGGATTCTGCTTCTTCCATTTTCAATGGCATCGGCAAGATCGAACATGGTGCCACCAGATCAAATGCTGAACAGGAATCACGGGTATTGATGCTCAGCCCGAATGCACGCGGCGACGCAAACCCGATTCTATTGATTGATGAAGATGATGTAACAGCAGGCCACGCAGCATCTGTCGGCCGAGTTGACCCTCTTCAACTGTATTATCTGATGAGCCGAGGGATTACAAAACAAGAAGCTGAACGTCTTGTTATTCACGGTTTCCTGGCACCGGTCGTTAACGCGTTGCCAATCGAAGGCGTTAAAAAGCAATTGACGGAGGTTATCGAAAGGAAAGTCCGCTGATGATCAATCAAGAGATAAAAAGCTATTTTCCTATACTGAACCAAGAAATCAATGGCAATCCGCTGGTCTATCTGGACAGCGCAGCAACCTCACAAAAACCGGTGCAAGTAATTGAAGCGCTGGAGAATTACTATAAATTCGATAATTCCAATGTACACCGGGGAGTTCATACGCTCGGCAACCGCGCCACAGAAAAATACGAAGGTGCCCGTGAGAAGGTACAAAAATTCATCAATGCCGAATCTGCTGAGGAAATCATTTTCCTTCGCGGAACGACGACAGCCATCAATCTGGTCGCGCAAAGCTATGGCCGGGCGAACGTCAATGAAGGCGATGAAATTGTCATCACTTATATGGAGCACCATTCGAATATCATCCCGTGGCAGCAATTGGCGAAAGAGCGTGGGGCAATCCTGAAATATATCGATCTCGAAGAAGACGGCACCATTTCATTGGAGCAGGTTCGAGCGGCAGTGACTGAGCGGACGAAAATCGTTTCCATGGTATATGTTTCAAATGTACTTGGAACGATGAACCCTGTGAAGGAAGTTGCCCGCATTGCCCATGACAATGGAGCGGTGATGGTGGTTGACGGCGCACAGGCTGCGCCTCACCTGAAAATCGATGTCCAGCAATTGGACTGCGACTTCTTCGCATTTTCCGGCCACAAAATGGTCGGTCCGACAGGCATCGGCGCATTATATGGAAAGAAAGCCTTATTGAACGAAATGGAGCCGGTTGAATTCGGCGGCGAAATGATCGATTTTGTCGGCCTCTACGATTCAACGTGGAAAGAGCTTCCGTGGAAATTTGAAGGCGGAACACCTATAATTGCCGGAGCTGTTGGAATGGGTGCTGCAATCGATTTTCTGAATGAAATCGGATTGGATGAAATCGAAAAGCATGAACACGAAATGGCCGCATATGCCATGGAAAAAATGAGTGGCATTGACGGCCTCGAGATCTACGGCCCGAAAGATCCGGCGAAGCGGGCAGGAATCGTGACGTTCAATCTGAACGATGTCCACCCACATGATGTGGCAACTGTATTGGATATGAGCGGCATTGCGGTTCGCGCAGGGCATCATTGCGCACAGCCGTTGATGAAATGGCTGGAAGTATCCTCCACAGCCCGGGCCAGCTTCTATCTCTACAACGGCGAATCGGATGTCGACCGCCTTGTAGAAGGATTACGATCTGCAAAGGAGTATTTCAACGATGTCTTTTAAAAACTTAGATCAATTGTATCGGTCCGTAATTATGGACCATTATAAAACGCCAAGGAACAAAGGCACCATTGAAGACGACAGCATCAATATCGAAATGAACAACCCGACATGCGGAGATCGCATCCATTTGACTCTGCAGGTTGAAGACGGCATCGTGAAAGATGCGAAATTTGATGGCGAAGGCTGTTCAATTTCGATGGCATCTGCTTCAATGATGACGCAGGCTGTCAAAGGAAAAGACGTGGATACAGCTCTCGGGCTGTCCAAAACTTTTTCTGACATGATGCTCGGCAAAGATTATGATGATTCTGTGGACCTGGGCGACATCGAAGCGCTGCAGGGGGTTTCACAATTCCCGGCACGCATCAAATGCGCGACACTCGCCTGGAAAGCCATGGAAAAAGGTGTGCACGAGCAAGAAAAATCGTAACAGAAGAACGGAGGAACGATGATGGCGAAAAAAATGCCCGAAATCGGCGATTATAAATATGGGTTCCACGACAAAGATGTCTCGATTTTCCGCTCGAAGCGCGGATTGACAGAAGACATCGTCAGAGAAATTTCCAAAATCAAGAACGAGCCTGAATGGATGCTTGAAACCCGTTTAAAAGCTCTTAAAATGTTTTATTCAATGCCAATGCCGCAATGGGGCGGAGATCTGGCCCCTTTGAACTTTGACGAAATCACGTATTACGTAAAACCTTCAGAGGCGACCCAGACTTCATGGGATGAAGTACCGGAAGAAATCAAACGGACATTTGATAAACTTGGTATCCCTGAAGCAGAACAAAAATACCTTGCAGGTGTTTCTGCACAGTATGAATCAGAAGTTGTCTACCACAACATGAAAGTTGAACTCGAAGACATGGGCATCATCTTTAAAGATACAGATGCCGCACTCCGCGAGAACGAAGATCTGTTCCGGGAATATTTCCAGACAGTGATTCCGACAGCGGACAATAAATTCTCTGCACTCAACACGGCAGTTTGGTCAGGTGGATCTTTCATCTATGTTCCGCCAGGCATTAAAGTCGAGGCGCCGCTGCAAGCCTATTTCCGCATCAACTCGGAAAACATGGGGCAGTTTGAGCGCACATTGATCATTGTGGATGAAGGCGCAAGTGTCCATTATGTCGAGGGCTGTACAGCTCCGGTTTATACGACCAACTCGCTGCATTCTGCAGTGGTTGAAATCATCGTCAAAAAAGACGGTTATTGCCGCTATACCACAATCCAAAACTGGGCGAACAACGTTTACAACCTTGTTACAAAACGTGCATTCGTTGATGCCAACGGCACAATGGAATGGATTGACGGCAACATCGGTTCCAAGCTGACGATGAAATATCCTGCAGTTTACCTTCGCGGTGAAGGCGCACGCGGCATGACCCTGTCGATTGCCATCGCCGGCAAAGGCCAGCACCAGGATGCCGGTGCAAAAATGATTCACTTGGCACCGAATACTTCATCTTCCATCGTTTCGAAGTCAATTTCGAAACAGGGCGGTAAAGTTTCGTACCGCGGCATTGTCCGTTTCGGCCGCAAAGCTGACGGCGCACGCTCGAACATTGAATGCGATACGCTGATCATGGACAACCTGTCCACGTCAGATACGATTCCATACAATGAAATCCTGAATGACAATGTATCTTTGGAGCACGAAGCGAAAGTTTCGAAAGTTTCGGAAGAGCAATTGTTCTACTTGATGAGCCGTGGCGTTTCTGAACAGGAAGCGACTGAAATGATTGTTATGGGCTTTATCGAACCATTTACAAAAGAACTTCCAATGGAATACGCGGTGGAAATGAACCGTTTGATCAAATTTGAAATGGAAGGTTCAATCGGTTAATCGATTGGATCCCCGCAAAGCCCCTGTTGCTGAAAATGCAACAGGGGCTTTTTTTGTCTTCCATCTCCCAATTTCCAGAATAAGACGTTCAATATTTTCTGTGCTATCATTGAAGCAGCAAGCATTTCGGAGGTGGCATGATGATTTACGCAGGGCTTACGGGCTGGGGAGATCATCCGGATGTTTACAGTCCCGGTTCCCGGCAAAAAGACAGATTGGCCGATTACGCCGGGCATTTTCCGATAGTCGAGTTGGACTCTTCCTTTTATGCGGTTCAGCCGGAACGGAATATTCGAAAGTGGATTGACGAAACACCGGACTCTTTTCAATTTATCGTCAAAGCTTATCAAGGAATGACGGGACACTTGCGCGGAGAAAACCCATTTGACTCGGAAGAGGAAATGTATGAAGCCTATATAAAGTCGATAAGGCCACTTCAAGAAGCAGGCAAGCTCGCAATGGTCTTATTGCAGTTTCCTCCGTGGTTTGACTGTAAAAAAGAGAATGTGGAGGAAATCAGGAGGATAACAGCCAAACTGAGCGAGTTTGATTTGGCTGTCGAGTTTCGCCATCAGTCCTGGTATGCCGGTGGACTGCGGGAAAAAACGTTTGAATTTCTGAAAGAAAACCAGCTGATCCATTCGGTCTGCGATGAACCGCAGGCGGGGGACGGTTCCATCCCTTTGGTTCCGGTTTCCACACGTTCCGATAAGGCATTATTCCGGCTGCACGGACGCAACGTTCATGGCTGGCTTAATGTAGGTAATGCGAAGGAGTGGCGGGAAGTCCGCTATTTATACGACTATAACGAAGACGAACTGATGCAAATCAGCCAGGCAGTAAAAGAACTGGAAGGAACCACTGACAATGTCTATATCATTTTCAATAACAATTCCGGCGGCCACGCTGCTGGAGATGCAAAACAATTCCAGCGGATGAACAATCTAACCTTCGAAGATCTCGCACCAAAGCAGCTGGATCTTTTTGAAGGCGAATTTTAACGGAAGGTCATAAAGAGGTGATGTAAAATGGCTGAAACCATTCATATTTATCATACCAATGATCTGCACAGCCATTTTTCCAATTGGCCGAGCATACACGCTTTTTTGGCTGAACGAAAACGCTGGCACGAAGAAATGGGCGATGTCTGTCTCATTCTGGATATCGGCGACCACGTGGACCGGTCGCATCCATATTCGGAAGGGACGGCTGGAAAAGGCAATGTGCAGATGCTTAACGACGCATCCTATGATGCAGTAACAATCGGCAATAATGAAGGAATCACTTTGTCCAAAGAAGAATTGGATGAGTTATATACGGATGCCGGCTTTGATGTTATCCTGTCCAATCTATTGGCAGAAAATGGACAGCGGCCGGATTGGGCGGCGCCTTATAAAATTATCGTAACAGCAGAAGGGAAGCGGATTGGCCTTGTTGGTGCCACTGCCGAATATACCCCGTTTTACGAAAGGCTTGGCTGGACAGTGACTCCAGCAAGAGAATCCATTCTGGAATCGGTGGAAGAGATAAAGGATCAAACGGATTTTATTGTATGCCTGTCCCATCTTGGAGTAAGGGAAGACGAAATACTTGCCGAATCCTGTCCGCAAATTGATGTGATTTTGGGTGCGCATACCCATCATATATTCCATGAGGGGAAAATGATTGGCAACGTGCTGCTTGGCGCTGCCGGCAAGTTTGGGGCTTATCTTGGCCATGTAATCATAGAAAATGATTTCAAAAAGAAAAGGGCCTATTTGATTGAAACAGAGAAGCTGGAAAATCCTGACGAGGGCTATGACAAGGATCTGAGAAAACAGGGAAAGGCATTGCTTCGTGAAGCGGTGTTCCATAACGAGGAGGCCATGAAAGCGGAATGGTTCAAGGAATCGGAAATGGCTCAATTGTTCGGCAAGGCGATGATCGAATTCTCAGGAGCCGATTGCGCATTATTCAATGCAGGCCTGTTCATGGAAGACATGCCTTCCGGTGAAATCACCCGCTATGATTTTCATCAGATGCTGCCGCATCCCATCAATCCCTGCATGATCGAATTGACCGGTGCGGAGTTAAAGGAGATATATCTGCAGTCAATGAATTCCGACTGGCCACAACTGGAACTGAAAGGTCTTGGTTTCCGCGGTGTTGTGTTCGGCAAGATGATCCGCACCGGTATGGATATGGAAAACCACCATTTATTTATAGGTGGAAAGCTGGCTGAAAGCAACAAAGTTTACAAACTCATCACCCTTGATATGTTTACATTCGGTTATTTTTTCCCGGAGTTTAAGCGTTCGCCAAAAACATATTTCATGCCCGAATTTATCCGGGATGTATTCAGAGGCTACTTTTCACGCAAACCAGTCCAATGATGAAGTCGTTCATCAAGAAATTGACATTGATTTTCAAACAATTTTAGGATATGCTAACAAAGAATTATATATCGATGGGTAGAGGCTGCAAAACCGATCAGTAAAATATGTGAGCGTGACAGCGATGAGCATATTTGAAAGGTGGTTTTGCCGAAGTCCATTTTCTGTAGTCAACGGAAAATGGGGCTGGGGGCATCCTGAAAAGGGATGTCACTGTCATTTATGCTTGCATAAATGAAGAGCTACAGGGTTGTTTGATGTTTTACCACACAGACGAATTGTAGAAAGCCGACTTGTCCCTTTGGGTTAAGCCGGCTTTTTTTCTTCATTCTATTCCATCAAAAAATAGGAGGATACTATTCATGGAAAACACAATCTTTTCAATCCTGCCCCCGATTATTGCAATCGTGATGGTCTTGTTGACCCGTCGCGTGTTGTTATCCCTGGGAGTAGGGATCCTTGCTGCCGCGTTGATTCTGACGTCATTCGCGCCAGTTGGCACTTTGCAGGAATTATTCACATCATTCCAGGTGATTTTCTGGGACGAAGGGTTTAACGCTTATAATGTCTTTATTCTTCTATTCTTATTATTACTCGGAATCATTACGGCTTTCGTGAGTTTATCCGGAGGGAGCCATGCTTTTGCAGAATGGGCTTCTCAACGTGTCAAATCACGCCGTGGCGCCAAAGTTCTTACGGTAGCCCTTGGTGTTGTGATTTTTATCGATGATTATTTCAATGCACTGACAGTTGGTCAGGTCGCGCGACCGATAACAGATCGTTATAAAGTGTCACGCGCGAAACTAGCTTATTTTATCGATTCCACTGCCGCGCCAGTGTGCGTTGTTTCACCGGTTTCGAGCTGGGGAGCAGCCATCATCGGAATCATCGCGACGATTCTTGCGGGCCAAACTTTTGTGGAGTATTCCGCTTTGGAAGCTTTCCTATGGATGGCACCCATGAACTTCTATGTAATTGCAGCACTTGCCATCGTATTTTTTGTTGCCTACCGCGATGTTGATTTCGGTGAAATGAAGAAACACGAACTCAAAGCAATTGAGCACGGACAGCTTTATGATCCTGATAAATCGATCCCAGGTGAAATGAAAGAAGAATTTCCTTCTCATTCCCATGGACGCGTATTAGATTTATTGCTGCCAATTCTTATATTGGTCGTAGGAACTGTAGCCGCCATGCTGTGGACTGGCTACCAGAATGCCGGCCAGCAATTTGACGTGTGGCTTATTTTTGAAAATACCGATGTACCATTATCATTATTGGTCGGTGGACTTCTTGGAGCCATCACATCTATCGTACTGTATGTACTTCAAATGAAGAGAAATGAAACTGCCAACGCCGGATGGATTGGCAAAGGAATCTTGGCCGGAATCAAGTCAATGATTGGTGCTGTCCTGATTCTGATTTTCGCTTGGTCATTGACTTACCTTATCGGCGCATTGGAAACTGGGACTTATCTTGCGGGATTAGTCAGCGAAGGAAATGTTCCCGTTTCAATTCTACCCGTATTATTATTTGCTCTAGCTGGAGTGATGGCATTCTCAACCGGGACATCTTGGGGGTCTTTCGGTATTCTGTTGCCGATTGCCGGAACCATTATGATCGAAGCTGCACCTGAATTATTGTTGGCATCTTTGTCGGCTGTTCTTGCTGGAGCTGTTTTCGGTGATCACTGTTCACCGATTTCAGATACGACGATCTTGTCTTCAACCGGAGCGGGAAGCAATCACATAGATCATGTAGCTACTCAGCTTCCATATGCTTTGACGGCTGCAGCAATTGCTGCTGTAGGGTATTTGGTCATAGGCTTTACCGGGTCGCTGTTATGGTCATTAATAGCAGTAATTGTTATTCTGGCAATATTATTTATTGTTTGGTCACAACGGACAACTATACTTGAAAAGAAGGAAAAAGCGCTTTAAATTAAAAGCGGAGAGATTTTCTCTCCGCTTTTTTATTATTGTTGAAATATTTTTTTGTAAAAAATATAATAAACTGTCTTTACTTTGTATAAACCGCTCGGTATACTATTTTTAGATTAGTAAATAATCTGAAAACATACAAACTTCCCATTTTTCTGTAAGATAATCGGAAGTTCGTAAAGAGGGGGAGAAATTTATGGAACGTTCGCAATGGGGTACACGCGCCGGTTTTATTATGGCGGCAGTCGGCTCGGCAATTGGTCTAGGAAACATTTGGCGTTTTCCGTATGTAGCCTATGAAAATGGTGGAGGAGCATTCTTTATACCGTACTTATTCGCTCTGTTAACCGCAGGGATACCGATTCTTATCCTCGAATTCACCATCGGGCATAAATACCGTGGATCAGCACCTTTATCATTCTTCCGCATGGGCGGCAAGAAAGCTGAATGGCTTGGCTGGTGGGCGGTACTTGTATCATTCGTCATATCCGTCTATTATGCAGTCATCATCGCCTGGGCTATGCGTTATACAATTTTCGCATTTAATCAGGCATGGGGCGAGGACACGCAAGCTTTCCTATTTGGAGAATTTCTTCAACTGGGTGACGTACCGGGCCAAACGGGCGATATCGTTTGGGGAATCTTTATTCCATTAGTTCTGGTATGGGCAATCACGCTTGGAATTCTTCTAATGGGAGTCAAGAAAGGAATCGAAGCTGCCAACCGCATCTTTATCCCGACCTTGATCGTAATTTTTGTTATCATTGTTATCCGCGCTGTAACGTTGGACGGGGCAATGACTGGTCTTAACGCATTCTTCGAACCGAACTTCGATGCCATTATGGATCCATCGGTTTGGGTTGCAGCTTACGGCCATATTTTCTTCAGTTTATCCGTAGCATTCGCGATTATGATAACCTATTCGAGTTATCTTCCGAAAAAATCGGATATAACGAATAACGCTTTCATCACCGGTTTAGCCAACTCAAGTTTTGAGTTGCTTGCAGGTATCGGGGTATTCGCTATATTAGGCTTCATGGCCGTACAATCTGATGTTCCTGTATCTGAAGTGGCAAGTGCCGGCGTCGGTTTGGCATTTGTGGTATTCCCGCAGATCATCAATCAGTTCCCGGGCATGAATGGACTCTTCGGCGTCTTATTCTTCCTGTCTCTGACTCTTGCAGGGCTGACATCACTCATGTCCATCACGGAAACATATGTAGCGGCAATTTCTGATAAATTTGGTACGTCACGCCGCAAAGCTGTTGCATTCGGTGGCGGTTTGGCCGCTCTTCTTTCTATCCTGTTTGCGACTCAAGGCGGTCTTTACTTCCTTGACCTTGCAGATTATTACATCAACCAATTCGGTGTTGCAGCCGTTGGCCTAGTGGAAGTTATCATGGTCGTATGGGTCTTGCGCAAAGCAGACAACCTGAAGGATCATGCTAACGCAATTTCTGATATTCCGCTTGCGGGCTGGTGGAAATTCAGCCTCGGCGTCATTACCCCAATTGTTTTGGGCTATATGATGTTTGGATTGCTGAAGCTCAACATCCTTAAAGAATTTGACAATGATACAGGGAACTATGAAGGATATTCGAATATGTTCACTCTGTTCGGAGGGGTCTCTGTAGCAGCTGGCGCTTTGGTCTTGGGAATTTTGTTCTCACTCGGCAAATGGCATAAGAGCAATGCTGAATTCGAGGAAGATAAATAAGGGGGTTAACGCTATGTCAGTAAGCGCAATCGTAGTTATGATAATCGGTATCACGCTTTTATGGGGCGGTTTGACTGCCAGCATTTTGCACGCAGTTCGAAGCACCAAAAAAAATAAGGCAGATAACGCAGCATAATCTGTAAAAAGCACCCCGGAAACGAAAAGTTTCCGGGGATTTTATTTTGAAAAGACTGTTCCTTGTTAGGTTTAGGGCTTTATGGTACATTTGGGAAAGAGAATGAGACATGCTGCAATGGGGGAACGTCCTGTGCATTCCGGTATGGACTCAGCAGCCTTTCGCAAAGGTTTAAGTAAATGGATGGTGAAAATAATGATTACTATTGATCAGTGGAATTACGAAATCGTCATCGATTACCGTGAAGCATTTCAGGAAGAAGCAATAAATAATCGCTACAGTGAAATACTGGGCAAGTATGATTATATACTTGGAGACTGGGGTTATGGACAACTCCGGCTGAAGGGTTTTTTTGAGGATACAAACCATAAGGCAAGCTACGATACGAAGATTAGCACATTACAGGATTACCTTTACGAATATTGCAATTTTGGCTGCGCCTATTTTGTCATTAAAAAAATCGGCAAGGCGCCTGTGCAGGAAACAGAAATCACCGAGGAACAGGCAGAGCCGGCAACAGACCAAACAGCAGATGAAAACCCCATTGCAGAAGCATGATGCAGCGGGGTTTTTTCATGCCGATATGCTATTATAAGGAATGAGCCAGAATAGAAAGAAACTATACCTGTTGGAGGGTTAACCATGTATTTTATTGACCGCAGCAAGATAACCGAAACAATCGCTTATATGAATTCCTTAGTGGAACTGTATGAAACAAAAAAAAGTTGGGATAGCCTGGAAGATCAATTGGCTCTCGAGCGCCTTACTCATAATATTATCGAATCGATCATAGACGTCGGAAACAGCATGATCGACGGATTCATCATGAGGGACCCCGGAAGTTATGATGACATTATCGATATTCTGACGGATGAAAAAGTGATTTCCCCTGAGATGGATGCACCACTGAAGCGGGTAATTGGGTTGAGAAAAGCTTTGGTCCGCGATTTCATGAAAATGGATCATCAAGAGATGATCCAGGTACTGGATGGGACGCTCAGCGAGCTCCACTCTTTTGGACCGAAAGTGGAGCATTACCTTATCCATGAACTCGGAGCGGTGTCGGCATTTATACCGGAGAAGAAATAATGAAGGATTACAAAGCCTATTGCCTTGACTTGGATGGTACAGTCTTCCGGGGGAGTGTGGTGATTCCGGAAGCCGCCGATTTTATACAGCGTTTGCAGAAAAAAGGCATTGAACCTTATTATGTAACAAACAATGCTTCCATGACTCAACAGCAATTTGCCGATAAGATGAAGTCTTTCGGCATTTCGGCAGCCCCTGAAAACATTATGACTTCTTCCATTGCGGCAGCGAAATACATCAAAAGATGGTATCCGGAGAGAACAGTATTTATGATCGGCACGGACGGCGTCGAAGAAGCGCTTCGAAGCGAAGCGATTGAGCGGGTATACGCTAATGCAGACATCGTCCTGATGGGGATCGACCGTAACATCAACTTTGAAAAATTGGCAACAGCCTGCCTGGAAGTTCGTAAAGGTGCGGTTTTTTTATCCACAAACCGTGATCTGGCATTCCCTTCTGAAAGGGGTTTTATGCCGGGAAACGGGGCATTTACAAAAGTGGTGTCGTCTTCAACGGGTGTTGAACCTGTTTTCATCGGCAAACCCGAAAGGCATATGCTGGAGGCAATCCATCACGGAAGTGGTTTCAAAATTGAAGACATGGTCATGATCGGAGATAACTACGACACCGATATTCAGGCCGGCATTCGATTCGGAATCGATACGGTCCATGTCAATACGGGTGTAACGCCAATGGAAGAAGTGATGGAAAAGGATATACCTCCAAGTCACGCTATTGAAAACCTCAGTTTTTGGGAAATATAAAAAAGCCATCAGCATGATGGCTTAAAATAATGGGTTTTCTTCTATAAACTCATACACTTTGCGTGTCAATTCTTCGGGGGTATCTGCTTCGACAATTTCGCCGTTAACCAGAGCGTAAAGTGTTTCAGAGCATTTAGTGCAATAACTCAAGCAGCCATATTCCAACACATCAAGATTTGGATCGCGATCCAATTTCTCGAAAGCTTCTTGGGCTCCATTGACGATATTGCTGACGCAAAATTCAACTATTGGATTCATTAAGGTCACCTCGCTACTACGAAATCCTACCTTCTTTCAGGAGGAAAGTCAATTATTTGATTTTTCCAGAAGACATTGTGAAAGTTATCACAATCGGCTATACTTTTACTTGAGATAGAAGCAGACAGATGAAAGTTAAAGGAGATATTTATGCGAAAATTAGTCTTATTGGGCGGCGGTTACGGCAATATGAGAATATTGCTGCGTTTATTGCCCAGCAGTTTACCTCGAGATGTCGAGATTACATTAATCGACCGTACGCCATTCCACAGCATGAAAACGGAGTTCTACGCGCTCGCTGCCGGAACAGAGTCAGACCAGGATGTAAGGGTCGATTTCCCGGAGCATGAACGCCTGACAATCGTCAACGGCGAGATTCTCGAAATTGGCTTGGATGAAAAATGTGTTTTTATGGAAAACGGCCAACGGGTTGATTACGATGATTTGGTCATCGGCCTGGGCTGTGAAGATAAATATCATAGCGTCCCCGGTGCTGATCAATACACTTACAGTATCCAAACAATCGGAAAATCACGTCAGACATACCAGGCTTTGCTTGGATTGCCTGCGAATGCGATAGTTGGCATTGTTGGAGCTGGACTCAGTGGCATTGAACTGGCGAGTGAGCTGCGCGAAAGCCGCCAGGACCTGCAGATCAAGTTATTTGACCGCAGCCCGCGAATTTTGCGTGACTTCCCGGAGCGCCTGAGTAATTTCGTCAAGAAATGGTTTGATAACCATAATGTCGATGTTGTTTCCAATGCCAATATCACAAAAGTCGAACCGAATCTTCTTTATAATCACGAAGACACTATTCCAGTCGATGCAGTAGTTTGGACTGCCGGCATCCAGCCAGTCAAGCCGGTGAGGGACCTGGGCCTCGAAAGTGATTCCACGGGCCGTGTGGTCATCAACCAATACCACCAGCTGCCGGACAATGAAAACGTCTACGTTGTCGGAGATTGTGCAGCATTGCCGATGGCGCCATCTGCGCAGCTTGCTGAAGAACAGGCTGAACAGATCGTCAAAGTGCTTAAAATGCGCTGGAAAGGCGAAGAGCTTCCGGAAACCATGCCAGAGATCAAGCTGAAAGGCTTCCTTGGGTCATTGGGCAAAAAACAGGGCTTCGCCTATCTTGCGGACCGCACAGTCACAGGACGCATTGCGCGCCTGATGAAATCCGGCGTCTTATGGATGTACAAATGGCATAATGGATAATAATTCAGTGAAACCTCTACATGAATATCGGAACATTTTTTCTATTTTTTTAAAAAACCTTACCTTTATCAGGTAAGGTTTTTCTACATTTTTCTTTTAATATATGTTGAAATAAGTTGTGCTTCCTCAATAGATACTTTTTCCAACTTTTCAATCGTCTTAATTAAATTCAAAAAATGATCGCTGTGTGTTGAGGCTTTAGGCGTTGCAAAATAAGATGAAATTGCACTAGTAAAAGTACCGATTATTCCAATGCCCACCACCATCAATACAACAGCCAGTAAACGACCAATACCTGTTGATGGATACATATCCCCATAACCAACAGTTGTTGTTGTGACAATTGCCCACCACAAAGCATCGGAGAACGTATTAATATCCGGTTCGACTATTATCAGCGGAATAGGAATTAAGAATAAAAGTGCTATAGTAATAATCAATAACTTATCTAATCCATTAGTTTTCAATATACCGTATACAGGGCGCAAGTAATGTGAGCCTATGCCCAGCAGTTTAATCACTCTAAAGATACGTACAAACCGAGCTGCGCGAAATATCGAATCAAACGGAATGATAGCGATGAGTTCTAATGGATGCGACTTGATATACGCCCATTTGTTTCCAGCTAAATATAGTCTCGTGAAATAATCAATAAAGAAAATGCACCATATTAGCCAATCATATATAATAAATCGTTCGTCTGCAGAAAAAGCGAAAATTAAAGAAATAATGACTAATGCAAGCATGAAAATTTCATAAAGAAACAAACTCTTTTTCATCTTCATTGATTACTCCACCCCAAACATTCTGACTATGTACTTCGGAATAACATTGAAAAAATAAAGGGATGAAATGGCTGCTAGTAACGACCAAACCAGCAACTTTTCTCCATATTTACGAATCACCATATCACCCCGTTATTTCTTGAATTTTGCGTTCGTATACAAAATATGAATTTGATTGATCACTTTTTTAATGTTTTGAAATCTCATTAAAATTATTTATTAAAGAAAAAATCATCGCATTGGTTTGTGTTTATGAAATTTTGCTTATGAATTTTTTGATTTTCAATAACTGCACTTTTTACATTATTGGTAAAACCAAAAAGGTTGATAATTGATATAGAAGTAATCTGTTGTTTTATGAAGAGTATAGAAGTTTTGTTTATCAATGGAGTAATTCTTAAATAGATATAATAGCGATAAATATAAAAATTTTATTAGCTACATTTAACCTTTATGTTCGTTTATTCTCAATATAACTGCAGTACTATTCTACTAAGATCAGAGTTAAATATACCTAAATATTTATAATTTATTCATATCTTAACACTTATTAAAGTCTTAATATACAAAAAATTGAAAATTTGTTTTAATAATGTATGTTATCAAATAACTAATAGAACGTAGTGAAATTATTCGCCCAACATAAATTAAACTTTAAATAGATGCTCGAAGATATACCAACAATATTCGATATGAAAGTGGAATAGGAAATAGCACTTTTAAGATTGTTTGAGTCTATAATGAATAGCTCCAAAACAAAAAGCGCTCATTGCTGAGCGCTTTTCTTATTCTGCAATAAATCCGTGCTTTTCAAGTTCTTTATAGATCGGTTTTAATTGGACATAACCTTCCGCCGCCACTTCATCTTCCACCAGCACAAGCGGGTAGAAAAACTCGTCATCGCGGATGCGTTGGATATAATTTTTTTGCCGTTCATCTTCCGGCTCTTTCTCAATATCGATATAAGTAATTGAAAATGGCTGGTCCTTGTATTTTCTTGGTATGGCGGCCTGCAGCCACTCATAAGTATCAAGCGAGGACGGGGCATTTACACAGCTGGCGCAGATTACTTCTGTTCCGTATACTTCAATTGCAATTTCCTTGGTCATAAAATTGAACCTCCTGTAAATTCATTAGTGGCTTTTTCTCTCTAATCACATTATAATGATTATAATGAAAGGAGTCGATATAAATGACTGAAGCTTTGTTAGAAGACCAAGTAATGGAAGTCTTAGATAAATTGCGTCCATTCCTTTTACGTGACGGAGGAGATTGTGAACTCGTCGACATAGAAGATGGCATCGTGAAACTTCGTCTGCTCGGAGCATGCGGAAGCTGCCCAAGTTCGACAATTACATTAAAAGCTGGAATTGAACGCGCATTAACGGAGGAAGTTCCTGGCATAGTGGAAGTAGAACAAGTATTTTAAAGCCGAGGGACCTGTTGCAGGTCCCTTTTTCTGTTCGTGTAATGGGTCCTGGAAATGCATGCTTGGACCTCACGCGAATTTATTGATATCATAAACGAAAGGAAAGGGTGATGGGTAATGGAACAAGTAGTCGAAATTACAGAAGCCGCTTCTTTTCAGGTCAAAGAAATGATGCGACATAATGAAGAGGAAGGTTCCTTCCTGCGTGTAGCCGTAAAAGGCGGAGGCTGCAGCGGTTTGACATATGGCATGGGATTTGAAAAAGAGCAGGGCGCAACAGATGACAAGTATGAACAATTCGAAATTCCCATCCTGATTGCGAAAGAAGATGCACCAATCCTGAAAGGGACGGTCGTAGATTATAAACAATCGCTGATGGGCGGGGGCTTCACGATTGAAAACCCGAATGCCATTGCAAATTGTGGGTGTGGAACTTCTTTCCGGACAGCTAAAAAAGCGGGTACTCCGGAAAACTGCTAAATGAATAATCGTTCAAAAACCTTCTGCTTACAGTAAGAAACGCAGAAGGTTTTTATCTGGAAATAGGGAATAATCTGATTACTTCTTCAGAGCGGTTATCTGGCACTATCCAGTTGAAATCAATGGTTAAAAAGGCTAATATAGAGTGTAGGAGTAAATTGGAATATTATTAATTCAGGTTTAACTGAATTTCCGATTTAAAAAATGACTTGAAGGTGGTTGCGATTAGATTGAAAAGACCGTCAATTTTAGTATTAGGAGCAGGCTATGGTGGGTTGACTACTGTAGTGAATCTGCAAAAAATCATGGGAACAGATGAAGTCGATATCACGTTGATCAACAAAAATGAATACCATTATGAAAGCACATGGCTTCACGAAGCTGCGGCTGGAACGATGACACCTGACCAGGTTCGCTATGATGTCTCGGAGGTTATTGACCCTGGGAAAGTGAGATTTATTCAGGCAACTGTAGAATCGATCGATGTTGAAGGCAAAAAAGTCCTGACAGATAATGGCGAATTTACATACGATTATATCGTCATAGCCCTCGGTTTCGAAGGTGAAACATTCGGTATAGAAGGCCTTGATAAGTATGCTTTATCAATTGCCAATTTAAAAGCGGCTCGTTATATCCGCGAACATATCGAATTTCAATTTGCCACTTGGTCGACAGAAGAAGTTAAAGACGACAGCCGTTTGAATATCATTGTCGGCGGTGCCGGATTTACCGGAATCGAATTCCTGGGCGAACTTGCCAACCGCGTGCCTGAGCTTTGCAAGGAGTTTGATGTACCGCGTGAAAAAGTCCGTGTCATCTGCGTTGAAGCTGCACCAATGGTATTGCCAGGATTCGATCCGGAATTGGTCAACTACGCTGTAGGCCATCTGGAGTCAAAAGGCATCGAATTCTCAATCGGAACACCGGTTGTGGAAGCGACTCCTGAAGGCGTAAAAATCAAGAAGAGCGATGATGAATTCGAATTCATCAAAGCCGGTACAGTCGTTTGGGCTGCCGGAGTCCGTGGCAACAGATTGATCGAGTCTACACCGATCGAAAACATGCGTGCCCGCGTCAAAGTTGAAAAAGATCTTCGTGCACCTGGATTCCCGGACGTATTCATCGTAGGGGACTGCGCATTGATGATCAATGAAGAAACAAACCGTCCATACCCGCCAACAGCACAAATCGCGATGCAGCAGGCTGAAACTACTGCCGGCAACATCAAAGCATTGATCCATGGAGGAACAACGCAGGAATTTGTTCCTGACCTCAAAGGGACTGTCTGTTCATTGGGCAATGATGATGCAATAGGGGTTGTATTCGGCAAGAAAGTCACTGGCAAGAGAGCTTCATTCATGAAGAAAATGATCGATAACCGCGCTCTATTTATGATGGGCGGATCAAAATTGGTCTTGAAAAAAGGGAAATTTAACGTACTGTAAATTATAATTGGAGGCCTCCATTAGGGGGCCTTTTTTTTATGGGATTTTATTAAAAAGAAGGTAAATATTTTGAATTTTGTGTCCATAATCATACATATAAAAAAAGATTTATATGTATGCGCTTACATTCAAATCTTTTTCTTGCTTCTTTAAAAGCATCGTGATATATTATCAGAATATTATAAACAATAGCAGGAGGAGGTGTTTCGGATGAAGAACTTCAAAAAGGTTAAGTCAACGAATCAATGCCCATATTGCGCAGGCCAGGGATATTTCCAATTGCGTTTGGGCGGGTCGGAAACGTGCTCTTGCTGCTCGGGATCAGGAAAAAAGTAACACAGTCTTATCAAAGGAACTCTGCTCAGTAAAATTGCAGGTTCTTTTTTTTGGGGAAAAGCAAGCAGGCTTGTGTCAATGTAATGAACTATGGGCTGGCGGATTGAAAGGCCCCGACATTTCGGGTAAACTGGTGAAGGGAATATCGGAGGTTAGAATTACTATGAATAGTTCATTCACTATTGTTCAATTAATTATTTCAATGCTTTTATTTTATGTTATGTTTTTTGGTATCGGATTTTTGCTGAATATGCTGCTGCGCATGACTTGGCTCATGGCAATCGTATACCCGGTCGTAATCCTGCTCGTAATTGACGATGTCGGCGTATTTGACTATTTCACGAATCCAGGCCAGTCATTCCCGATGCTTGGTGACACGATCGCGTCATTGACCGGCACAGATATCGCTGTTCTTCTCTCGGGGTTTGCAGGGGCTCTTACAGCCGGTTTCGTGATGAAAGTCCTTCGGAAAATGGGATACCAGATGTTTTAACAAAAAATCCGTACCACCCAAAAGGGCGGTACGGATTTTTTTATAGCATCAGGCTGTATACAATCACGGAAATTGCAATTCCGGTCAGTGCGCCCATAAAAACTTCGCTGGGTTTATGGCCAAGCAGAGTTTTCAACTCCTGAATTTTTTCCTCTTCTTTTTTCTTCGGCCAGTTTCTCGTTTCATTCATAAACAGTTGAAGGTCGGTGCGTAACTTATTTATGGTCAAAGCCTGCTGCCCTGCCTGGAACCTTACACCGGTAGCATCATACATCGTTATGACGGCAAACATGGTCGACACTGCGAAGATGGTGGAACCGACGCCATGTTCATAGGCGACCGCGGTTGTCAGTGAAGTTACTGCCGCAGAATGTGAGCTCGGCATGCCCCCTGTAGAGCTGAAGAGTTTCCAATCCAATTCCCGTGTTACTGCGTATTGAATGGGGATTTTAATGAATTGTGCAAAGATGATTGCGAATAGAGCAATCATTAACGGTGTATTTGTGAATAACTCCATTCAATTATCAACCTCTCAATCTAAAACCTGTTGTTCTATTATAACATATAATGATTTTCTCTTAAGCTTGAAACAATTTCGTCTTCCGAACTACTAAGGCGCTGAAATACATGCTAAACTGAAGAAGAAGAGATACTGAGGAGGAGACTTATGAACATTACGGCACAAAACAGCGAACAAAAGACCAACGCGGACATTTTGATCGTCGGCCTTACGCGCCATCCTGAAAACACGAAGGGCTGGGAGCAGTTCTCAGAACGTTTCGATGGGAAATTGAAGGCATGGGTCAAAGAGGAATTGTCGTTCGATAAGAAAACGATCATTACATATCCGAGCATGTCAGGGGAGATCCCACGTGTTATGTTCATCGGAATGGACGACCGGAAAAAGATGGACGAGGAAGATATTCGTGCTGCATTCGGTTTAGCGGGCAAAGAATTGGTTAAGAAAAAAATCAAACATGCAGCGGTGTATCTTGATTCATTCCAAAATGATGAGGTAAGCGCTGAAGATGCAGCATACCTTGCTGCTGAAGGAATCCAAATGGGGATTTACAGCTTTGCGGACTATAAGACGTCCTCAAATGAGACGGACATCGAACTTGAGAATTTGACCATTCTTACTGAAGACAATTCTGAAGACATCGAAGCAGCTGCAAGCATTGGCCGTATTTTCGGTGAATCTGTCAACGAAGCCCGAACTTTGGTGAATATGCCAGGCAATATCCTGACGGCTACGGCACTTGCTGACTACGCCCAGGAGATGGGGGACCAATACGGATTTGAAATGGACATCCTGAACAAAGCCCAGATGGAAGAGCTCGGAATGGGAGCCATTCTTGCGGTCAATCAGGGTTCTGTCGAAGAACCACGTTTGATTGTCATGAAATATAAAGCGACAGACGGTTTTGAAGATCCGCTGGCGCTGGTTGGCAAAGGCATTACCTTTGATACGGGCGGATATTCATTGAAACCGAAAGATGGCATCGTCGGCATGAAAAGTGATATGGGTGGTGCAGCAGCAGTTCTTGGTGCCATGAAAATCATCGGTGAACTGAAACCGGCTAAAAATGTGATTGCGGTCATTGCTTCCACCGATAATATGGTGTCAGGAGATGCATTCAAACCGGATGATGTCATCACTTCCCTTAGCGGAAAAACGATTGAGATCTTGAATACCGACGCCGAGGGGCGTCTGGTCCTTGCTGATTCTGTGACATACGCCAAACAGCTTGGCGCGACGCGCATCATTGATGTTGCGACGCTGACGGGTGGAGTCATTGTGGCTCTTGGAATGGACAAAACAGGTGCACTGACCAATGATGAAGCATTTTTTGAAGAATTTTTGGAGGCATCCAATGAAACAGGTGAATTTGTCTGGCGTCTGCCTTTGACGGAAAATGACAAAAAACGCCTTCGTAAAAGCGACGTCGCCGACCTCAACAATTCACCGGGACGCGATGGCCATATGATTTTTGGGGGCGGTTTCGTAGGTGAATTTGTCGATGATACGCCGTGGATCCACCTGGACATAGCAGGAACCTCATTCACTCCAGCAGCTCACGACCTGGGCCCTAAAGGCGGCACAGGAGCAATGGTCAGAACGTTGGCTATGATGGTGGAGAAGATGGCAGAAGAAATATAAATGAAAAAAAAACGGGCAAACTCCTTAGAGTTCGTCCGTTTTTTTTCTTTGTTCCCTAAATCGTTTCTTTTCAATGGCAATTTTCAGGTCATCCCTTACGGTTTCATCCGCCAATGGGACTCCTGACATATAGGAGGAGCGGCCAATCAAATGGCCCGCAACCGGTGATGTCAGAAATAAGAAGACGATGGCAAGAATCAATTGAGTATTGAAATGATTCTCGACCAGCCAATATTGCATGAAGGTACCAGTAAGGACTGTCAAAGCACCAAGTGTGGAGCTCTTTGCGGCGGCGTGAGTCCTAGTATATACATCTGGGAGCCGAATCAGCCCAAGTGCCGTGACAACGCTGAAAATGACTCCTACGCTGATAGGGACGATGATGAGGATATTAACGATTGTTGTGGTTATCAC
>DATHVZ010000143.1:0-6982 GCA_035461005.1 Planococcus sp. (in: firmicutes) | reverse complement strand
GCCAGTGACGACCATTCTTTCGGGTTGTGGCTGATGCCGTCTTTGCTGCGGACAAAAAGCATCGCCACGGGAATGTGTCGGCCTAAAATCATGGCGTCATGCCCTGCACCGCTTGGAATCCGTATCGGTTCCATGCCATGCTGTTCTATGACATCCGCCAATTCCTGCTGCAGCTCATCCGCAATCGGCACGGGCAGAACGCTTGTGTTTTGCTGAAGCGACAAAGCCACTCCATGTTTTTCTGCAACTTCCTCAGCCAGGCTTCGAATACGCACAACAAGCAGGTCTCTCGGCTCTTTATAGATGTCGCGCGCATCGACATGCAAGACGACCCGCTCCGGAATGACATTGATGCCATTCGGCGAAACGTCGAGCTTCCCTACCGTTGCAACGGCGGTCTCGCTGATCGCAGGCGGAAGTTCCGGCAAGCGGCTGACAAACTCACCCGCTGCCACTAAGCTATCCGTTCTGCCGACCATCGGCGTATTGCCCGCGTGGCCTGCCTGGCCGGAGAATTCGATTTGCATCCATGCCGGCCCGGCTATGCCGCTGACGATGCCGACTGGTTCATTGGCCTGTTCCAGCTTCTTTCCTTGCTCGATATGGACTTCCACAAACAATTCCAGTTCCGACAAATCCCGAACAGCTTGTTGAAAAGCAGCCAGTGAGCTGCCGTAAGATTCGAGAACCTTTTCCAGTCCTTCGCCGTTATAATCCCGCAATTGTTCCATTTCCGCTTTGGTAATATCCCCTGTCATCGCACGGCTTCCGGTCACCCCGCTGTTGAAGCGGGATCCTTCTTCGTCTGTAAAAATGACCACTTCATATGGCTTTTCGGGAATAAAACCGGTTGCCTTCCACGCTTCTGCCACTTCAAGCGCCGACAGCACACCGAGAGGGCCGTCAAAGTTTCCGCCATTCGGCACGCTGTCTACATGGGAGCCTGACGCAATCGCTGGGCCTGGCGTCTTCCCCGCCAAGGTTCCGAAGACATTCCCTGCCCCGTCCTCCCTGACTTGGAGCCCTGCCTCTTCCATCCACGACTTGACCAAGTGCTTGGCCTGTTTTTCTTCGGTTGAGAACCCGGAGCGTCTGACGCCTCCTGGTTCGCTATAGCCGATTTCCGATAACGCGTGCAAACGTTTGGCGATGCGTTCGCCCCAAACACCTGAATGATCCAATTCTTTATCATAGGATTTTATTAAATCGTCATATAATGTACTGATTCCCATGGGTCCCCTCCTTTATTTCAATCCATCTTTATTCAAATATGAATAGGCATATTGTGCATATAATTCCGCACCCGTTGCGAGCGCGTCTTCATCGATATTGAAGCGTCCGTGATGATGGGCCCATTCCGTATCTTTCTGCGGGTTGCCGGCTCCGACCAATGCGAAGCAGCCCGGCGCCTCGTCCAGGAAGAACGAGAAATCCTCTCCGCCCATTGTCGGGTCTTCCACGTAAAGTGCATCCGGGCCGAACGCTTCCGCTGCGACACGTTGTGCGTGCTCTGCACTTTCTGCATCGTTGATGACCGCTTGCGTGCCTCGGATATATTCCAGCTGGGCTGTCCCTCCGTAAAGCTCCGCCGTATTTTTCGCATACACTTCCAGCTGCTTTTCGATATGGTCACGGACTGCCGGATCAAAACAGCGGACCGTGCCTTCGATGACGGCATTTTCCGCGATGATATTAAAGCGGGTGCCGACCGTCATTTTCCCGACCGTCACGACTGCCGGCTGCTTCGGATCAACCGTCCGGGAAACGATCGACTGCACATTCATCACGAAGGAAGAGGCCATGACCGTTGCATCGATGCACGCTTGTGGCATGGCCCCGTGTCCCCCGCGGCCTGTCAACCGGACAGTGAAAATATCGGCGGAGGCAAACGAAGGGCCGGGTGTACATGATACTTTGCCGGTTGGGCTTTGCGACCAGATATGGATGCCGAATACGTTGTCGACACCTTCCATCGCTCCTTGCTTGACCATTTCCCGTGCGCCGGTCGCAACTTCTTCTGCCGGCTGGAACAGGAAACGGACGGTGCCCGCAAGTTCATCTTTGACCGAAACGAGCGCTTTTGCCGCAATCAACAGCATTGCGGTGTGGGCATCATGCCCGCACGCATGCATCTTGCCCTGTTCTTTGGAACGGTACGCCAAGTTTTCCGTCAGTTCCTCTACGGACAAAGCGTCCATATCCGCCCGCAACGCGACCGTCTTTCCGGGCTTGCCGCCGATCAATTCGCCGATGACGCCCGTCGGCTCGGTTTTCCGGCAGCTGATGCCAAGTTCAGTCAAATAGCCGGCGACATAATCCGATGTCCGGTACTCTTCCCAAGACAATTCCGGCTCACTGTGGAGCTTTCTCCGGATTTCGATCAATTCTTCATTATTATCTGCAATGTATTTTTTAATCGCTTCCAGAATCACGCTAAAAACCTCCTAATTATTGTTTACAAGAAACCGACGAATATACCTGCAAGGATGACCGAAACGATGGTCACGGTAATGAATCCGGCAACAAGCATCGGTGGCAGCATGCGGCTCGTCAGCATTTCCCGCTCTTTCTCATCCTGTGTCAGGGCGTTGATCACTTCGACCGTTATGATGTAATCGGCCGGGAATCCGTATAGGGCCGTCAATGAGCAGGCAAAGGCCATTTCTTTACTGACTTTGAGGATTTTTCCGATGATGAACGAGAATATGTACATCCCGACCAGGCCGATGAGTATGATTCCGATCAACGGATACAGAATTTCAAGCATCATTTGGGGCGTTGCTGTTTTCAATCCATCAAAGATAAACAACATTAACGCCATGATTGCGAAGCCGAAACCATTTGCTTTTTGCAATGGGTGGCGCTCCAAAAAACCGATGGAACGTGCGATGACACCGAACAATAAACACAATACGAACGGGCTGATCTCAACGACTGGCGCTGCGACTGTCGATACGAGATAAGCGGCGTAGCCGACTAATGCCAAACGGAAGAACTTGAAGAAATCCGTGTTGTATTTCTCAGGCATGGCTCTGAACATTCTTGGCTTGCTGTCTTGTTCGGTGGCTTCAGCTATTCCTTTCGCCAACGGCTGATAGTCCGTCAATTCATTGTTGCGGTATTTCTGAAGCAAATTGCGCCCTTCCCTTTTCAGCATAACCGAGGTAAGCGGGTATCCTGCAAAACCTTGAATGACGTAAATAACAATGGCAAATACCGCAAGCGTAGGCAAACCGGCTGCTGCCGCTCCTTCCGACATGATCAATGCCGATACTAATCCCCCGACAAGCGGTGGAATGGCGACAATGACCGTCTGGAAATCAAAGAGCAGCGTCCCGATGCTGAGCAGGAACACAACAATCCCCAAGATACCCGACAGGGCAATTAAAATGGTGCGCCACTGTTGTTTCAGTTCAGACAGTGACAGCAGCGTCCCCATGTTCGTGATCAACAGGTAAATCAGCATGACCGCGACAGTGGACGGAATCCCGCCGAGCGATACGATGTCTTCAGGGAAGAATGTCCAATACCCGATCAGGAACAACATTCCGCTGATGAAAATGGAGGGAATCCAAGCTTTTGTTCGGATGGAGATGACCTCTCCGATAAATAAAATAAAAATCATGATGGCTAAAGCTAACATTTGCGGCATATCATTTCCACTCCTTTTCCTAACTTCCATAAAAACTATACAGATAAAGTTTTTTCAGGACGTCCATTAGGTTTAAGCAATGGTAGCACAGAAATACCACTAAGGAAATAGAATTTATAGACTATTTTGAAATAACTATTAATTGAATAACCATTCATTTTTTGAAAATGAATTGAATGGCGATATATTGCGTATCGTAATTAGTTGTTAAGTGAATTGTATTTGCCGCAGGAAGGCTTTTATTATTAGCAATGGAGCTAGAAGCGGGGTTGTTGTTACGGTGCCGAATTTCTATGAGCGGTTTTTGGAGTTCTATGATCACTTATTCGGGTTCTATGAGCGGTACTCAGAGTTCTATGATCACTTTTTTGATTCTATGAGCGGTTATTGGGATTCTATGATCACTCAGCCGTTTTTCAGACTGCTTCCAGAGGGCGGCACAATTATTTATTTGCAATAAAATAACCCAGTTCAATAAGAACTGAGTCATCACCTTTTGTAACGTTTGTTGAATTAGTTCGCTTCGTTGACTTGAGGCATTGTTATTGAGTTCCCCTCTAATTCAACAACTCTTTTTTCAAGTTCTTTTACATTTCTAATGCTGTTTAACGCTGTCGTAAAACCGACAACTCCGAAAGAAAATCCCGCCATTCCAAAAATGAACCCCACAAGTGCGAAAATCTCCATCTAATCCCCCCTATTTTATCCTCCAAGACACTATCTCTTAAATTATTTATTCCTGAACTATTCCGCTGCATTAGTTTGAGTACAGTTCCTTACAAACTCTTCATTCAGTTTATCACAGCTATCTCTCCGCCTTAAAAAATATAGGAAAAGTCTTGGATTTCCCACTATTGCAACCGTAAAGAATCCGTTCCATTTCCGGATTCAAAGGGTCTTCATGTGCTTTTCACCCCTGGAACGTCTCAGCCAATTTCCGAATCTCTGAGTGGGACATTAAATATACGTCGCCAAACACATCGATTTCGTCTCCCTTTACACGCAGAGCACAGTCTTTATTCGACGCGTAAATATCCATTTCTTCCGATAAGGCCGAAAGTTCCTCGAGAACCAGTGCCATGTTATTCTCAAGATCAAAGTGAGACAGGACGGAAAAATCGTCAAGGCCAATTCCATCGTAAACAGAGCTTGCCTCAACTTCGTATCCGAAGTTTTTTGAGGCCAGCCATTTGGCCGACATATTAATCGAGCCAGCGCTGGCTCCCATCACAACGGCAGGGCTCTCTTGGATCAAATCCGATAATTCATAGTCCACCAAAAAATCATTTTGTTCAATCGTATTTCCGCCCAGCAGGAAAATGACTGACGCATTTTGAAGTAACGTGTGGGCATCTTCCTTCTGCATGCGATAATTGATCAAATGAACTTCCTCAAACGTAATGCCGGCATCATTTAGCCACGAACGTTCAGCAGCCCCGCCCTCTTCATCAATCCATGGATTCCCACTGATCATAACGAGCGATTCTCTAACCGTTATATCCTCCTGCAACACCTTACCCAATTGTTTCGGAAAAAACTTGTTGAACCATCCTAAATAATAGTGAGTTTTCATAAATACCCCCGTAACAGACTATAAATAAAATAAGTTACTGCTCAATTCCCACTCCCGAGGCAGCACTCAAAGCAAATGCTTCCTACTATGCTTCGGCTTCTCATAACGCAAATAGACCAAATAGCCGTCTATTTCGCCCGTTCCCACCCACGGCAGCGGTTCGGGCCAAGGAATAAATTCGTTTTCGACATCTGAACCACTGAGTTCAGCTTCAGAAAAAGAGGAGAAGAATTCTGTATTGGCCACACGGACGATCTCGAGTTCATCATCAAACGCCTCGTCATCAAAATAGGCGGTCCACTGGGAGAATTTCGTTTCCTCGTCCAGCGTAATGACCAACGCCCGCAAGCTGGTCGGCACATTGCCGAGCAGGGCGTGGAGAACATGAGTAAATATAGCGCTGCGGTCGACCATAGTTCTTCTCCTCCGATTAAAGTGAGTTAAATTCTACGAAAACTTACGCCCTCTTTTCCCTGGGAAGCGATTCTCTTTTATTCCATCACCGAATGTCCGCTGATTTTAAAGTCGAGGCCATCACGGGAAAAGGTGTATTGGGCGGTTTCGCCTTTAGTACCGGTGCCAATCACCATTTCATATTCATAGTAACTGCGCTTGAATTCCAAAACTTCGAATTCTTCAACTCCATCGGGACGGGGATTTGTGCCATATAGCGAAATCATGTAAGCCGACTCTTTTACAGCAATTTTTTCTGCACGAGCCCGCATTTCGTCTTGGCCAAGCTCCTGCTCTCCCAGCTCGAAAAGCTGCTCCACTTTTTCAAGTCCGCTCTCTTTTAAATATTGCTCTGAATAAAAATGCGAAGCAAACATTTGGTAAGTGAAGAACAGCCCCATCAACAGGATAGCAGCCGCGCGGATTTGAAAATCATATCGGCTTTTAGAGAAAACAGAGTCCAATTTAATCGCTGCCCAGATAGCACCAATTATGATTGCTACAAAATAGATAGCACCAATCATTGAATGCAAAAATAGAAAGTCCACTAAATAGCTGAATTTCCTTAACAGAAAGAATATCGTTCCAGCTCCCAAAAAGATAAACACTGTCCTAATCGAATCTCTCAAGGCAGCTTTCCCCTCTTTTCTTAATTAATGAATGAATCAACGGCGTTCTTTTCTAGATATTAAATTCATAGGGGGAGACAATTGAGAAACATGTTTTCAACTATGTTGACTCCCGATCTTCCCAACCAGAAAACGGCTGACAGCCTCACTATTCCCCAGTTCCCTCTTCGGAATTATCAGCGCCGACATCCCACTATTGTATAAGTAAAAGCCGGCATCGTTTTCGCCGAAGGTTTCGATGCCGCTCCAGGACAGGGACATCTCGCCTTTCGGACTGATTTCACGCAATCCGTCTTCCGTAAAAATTATCGTATGCGCCCCGAGCACCCCGTCATTCTTGCCTTCCCGCAGCATCTTGGTGGCGTTCCGTTTGATCAAACGGTAATAATACGCTGGATAGAAGATGATCCATAAGATTCCCATGATGAGAAATGGGATAAGTATAACGAGAAATGGCATGTCCAGGAAAACTGAAGCCAGGATTGCCAGCACGATATACATCACCGGCACCAATACCCGCTGCATTGTAATTTGTTTCTTCAGCGCTTTAGAATTTTTTGCATGAAATAAATTGAAATCGATATAGTCTTCTTCGGTAAGCTTGTAGTTGAGTTCCATCGTTGGGTTGACTCCTTTTAGTTTATTCTATTTCTTTTTCGTTAATCATAAAACATT
>DATHVZ010000142.1:0-7934 GCA_035461005.1 Planococcus sp. (in: firmicutes) | reverse complement strand
GATCCGGTTTTCACCCTGTTGGAGCGGAACGCCGACAAAAGCATAATTCGCTTTCATAACTTCGGTTTCAACGCCGTTCACTGTAGCATTCCAGCCAATTTCATAAGGAATGACAGCTGATAAATATTCATCTCCGGCACTATTGTCGTACAGAATTTCGACTCTGCTGCCGTCGATCTCCAACTCTTTTATGCCAGAAGGTTCCGCCACAGCTTTTTCCAATATTGCGTAATCCTCTTCGAATAATTGAAGTTCCGTTAAGAAATACCGTCCTTCCGGCACCCGGATCCGCACCCGTTCCTCTGAAGGCACCCGGATTGTCAGATCGTCCACGAAGGTCTTGTAGACGGATTGATTGGATTTACGCGAAGTGATGTAATCATTGACCGACAGAGTAAAGCCTTGATCTTCTGCAGTGTTCACCAGATTGAATGAAACGTATAGATCACCACGGCCATCTGCTGGATCGTCCCAAACCAGATCGATACCCCCGGTTTCCCCCGTAACTTCCAGAATGCCGTCTTCAAAAACAGCCTGCTCCTCTTCAATAGAAAACTTCGCCGTAATGTCGCCGGTCACTTGAATGGGGCTGCCTTCCTCTTCGGTATCCAGGACAATGCCGTTAAGCATCGCATGTTCCCGGACCAGGGGAGGGTGCATCGTCAATTTATCTTGCGGGTAAACATCTGTTGCCCCTCTTGCGAACGGAAGCAGGTTTTCATTTTCATAGACCCTGTAATTTTCGGATGCAAGGATTTCACTGAAGCCATATGGAATATTGAGGTCATCAACAGGCCGGATAATATATTTCCCGCGCACCAGGCTGAAGAGGTTCGCGCGATTGCCGAGAGTCGCATAGCGGCTGACGCTTTCGCGCTGCATATCTATTTCCAGGTCAGACAGGTAAAAGTAAAGAAGATTCTTGTTCAAAATGCTGGAATAAGCACTCAACCCTTGGAAATCCTGGACAATTGGGGTGTTATTGCGGACGCCCTGCATCCATTCAATCCGGTATATCATTTCGTTTTCACGGGTATGAATTTGTTCCAGCAAGCCTTGGATTTCGGGATTGTCATAGTCTTCTCCCGTAATCAATTCTTTGTTGACCTGCGAGACGTTGCCCGCCTCCAGGATCTTTTCGGACTGGTAGAAGTTTGCGGTAATGATCAGCCAAAGCAGTAAAATGCCGCCCAGCACTTTAAAAAGTAGAAGTTTGCGGAAATGCACTGCAGCAAATGCTACAGCCAACGTCGCCAACAGGCTTCCGAGGGCTATGGCTGTTTCCGTCGACCTGAAGTCAAAAGACGGATCTATTAGAGCATAGAGCAAAAAGATAACGGCGGTGCACGCAGCGGCAATCAAAAGGCTGCGGCGAGGAACTTTACTGAGCATGCCGAGTCCGCTCGCGATCGCTCCGCCCGCAGCAAAGGAGATGAAATATTCCCAGCGGTATTGCGGAGCGGAAAATCCGTTAAAAGCACTGCTGACAAGGGGGCTCAGGTGCATGAGCACGCCGGCTATCCCGATTAATGCAAAAAGGCGGAAGGTTTTATTGCGGTAAAAACGGAAGATGAATAAGAACAGGACAAATAAAGCCGGCAAAATAATGTAGCGGCTTGTGTAAAGAATATTATCAAAAGGATCAAGAATGGGTATGTCTTGCTGAAAAGGCGGGCGATGGTTGTTTAAATATGCATAAACTGCCGGTATGAATGACACGGCACCAATGCCGAAACCGATGATCCCAGTAGTCAGGAAAGTAAGAAGTCTTTTCTTCCTGGTTTGTTCTGCGTCATCCAATGGAATGAACAGCCGGAACAGAATGTAGATGCCGGTCAGGAGAAAGTTGATGTAGGCAAAATAGAAATTATCAAAAAACGAAATGGAAATTGCGAGCAGGAACCAGCCGGGTTTTTGTTCCCTGAAAATCTTCTCGATGCCCAGAATGAGCAAAGGAAGCCAAAGAAAAGCATCGGCAAAAAACTCCCAGTATACGACATGACGGAAATACATTACTGAAATGGCGTATACAGAAGCCCCGACCAATGAAGGCCAATAAGGAATTTTCATATACATGAAAACGCGTGCAGTGATGAACAGCACGAAGCTCATGCGTATAACGCTGATGAAGACCGCGGCGTTCGCCCAGAAAAGAACGTCTGGTTTATGTATCATCCCTGTTATTTCCAGAAACCATACAAACGGAACGGTCAGCAGAAATACAATGGACGTTGAAAAATAGTACGCCAGCTCACTGAAAGTACCGGCACCAAGGCCAAAATCAAAGGAATAGAAAAACTCCCCCCTCGTATATTGTTCATATAAAAGATGCTTGAACGGCATCATCTGTGACAGGCCATCATTAATGCCTATCATATATTGGCCTTGCGTCCATTGATAGAGAAAGACGCCATGGGAAAGAATCGCGAGCGCAAAGCTGAATAACAGCAGCCACCAATATGGGTATTTCTTTAACATGACTTCACCGACTTTTAACTTATTTCTGCCGCACTGGATCTTTCATGATTTTGCTGGAGACGATGAACGTAATTGGCACTGTGAAAATCACGGCGGCAAAAGGTGCGATATTGCTGTTCCACTTCAGGTATTCGACGAAAATAAATATGAGAATGGTTGAAACCGTCATATTAACCACTTGGGTCAACGGGAAAATTAGATATTTTTTTAAAGTGGGTTTCACTCTATACGTTACGTAAGTGTTCAGGAAAAACGACACATTCAGGCTGATAAGAAAGGCGATGATATGAGCAAGCATATAGGGCAGTGAAAACAGATTGTGAAGAATCAAGTATATCGAATAATAACTAAGCGTATTGATGACGCCGACAAAAATGAAACGGGTAAATTCTGTATTTAATGATTTAAGACTCATCGTATTCATCCACATTGCTGATATCTATAAGGAAATTTGGTCGCCGTTTTGTCTCATTATAAATGCGGCCGATATACTCTCCGATTACGCCGAGACTTATCAGCTGAATTCCACCGAGCACCAGGATGGCAGTGATCGTCGTGAAATAGCCGGGCGCTGTGACTCCCGTCTTTGCGATGCCGTAAAAAGTGTAAGCAATATAGGCCAGGGATAGGATCAATACGATAAAACCGGTATAGAAGCAAATCCGGAGAGGTTTTGTATTAAACGAAATGATGCCATCGATGCCGTAATTGACGAGACTGGCGAATGACCACTTGGAAGAGCCGTCTTCTCGCAGCACATTGTCATAGCAAATTGTCTTTTTGCTCAGACCGATCCAGGAAAACAAGCCTTTTGAAAACCGGTTGTTCTCGCTGAGAAGCAACAGTGAATCAATTGCCTTTCGGCTCAATAGCCGGAAATCCCCTTCGCCATCAGCCAGATCGACATCCGTAATCGAGTTGATCAATTTATAATACAGGCCCGAAAGGAATGTGCGGAATTTGGGGTCGCCTGTCCGCGTCCGTTTGGCGACAACCTGATGGAAACCTTCTTCAAAGCCTTCAAGTATTTCTGAAATGAGTGTTGGTGGATGCTGCAGATCACTGTCCATCAGGATAGCCGCATCTCCCTTTGCTCTTTTCATGCCGGCGAGAATGGCAGCTTCTTTACCGAAATTTCTTGTGAAGGAAATATACTTCACACTATTGTGCTGTTCAGCGAGCTTCAGAATTTCTTTTATGGTGCCATCGCGGCTGCCGTCATTGACGAAAAGTATTTCATATCTATAAGGAAGCGCTTCAAGTTCCTGAACCAAAACATCATAGATGGAAGAGATATTTTCTTCTTCGTTGTATGCTGGAATCACAATTGAGATCAGCTTCATGTGTGAACTCTCCTCCTAAATAATGTGTGAATATTATCTCCTTGCGATATATACCCTTAATGCGTAAAAAATATGTGCATAGCAGCGTATGTTTTTACAGATTGAACGTCTTTTGAACTATGACATGTGAAACTTTATCAGAAGTGGCACGTATTACAATAGGGAATGCGAGAAAAGGGGGAAACCGCCAGGTTCTTTTCAGAAAATTCCGTTTAAACTGATTGACACATATATTGGAAGGTGCTAGGTTTAAACTTAAAAAGAGTGCACTCTTTAGAGGTGGTTCAGCCCTTAGAATTGAAATTTCCTTCATATATAATAATAGTATAAACTAAAGAATACATAAAGATGAATGGAGAGTGTTAACAGTGGGTATCAATTTAGTAAAAGGCCAGAAGATTGATTTGACAAAAGGACGTTCATCACTTTCAAGCATTATGGTTGGACTTGGATGGGATCCTGTTGAGACAAAGAAAAGCGGTGGGTTTTTAAACGCACTTTTTGGCGGCGGTGGAGGCGGTTCAGAAATCGACTGTGACGCATCTGTCATCATGCTTGACGAAAGCGGAAAACTAACCGGAAAAGAAAACCTGATTTACTTTGGAAACAAACAAAGCCGTGACGGCAGCGTTGTCCATACAGGCGATAATCTGACTGGAGAAGGCGAAGGAGACGATGAAACAATCAATATCGACCTCAAGCGCATTTCGCCTTCAACTCACCGCTTAATTTTTGTGGTTAATATTTACAACGCTAAACAGAAAAAACAGGATTTCGGCATGATCGAGAACGCCTTTATCCGACTGGTCGATAATCAGACAAAAGAAGAATTGGTCCATTATAACCTGACAGAAAATTACGCTGGCAAAACTGCTTTAATAGCAGGTGAGTTATATCGCCAGGGCAGCGAATGGAAATTCTCTGCGGTAGGTGAAAGTACTACAGATTCAGATATTGGGTCAATCGCCAATAACTATGCATAAGGAGTGTTTCTAAATGGCTATCAATTTATCAAAAGGGCAAAAAGTCGATTTGACTAAAAGCAATCCCGGTTTGTCCAAAGTGGTCATCGGACTGGGCTGGGACACGAATAAATATGACGGCGGACAGGATTTCGATTTGGATTCATCGGCTTTCCTGCTGAATGCGAACGGCAAAGCCTCATCAGAAGCTGATTTTGTTTTTTATAATAATACATCAGGCGCAGGCGGAGCTGTCGAACACACAGGCGATAACCGCACAGGTGAAGGAGAAGGTGATGACGAACAGGTGAAAGTCGATCTTTCAGCCATACCATCATCTATCGAAAAAGTAAGTTTTGCAATCACGATCCACGATGGGGAAGCGAGAGCTCAGAATTTTGGGCAGGTCAATAATTCCTATGTACGCATCGTTAATGAAAATACAAACGAGGAATTGATCCGCTACGACTTGGGAGAGGATTTTTCTATTGAAACAGCCATCGTCGTAGGTGAGTTATATCGCCACGGGGCTGAATGGAAATTCAATGCAATCGGCAGCGGCTATCAGGGAGGCCTCGAATCGCTGGTCAAGGATTTTGGACTCGACAGCTGATTTGGCAAGGTGAAAAAGCAGGGGGCTGGGCTCCTTGCTTTTTTCTCAATTTAGATTGAAATAGGAAAGTATATAAGTTGAACTAAAGAATTTTACTTTCCATACCGCTTTGGCGCTATGGACAAGGCTCCCGCAATAAGCCGAGAAGAGCACTCGTCTTATTGCTTCGCCCAGTCCTAAGCCGCGCCGGCGCTAAGAGAAATTTCTAGAGATATGGAGCAAAACAGCGTAGACGCCTGCGGAACCAGCGAAGTGGCGAGATCCACTCGGGCGAATAGCCCGAGTTAGCTCGGCGCAAGCCCGCGGCAAGCTTAGCTGTTTTGCGGAATATCGGCTACTATATTTTATTAGTTCAACATAGATAAGCCAGCGCAGTCGTTTCTGCGCTGGTTTTTTTATGTCAACAATTTTATGGATAATTTTTCATGAGTATCCTCTGATTGCGTCGGGTATGGCTAGTATACAGCAAAAATAGAACATTTAGACAACTATTTGATATGCGTATAGATTTTTAAATCCGACCCATGAAACGAGGTGTGAAGCATGACTATTTCTGATGGCAAAGCTCCGCTGAAAAACTCCATTTGGCTGCTCATTGTGTTGAACGGGCTTGATGGCATCCTGACATATTTCGGTTTGACCCGCGGCATTGTGGAGGAAGCCAATCCACTGCTGAGTCCGTTTGCGCCTTTGACGATTCTCGGCATCAAATTATCCCTGTCGCTCCTCCTGTTCGGCTTGCTGTTCACCACTTTTGCCGGCATCCGCACCACTGTCTGGCGCTACACGCTGCTGTCCGTCAATGTGCTCTACTCCATGATTCTCGCCCTTCATCTGTATTGGATCCCCTTCCTATTCATCTAGCATTTGCAACATCAAAAAACTCCCTGGAGATTTTTCTCTCCAGGGAGTTTTCTTATGTCCATAAGGTCATATACCAATTTAAGATCCAATCGCCGTAGAAATAGACGATGACGGCGCCTGCCGCAATCGACGGCCCGAACGGTACCGGTGTTTTGCGTCCCTGCCCAGTGACGCGCAGGATGATGATTCCGACAATCGCGCCGATCAACGAGGCAAAGAATAGGGTCATAAGCGTTCCGGCCGTGCCGAGCACCAGCCCGATGACGAAGAACAGTTTGATGTCCCCGCCGCCCATGCCGCCCCTCGACAGGATCGAGATAAGCAATAAAATAAGGAATCCTGCCGCGGCACCGAGTAGACTGTCCCACCACGGATCCAGCGGGATGAAAAACCGCAGCACGAGCAGCGCAATGCCGAACGGCAGCAGGACTTTATCCGGAATGAGCATATAGGCGATGTCTGACACCGTAATGATGACGAGCATCGACACGAACAGAATCGCGATGATCAGTTCCGGTGTAAAGCCGAAATGCCAGAACGACAGGGCGAACAAGCCGGCCGCAATAAATTCCATCAGCGGGTAGACCCAGTGGATCTTTTCCCCGCAGCCGCGGCAGCGCCCCTTCAGGAACAGATAGGAAAACACCGGCACCAGATCGAGCGCTGTCAGGCGCCGGTCGCACGTCGTGCAATGCGACGGCAGGAAGGCGATCGATTCTTTTTTCGGCACGCGCAGGCCGACGACATTGAAAAACGAGCCGAATACGAGCCCGAATAAATAAAAGAATGCAGTATAAGTAATTGTCATGGTTTCCCTCATCACTATAGAAATTTAGTCAATAAAAGTAGAGAAAAAAGGAGAAATCACAATGATTTCTCCTTTCAAGGTTTTTAAGGAAGCGTTAGGGTCGTCCCGGTTTTGACGACATAATCAGTCATCCCATTGGCTTTGCGGATGATTTCGATGCCGCTGGGATCTCCGTAATATCGATTGGAAATGTTGTACAGCGTGTCGCCTGGCACCACTTTATGGAACACAGCAGTTTGCGCACCGGCAACGCGGTCATTCGACCCGGCCGCGGCGACATCTTCGTCGACCTGGACTTCCACCTCGACATCCACTGTGATTTCACTTTCCGCGTCTTCTTCAACCGCTGCCAGACCCGTTCCATCGTTTTTCGGCAATGGATCGATTTTATTGGCCGGCGGCGGCGCATCGACTTTCGGCAAGGTGTCCGCCAAAGCGATCAGGTCCGGACGATAGAATGCCGAGAAGCTTAATGACACCTGCAAGACATCGTCTCCACCTTCGGCAGTGGTCACTTCACCGTTGGAAGCGAAACTGATCGAATCGATGATGAGGATGCGTTTCATCGCTTCGATTTCCTTGATGAAGCGGGTGATGCCGGCGTAATCATCGGTTTCAAACGACACCGTCGTCTGGACTTTCTGAACGTTTTCGATGCCTTCGACAGGCATCAGCAATTGCAGCGGCGAGTCCGCGAATCCGATCGACTGCACCTGTGAACGCGACATCAGTTCTGCCTGTTCCAATTGCAGCACGATTAATTCCGTCAACGGCTCGACCGACACGCGCTGCTGCAGTTCGCTCGTTGACACCCGTTCTTCTTCCGGCAGGGCTTTTACTTGCTCCTGCAGCGCCATCAGCACTTC
>DATHVZ010000141.1:0-13464 GCA_035461005.1 Planococcus sp. (in: firmicutes) | reverse complement strand
TCGTCCTGGCGGCTGCTTTGGGCGCGATGGTCGGCTATGGCGTAATCGGTGATGGTGAACCGAGAGATGCGCTCCAATGGGAAACCTGGCAGCATATCATTGATATAATAAGCGGCAAGAAATAGCAGCTGGTTTTTTCATGCATTTTGTAAAAAGGGGTTGGACTCATGTTGACGACTGAACAGATTAAGGCGATTCTGCCGCACCGCTACCCATTTTTAATGGTGGACCGGATGTTGGAAATAGAAGCCGGCAAAAGAGCCATTGGCCTGAAAAATGTTTCTGCCAATGAAGATTTTTTCAATGGGCATTTTCCTGGATATCCTGTAATGCCGGGCGTCCTGATTGTCGAAGCATTGGCGCAGGTTGGGGCAACAGCGGTATTGCAGATGGAAGGCAATGAAGGCAGGCTTGCTTTCTTCGCAGGCATCGACAATTGCCGCTTTAAGCGCCAGGTTGTTCCAGGAGACCAGCTACGGCTTGAAGTGGAATTGACGAAGCTGAGAGGGTCGATGGGCAAAGGCCACGGCATCGCAACAGTCGATGGCGAAATTGCATGCGAATGCGATATTCTTTTCGCACTTGGACCGGTAGCCGGAAAATAACAGAATAATAAAAGGCAGTGCAGATGAAAAACATCTGCACTGCCTTTTATTATTCTGAAAATGTTATTGCGTAGCTTCGTCTTTGCGCAGGATAGGACGTGACCGCATATCGCTCTCAAAACGCTCCAGCAATTGCTCACCTGCCAGGCCGTCTTCAAGAAGTTCAGCCAACAGCGTTTCCGCGTATTTGCGGCGGGCACGTTTCAATGTACCTTTCATCAGGACTGAAACATGGTCGCCAATCTTTTTGACTGCGTAAATGCCGACCTCAAAGGTCGCCGGTTCGTTCTCAGGATAGGAAATGACCACTTTAACGTCATATATTTTACCGGAATCCATCATCCCTTTGAATTTTTCCTCATGTGACAAATCCATCAGCATTTCAAGCACCCAGGAGCGGTGGCTGTTTTCCTGGTTGATGATGATGCCGTCTTCAAGCGGAAAGTTGATGATTTCAGAGTCTTCAACAAGCCCCATCGACAGCATTTTAAAGGTCTTCATATATATCCCCCCAAATCGATCTTTTTTCCAGTATAGCATAGCCGGGAATTTTCGGGAGAATGAAGAAGCGGATGTGAAAAGCTTCAAAAATTCTTTTTTGCCAAAGACTTTTCAAAAACGAAAATGCCAGTGTCCCTAGAGATTAAACATTAAAAATTTTTTTATTGATACATGAAAAATGAAATATGGTCCACCAAAAACCCGGCAAATTTCACTTTTCACCTTTTGCATAAAATTCAGTTTATTTAGTATGCTGATTTTATCGGAAGGAGGTGAAAGATTATGAATCAGGTCGGGCTGGTCGGAAGACTGACGAAAGATCCATCATCAAGAACGTTAAGCGAAGGGCGTGTTAATACGACGTTCATCGTTGCTGTTTCCCGGAATTATAAAAACCTGAAGGGGGAGATTGAAACTGATTTCGTGCTTTGTTCCACTTGGGGAAGGCCGGCAGTAAATGTCGAGAAGTTCTGTGTCAAAGGCTCTCTTGTAGCGATTTCAGGAAGGCTTCAATCACGCCATTACGACAAAGAAGACGGAACCAGGGTTTATGTCACTGAGGTTCTTGCAGATCAGATACGTTTCCTGGACAGAAGAAAAGCGCAAGAAGAAACCGCCCCGTTGCAAAAGGAACCAGAATCTGAAGCAGATTTTGATTTCCCTGTGCCGGAAGCGGAACCAAGTAACGCATAAATAAGGAAGATGGGGGGCACTTAGCCATGCCAAAGGACGTACAACAACAATTGGAGATACATATGGAGCAGCTGATCCGCCTTACAGCTCTGCTCCATAGACGATTGGCAGAGGCGGAACGGGAGCTAAGTGAACTGAAAGAGAATTTCCGTTCCGCGACGAAGGTTTGACACTGTTTCACTCATCAGATCAGGGAGAGCATGGAAGGGTGGGGACCCGGCCATGCTCATTTTATAGTGAATAAGTGAACAATTCCTTCAGATCGTTATCGGACAGCTCGGTCATCCACTGGCTCGATTGGATAAACTGCTCGGACATTGCCTGTTTCTGTGTTAACAGTGAATCGATTTTTTCTTCAATGGTGCCGATGGTCACGAATTTATGGACATGGACAAATTGCGTCTGCCCTATTCGGTAAGCACGGTCTGTCGCCTGATTTTCAACGGCCGGATTCCACCATCTGTCAGCGTGCAATACGTGTGTTGCCGCAGTCAGGTTCAATCCTGTTCCACCCGCTTTTAACGAAAGGATGAAAATCGGGAATTTGCCCTGCTGGAATGCATTTACCAGTGAATCCCGCTGATTTTTCGGCATGCTGCCGGTCAAAAACGGCACTTCGTGGCCGTAAAGTTCATTGATGGCCTGCTGCAAGAGATGGCCCATGCCGATGTATTGCGTGAAAATGAGGCATTGTTCCCCGCGCTCGGCAATTTCGCCGGCGAGTGTAACAATCCGTTCAAGTTTCTGCGATCTCGGCATAATTTCCGCAGCCGACGTATAGGGCTCTTTCAGATACAAAGCCGGATGGTTGCACAATTGCTTCAGTTTGCTGAGCATCTTCAGGACAAGTCCTTTTTTCTCAAAGCCGGTCAACGTTTCCATTTTTTGGACGGTGTCCTGCACGAGACCTTCATAAAGAGCGGCCTGTTCAGGTGTCAGCGGACAATATTCAAGCTGCTCCTGTTTTTCCGGAAGGTTCAGCTGAAGATCTGGATCTTTTTTGGTACGGCGCAGCAGGAAAGGCTGGATGCGCTGGCGCAATTTTTCCTTCGCTTCTTCCGACTCGTCCCGCTCGATCGGAATCATGAATGTTTCCTGGAATTGCTTGATGCGGTATAGGTAGCCTTTATTGATGAAGTCGAAAATCGACCACAGTTCGGACAGGCGGTTTTCAATCGGCGTGCCCGTCAGCGCGATATGGTGCTGACCTTTGAAACGGCGGATTGTGCGCGATTGCTTCGTATACATATTCTTGATGTTCTGTGCCTCATCAAGGGTGATGCTGGTCCAGGGTATATCCTGCATTTCCTCTGCGTCGGATGATGCGATGCCGTAAGTGGACAAAACAATGTCAGGCTGTTCCTCTTTAAGGAATCGTGAAAATTCCTCGCCTTTTGGACGGAGCGGACCGTAATGCATATAAACTTTTAAATCCGGCGAAAAACGTTCAAGCTCTTTCTGCCAGTTTCCGAGAACGGAGGTCGGACAAATGATCAGGGAAGGCTGCGCCTGTTCCTCTGCATGGACGTGAAGCAGGTAGGCGATGAGCTGCACTGTCTTACCGAGGCCCATATCATCTGCCAGGCAAAGGCCGAAACCTTCTTCCCTCATGAACACGAGGTAGTCAAAGCCCGTTTTCTGATAAGGCCGCAGTTCCGTTTGAAGATTTTCAGGAATCGTTGTTTCCGGGAGGTCCCGTTTATCGAGCAATTTGTCCAACAGGACTTTCAGTGATTTATTCAGATTGAATTCGACGAGCGGATCGTCTTCTTCAGCCGCTTCTGTGAGCATGATTTCCGGCACATTTTGGAACAGCATATCTTTGATTGTCCAATCGGCACCATCCGCTTCTTCGATCATTTTGCGGAGCTGCATCAGAAGATTCGAGTCGACCCGCACCCATTCATTCCCGATGCGGATAAATTCCTTGTTGTCGGACACAAGCCGTTCAAAATCCTGCATGCTGAGCTCGTGGCCATTCAGCGAAAACTGCCAGTCAAAACGGACAATCTGATCAAGGCCGACAACCGATGCTTTCTTGACGGGTGAATGGACATTGGCTTTTACACGCACTTTCGATTCCTGAACAGCCTGCAGCCAGGACGGAATCGACACTTCAATGCCGAAAGCCTGAAGAATTTCCGTATCGTTGCGCAGAAATTCGAGTACCTGGGCATCTGTCCATTCTGCATGATGGAGCAGGGTTTCATCAAAACCCTCAATCGACGGACAAAGACTTAAGATCAATGCCTGTTTTTCTGCTATTTCCGCGTGGCGGCTGCGCCATTTCTCAGGCAACACCTTTTCGAGCGGCTCGTCCATCCGGCGTTTGGAAGGCGTCCAATAAACACTGCCGCGCTTCGAACGCAGCACTACTTTGAAAGACCATTCCGGGGTATCTTCCGGTTCGCTCAATTGCACAGCGACCACATAATCGTCCGCCGGTTCCAGCCCGTCCCATCCGGCTTGCTGGATAAAATGCTGGATATACGGCAGTTGGGCAGTCGTCAGGCCTTTTTGGCGAAGCTGCTGGCCGATGGTGTCTCTCAGGAACTCCTGGATGTCCATATCGCCGTATTTGCTGTCGATGACAATATCGTCGCCTTCAACTGTAACGTGCTCCCATAGGCGGGGGTCGTTCAGCGAATCCGAAACTTTCCCGGCAAGCTCAAGCCAGGCAACATCACCATCGGTCTGCCCCTTGAAAGTGACATAATGATGGTCTTCGCCGTTAAAGAGCCGGACAAAGTCAGCGGGTGACAATACGAGGTCAAGTCCATCCATTTCTGATTTCAACCCGAAAAAACTCGCTTTGTCCATAAAGTACAAATAAGGAGTCCAGATTTCCGGGGGAATGCGATTTCCGGTTTCATTGATAGCCTGAACCCGGAAGTTGTCCCCTTTGGTGATTTTCAAATGATAGATGCGGCTTCCTTCTGTTTGGAATTGAGTCATACCAGATTTCCTTTCTCAATCTCTTCCTGCAGTGCACGGAGACGTTTATTCTGTGTCCGGATTTCTTTCATATATGATTTCCAAAATTCCAATTGATCGCTCTTTTTGCAGGCGGCCTTCATCTTTTTCCAGATGCGCACGGCCTGTTTGTAGCTGGCCCGGCTGCGTTCATTCAAATGGGACATCGCATAGCGGTGGTAAAGCGGCAGCACAAAATCAGGTGCCGCTTCCTGCACTTCCTTCAATCCGCATTCTTCAGCGAAATACAACGGTGAATTATGCAAATGGTGAAGTTCCGCCCATTGCTTGAACAGCCCTTTTTCGATCAGGTAAGTGGAATAGGCGGGCAATCCGTAATGGCCGAATTGCCGGAAAAGATCTTCCCAATCCTTTTCGCTTAACTGGATCAGGGAGAACAGGCGGCTCAGCGTGCGGACGTATTGATGGCGGTATTGCGTGTACAAGCCTTCGAAAAGGAAGGTTTTTACATGCGGTTTGACAGCCATCAGAATGGTTTCGAGAGCCTCGGTATTGTGTTCTTCTTCTGCCAGGATCGCCAGCTGTATCCAATCGTACGCATCGTTGGGTGCAATTTTTTTCAAGTCGACAGGGTCTTTCAACAAGATTGCAAAAAACGCTGTAATCCGTTCATCCGGACGCGGGAAAGAAGCGATTTCCTTTTTCCGCAGATTGTCGCCGGTGAAAAGACGGGTCCAGAATGCCTGGTAGACGGTAAATCGCTGTGATGAAGAACCATCCCTTGCAGCGGCGAAAGAGCGGACCATTTCGCGGAGGTGGTCGAAGAAAGCATCGGATTCGAATGTCCGGTGCTGGCCTTGCAATTGGTCGAGCAGATCACGCAAATCGTGAAGTTCATCCTCGAACCAGGTCTTGAAAAAGGAATGGTGGACATCATTGGTGCCGGATATATAAGTAGGCCAAACTTCAGCCAGTGAAATGAAATGGGCATATGCGCGGAACAGGATTTTCCATTCGCGTTCGAGCGGGACAAAAGACAAAGCATTTTTCAGCCGCCCTTCATACATCTGCTCAAAGTAAAAATAATTTCTCGTCGTATAATCCGGAATCGGATCCCGCCAGACACTGCGTATCACTTTTGTCCATTGCTCAGGTGTGCGCTGATTTTCTCCCGTTGAAAGCGGCTCGAGTTCCTGTGCACGCCAGTCAGCGACCCATTGGGACAGCGACCCGACTTTTTGGTATAACGCGAAAATCACGGCAAGCCGGTGCCGGCACATCTCTTGCTGCGGGCAGGCACAGACAGCCGTCTGTATATCGAAATTCATCACGACTTTCACCGAATGCGCGTCTTTGACAATCGCTTCGAGCAGAAGCCGTTCTTCGTTGAATGACTGAATCTGGACCCCGTCATGGCGCACTAAAAAGACTGCTTTTCGAACCATTTCCTCATCCAACGCCCGACCGGGGTGGAGGGATTTCTCGACAGCAGCCATATAATTGTTGATCGTATCTTCGTATTGTTGTGCCAGGGATTGAACCGTAGCCATTTGCATCGCCCCAAAAATAAACTTTCCTTCTATTATACTTGTTTCCGGCTGCCCCGTAAATGAAGAAGAAGAGTTCACTGCTTATGCGCCTTGTAAAATTATTTTTTCCGAACTATTTTTTTAAGAATCAATTGATTATACTGGATAAAGAGTGTGATAAAATACCTATAAAATTAGGATAGGAGCATGGCCTTGGAAAATGTATATGTATTGGGAATTCCTGATCTTCAGGAGGTATTGAAGCGGGAGGATATTGCGGTATGGGAACTTTTTAGATTGAATAATGAAAAGCGCTACGAGAAGATCCGTTTTCAGCTAACCAATAAGGAAGGATGCTATACATTCGAAAACGGCGAAGCATGCAAGGGGTTATTGGCCACTGTTCAAATCGATTTCGACAATAAGAAAGTCGTCTTCAAGCAAGGCGGAGACGATGCAAAAGAATTCGAAGACTTCCTGCTCAATACACTGTCAAAGCTGTTTGTAAGGGTTGAAAAGGACCGAATCCAGTTTATGGCAACTGTCCAAAAGCCACGAATAAAAAGATTAGGCACAAGGAGATAATTCATGTGCCTTTTTAGTTACGAAACGGAGAAAGTGTGGTATTATTTACTTAACAGAATATTCTAAATTCAGAGAGGGGGGAACCGTCATGTTGCACGTCAAAATGATGAAACCATTCTATACAAAGAGAGAAGATCATCTTATAAAATTCGTCTTTGCCTACCAATACCTCTCGATTATGAAAGATGACGAATTGTTTTATTTCATCCCGGTTGAAGGGAAAGAAATTGTAGTCAATACGAATACCTTCCAGGTAGAGAACTTATCCGAGGTCTTCGTATTCCAAAAAGGAAACCGGTTTATCCGTTTGCCGCTTTACCAGCTGTTATTGGTCTCTGATATCCATATGCATCTCCAGTCAATCCTGCAGGGGGAAAACGCAGGCATCATTGAAATTCCGGATCAGGCCAAATCAGAAGCGATGCAAGCAATCGAGTTTCTGGAACACGAAAATTTTGAACGAATGATTGACTTTGCGCTCGAGTCGAGAGATGAAGTCATGTTCCATGAACTCATGGCACAACAACAACAGCAGTTTAATGGAGGTCTGCCAAGTGAAACTTGATACTGGTCACGTGAAATCCCTATCCGATTAAAAAACGTCTGCCCGTGAGAAAAGGGAAGGCGTTTTTTGTTTGGGTGAAAGTCTAAGGAGCACAGCAAAAAACCCCTTTTTCCTGTAAGCCGGAAAAGGGGTTTTTATGGTTTGTGAGTATACATGAGTCACCTCTACATCATTGTGAAAAAGTTGACGAACAGCATGACGGCTGCTGAGCCAGCGATTCCCAGTGCAAGATCTTCCCATCCCAATTCTAGTGCTTTTTCGAAATTCATACCAATCCACTCCTTTTGTAGAATTCTAAGTTTGTTAGAAGATCTTGCTTATAAGCTATAAATACGTGTGTGATTTATAACTTGTTCCCATTCTATTAAAAAATCAAATTCTTGTCATCATACTTTATAACTAAATATTCGAAATACTTTAAATGTAATAATGCGGAAATTACTTGAAGAAAATAATCTCAAATCTTAATTGAATATTATATTGAAATATTCAAAATAGGTGTTATATTTAACGAAAGAATTTTCAAATTATGGAAAACATAACCTACAGTAGAGGAGCCATCACAACATGAAGTTTTATTTGTCAATGGATATGGAAGGTGTAACAGCGTTACCGGATAATACATATGTGGATTCAAAGAAGCTGAATTATGAGCGCGGTCGCCGGTTGATGACTCAGGATGCGAATGCCATCACCAATGGTGCTTTTGCAAATGGGGCAAAAGAATTTCTTATTAATGACAGCCATTCAAAAATGAATAATCTGATTGCTGAAGATTTGCATGAAGACGCGGTATTGATTACGGGAGGCGTAAAAGCCTATTCCATGGTCGAAGGTTTGGATGCCTCTTATGATGGCGCCTTCTTTGGCGGCTATCACGCAAGAGCTGGGCAGAAAGGCGTCATGTCACATGCGATGATTTTCGGTGTGCGTTCGATGTGGATCAATGATGTGGAAATCGGTGAGCTGGGCCTCAATGCTTATGTGGCGGGTCATTACGGTGTGCCGCTTTTAATGGTGGCCGGAGATGACTGCGCCTGCCGGGAAGCGGAAGCGTTAATACCGAATATCGTCACAGCGGCGGTCAAAGAATCATTGACGCGCTCGGCGGTAAAAACACTCCATCCTAAAAGAGCGCAGCAATTATTGCGGGACAAAACAAAAGAAGCGATTGAAAACCGCGCCAATGTGAAGCCGCTCACACCACCGGAGGCTCCGGTGCTGAGAATCGAATTCACGAATTACGGGCAAGCGGAGCTGGCGGCGATGATGCCGGGCTGCACGATTGAAGAAGGTACGACAATTGTCCGTTTCGCGGCAAAAGATATATTGGAAGCATATCGTGCGATGCTGGTCATGATTGAACTCGCTGTGCAAGCCGAGTTCAGTTAAGGGGGAATAGGATATGGCCAAATACATAATCAAACGTTTTTTATTGATGCTCGTTACAATCTTTGTGATTGCGACAATGACATTCTTTCTGATGCACGCAGTGCCCGGCTCTCCTTTGGAAACAGAGAGGACGACTAATGCAGCGATTCAGGCGAATCTGGAAAAATTCTATAAACTGGATCAGCCGCTGCACATCCAATACATCGATTATATGAAATCCATTGCGACGTTCGATTTCGGGCCTTCCATCAAAGATCCAAACCGGACGGTTAACGAACTTCTGGCAAGAGGGTTCCCGGTTTCCTTTGAACTCGGAATCATCTCCATTTTGGTGGCGGTCATATCGGGGGTTCTGCTCGGCACTTTCGCAGCTCTCCGGCACAATAAAATGATCGATTATGCGGCGATGGCGTTTGCTGTTCTCGGGATTTCGATTCCGAACTTCGTGCTCGCCACACTTTTGATCCAGCAGCTCGCGGTTACATGGAATATTTTTCCGCCTGCGACTTGGAGCAGTCCGATGCACATGGTGCTTCCGGTACTCGCGCTCGCCACCGGGCCGATGGCGATTATCGCCCGACTGACACGATCGAGCATGTTGGAGGTGCTGACGCAGGATTATATTAAAATGGCACGGGCGAAAGGCATCAAGCCGATCCGGATTGTGATGCGCCATGCGCTCAGGAATGCGCTGATGCCAATCATTACGATTATGGGAACATTGCTGGCAGGGGTTTTGACCGGAACATTTGTTATTGAAAAGATTTTTGCGATTCCGGGCATGGGCAAATACTTTGTCGATTCGATCAATAATCGGGACTACCCGGTCATTATGGGGACAACCGTTTTTTACAGTTCATTCCTGATCTTCATGCTGTTCCTGGTAGACATTGTTTATGGAATTCTTGATCCACGCATCAAGCTCCACAAGAAAGAAGGTGATGTGTGATGACCCAAGTACGTGATGAGTGGTTCCGTCCGCTCGAAAAATCCAGAGATGAAAAAGAAGCTGTCGTCCGCCCGTCTTTGTCCTATTGGAAAGATGCGTGGCGGCGTTTGAAGAAAAACAAATTGGCGATGACCGGACTGGTATTTTTGGTCCTGCTTGCTGTAATGGCGATATTCGGCCCGATTTTTTCACCGCATTCGGTGACGCAGCAGAACCTGCCGAATCAAAACCTGGCACCGAGTATGGCGCATTGGTTCGGAACAGATGAAGCAGGGCGCGATGTGTTTACGCGCACCTGGTACGGAGCACGCATCTCTTTGTTTGTCGGCCTGATGGCGGCGCTGATCGATTTCACAATCGGCATCATCTATGGTGGCATTGCCGGCTATAAAGGTGGAAAGACGGATTCGCTGATGATGCGGGTTGTTGAAATCCTTTACGGTTTGCCGTATTTGCTTGTTGTTATTTTATTGTTAGTGGTTATGGGACCAAGTTTAACGACGATTATTATTGCGTTGACCATCACCGGCTGGGTCGGGATGGCGCGTATTGTACGAGGCCAGGTACTGCAAGTGAAAAATTATGAATTTGTGACGGCGTCGAAATCGTTCGGCGCCAAAACAGCTCGCATTATCCGGAAGAACCTTATTCCGAATGCGATGGGCCCAATCATCGTCCAAGTAACATTGACGGTGCCAAGCGCCATTTTCGCAGAAGCGTTTTTGAGCTTCCTGGGGCTTGGAATCCAGGCACCTTTCGCGAGCTGGGGCGTTATGGCCAATGATGCCTTGCCGGTTATTATTTCCGGCGACTGGTGGCGACTGTTCTTCCCGGCATTATTTATTTCATTGACGATGTTTGCATTTAACGTATTGGGCGATGGGCTGCAAGATGCGCTCGATCCGAAAATGAGGGGGTGAGAGGATGACTGGCAAGTATATAGCGGATGAATTGACGCGCACGCGGCTCGAAGATGGAGTCGATGTGGATCCGGTAGAACATGACGAAAAACCCGGGAAAAGCGTTTCGCCGACAAAAAAGCACAGAGTTTCATCGGAGAAAATACTGCAAGTGGATGGCCTCCAGGTCACGTTCACTACATATGGAGGAACTGTTCAGGCGGTTCGCGGCGTTTCTTTCGACTTATATAAGGGAGAAACACTGGCGATTGTCGGTGAATCGGGATGCGGAAAATCGGTTACCTCGAACGCCATTATGGGGCTGGTTCAACAGCCGCCGGGGAAAATCACTTCAAATGGTGTGCATTTCAAAGGAAATGATTTGACCAGGCTTTCAAAAAAAGAAATGCGGAAAATCCAGGGCGTCGACATCTCGATGATTTTCCAGGATCCGATGACTGCGCTCAATCCGACCCTGACCATTGGGGAACAATTGACGGAAGGCGTCAAACAGCATAAGAAGCTGAGCAGCGCCGAAGCGAAAAAACGCGCCATCGAAATGCTGGCTCTTGTTGGCATTCCAAATCCAGAGGAGCGGCTGAAGCAATACGCCCATCAATTTTCGGGAGGTATGCGGCAGCGCATTGTCATTGCAATCGCGCTGATCTGTGAGCCGGAACTATTGATTGCCGATGAACCTACAACGGCGCTTGATGTGACCATCCAGGCACAGATTCTGGAGTTGTTTGAAGAGATCCAGATAAAAACGGGCGTGTCGATCATTTTGATCACGCATGATCTTGGTGTCGTGGCGAAAATCGCCGACCGCATCGCGGTAATGTACGCCGGCAAAATTATTGAAACGGGCGACAAGCGGGAGATTTTTTACACGCCTCAGCATCCGTATACGCAGGGATTATTGAAATCGGTTCCGCGCCTTGATTTGAAAGAATCGGAACTGAAGCCGATTGACGGCACACCGCCGGATTTGTTTTCGCCGCCACAGGGCTGCCCGTTTGCTGCACGCTGTCCATTTGCGATGGAAGTCTGCAGCAACGTCCATCCGGATACGACACATTTGACCGATTCGCATAAGGTTGAATGCTGGCTGCAGGATCCGCGGGCAAAAGAATTGATTGAACAAGGTGCATTCGCACACACTGAACAGGGTTGAGAGCGCAATCGCGCATTCACATATAAGAATAAGAAAAAATAAGGGGGATTTATTAATGAAGAAATGGCTGGTTTTATTTCTAATGGCAATGTTTGTTTTCGTTCTTGCGGCATGTACGGCAAGCGAAGACGCGGGTGAAGAAAAAGACACGGACACTCCAGAAGGCGTAGAAGGAACTTCTGATGCAGGTGGCGAAAAAATACTTAAATTGAACAACGGTGAAGAGCCGACATCTTTTGATCCGTCGGTCGCCTTTAATGCGGTTTCCTGGACCGCACTCAATAACCTCATGGAAGGTTTGACCCGCCTGGACGAAAGTTCACTGCCTGTTGAAGCGACCGCTGAGGCAATCGATATCTCGGATGACGGTTTGACGTATACATTCACGATCCGTGAAGATGCAAACTGGTCAAATGGCGAGACTGTAACAGCCGGCGATTTCGTCTTTGCTTGGCGCTATATGCTGAACCCGGAAACAGCATCACCGGCAGCATTCCTTGGCTATTTCATCGAAGGCGGGGAAGCTTATAACTCGGGCGAAGGCGCTGTGGAAGATGTTGCGGTAGTTGCTGAAGACGACAAAACTTTTGTTGTCACGTTAACTGCACCAACGGAAGCATTTTTGAACATCATCACTAACCCGAGCTTCTTCCCAATCCACGAAGCTACGGCAACGGAAAATCCTGAATGGCACACGGAAGCTGAATCATTTGTCGGCAACGGACCATTCGAATTGACTTCATGGAGCCACGATGAAAATTTCGTCTTTGAAAAGAACGAAGAATATTGGGACGTTGAAAGCGTGAAATTGGACGGCGTGCACTGGGCGATGGTCAATGACGCGAACACAGAATACCAAATGTATGAAACTGGCGATTTGGACGTTTCTAACGTTCCCTCTGAACTTTCCGAACAATTGATGGATTCTCCGGAACTGGCGATGCTTGACCAGGCGGGAACTTATTTCTACCGCTACAATGTTGAAGCAGAACCATTTACGAATAAAAAAGTGCGTCAAGCGTTTGCATACGCTGTGAACCAGGACGATATCGTGCAATACGTAACGAAAAACGGTGAAAAACCGGCCTACGGCTTTACTTCTTACGGCTTTGAAGGCGCAGACGGCACAGATTTCCGTGATGCTGCCGGCGATTTAGTGAAAACAGATGCTGAAAAAGCAAAACAATTGCTTGAAGAAGGAATGGCAGAAGAAGGCTGGGAAACATTGCCGGCTGTAACCATCACATACTCCACAAACGATACGCACCAAATCATTGCAGAAACGTTGCAGGATCAGTTTAAACAAACATTGGGTGTGGATGTAGAGTTGCAGAACGTCGAAAGTTCGGTCTTTGCAGCTGACCAAAAAGAATTCAAATACCAAATGTCCCGTTCATCTTTCCTGCATGACTATGCGGATCCGGTGAATGCGCTTGAAAGCTTCATCACAGGTTCTTCGATGAACCGTACGCAATGGTCGAATGCTGAGTTTGACAAGTTGATCGCGGATGCAAAAGCGGAAACTGATTCAGCGGCACGCAGAGAAATACTGATTGAAGCTGAGAAAATCCTGATGGACGAAATGCCGATCTTCCCGATCTATTTCTACAACCAGGTACAGCTTGATAAAGAAGGCGT
>DATHVZ010000140.1:0-3227 GCA_035461005.1 Planococcus sp. (in: firmicutes) | reverse complement strand
TGGGCTCCTTAAAATAGGAGAGATATTCGTACAGTCTATGCGCTTCCCCTGCTTGCTGCAGGAGGGGCGCTTTTTTATTTTTGGCTTTGTAAATCACCCTTCCCAACAATTGGGGTGCAATCATTTATACTAGGTATATTTTCAAACATTCGAGGAGGAATAAAGCATGACAAAGTATATTTTCGTAACCGGGGGCGTTGTCTCATCACTGGGCAAAGGAATCACGGCCGCTTCACTCGGGCGTTTATTGAAAAACAGAGGATTGAGCGTCACGATCCAGAAATTCGACCCTTACATCAATATTGACCCGGGAACGATGAGTCCATACCAGCACGGGGAAGTTTACGTGACAGACGACGGTGCTGAAACGGATTTGGATCTTGGCCATTACGAGCGCTTCATCGACATCAACTTGAACAAATACTCGAATGTGACGACTGGGAAAGTCTATTCTACTGTAATCGCAAAAGAGCGCCGCGGTGATTACCTTGGTGGAACCGTGCAGGTCATCCCGCACATCACCAACGAAATCAAAGAGCGTCTGCTGCGAGCTGCCAAAACAGCAAACGCGGACGTGATCATTACGGAAATCGGCGGAACGGTCGGCGATATCGAATCGCTGCCATTCCTTGAAGCAATCCGTCAGATGAAGTCAGACCTCGGGCGCGAAGAAGTCATGTACATTCACTGTACGCTGATTCCATACCTTGGAGCTGCGAAGGAAATGAAAACCAAGCCGACGCAACACAGTGTCAAAGAATTGCGCAGCCTTGGCATACAGCCGAACTTGATCGTGGTTCGCACTGAGCACCCCGTTCCTCAGGACATGAAAGACAAAATCGCGTTGTTCTGTGATATCAAAGCGGAAGAAGTGATCGAATCGCGCGACGTGGATGTTATCTATGAAATGCCGCTTCGCCTTCAGGAGCAGCACATGGACCAGATCGTTCTGGATCATTTCGGCATCGATGCACCTGAAGCGGATATGACGGAATGGATCGGCCTGGTCGAGAAAGTGAAATCCTTGAAGAAAAAAGTTCGCATCGGACTTGTCGGGAAATACGTAGAGTTGCAGGACGCTTATATTTCGGTAGTGGAATCGCTGAAGCATGCGGGCTTTGCGTTCGACGCTGAAATCGAAGTGGATTGGATCAATGCGGAATTGGTCAACGCCGACAACGTTGCTGAACAATTGAAGGACTGCGACGGCATCCTTGTTCCTGGAGGATTTGGAGACAGAGGAGTGGAAGGGAAAATTGCTGCCACTCATTACGCACGTGTAAACAAAGTGCCTTTCTTCGGCATTTGCCTTGGCATGCAGCTGGCGTCAGTGGAATTTGCCCGGAACATCATGGGAATGGAAGGCGCACACTCGTCTGAACTGAACGCGAAAACACCGTTCCCGGTCATCGATTTGTTGCCGGAACAAAAAGACATCGAAGATTTAGGCGGCACACTGCGCCTTGGCTTGTATCCAGCCAAATTGGATAAAGGTTCAAAAGCTTACGAAGCGTATGGCGAGGAATTGGTGTATGAACGCCACCGCCACCGCTATGAGTTCAATAACGAATACCGCGAGCAGTTCGAAGAGGCCGGGTTCAAGTTTTCCGGAACCAGCCCGGATGGCCGTTTGGTTGAAATCATTGAAGTCGATGATCATCCGTGGTTTGTGGCCTGCCAATTCCACCCGGAATTTGTTTCACGTCCGAACCGTCCTCAGCCGTTGTTCCGTGAGTTCATCCGAGCTTCCATGAACGAGCAGTAAGAGGAACAAAAGAACAGAAGTCTTCCCGCTTCAAAGGCGGGAAGGCTTCTGTTCCTTCATTCAGCAAGCATTTCATCAACACGCACCACGTGTGTGAAGTATACCCAACAACCGGCGGCGGAAAAGGTTATTGAAATCATTATTAAGGGTAATTATCCAGTAACAAGAGGGGGTGCCAGATGAAGACGATTTTGATAGTAGATGACCAACCGGGAATCCGCATGTTATTAAGTGAAGTTTTTTCGAAAGAAGGATTTCAGACCATCTCAGCTGGCGATGGGTTTGACGCTTTGAAAAAAGCGGAAGAATTCAAGCCCGATCTGGTGCTGCTCGATATGAAGCTTCCGGGGATGGACGGCATCGAAATTTTGAAACGGCTGAAAAATCGTGGAGGCGGCCCGCAAGTAGTGATGATGACGGCTTATGGAGAACTGGACTTGATCGAAGAGTCGATCGGCTATGGGGCTGCCCGTTATTTCACCAAACCTTTTGATGTGTTTGAAATCAGGGATGCTGTAAAGAGAATGTTATCTCAATGACATCGGAAGGATTGGCATAGACATCACGTTTTTGTTATGATAGAGAAGGTATTTACAGGGAAAGATTTTGAGGGGGAAATTGGGATGGCTTTGGTATCAATGAAAGACATGATGATAAAAGGAAAACGCGAAGGGTATGCAATCGGTCAGTTCAATCTGAATAACCTTGAATTCACCCAAGCGATTCTCCAAGCGGCACAAGAAGAGAATTCGCCGGTAATCTGCGGAGTCTCTGAAGGCGCGGCTCGCTACATGGGCGGATTCACTACGGTGGTCCATATGGTAAAAGGCTTGATGCACGATTATAAAATTACCGTACCGGTGGCGATTCACCTGGATCACGGCTCGAGCTTCGAGAAATGCAAAGAAGCGATTGATGCAGGATTCACGTCAGTCATGATTGATGCCTCCCATCATCCTTTTGAAGAAAACGTGGCTACCACCAAACAAGTAGTCGAATATGCTCACAAACACAATGTATCCGTAGAAGCGGAACTTGGAATAGTCGGCGGACAGGAAGACGATGTTATCGCAGATGGCGTCATCTACGCAGATCCGCAGGAATGCAAAGCGCTTGCAGAACAAACAGGCATTGATTGTATTGCTCCTGCTTTGGGCTCGGTCCATGGCCCTTATAAAGGCGAACCGAATCTTGGATTCAAGGAAATGGAAGAAATCTCGCAACTGCTTGGAGACGTGCCATTGGTACTCCACGGCGGGACCGGCATTCCGACGAAAGACGTTCAGCGCGCAATTTCGCTTGGAACGGCGAAAATCAATGTGAACACTGAAAGCCAAATCGCGGCATCAAAAGCGATCCGCGAAAAATTGAACAGCGATCCCGATGTCTATGATCCACGAAAATACCTGACTCCGGCCCGGGACGCGATCAAAGCGACTGTTACCGGAAAAATGCGTGAATT
>DATHVZ010000139.1:0-23198 GCA_035461005.1 Planococcus sp. (in: firmicutes) | reverse complement strand
AGCGTCTCCTATTGGCGCTCGAAATGGAAAAAGTGGAAATCGGCCAATCGGCGAATCTCGACGTCTACGTCGTCGCCATGGACGAATCGACCAAGAAAAAAGCCTTCACAGTCGTGCGGGACCTGCGCGATAACGGCATTTCCGCTGACATGGACTTCAACGGGCGCAAAGTGAAAGCGCAGATGAAGTCGGCGGACCGCAAACAGGCCGCATACGTCATCGTCATCGGCGAAACGGAACTCGAAACCGGCAATGTGGCGCTGAAGGAAATGGCCACCGGCGAGCAGCAGGAGCTGGCGTTTGAGGCGATTGCAGGCGTTATTTTAGAGAATAAATAGAGTTTTATATAAGTTATATTAAAGTAAGTGCATAAACATTACGCTTCGCCGCTTTGGACAGGGCTCCCGCAATAAGCCGAAAAAACCACTCGTCTTATTGCTTCGCCCAGTCCGGAGGCGCGCCGTCGCTGAGAGAAATTTCTAAAGATATGAAGCAAAACAGCGCAGACGCCTGCGGGGCCAGCGAAGTGGCGAGATCCACTCGGGCGAATAGCCCGAGTTAGCTCGACGCAAGCCCGCGGCAAGCTTAGCTGTTTTGCGGAATATCGTCTTAAATAATATTACTCAACTTAGAAAGCTTTAATTTTATTGTGCCGGGAGGGATTCATAATGAGACATTTCAATGCATTGGATGATTCTGAGTTAAAAACGTTTTTTAAATATCCCCCGGCAGAATTTAATCGTGATACGGAACGGGAAAAGCTTGGATTGGCTTTGGGTGCCGCACTCTACACACCGGGTTCAAGACCGGATTTCGCAGCTAAGATTATAGCCGGTAGTTATCGGCGGGACACATTTTCAGGATTGGCCACATTGATGATTTGTCTTGAAGACGCAGTGGCTGACACCGAATTGGAGTCCGCAGAAGAAAATGTCATTTCACAATTGAATGAGCTGGAACGAGCTTTTGTGGCAGATGCCAAAGGGAGCCCGCTGCTGTTCCTGCGCATTCGAAATTCAGCTCAATTGGATAAGCTTACGCAATTGGCGGGCAGTTCGCTCGGGGTTCTGACAGGAATCGTATTGCCAAAAGTGCAGCCCGAAGACCTGAATCCTTTTTTTGCGGCTCTTGATCGTGCCAGCGAAACTGCAGGCAGGGCACTGTATGCTTTGCCGCTGCTGGAAACGGAAGAGGTGTTGTTTGCTGAAACACGGGAACAGACCTTGCTGGAAATATACGGAATTTTGCGCCGGGAAAAAGACCGAATCCTGACAATTCGAGTAGGTGCTACCGATTTTTCCAGCCTTTATGGCCTGAGACGGCCGGCAGAGCGGACAATCTATGAAGTTCATTTGATCAGGGATTGCCTGATTTCAATACTCAATAAGTTTACGAAAGCGGAAGACGGCTTTATTGTGTCAGGGCCAGTCTATGAATATTTCTCATCCGAAACTGACGCTTGGCTGGCTTCGAAACCTGAGAAAACCCTTTGGGAGGAAGTGCAATTAGACGTCCTGAATGGCTTTAAAGGAAAAACCTGCATCCATCCTTCCCAGATAGCGATTGTCAATGCGGGGCATATCATTTCTCACGAAACCTATGAGGATGCAATGCTCATACTGGCGAAAAGTGGTACTTTCAACGGAATTCTGCAAAGTCCGCAGCGCAATAAAATGAATGAAGTAAAACCGCACCTGAGCTGGGCCAAGAAAGTTGCTGCTCAAGCGGAAATATATGGGGTGCTGAATGAAAACTATAAACCAATCGACGTTCTCAATCATATGCGAGCAAAACAGCTTGCAAACCAGATGTAAATATTGGGATAAAATGGATATCGAAGTTTCTGTAAGTGAGAGCTATAGAGACCTGCCAATGGGATCCCTATTTTCGATGGCGCTCAGAGTGAATAAAAAACGGCAGTTTTTGTTTGTCAGCAAATTGATTGCGAAGCATCTGGCGGTTCATCCGGCATTGGCGCTCGGGACCGGCAGTTTGCTTGCTTCCTTATTAATGGAAAGATCAGGATTGTCGCCGATTCCGCAGAATCAGCAAATCGTTGATATGATCAAATCAGGGAAAGCTTGCCTGGAGACGAGTCGGAAATCGCTTGATATCAGGGCAACTTTACCTGGAAGGACTGTTTTCATCGGAATGGCGGAAACTGCGACGGGACTTGGGCATGCGGTTTTCCATCATTTTGATGAAGCGGCCTATATTCATACAACACGCGAAGAGATAATTGGTGAAACTCCGGCATTCGTGTTTGAGGAAGAACATTCACATGCCACTTCCCATAAGGTATATGCTCCTGCCGGAATGCTGGAAGATGCGGAAACGATTGTCCTGATTGATGACGAAATTTCTACAGGCAATACGTTATTGAACCTGATTACGGCCCTGGATGCACAATTTTCGGGAAAAAAATACATATCCCTTTCCATTCTGGATTGGCGGAGCGAGAGCCAACAGCAAAAACTTGCGGAGATGGCAGAGGTACATAAGCTGGAAATCGAAGTTTTGTCTCTGCAAAAAGGCGTGTTTGAATTGCACCATAGCGAGTCGCCGGATGAAGGGGAAATTCGGCTGTTGAACGGTATCGGAAACAGGATTCCGAACCGCCAGTCGAAGTTTGAGCCGGTCGGATTGCATTCCGTTTACGGCCAGCGCTACCTTTCGCTTACCGGCCGATTCGGTCTGACGAGCAACTGCCATATGGAAATAACAGAATGGGCTGAAAAAACAGCAGAGGCAGCGCCGTCAAGTGACAAACCACTGGTGATCGGCATCGGTGAAAATATGTATTTGCCCCTGCGTTTTGCCTTGGCGCTGGGCGGTGATGCATTGGTGCAGACGACTACAAGAAGCCCTATCTACGCCGCAGATGTAAAAGGCTATCCCATCAGGGAAAAGGTTCGCTTTAAGCTGCCGGATGCAAAGGATGTCGATCAATTCCTATATAATATAAATGAATTGAAAATCGACAGGATCTACCTTTTGGCCGAGTCGGTTGTTGAAGAAGAGACATGGCAGCCATTGATTGCGTATCTGGAGGAAAAGGCTCCGGTCGAATGGATTGCGCTGACAAATCAATTATAAAAAGGGGTGGCCTGATGATTACTGCTGGTTTAGTGAAAACAAGCTATCCGGATGGAGATATCACATTTTTATTGAAGGATGTCACGGACGAATTTGAGGAAAGTTCACTTGAAGAACGTGAAAAAGCGGTGCAGACCGGCAGCCATTACGCTGAGCGGCTGCCGGTTGAATACCGCCCATCTGATGAATATACAAAACTTTATCATCAATCGGTCGAACAGACAAAGGAACAATTGAGCCATCTTGTTGGAGTCGTAACCAGCAGGATCCAATTGAACGCCGGAACGGAAGATATCGTATTGGTCTCGCTGGCTCGTGCCGGCAGTCCCATCGGCGTATTGATCAAGCGCTATGCGCAACAGATGCTGAACATGAACTGGCCGCATTACAGCGTGTCGATTCTGCGGGATAAAGGGATAGATGAAAAAGCGATCGAAACGATCCTGAAAGCCCATCCCGGCAGCCGTATCCAGTTTATCGACGGCTGGACCGGTAAAGGAGCAATCCAGAAAGAATTGACGAAATCGCTCGAGCGGTTCAACAGCAAGAATGGAACAGACCTCAAAGATGATATGGCTGTTCTTGCGGATCCTGGAGCGTGTGCCCTGCTGTTCGCTACAAGAGAGGATTTTCTGATTCCAAGCGCATGCCTGAATTCAACCGTTTCGGGCCTTGTGAGCCGTACTATTCTGAACGACCGATTTATCGGAGCGGATGATTTCCACGGAGCGAAGTTTTATGGTGATTTAATAGAAGAAGACCTTTCCAATGATTTCGTGGATCAAGTGACGGAGTGTTTTGCGCAAACGGCCAAGGCCGCGGAAGAGGAAGCTTACAGCACGCCAGTCACTGCCGAACGCACGTGGGAAGGCATGAAAGAAGTCGAAGAGATTGGCCGCAGCATGTACAGCGAAACGGATTATCATCTGGTGAAACCGGGAGTTGGGGAAACAACGCGCGTGCTGCTTCGGAGAAATCCGTGGAAAGTGCTGGTCAGAGAAGCGGAACATCCGGATGTCAGGCATATCCTCATACTTGCCAAGGAAAAAAATGTGCCGGTTGAAGTTGTGCCTGATTTGTTCTACCGCTCAATCGGACTTATTAAGTCGGGGAAAGAAACATGACAATCCTATTTGCAAGCGACCTTGACCAGACACTGATTTATTCGCGGAGGTCAATGGGCAGTGCGGTAACGCCGGAAGAATTGATCGAAGTCGAACGCTTTGAAGGCAAACCGCAATCCTTTATGACCGAACAAAGCCAATCTGCGTTGTGGGAATTGGAGCCAAATACTATTTTTGTGCCGGTGACGACGAGAACACGCGAACAATACGAGCGGGTGACAGGCATTTATGAAGGCGGCGCGCCGCCGCAATTCGCAATCATTTCTAATGGGGCCGTGATTCTAGAGAACGGCGAGCCCATCGAGGAATGGTCGACCGATATCCGCCGCCAATGTGTCAGCAAAAAAACGGTCATCGAAGAGCTGTTGCCAGTAATCCAACAGCATTTAGATGAAGAATGGGTGTTGCGCGTAAGGCAGGCAGAAGATTGGTTTGTTTATTTGATTGTTGACCGCGCCAGTTTTCCTGAAGAAAAACTGGGCTTCTATAAGGAAATTTTCCGGGAAATCGGATGGGGAATTTCGCTTCAGGGCAGAAAGCTTTATTTTATGCCGGAAAGTATAACAAAAGCGGCAGCGATGGAATATGTAAGAGACCGCATCGGGGCGGATTACGTGATTGCGGCCGGAGATTCTCTGCTGGATCTCGACCTTTTGGAAAGCGCCGATGCTGGATTTCTTGCCGCCCACGGCGAGGCCGCCAAAACCGATGCGGAAAGATCGAAACATATAATAATGACAGAAGAACAGGGAATCAAAGCTGGCGAGGAAATATTGGCGAAAGTCGCGGATCTTTCCTTTCAAAGCAAATAGCAAGGGGGAAAAACCCATGGTTCAATTGCATCCGGTCCGTGTACGAACATGGGATCCGGAAAAGATCGGTGAGTGGCTGAAGAAGCCAATCAGCGATCATACAGAAACGAAAGTGGAAGAAGAAGCCATCACCTATCCGCAGCTGCTCGGTGAATACACCGGGATGCCGCTGGATGAGGACGATTATTTTGCTTCCATCTATGAAACGATGGAACAAGCTGAAGGCCGGCTGATCCGCTTGTCAGGCAAGATGAACAAGCATATTGAACAGGATCGGCTGAAAGCGCTTCAGGATCTTTTTGAGATGAATAAAAAAGAGAATGGATTATCCGCAAGCCGAATCGTGGCCTTCCTGGATGGCAAAGGGCTTCTGCCCCGCTTGAAAGATGCTGATTTGAACCGCCGCATCCGGCTTGTTATGATCGACGTGCTGAAAGCGTTTCAGGAGCAGTCGGGAGGCAGCACGGTGCAAGCATCTTTCAGGAGAGTGGCGACGGATCTTGTGAAATGGATTTTCAATCATATAGAACCGGAACTTGTGAAGTTGAATCTGGAAAAAGGCCTTCCGGGTTTCCTCTGGTACGGTGACTCTTCAGAAAGTGAAAAATGGTTCCTGAAGCTGGCGGCTGCGTATGGATTCCATATCATTATCTATGATCCGACCGGCGAAAAATGGTTCGGAAAATTAGCGGGTGAAGAAAAAATTCACAGCCACAGTTTCCAGGTGGATGCGGAAATGCCACCGCCTTTTCCGGAAGAAAAACCGAAGCGTGTCGGTACTGTAGCATACCGCGCCACACAGGAAGTGGACCGTTTGCTGCATCACGACGATTCGGGACTGTACAAACCGTTTCAGTTTAAATCCTATGTTACGCATTCGATCCGGTTAAAGACGACGATCGATGAGGCCTTTATGCTGGCGAAAGAACGCGCTATGGTCCGGCCGTCATTTTTAGTGGAACGCGGAGTCGTTCATATTCCAGTCGTTTTCGCTAAGGTCATGGGCATTGAAAGGGACCGGAAACGCTTCTGGGACAATATCCATAAACTGACAGAGCGCGAAGATACGAAATTAGTGCGCAGCTTTCCTTTTATCGAGGAACGCAAAGGCAATCAGCAATTTCACTACCGGGCAGCACTTGGGAAATCCGGGAAATTGGATCCTGAAAAGATGAAAGGATCCAATTGGTGGCGCTACAGCAAGCTGCCGGACGGCGTCCAGACAGCGATCGGGGCAGCGATTGCAAGACACGTGGAGAAACCGATCCTATTGCCGCAGAGCGGCGAGTCGTTCGCAGATTTGCAGCTGTACGCGTTCTCCCAATCGATGGCCCTTCCGGATTCAGTCATACAATTAATCCAATTATTTGATTATCCGCAGTTTGTGCCGACTTTATTGTTTTATAATGAAGAGAAGGATGGGGAGCTGAGCCGGGCGGACGCCAACATCATTGCGCTCAGCCACAGCTTCGGCCTTGATAATATCATCATCAATCCGCAGGGGCATCAGGACATCGAGCGATGGGTGGATACTGAATCCTTTGATGTGCATTGGCTTGATGAACGCAGTTTCAACGAACCATTCCAGGAACCATCCGTTGTGCGGAAGTTCCTCGGAAGATGGATATAATATAAATAAGGAGGGTTAATGATGAATACTACGCCAGATCAGATTGAACAGCAGGAACTCGTTATGAAAGACGAAAATCAATTGAAAGTGCAATTGAAAAAAGACCCGGAAGTATTGCAGTTGGCATCAAAAATCGATGCAAAAAACCAGATTGCATTGCTGGAATTCGGCCGTGAGCCCGCAAATGAGATTTCCGCGTTTACAGGAAAGGTCCTGAATTCTGTCCAGGCCAACAGCATGGAAGAATCCAGTGAGCTTCTGAAGCAACTCGGTAAAATAATGGATAAATTCGATAAAAAAGATTTTGTGGAGAAAAAAGGATTCCTCAACAAACTCTTCAATAAAGGCAATAAAATGATCGAACAGCTTTTCAATAAATACCAGACGATGGGTACGGAAATTGACAAAGTGTATGTTGAAATTACCAAGTACGAATCGGAAATGAAAAAATCCACGACGACATTGGAAGATCTTTACAAACAGAATTTTCAATATTTCATGGAATTGGAGAAATACATCGCGGCAGGCGACATCAAAGTCGAGGAATTGAAAGCGATGGAGCCTGAAGTGCGCAAAAAAGCGGAAACCGGCGATCAAATGGCGTTGATGGAATTGAATTCCCTGCAGAACGCCATTGAACTCTTGGAACAGCGCGTTTATGACCTTGAAATGGCGAAACAGGTATCTTATCAGGCGGCGCCACAAATCCGCATGCTGCAGCGAGGAAACACGAAGCTCATCGGAAAAATCAACTCAGCGTTCGTAACGACGATTCCAATTTTCAAAACTGGATTGATCAATGCAATAGCGGCCAAGCGCCAGAATTTGGTTGCCGAATCCATGAACGAACTTGACCGACGCACCAATGAAATGCTATTGAACAATGCCAATGATATTTCACGGCAGTCGGTTGATATTGCGCGGATGTCCGGTCAGCCGAGCATCAAGATTGAAACAATCGAGCAAACATGGGAGACTATTATGCAGGGTATGAACGATACGCGTGCCATTGAAGACGAAAACCGCAAAATGCGGGAAGAAGGCCGACTGCGCATCGAAGAATTGCAGAAGAAATACGAAGATACCCAAAGAAAATAAAATTATCGGAGGAGATTATCAATGTCAGCAATCAACCTTACAAAAGGCCAGAAAATCGACTTAACAAAAACGAATCCAGGATTGACCAAGATAACAGTAGGCTTGGGCTGGGATACGAATAAATATAGCGGCGGTGGAGATTTTGACCTTGACGCTTCTGTTTTTCTGGTAGGAGAAAACGGTAAATCCCGCGGGCCGGAAGATTTTATCTTCTACAATAACCTGGTTGGAGGCAACGGTTCTGTTACTCATACAGGCGACAATCTTACGGGTGAAGGCGAAGGGGACGATGAGCAAGTGATTGTCGACTTGCCGAATATTCCAGCAGATCTTCACAAAGTGGTATTTACGGTGACTATCCATGATTCGGATGGCCGTGGACAAAACTTCGGTCAGGTTTCAAATGCATTTATCCGCATCCTGAACGAAAGCAATAACGAAGAAATCCTGCACTATGACCTGGGTGAAGATTTCTCCATTGAAACTGCAGTTGTTGTCGGCGAATTATACCGCCACGGCAGCGAATGGAAGTTCAATGCAATCGGCAGTGGCTATCAAGGTGGACTTGCTGCATTGGTCAGCGACTTCGGTTTGGCATAAGCAAAATTTGGGCCGTTCCTCATCAGAGGGACGGCTTTTTATTGTCCTGGCAAAGAAAAAAGTTGGAAATTCTTGAAGCCTGCAGGGGCATGAGGTTGGAAAGAATGAAAGCGGTTCCAAAATATCTGAATAATAAGATTTTATTGACAATAATTCTATGGCTGTATATGATTGAGGAAATTCCAATACAGATAATTATTTTGATGGAGACAAGATGTGGGCAAGGGAATCTTCAGAGAGCTGATGAATGGTGAGAATCAGTGGTTTCCCCCTACTTAGCCCTCCTGAATAGATGGACCGAATAACAGTAGGTTCTTCCGTGTCGTGCGCGTTAAGCATGTGAACCAATGAGGCTGCGATTCTGCAGCGAATTAGGGTGGTACCGCGAACGAAGGCTCTTCGCCCCTTACATTTATATGTGAGGAGGGAAGGGCCTTTTTTTGTTTCCTCTATAACCGAAAAATTGAAAAAGGAAGAGGGAGTTTTTTATGTTAGCTGATCAGCAGATTTTACGGATACCGGGCCCAAGCCCTATACCACCAAGTGTCAACCGGGCTATGGCTCAGCCAATGATTGGCCATCGTGGGAAAAGTACTTCAGATATGCTGGCTGACATCCGGCCGAAATTGAAACGGATTTTTGGCACAGAGCAGGAAGTATTGATCCTAACAGCAAGCGGGACCGCCGGTTTGGAAGCGGCCGTCACCAATGCAGTCGCACCGGGAGAAGAAGTGCTTGTTTTAGTCACAGGTGCATTTGGTGAACGGTTCGTGGATATCTGCAGAGCCTACAATATTTTCACGCATATTGTCGAAACGGAATGGGGAAAAGCGGCGAAAGCGTCAGACATTACTGGAATTCTTGAAGCGAATAAGGGGATAAAGGCGGTATTTATGACTTACTGTGAAACGTCCACCGGTGTCTTGAATCCGATAAAAGAATTGGCTGCGGAAATTCGGGGAAAATCCGAAGCCCTGGTCATTGTGGACGGTGTTTCCTGCATTGGCGGAGTGGAAACGAAAATGGATGAATGGAAATTGGATATCGTGGTAAGCGGCTCTCAAAAAGCGTTTATGCTTCCGGCGGGCTTAGCCTTTGTCGGGGTGAGCGAACGGGCATGGGCTAAAATCGAAACAAACCGCCAGCCCCGCTTTTATCTGGATTTGAAAAAGCACAGGGATCAACTCCAAAAGGACTCGACGCCTTATACGCCGGCCCTATCCCTGCTATTCGGCTTGCAGCAATCACTTGTGCTGATCGAAGAAGAAGGCCTGGAAAACGTTTATGCACGGCATCACTTGTTAATGAAGATGGCAAGGGCGGCTTTTAAAGAACTTGGAATCCCCCTTTTGACAACAGACGAAGATGCATCTCCAACTGTGACGGCAATACAGCCTGAAGATTTTGACTCAGAAGAGTTTCGGAAGATCCTGAAGAAAGAATTCGCTATGGAAGTGGCGGGCGGCCAGAAGATTCTGGCGAAAAAGATTTTCCGCATTGGACACATGGGGTATTGTTCACCAGCAGATTTGCTGCAAGCGATAGCTGCTGTTGAAATCGGAATTGCGAAGACAGGAAAAGGGATTCAACTTGGCAGTGGCGTACGCGCAGCTCAACAAGAATACTTGAATGGGGGACAAGAAAATGACGGATTATAGAATTTTGGTCAGCGATCCACTAAGTGAAGAAGGTATCTTCCCTCTTCGGGAAGCACAAGGAATAACGGTGGTTTTTGATACAGAACTGAATCCGCAAGAGCTGGCCGACAAGATTGCAGGCTTTGATGCATTGCTGGTGCGCAGTAAAACGCAGGTCACACGGGAGTTGATTGAAAAGGCGGATCGCTTAAAGATCATTGGCCGTGCAGGTGTCGGAGTGGATAACATCGATTTGGAGGCAGCGACTGAAAAAGGGATTATAGTGGTCAATGCTCCGGACGGCAATACGAATTCTGCTGCGGAGCACACGATGGCAATGATGATGGCGATGGCCCGTAAAATTCCGCAGGCAGCCGCTTCGCTGCGCAATCGCGAATGGGACCGAAAGTCATTCACCGGTGTTGAACTCAAAGGCAAAACCCTGGGAGTCGTTGGGCTGGGTCGCATCGGGGCAGAGGTTTCGGCCCGGGCTAAAGGGCAAAGAATGAATATCATCGCTTATGATCCGTACCTGACGGCGGAGAAGGCGGGAGAACTTGGCATCGGTTTCGGCACAGTGGAAGAGGTGCTGGAGGCGTCAGATTTTATAACAGTCCATACGCCGTTGCTGAAGGAAACGCGCCATCTGATAAATGCAGAAGCTTTTGCTCTGATGAAACCGGGAGTGCAAATCATCAATTGTGCACGTGGCGGCATTATCGACGAAGATGCCTTGTATGATGCAATCAAAGCGGGTAAGGTCGCAGGCGCAGCACTCGATGTATTCGAACAGGAACCGGTAGTGGATTTCCGGCTGCTCGATTTGCCGGAAGTTGTCGCAACGCCGCATCTTGGTGCCAGCACTTTTGAAGCGCAGGAAAACGTGGCGATTGATGTAAGCCATGATGTGGTCAGCTACTTCAGCACCGGTATAGTGCGGAATTCCGTCAACCTTCCGTCTGTGCCAAAGGAAATTATGAGAAAAATTGAGCCGTATTTTGATCTTTCGGAGCGCTTGGGGGCATTTTTAACGCAGCTGTCAGATACTGCGGCAACTGTTGTGAATATCAGTTATTCCGGCGAATTGGCTGATTCTGAAGTCGGGCCGTTGACACGCAATATTCTCAAGGGGCTCCTGAAACGCCATTTGGGCAACCGCGTGAACGACGTCAATGCCATGTTTCTCGCCCATCAGAAAGGAATTACGGTAAATGAAATCAAATCCGCTGCGTCGGGAGGCTTCACCAATCTAATTACTGTAGAAATCCTGACGACCGAAGGCAAGTGGAAAACGGCGGGCACCCTATTGAATGGCCAGGGCGCCCGCATCGTCAAAGTGGATGATTGGATCGTGGACGTAATACCAGCGGGTCATCTGCTATATGTACACCACCATGACCGGCCGGGAGTCATCGGCCGTGTCGGCACCCTGCTAGGGCAAGAAGGCGTGAATATAGCGACGATGCAGGTGGGCCGATCAGCGGAAGGCGGCGCTGCCATCATGATGCTGACGATTGATAAACCGGCTGAAAGGGAAAGCCTCCGCCAATTGGAAGGACTGGAAGAAATCGATAATGTTATCGCAGTCGACTTATAGGGAATTGGTGCGATTCCGCTTATAGCTTTTTCAATAAAGGAATCAATTCCTGCAGGTGGTGAATTTCAAAATCGGGAAAAATGGATTCATGTGCAGGTTTCTGCTCACGGTTCAGCCACACTGACTTTATGCCGGCTCTTTTGGCACCGAGGATGTCTGTCATAATATTATCACCCACCATCAATGCATCAGCTTTTTGGCTGCCGGTTTTGGACAATGCAAATTCGAAAATGGAAGCATCCGGCTTGCCGATGCCATAGGCTCCTGACACTACGATGTCATCAAAATAAGGCGCAATGTCGGGTGACATCTCCAGTTTTATCTGCTGCAGGCTGGGGGAACCATTTGTCAGCAGCACCAGCTGATAGCGCCCTTTTAATTGCTCGAGTACCTGGAAGGTATCCTCATAAACTATGGGGTTTGTACGGCGCATCGCGGGGAAATACTCGCTGAGCTCTAATCCGAGTGAGTTGTCTTCCACACCCATTTTTTTTAAGGCGCGAGTCCAGGCTGTGCGCCGGTATTCCGGTATAACAGTTTTCATGGATTGGAATCCTTCACCTTCGTCATCAAATTCACCCCACAGGCCTTCAAAGGGGTTGATGCCGATGGATTGGGTGAAGTCGTATACGCCCGTTTCGGTGTAGCTGGCCGGTGCCTCGGAACGGATTGCTTGTTCCAGAAGGGAGGCGTCCACTCCGCATTTTTCTTCAGCATAGGAACAGGTCTTGCGCAAAGAGACAGCGACGCTCCTCTTGTCCCACAGCAAGGTATCGTCCAAGTCGAAAATAATTGTTTTAATCATTACAAGTCAGCTCCCAAAAGGCTTTTTTCCAAGTGTACTGCACCTTCCCCGAAAATCATAGAGTGGACACATATGAGGCGGCTGACGCATTTTGAAAATGCTATCATGTTGGGAGAAGGAGTGAAGTTCATGAAAATTGCCATGGCCAATCGACCTTTAATCGACGAAGCGGGTTATTTTATTCAAAACTGCTACTTAGAACTGGGAAAAAATGAAACAGAAATAAAAGATAGAATCAATAGGGTTGTAGAAGAAGTGGAAGAAACGGGTACCTACACGCATACCTTTGAGGAACTCGAACACGGAGCCCGGATGGCGTGGCGCAACAATAATCGCTGCATCGGCAGGCTGTTCTGGAATACGCTGACCGTCTTCGATGCAAGGCATGAACAAACAGCGGAAGGTGCATTTGAAGCCCTGCTCAATCATATTGAATTTGCCGCGAACGGCGGCAAAATCCGTCCGGCCTTGAGCGTCTTCCCGGCTGAGCAGAACGGCGTGGCAAAGCTGCGGATCTGGAATCACCAACTTTTACGTTATGCGGGCTATGAAAAGAATGGCTGCGTAATAGGTGACTCCACTTCTGTCGAGTTTACGAAGCAATGTCTTGAACTTGGATGGGCAGGAAAAGGGACTGGGTTTGACATCCTGCCGATTGTCATCGAAGAAGCTGGAAAAGTTCCCCGTTATTTTGAATTGCCCGACCAGGCAGTGATGGAAGTGGAACTGGAGCATCCCGAGATTGAAGGTTTTGCCGAACTGGAAGCCAAGTGGTATGCGGTGCCGATCATCTCAGACATGAAAATGGAGATTGGCGGCATCCATTATACAATGGCCCCTTTTAACGGCTGGTATATGGGAACAGAAATCGGGGCGCGCAACCTTGCCGATGAAGATAGATACAATCTCTTGCCGGCTGTTGCAGAATTGATGGGTCTCGACACAAAATCCAATCGTTCGCTATGGAAGGATAAAGCACTCGTCGAATTGAATATAGCTGTATTGGCATCGTTTGCAGAAGCCGGTGTGACAATCGTCGACCACCATACGGCAGCCAAGCAATTCAACAGCTTTGAGAAAAAGGAAGAGGCGGCTGGCCGCGCTGTCACCGGCAATTGGGCGTGGCTTATCCCCCCGATGGCGCCTGCAACAACGCATATCTTCCACAAACCTTATAGGAACGACATCGTAAAACCGAACTTCTTTTATCAGAAACAGCCTTATCAATTCTGAGAGGGGTGTACGCATGAAAGAGTTTAAAGTCACCTATTTTTTTGATGAAGACCATTATATCCGGAGATTTATTTTCGAGGAATCCGGAGAAAAGGTGGAAGCCCTTATTCAAAGTGAGCGGGATCAATACATTTCTTTCACCGACAGCAGAGGAATCTATCATGAGCTGCATACGGGAAAAGTGAGAGTCACCCAAATTTCCGAATACCACCGCGTCGACAAAACAAAATCTTGAACAGCTCCGCGTCGATTTCGCGGAGCTGTTTTTTTCGGGATTTTTCTGCGGTATAGCTCGAACAAACACGCGAGTTTATTATATAATAGAGGGAGTGAACGTTCTTCACATTCAAAGTTGATAGAAAGTGGGAAACAGAATGGGACGCAAGTGGAACAATATCAAAGAGAAAAAAGCTTCGAAAGACGCCAACACAAGCCGCATTTATGCGAAATTCGGGCGTGAGATCTACGTTGCCGCCAAACAGGGCGAGCCGGATCCGGATTCGAACCAGGCATTGAAAGTTGTTTTGGAGCGGGCGAAAACATACAGTATACCAAAAGCAATCATTGACCGGGCGATTGAAAAAGCCAAGGGTGGTTCAGAAGAAAGCTATGATGAACTCCGCTACGAAGGGTTTGGCCCGAGTGGTTCGATGGTCATTGTCGATACATTAACGAATAATGTAAACCGGACCGCGTCGGATGTACGCGCGGCATTCGGCAAAAATGGCGGCAATATGGGGGTCAGCGGATCTGTTGCCTATATGTTTGATCATATTGCGGTTATCGGGATTGAGGGACAGAAGTCTGCCGACGAAGTACTGGAAATGATGATGGAAGCGGATATCGATGTGCGCGATGTCGAAGAAGAGGAAGATGCGGTCATCGTTTATGCGGAACCTGACCAATTCCATCTGGTGCAGGAAGCCTTTAAAGAAGCCGGGATTACCGATTTCACCGTCGCTGAATTTACGATGATGGCGCAGAACGACATCGAACTTCCGGAAGAGGCACAGGCGCAATTTGAAAAAATGATCGATGCCATCGAAGACCTCGAAGACGTCCAGCAAGTTTATCACAACGTCGATTTAGGTGAATGAAGATAGGAGAAACAGCCCTTTTAACCCAAAGGGCTGTTTTTTTATCCGCAAGGTTCATTTTTCGTGTAATATGGATTTCAAGATTTATTTACATAGAAAGCCATGGAGAAACATGCTGAAAAGGGGATGACAAGATGTTTGATTTTCAGGTGCTGGGTTCCAAGATAGTAGATGAACTGACGACCTTGACCGATAAAAATGTGCTGGTGACTGACAAGAATGGTTATGTCATCGCAAGCACGGATCCCGCGCGCGTCAATGCTTTTCATGAAGGAGCATCTTTGGCGATGAAAAACCAGCAGCCTCTCCATATGACGAAAGAGATGTGCGAAAATCTGGTCGGCGTTCGCCCAGGAATTGTCATGCCCATCATCATTGCCGATTTGCCGATTGGTGTGCTTGGCATCACGGGCAATCCGGCGGAAGTTGAGAAATACGCCAAGCTTGTCAAAAAGGTAGCCGAGTTATTCATTACCGATCTGATTTCCAGGCAGGAGAAAGAACGGGGGATCCGGGAAATCGAATTCTTCTTTTTTGATATGGTGACATCTGACAGTTCCTTTGAAAACATAGGAGGCAGGGCGAAAATGCTGAACATTGATACATCGCTGTATCAGCGGATTGCCATGATGCAGACGAACCGCCAATATGAAATTGAAGATGTGGAAAATCTGTTGCGCATCCAGACCATTCACCCGGAAATGAAGATCATCCGGTGGGGACTTGAAAGGTTGATCCTCCTCTTGCCGAATGTACCAAAACAGGAACTGATAATCGGCTTGAAAAGGCTAGCGCAAAAAATAGCCGGAAATAATAACGCGAGAATGCCTGTAGGCGTAGGGAAAGCCGGAGATTTCCCTCACCTTAAGGAATCATTCAAGCAGGCGGAAATGGCAAATGCTGTTTCAGCAAGGCAGGGAGAAATTGTTTTTGAAGAAGATTTGAAGCTGGAACTTCTTTATTACTCCATTCCGAAGGAAGTTCAGGAAGAGTTCATAGCCCGTACGATCGCTCCGCTGCTGGAAGAGGTGGAACTGCTTCATAACCTTGAAGTATTTCTGCAGAAAAGGACCTCTGTCCAGGCGGTGGCGGACGAATTGCATATACATAAGAATACTTTGCTTTACCGGCTCAATAAAATAGAAAACATGCTCTCCATCAACTTGACCGATAATAGTGATATTGCCACCATCTACACAGCGCTCCGCTTATATAGAAAGAAATGACCCTTGAGCCTTCAAGGGTCTTTGTTTATTTATACAAAAAAATTATCGGAATTTTATATAAATTTGTGCAATTACAACATAGATAGGTAATGTGTAAGAATATTATAATAATATGAAAGCGTTATCAATTAGGTGGTGATAAGAATGTCGGTAAACAGTAAAGACCCTTTTGTTTCAATAGTAGGGAAAGAAAACGTAAAAGATTCGCAGGCACAGCTGCTTGCTTATTCATATGATGCAACGGCTAATTTTCAGGCGAAACCTGATTTGGTCGTTTCACCGAGAAGTACAGAGGAAATTGTGGAAATCGTTAAGCTTTGTGCAAGTGAACAAATACCGATTGTCTCCAGGGGATCAGGCACCAATTTGGCGGCAGGCACTGTGCCGAATCAGGGCGGCGTAATCGTTTTATTCAATAATATGGCTGGTATCGTCGAGCTGGATAAGGAAAATCTGATGATCACGGTACAGCCAGGTGTTATCACACAGGATATCTGCGATTTTGTTGAAAGCAATGGCCTTTTTTATCCGCCGGATCCGAGTTCGATGAAAATATCGACAATCGGAGGAAATGTCAGTGAAAATTCCGGGGGCCTTCGGGGATTGAAATACGGAGTTACGAAAGATTATGTAAAAGCGATGACCGTCGTTCTTCCAGACGGTGAGATACTGAAGCTTGGCGGAAAGCTCGCGAAGGACGTTGCCGGCTACGATTTGTTGTCGCTGTTCGTTGGTTCGGAAGGAACACTTGGAATCATAACGGAGATCACCCTGAAACTGATTCCGTTGCCAATTTCAAAAAAGACAGGAATCGCCTACTTTAATTCACTGGAAGATGCGGCGGAAACCGTCTCAGCAATCATTGCCGACAAAATTATCCCCGTGACATTGGAGTTTATGGACAAAGGTACGATCGGCGCGGTGGAGGATTTTATGAAAATCGGCTTGCCGCTGGATGCCGAAGCTATGCTGCTGATGGAGCAGGATGGCAATGAAGAGCAGGTCGCCAGGGATATTCAGCAGATGATCCGAATCGCGGAACTGAACGGCGCAACTTCGACGGCGCTTGCCACATCCAACGAAGAAGCGGAAATCCTGAAAACTGGTCGGCGCTCCGCATTATCCGCTTTGGCGAGAAAGCGGCCAACCACGATTCTCGAAGATGCCACGGTGCCGAGGTCGGAAATTGCTAATATGGTCAAGGCGATTCAGCAGATTGCAGTGAAATATGATGTCCAGATCAACACATTCGGCCATGCCGGAGACGGCAACCTGCATCCAACATGTCTGACGGATGTAAGAGATGCAGAAGAAATGCTCCGCGTGGAACAGGCTTTGGCTGAAATTTTTCATGTCGCCATCGAACTTGGCGGAACGATTACAGGCGAACACGGAGTCGGGGAAATGAAAGCCCCTTATCTCGAATGGAAGTTGGGAGCGAGTGGCATTCATGTCATGAAAGGGATCAAGCAGTCGATCGATCCACAAAACATCATGAATCCCGGCAAAATTTTTGCCAAGGAAACGAAGATGAGGCTGGTGATCAAAAATGGTCAGTGAATTGCAGCAACGCATGCAGGATTCGTTCGTTGAACATGTTGATGAAGAGCTGTTGATGGATTGTATGCGCTGTGGCTTTTGCCTTCCCGCATGTCCGACCTATCTCGCCACGAATCAGGACGAGACACATTCGCCGCGCGGCCGCATTGCATTGATGAAGGCCATGCGAGACGGCGATGTGGTCTGGGACGGTTCAGTCGAAGACGCTTTCGATGTTTGCCTCGGATGCAGGGCATGCGAACCTGCCTGTCCGGCGGGTGTTCAATACGGCGTTCTGATTGAAGAAACGCGAGTAGCTGTGCAGCAGGCCAAGCCAAAGGGATTTGCTGAAAAAGCGGTCCGGAAAGCAACATTTGATGGAGTCTTTGCCGATCAGAAAAGGATGGCAGCGGGAGTGAAGCTGGTTCAGTTTTATCAAAAATCGGGATTGCAGTCAGTGACCCGAAAAATCGGCTTTCTGAATCTGTTCCCTCCATTTATGAAAGAGATGGAAGCGGTGCTGCCGAAAGTTGAATCGAAGAAGAAGCGTGAACCGGTTTTAAAACCGGCCAGTGTGAAGGTGGCTTTCTTCTCGGGTTGTTTAATGGATACGCTTTTTCAGGAAACGAACCGCAAGACGATTGAAATGCTTGAGTGGCTTGGTGCTGAGGTGGTTCTGCCGAAAGAGCAACAATGCTGCGGTGCGCTTCACGGCCACAGTGGCGAGATGGAAAAAGGGCTGCGCAATGCCAAAGCCAATATAAAGGCGTTCGATTCCGATGACTATAATTACATCGTCAATAACGCCGGAGGCTGCGGAGCCTTCCTGTCCGAATATGGAAATCATTTGGCAGCGGATCCGCAATACGCTGAAAAAGCGGCAAGTTTTTCTGAGAAGACGATTGATATTTCTTCATTGTTCGTAAAACTTGGCTTGAATTCACGGCTCAAGGAAATGGGCAGGGCAGAAGGGTCGATCGTCACTTACCAGGATTCCTGCCACCTTCGCAACGTCAATAGAGTGTTTTTAGAGCCAAGGTCGCTCCTGCAAGATGCGCCGGGCTTTGAATATAAAGAGTTGATCGATGCTGGAAGTTGCTGCGGGTCAGCAGGCATCTATAACATTCTTCAACCGGAAATGGCAAAACGCATCCTTGATGCGAAAATGAAAGGGGTGAAGGAACTGCAGCCGGCAATCGTGGTTACGTCCAACCCGGGCTGCCTGATGCAAATGCAGATGGGGATTCAGAGTGAAGGTTTGGAAAAAGAAATGAAAGCTGTTCACATCGTAGATTTCCTTTACGATGCGGTCCACCAAAATCAAACATAGGGGTGAAGAAAATGTTGAAGAAAAAATTCGGTTTTGCAGCTATTGGCATGTCAGCGGCATTAGTCTTGGGAGCTTGCGGTTCAGATACAGGTTCAGATACGGGTTCAGAAGCAAGTGCGGACGAAGCGAAAGAGTATGATTTGAAAATGTCGGTAACAGTTTCAAATACTTCCACTTGGTATGAAGCTGCAGAAAAACTGCGCGACGACCTGGCAGAGGAAAGTGACGGACGCATCAATATCGAGCTTTTTGCGAATGAGCAATTATCCGGCGGAGATTCAGGGAAAGCGGTTGAAGGATTAGCAAAAGGAACAATTGATCTGACATTCAACTCGACAATTATTTACTCGATTCTTGACGATCGTTTCGGAGTCGCAAGCGCACCGTTTCTATTCGCCGGTACTGATCAAGTGGATCCGGTATTCGCAGGTGAAGGCGGCGATATGCTGCAAGGAATCCTTGCAGAAAAAGGCGTCCAGGCGCTTGGTTACGGACAAAACGGTTTCCGCCAGCTTACAAACAGTGTACGGGAAGTCCAATCTCCTGAAGATTTGAAGGGAATGAAAATCCGTATCCCAGGAATCACAATGTACACAGATCTATACCGCGAACTTGGGACAGATCCACAAACGATGACATTCTCTGAAGTGTTTACAGCATTGCAGCAAGGAACGATTGATGGACAGGAAAACCCGATTGATGTTATCTACTCTTCAAAATTGGCTGAAGTCCAAGATTACATCACAATGTGGAATTATTCTTATGATCCGCTTGTATTGGGCATGAACAAGAAATTATATGATTCTATGAGCGACACTGACAAAGAACTGTTTGACCGTCTTGGCAAAGAAGCAGCAGCATATCAGGTTGAAATCGCACGTGAAAAAGAAGCTTCACAAATTGAAGAGCTGGAAGCTGCGGGTATGCAATTCTACTATCCTTCAGAAGAAGAGCTGGCTCAATTCGAAGAAGCGGTACAGCCGGTCTACGAAAAATATGAAGATATTTGGGGTGCTGAGCTATTAAAAGCTTTCCAGGGTGAGTAAGGAGGGGCAACGATGAAAGTGTTGAATCATTTGGAAGAAATTATACTTTTTATCACTTTTCTAACCATGACAGTCATCGCTTTTGCGAATGTTGTGACGCGAAATGTGGCCAATGCGTCCCTTTCCTTTACCGAGGAAATTACCATTAATTTATTTGTCTTATTAACATTTGTTGGAACAGCTGTAGGTGTGCGGCGATACGCGCACCTCGGCTTTACTTTGTTATTCGATAAAATGAACCTTCTGTTTCAGCGGATTCTGATTATTTTTTCCACGTTGATGGGGCTTTTTCTGTTTGGAATTCTGTTTTGGTACGGCCTTCAAATGGTGACGTTTCAGATGGATATGGGGCAAAAAACACCTGCTCTTGGATGGCCTCAATGGATCTTGTCTTCGGCAATGCCGTTAGGTGCGTTTCTATGTGTCGTCCGAACAGTCCAGGTATTCTTTGAAGAAATGAAATTGCTCGGCAAAATCACCGTGAAAGGAGACGAAGCCGGATGATGGCATTTATGTTGTTTGGCCTGTTTTTCCTTCTTGTGTTTCTGCGGGTACCAATCGCCATTTCATTGGGCGTATCTTCGATAGCAGTGCTTGTTTACAGCAGCGGAATTTTCGGCCTTGAAATGGTGACGGACATCATGTATACGAGTGTCGCTAAATTCACACTTCTGGCGATTCCCTTCTTTATATTGGCGGGAGTCATCATGGAACACGTCGGAATCTCTAAACGGCTCATTGATTTTGCCCAAACATTAGTGGGCCATAGAAAAAGTGGAATCATTTTTGTAACGGTTATTGTAGCGATTTTCTTCGCGGCTATATCCGGTTCAGGTCCCGCCACTGTTGCGGCCATCGGGGGTATCCTGATTCCGGCAATGGTTAAAAATGGATATAAAAAAGAAACGGCTGGAGCATTGGTTGCGAGTTCCGGCGCCATCGGCATAGTTATCCCGCCAAGCATCGCGTTCATCGTTTTCGCAGTAGTTGCGGGGGACCAGATCCCAGTAACGATCAACCGCCTTTTCATGGCTGGTGTGGTACCCGGTATTCTGATGGGCCTTGCGTTTGTCATCGCTGCCATGATTGTGCGCTATAGCCAGGAGAGAAAAGGCGAGTTCATCATTCCAGGAGGACTGGACACAAAAAAAGCGACCGGCAAAGAGCGATGGACTGCTTTTCTGAAAGCTCTTCCAGGCTTGATGATTCCGGTCATCATTCTTGGCGGTATTTACGGAGGCTTTTTTACTCCAACAGAGGCCGCAGTTGTGGCTGTCGTTTATGGTTTGCTCGTCGGTATCGTCATGAACCGCGAGAACACCTTTAAAAAAATCTACACGATTTTTATCGAAGCAGCTCTGCAGACGGCGGTGGTCATGATTATTGTCAGCGCAGCTTCAGTATTCGCTTACATTATAACGACAGAGCAGATTGCCCGTGATATTTCCGACGGCATTATGGGAATGACGACAAATCCAATCATCATCCTTTTACTCGTGAACGTTCTGCTGTTGATTGCCGGAGCTTTTATCGACGCAATCTCAGCCTACTATATATTTGTTCCAATCTTGCTTCCAATCATGCTTTTCCTGGAAGTGGACCCGACCGTCTTTGGCGTCTTTATAACGGTCAACTTGGCAATCGGCCTGTTTACACCGCCCGTCGGCTTGAATCTCTATGTGGCAGCAGGTATATCAAAAACCAATATAGTCGAAATTTCAAAAGGCGTCCTGCCGTTTGTTTTTGCGGCACTCATCGTATTGATGATGGTTACATACATCCCGGCATTGTCGACATTCCTGCCGGATCTGTTAAATATTAAATAAGGGGCTGAAGAAATGAAGTTGAAAAATGAGGTAGCAATCATCACAGGTGCAGCAAGCGGAATCGGGCAGGCGGTCGCTGTTCAGTTTGCAGAAGAAGGCGCAAAAGTGGTGCTGGTCGATCTAAATTCGTGTGAAAAAACAATCGGCTTGCTGAACGGTGCTGAATACCTGGAATGCCTCGGGGATATCCGCGACCCCGAATTCGTCAAGGCGACGGTGAACAAATCTGCCGAGAAATTTGGCGGCGTGCACATTCTTGTCAATAACGCAGGAACTTGTAGCCGTTTGGACCTTGAAGATATGACCCTGGATATGTGGAATCGCGATCTGGATACGAATCTGAAAGCGACTTTCCTGTTTACGCAGGCTGTCGTTTATCCGCATATGAAAGAAGCCGGTTATGGACGCATCATCAACATCAGTTCGGTATCGGGCATGAACGGCGGTGTATCTTCCGGTGGAAATGAAAAGAATGGACGCTCGGGGCCGGCTTACTCTGCTTCAAAAGGCGGTGTCATCGCATTGACGAAATGGGTGGCGAAAGAGCTTGGCCAGTACGGCATTACCTGCAATACAGTGGCGCCTGGCGCGACTTCCACAGGAATTACTGCAGGAGTCGAATACGATACGAGCAACCAGGTCATCGACCGCATGGGAGATGCAAAGGATATCGCAAACGCGGTGCTTTATTTCTCCACAAAAGATTCCGGCTATACAACTTCACAAGTATTGAAGGTTGATGGAGGGGTCAGCATTGGATAAGGATCGCATCCAGGCAGTACACGATGAAGCTTCGCACCGGATTGTGGGACGCTTGATGAAAGATGTTGATCTTTTTGAAGGAATAAAAGAAGTGTGTACCCATTTTGATGTCAGCGCTGCAAATTTTCAGTGTCTGGGTTCATTGAAATATGCAACATATGTCCAGATTGAACGCGGCGATACAGAAGGCGCGGTAAGGTACACGGATAAAAAGATATCAAATTCGGCAGTTGAATTGCTGTCCGGTACCGGATTCGTCGGCTATGATGAAGCCGGAAAACTGGATATCCATTTCCATGGAATGCTCATCGATTGCGATCAGCAAATCGACGGGGGACATTTCCTGTCAGGAGAAAATCCCGTTGCTGTAACGATTGAATTTATTTTATTCCCGTTAAAAGGGGTTCATTTGCAGCGGAGCATCGATCCACATTGGTCAATGCCGGTTTTCCAGTTTACAGAAAAGGAGTGATCTATAGAATGGAGACTTTAGGACAATTAGCCCTTAAATCGGCTGATGCATATCCAGAGAAAACAGCCGTAAAAGACGATCACAGATCTTTTGACTATAAAGAATTCATTGGCCGTGCAAGTGCGCTTACAGCCTATTTCCATGACTCAGGATTCAAAAAAGGCGACCGCATCGGTATTCTCATGTCGAATCGGCTGGAACATATCGAATTGGACGTTGCAGTTGCTTTGACAGGGCTGATTAAAGTCCCTTTGAATTACCGGCTGCA
>DATHVZ010000138.1:0-1781 GCA_035461005.1 Planococcus sp. (in: firmicutes) | reverse complement strand
ATTAGGCACGCCGCCAGCGTTCGTCCTGAGCCAGGATCAAACTCTCCATTATAGAGTAGTGTTGATTGCTCAATACTGCTGGCGCATCGCCGTCCGAAGACGCACGATTCGCTTTGATCTGCGTAAGCTGATCAGTAAGTTAAAGTCACGAGTCCAAGAAGTTCAAAGGCTGTGCTCCGATCGCCTCAAGGGCGACCATCGCAAAAGCCGTTCTCGCGCCAAGGCGCTCGTGACGTCTTTCGTTGACGTTTTGCTGTTCAGTTTTCAAGGTTCAGTGTACGCCTTTGTTGCTTGGCGACTTTTATTATATTAAAGCATGTTTCTTTCGCTGTCAACAGATTTGCGAAAGTTTATCTTAAACTTATTGATTGCCATAATAAAAGCCGCCATATCAGCTTGGAAAAAGCTGATATGGCGGCTCATTTAGCTGAATTACTTTTTGGCCAAAGGTTCCGCTGCCGCCCTGCGGGCTGCGCGACGATCCTCAAGCTTCTGTCGATCCTCGTCCGACTTTGCATTGTATTTAGGCAATGCCAGCAATTGATAAGCATTCACAGCAAGGAAAGGGAATAGTAATAGCGTCACCCAGCTGTCCACGTTGCCCGCTTGAACCATCAAAGCCGGGAGCCACTCCAAGCTCGTGATAACTATCATGAAGAATAGAGCTGAGACAAAGGCTGATTGGTTAGTCCATTTCGCTTTGAAATATGCCGTTACAAACGCAGTACCCAATAAAACCGCCAACAACCCTGCATACAGCAGTTGCTGTCCCGTCGTCTCCGCGTTTGGTGCAAAGCGGAAAGCGATCAGATCGAAAATAACGACAACAATGATTAAAATCTGAACCCAATTCCATAACCTCAACGAGCGGAACATGTTCCGGCCGAATTGGTGAACGGTCAAGTAAGCGAAGAAGCCCATCTGGCTGATCATGCTCATCGTGAAACCGACAATGATCAACCACACAAATCCTGCTAGAAACTCTCCCCACTCTCCGTTTTGGAAAGGCTGGGAAAACACATCATTCCAGCGAATGAATAGCCCGAGAACTCCTGTGATGCCTCCACCGATCAATAGTGCATTTATAAAAAACTTAACCCAATTTCGTATAGTCACATTAATGCCTCCGTTATTTGCAGTTCTCTTAAGATTGTACCAACCGTCCGAAGAAAAATCTATTGGCCTTGTCCCAAAGATGTGAACAAACCTTGAAAGGTCGCTGATCTGTTCAAGTTCTATCCACATCTCTTAATCAGCAATTCGTAAAAAAGAAATGCTCTTAATTTACAGCAAAAGGGTCCGGGAAGCTTCATGAGCTTCCCGGACCCTTCAAACTTTTACTTTTTTTCAAACTGCTTGAGGATCTGACCGGCAATTTCTTCATAAATCTTTCCGGTCGGGTGATCTTCCAGGTAAACTGAAGGCGCGAAGTCTGCTTCGTTCCAATCCGGCTGTCCAAGAGGGATCTGGCCAAGTAACGGCACTTGCAATTCTTCAGCGAGTTTCGGTCCACCGCCCTGTCCGAATAAGAATTCTCTCTTGCCAGTTTCCTTGCTCTCATACCAGGACATGTTCTCGACAACTCCCAGCACTTCATGATCTGTCTGCAGAGCCATCGCACCGGCACGCGCTGCGACGAACGCAGCTGTCGGATGCGGAGTGGTCACAACGATTTCCTTGGAGGCTGGAAGCATTTGATGGATATCAAGTGCGACGTCTCCAGTTCCCGGCGGAAGATCCAACAGCAGATAATCCAGATCGCCCCACTCTACATCGCGGAA
>DATHVZ010000137.1:0-12912 GCA_035461005.1 Planococcus sp. (in: firmicutes) | reverse complement strand
TAGCGAAAACGGCCTACGGATTGTCGCGCGACGACTTGAAGGAGATGGCGGCAGCGGCGACGCTGGAACTCGCGCCGAATCCGGCATTCAGAGTGGAATCGATCCGAGTTTACCGGAAATCGGCGAGCCAGGACGGCTATGGTAAGTACCTGGATCTTCCGTTGAAAATGGAATAAGCACAATGAAAAAAGGACCTCTGCAGGTCTTTTTTTTTAAAAAATTCCTTATTCCTCGACGTAAAAATTACACTCAAAAATCTTCAGTTCCCAGCCCGACTTCACGACTTTCGGGAAGCCGCCCTGGTCGTAGCATTGGTCCGACGAGGCTTTTACCTGCTGGTAGCTGAAATAGGACTGTGCCAAGTAAATGACGCTGAATGCCAGGATACACATGCTGAGAAAAAGGACGGTTGCCTGCCATTTGTTCAATTTATTTTTCATGAAGAAACTCCTGTCTGAAGGTCGCAGATTTTATTGATATAAATTAAGGCTAACATAATATGACATTTTAAACAGATGGATTCCAAAAGATTTTGTGAAATCTGATAAATTCCTAAAAAAGTGAATCTTTTCCAGTTGCTCAAACGTCTATAGAGTATAGAAAAAATGCAGACAGGGGTTTTTGGGATGCTTAAAAAAATTGTGTTGGCAGGCGGAACGGGTTTTATCGGGCAATACCTGGAGCGGTCGTATACGAACCAAGGCTATATCGTACATATCATCTCGCGGCAGCCGGGCCAGGTGTCGTGGAACGATGAGCAGGCAATGATCGATGCGCTGGAAGGTGCGGAGATGGTCATCAACCTGGCAGGAAAATCGGTGAATTGCCGCTATACTGAAAAGAACAAGCGGGAGATTTATGAAAGCCGGACGAAGACAACGGAAGCGCTTGGCAAAGCCATCGGAAAATGCAAAAATCCGCCTCAGCTTTGGATCAATTCCAGCACGGCGACGATTTACCGCCACGCGGAAGACCGCCCGATGACGGAGTCGACGGGCGAACTCGGCACCGGATTCTCGGTCGATGTCGGCAAGGCATGGGAAGACGCCTTTTTCCGTGTCGAGCTGCCGAAAACCCGTCAAATTGCGCTGCGGCTCGCCATTGTGCTCGGAGCGGACGGCGGCGTTATGGAGCCTTATGTCAACCTTGTACGGTTCGGACTCGGTGGCAAACAAGGCGATGGCAAGCAGATGTTCAGTTGGATTCATATCGAAGATGTCTACCGCATCATCGAATTTCTGAAACAGCGCAAAGATTTGAAAGGCATCTTCAATGCTTCGGCGCCGAACCCCGTGACCAATAAAGAATTAATGGAGTACATGCGAAAAGCAATGGACCGCCGCGTCGGTTTGCCGGCCACCGAGTGGATGCTCGGGATGGGCGCGGTTGTCATCGGCACCGAAACGGAATTGATCCTGAAAAGCCGCTGGGTATTGCCGGACCGCCTCCAAAAAGCAGGCTATAAATTCCGCTATGATCGCCTGGACCGCGCCTTGTGGCAAATCCTGCAGGAACAAAAACAAGAACAAGAATAATAACTGACGCTGTTCCGCTTAACTGTGGGACAGTTTTTTCCTGTCTACACGCGAACGGCCGTTTCCGCTTTTCTTTACTTAACTATTCATTTCTGAAACAAGAGCGAGTATAATCTTTTTAAAGAAGTGTTGAGGGGGGAAGATGATGAAGTACTTTACGAAAGAATGGTATGACGAGATGCAGGTGTCCGGTTTTCTGACCTTCCCTGAAACCGAGGAGGAATGGGAAGCGCATCAGGCGGGCTACCGCGCAGATGGTGTGGATCCGGCGGAAATCCACCGCCAGGAGCTGGAAGACAAAAGAGAAGACTTGCTGAAGTTCCTGCCTGAATCGTTCCATCCATATATTTACGACGGCACGATCAACTCCGCGTATCCGTCGCCCGCACTGCGGAACATGATGGCGAAATGGGATGCGGACCACGAAGCCCGCGTCGATGCGCTGCTCAATGACTACAGCCGCCATTACGAATCCATCAAGGAAGCTTTGCCGCCGGGAGCGGTGCAAATGACGGAAAGAAGCTTGCATGACTGCGTCGTCAATAGCGTCGAGCGGCCTTCGGATGATGTGCTCGTGCTGCGACTCGACTGCCGGAGCGGTTTCCATTATTTCAAGGAAATCCAGCTGACATTCACGGGTGTCGTGGAAGCGTTGATTCCGCAGGACTTAGCAGGTGCCTGCTGGCTGTACAACGAAATCTACCTGATCGGGGAACTGGTCGAATTGAATGTGCTGTTCGATACACCGATGAGGGAAGTGACGATTGTCAGCCGGGACGTTCAAATTGATGAACTGGAATAAAATCTGGTTTTCTTTTTCATTAATTAAATTGGAAGTAAATTCCTTTTAAGGAGCCATTAGAACCTATTAAGTATACAAATTAAACAAAATTCATCTTTTTTAGATACTATTTTCAAAAATCTCATCTTTTATTCCAACTGGGAGTTTAGCCTTACAAGAGGCGGGTAGTTTGAAATAAAGAGGTGATGAAATGCGCGCAGATGAACGTTTGATGAGGGCTTTATTGCAAAGGGACAAGGGGGCGTTTGAAGAGCTTTATGACCGCTATCATTTATTGCTGTGGAAAATTGCCTCCGAAGCCGAATCCGACCATCGCATCTGCGAACAGCTCGTCACCCAGGTTTTCAAACAGGTCTGGAACAAACCGCATGAATTCGTGGGCGAAAAACGGCTGGCATTGCTCTTGATCGAATGCTGCCGCGCCAAAATGAAGGAGCGGCCCAGGCCGAAACCGGCTTGCCGGAATATAATCGAACCAACAGTATGCTGCGGATAAATTCCGCAGCATATTTTTTTATTGTGTTGCCTGTATGTATTATGCAAAATCGATGAGGTTTTTCAATGGAATCCCAGTGCTTAGATGGGAAACAGTAGATAAATATGAAAACCGTAAGATAAAATCTTCAAACCGTAAGATAAAAATTCAAAACCGTAAGACAAACTCCAAAAAGCAGAAGACAAGCAGCATCCGCTAAATATGAGCTACCCCCTGATTGGCCGAAAACGGGCGGGGGCCGCAGCCCCGCCCCAGCAGTCCGCTGCGGCGGACTGCGACCATTCGGATCTCCAACCGGGTAAGTGCTATTTAGATAGAAGCATTAGGTGAAAAAGCGGAACCGTTAGATAAAAAATGCTATACGGTAGGTAAACTCATTTATACGGGAGGTAAACTTCGCTATACGGTAGGCGAAATTTTTTATCCGTGAGATAAAACCCGGCAACCATGAGATTAACTCCCCGAACCATAAGATGGGGATGCCAAGAGTAAATCTCACCCGCACCCATAGAGCAAAACCCCTTATTACCCAAAAGCGGGCGGGGGCCGCAGCCCCGCCCCAGCAGTCCGCTGCGGCGGACTGCGACCATTCGGATCTTCAGCCGGGTGAGTGCTATTTAGATAGAAGCATTAGGTGAAAAAGCGGAACCGGTAGATAAAAAATGCTATACGGTAGGTAAGCTCATTTATACGGGAGGTAAACTTCGCTATACGGTAGGTGAAATTTTTTATCCGTGAGATAAAACCCGGAAACCATGAGATTAACTCCCCGAACCATAAGATGGGGATGCCAAGAGTAAATCTCACCCGCACCCATAGAGCAAAACCCCTTATTATCCAAAAGCGGGCGGGGGCCGCAGCCCCGCCCCAGCAGTCCGCCGCGGCGGACTGCGACCATTCGGATCTCCAACCGGGTGAGTGCTATTTAGATAGAAGCATTAGGTGAAAAAGCGGAACCGTTAGATAAAAAATGCTATACGGTAGGTAAACTCATTTATACGTGAGGTAAACTTCGCTATACGGCAGGTAAACTCGTCTATCCGGTAGATAAACTCGTCTATCCGTGAGATAGACTGCAAAAACCAGCAGACAGCCTCCTACAAAACAACGCAGCTCCTTTGCAAAACATCACCTATGTTGTTCACTCCACCTCCAACTCTCCAGCTACAACACTTTCCCTCTCCACCAATCCACTCTTCACCCGCTTCAACTGCGCCACAATAATGATGCTGATGATGACGAGCAGCGCCCACGAGCTGATCTTGCCGATGTGGACAATCGTCCACGCGGCTTGCTGGTCGGGGTATTGCCACGCCCCGAAGAACGTTGTGATGTTTTCGGCGATCCAGATGAAGAAGCCGATCAGCACGAATGCCAGCAGGAGCGGCATCCTAAACACGCGGTCCAGCAAACGGAACGACACGAATGTCTTGAAAAACACCGCCACCAGCAGCGCTTTTAACACCCAGCGCACATCGTACGAAAAATGATGCGTGAAGAAGTTCAGGTAAATCAGCGCGCTGATGCCGCCGGCGTAGAGGGCTTTCGGCCAGTGGATCATCTGCAGGTCGAGGCGCCGCCACGATTGGATGATGTAGCTCGCAACGCTGGCGTACATGAAGCCGCTGTAGAGCGGCACGCCGAACACTTTGCTGTAGGCGTCTTCCGGATACGCCCACGAGCCCATGTGCACTTTGAAGATCTCAAGTGCCAGGCCGATCCCGTGGAACACGAAAATTGTCTTCAGTTCGTCTTTCGTCTCCAGCCCGGACGCCAGCATAAAAATCTGCCCGGCGATACAGGCGAGCAACAGGAAATCGTAGCGCGGCACATGGGGGATCTCAACGAATTTGGAAATGGCCAGCGCCGCGAAGATGATGAGCGGGAAGATGCAGGCCAGAGCTTGCTGCCACGTAAAATGGATGAGGTATTTCATGGTTCGGCACCTCCGGTTTTATTTGCATAATGGAGCTCCTAACTTAACAGGACGAAAGCTCCTTAGGGCAGGTTTCCCATACAAAATAAAGGATTATCTGAATTTACAGAGAACTTATAATCATATACAATAATGTCAATGTCGCTCGAGCCCAAATGAATGGAGGGAAACGGATGGACAAAAGGCTTCTCGGGATTTTTGCACTCATAGTTTTGATCATTCTCCTTGCAGGCTGTCAGGAAGAGCCGGAAGAAGAAGCGGCGCCAGAAGAAGCGGTGGCGAATGAGACCTCGGAAGCGGAAGTGCGGGCGCAGCAATACATCGAATTATGGAACAACCAGGAATTTTCGAAGATGTACGGTTCTTTTTTGAACCAGGGGTCGAAAGATGTCTACGGGTCCCTGAATTTTGTAACGTGGCAGGAAGACATTTACGAACAGCTTGGCATCAGTGATGTCAACGTGACGTATACCCCGCCGGAAGACAGCGTGGAATATACCAAAGACACACCGGCGGATTTCAATATCCAGGTCGAGTTGGAGAGCCTGGCCGGGCCCATCGAATTTGAAGCGACGCTGACCCTGTTGCACGAGTCGCATGCGGAAATGGAGGACTGGTTCGTTGAATGGGATCCGACGTTCATCCTGCCGAGGCTTGAAATGGGCGATGATGTCCAGGTGCAGATGACGGAAGCGGTGCGCGGTGAACTCGTTGACCGCAACGACCGGCCGATTGCCGCCAACAGCGAAGCGATGATGGTCGGCGTTGTGCCACAGAACTTCAATACGGCGGAGCAGAAACAAAAACTTGCCCGTGCGCTCGAGATCGATGTCGAAGAAATCAATGCGGCCATGAACAAAAGCTGGGTGCAACCGGGTTATTTCGTGCCGATCAAACAAGTGCCGATAAATGAACAATTGATGCTGGACCGCGTATTCGCGGTACCGGGGACCAAGCAGGAAAGGTCGACTTTCCGCGAATATCCATACGGCGAAGCGCTGGCGCACCTGGTCGGCTATATTGGACCGATCACAGCCGAGCAACTGGCAGATCTGGAAGACCAGGGCTACGGCCCGAATGATATGATCGGCCGCCAGGGACTGGAGCGGGCGATGGAGAAACGTCTCCGCGGCAAGCCGGGTGTGAGGGTCCTCGCGCATAGAGCAGGGGGCGGCGACCCGGTTACGCTGTTTGAGAATGACGCAGGCGAAAGCGAAGTCGTCAAATTGACGATCGACGCCGAACTGCAGAAATCGATATTCGATTCGATGGGCGGCGAACCCGGAGCAAGCGCAGCGGTCCATCCTGAAACCGGCGAAACACTGGCGTTAGTCAGTTCGCCTTCCTATAACCCGAACGAATTCCTGAAAGGCGTCACAGGCTCACGCTACAAGGAGCTGTCGGATGACCCGAACAAACCCTTATTCAATCGTTTTGCCGCTTCCTATTCACCGGGCTCGGCAATAAAACCGGTAACCGCGGCAATTGGGCTGGAAGCGGGATCCATCGATCCGGAAGAAGGCGTGACCATTGAAGGCGAACGCTGGCAAAAAGACGGCTCGTGGGGCGGCTTCCATATTTCGCGGCTCCATGCCGATGTTGAAAATCCGGTAAACCTCCATAAAGCAATGGTCTACTCGGACAACATTTATTTCGCGCAAAAAGGGCTGGAAATCGGTCGTGAAGAGTTGATTGCCGGCTACGAGAACTTCGGCTTTACGGATGATATCCCATTCGTCCTGAACCTGCAGCCTTCACAAATCACCAATGAAGGAACGCTTGGTTCAGAAGGTCAGACAGCCGACACGGCTTACGGCCAAGGGCAGATGCTCGTCAACATCCTGCATCTCGCGGCAATGTACGAACCGTTCCTGAACGGCGGCACGATGTATGAAGCGTCGATGCTGCTGGAGGAAGATGAACCGACCGTATGGAAAGAGGGTCTGGTGAGCGACGACAACGCGGAACTGTTGCGCGCAGCGATGCGAAGCGCAGTGACGGACGGCTACGCCAAGTCCGCTAACATCGGCGAAGTGGCGATTGCCGGCAAGACTGGTACAGCTGAACTCAAGATGCGCACCGGTGAACAAGGCAAAGAAAACGGCTATTTTGTCGGCTACGACTCCGAGAAACCGGACGCCATCATCGCGATGATGATCGAAGGCATCGAAGATGAGCCGAACGGCAGTGATTATGTGGCGGCGAAAGTTGCCAGTGTATTTAAAAAGCATAAGGAATAGATGAAAGAGCCGCCTGCCAGTTTTAGTGGAAGGCGGTTCTTTCGGTTGTTGCTGGAACTTGCTGCAAGTTGATGAAATCGCGTCAGCTTCATCTGCCCACGTCATTTCTATGAAGAAATAAAGGGGATTCTACCTTCATTACTGAATAAAGACTAATATCAACGTAACCGGAAAAGGTTCAACTGGAGGTTCTACATGAAAATGCTTTTTCAATACAATTGGATGGTCAGGGAAGAATGGTACCAGTGGTGCGAGGGGATCCCTGAAGAAGAGTTGCTGAAAAAACGCACCGGTGGAGTCGGCAGCATTCTCGAAACGCTGTTTCATATAGCCGACGTAGAGTGGAGCTGGATTCGCGTATTACAAGGGAAAGAAGATTTTAAGGGGAGTTTCGATGATTACAGAAGCCTCGACAAAGTGCGAGAACTGGATGCCAGGTTCCGCCCGGAAGTGGAGCAATTCGTAGTGGACTGGGACGAAAGCATGGACCACAACACGCTCCATTCCACAGCAAAAGATGGAACGGAATTCACCGATGGATGGGGAGAAGTGATGCGCCATACCATTGCGCACGAAATCCACCACATCGGCCAATTGTCTGTGTGGGCAAGAGAGCTCGGGAAAGAACCGGTGCCTGCCGATTTGCTTGGCCGGGGTCTTGGAAACTTGGATTCGTAAGCAATAAAATATTCGGTCAAGAAAAACGATAGAAACGGTCCCGTATATATAGAAGAAAGGAGTGCTTAACATGTTCACCTTATCTTTCATTTCAACAACTTCTCTGGACGGTTCGTTCAGTTCATTGATGCAGGAAAATTCGTGGCTGTTCATCCCGGCCCTTCTGGTGCTGTGGCTAGCGATGATGCTGCTGCTGGGAAAAGTGTTTGCGGCACAAGTGCTGCTGTTGCTCGGCTTCTTTGCAGCCTGGAGTTTCGAATCCAACGCCTTGTTCATCGCCTTGATGGTGCTGCAGCTGGCCTTGGCGGTTTGGATGGTGATCCGGCTGATCATCGAAATCGAATGGTCCTACACTCGCCGACTGGAGAAAACGCACTTCATCCGGCGCAATATCACAAAAGCAGGGAATGCCGGGATACGGGATTACCGGTTTTGACGCAAAAACGCCTGGACATGAAAAATGTCCAGGCGTTTTATGATTTATTTCTCAACTCTCTCCATCACCGCAAAATAATTCCCTTCGTCATCCGCAAAGTTGAAGCTGCGTCCGGTGCCCATATCGACCAGTTCGCCGGTCATAACGCCTTTTTCCTTAAAATCCGCGTAGAGCTGATCCACGCTGTCGGTATAAAACATCAAAGAAGGCGTGCCGAGCTCCAATTCGGGTGACATCTTCGACACCACTTCTTTGTCATGCAACACAATCGTCGTCGCAGCGTCTTTCGAAGGGGCAATCTCAATCCACCGCATGCCCTGATCCTTCGAACCTTCATCCGCGATAACCGTGAACCCCGCTTTTTCCGTCCAGAATTTCACTGCCTTGTCCTGATCCTCCACATACACCATCACTTGCCCAAGCTTGTTGATCAACCTGATCACTCCCTCGCAAATTTGGTTTATTCAACCCTATTATACCCAAAACATTCCAATTGTGGATACCGGAAAATCTTTATGCCAATAAAAAATGCCGGGACAGAGAAATCTCCCCGTCCCGGCATCTTTCATTGTCATGGATCCCTTCACCGCAATGCGCCTTGCGCGCGGTGCTGGTCAGCTTTTTTTACATAAAAATCGTATTGCGTATTGTCGATGTCGTTGTTTCGCGTACTCGGTATGTGCGTTTGCCTGGATGTGTCGAACAGGCTGCCGGTCATTTTCCTTACAGCGTCATATTGTACGCCGTGCTGGTCGAGTTTAGCGCAGGCCTTATAATACATGTCCTGCCCAAACGCCGTGTATGCGAGGTGTTTCTTTTCATAAAACAAAAACCGGATCAATCCCATGCTGGCCATCCCCTTTCGATGTCTCTATCGTCTGCGTAATTCTTCCGCGATTTCCTTCAGATAAGCGTTGCGTTCTTTCGTCAAATTAACCCACATGATGACGACATAGATCGCAATTGCAATCGGTATGAATGAAGATAAAATTGCGATAATCGGAAATATGGTAAACATTGCATCTCCCATAACTCATTCCCCCTTTTAGTTAGTATACGGGAGACATGGGAAAATGTTTCATTGCTTTTCAATAGGGAGGAGACGGCTGAAAATCAATTCGTTAGATAAAAAGGCGAAACCGTAAGATAAATTCTTCGAACCGTAAGACAAACTGCCAAAATCATAAGGTGAAAAGAGAAAACCAGTAAATAGCCCACTCCCTGCGAGTAACCCCTTATTTGCCAAAACCGGGCGGGGACGGCAGCCCCGCCCAAAGCAGTCCGCCCCGGCGGACTGCGACCATTCGGCTCTTCACCAGGAGTGAGGCCGTTGAAAAATCAATTCGTTAGATAAGAAGGCGAAACGGTAAGATAAACCCTTCAAACCGTAAGATAAACTTCTAAAATCATAAGATAGGAGAGAAAAATAGGGAAACGATAATGCAGCTTGAACTATTTTCCAATTTGGTCTAAATTGGTAGAGAGGAGCCCTTTTTAGCAACTCCTGAAAATACGTTTTTACACCTTATTTATATTGGCTAAAGGAGTGGGTTGAAGGATGAAGACAGGAGCGAAGATTATTTATTTCAGCATGACTTTGTTGTTGCTGGCTGGATGCGGCAACCATGAGGATCACGAAGATGCGACAGATGAAATGGAGAATACCGAAACAGCTGAAATGGGAACTCGCATTTGAATTTGAGGTAGCGCTGGAATGCTAAAGACTTCTACGAAACAGAAACGGCCGTGATCACCGACCGTTTTTTCGGGTAGAATACATAATTTCGCCCATACAAAAACACCTTCGAGTTCGGTACATCTAAAAAATGTACCGGTCCGAAGGTGTTTTATATTGTTTCAAAAGAGTAGGTTAATCCTAAATCCTCTTACGGATTCGTCGACCAATCGGCTCTTCACCAGGAGTGAGGCCGTTGGAAAACGGATTCGTTAGATAAGAAAGCGAAACCGTAAGATAAACCCTTCAAACCGTAAGATAAAATCCCAAAACCGTAAGACAAACTGCCAAAATCATAAGGTGAAAAGAGAAAACCAGTAAATAGCCCACTCCATGCGAGTAACCCCATATTTGCCAAAACCGGGCGGGGCACAGCCCCGCCCATAGCAGTCCGCCCCGGCGGACTGCGACCATTCAGCTTTTGATCAGGAGTAAGCCCGTTGAAAAGTGGAATTGCTGGATACGAAGGGGGAACGGTGAGGGAAAATAGGTTATGCGTGAGGCAAACGGATTTATACGTGAGGTAAACCATTTTATACGTGAGGTAAACCGGCTTATACGTGAGGCAAACTCCACCATCCATAAGATGAAAAGAGAAAACCAGTAAGCACCTTGAATCGCTTCCCTTTAATAAAATCTGGACTCTCCATAGGAAATAAGGGATAGTATGTATTTAAACAGAACGTTCAGTAAAAATGGTCTTTTCTTAAAAAACTTATTAAATTGGAGATGTTCAAATGACAAACCTTGTGAAAGAAGTTTCTGGAAAGATTGTAGAGGCCCACAAAACAGGAATGCCCATCGACTTTATTCGCCATGAATATACGGTGGACGAAATCACTTCGTTTGCAGTACAAGATGAAGTGGTTAAAGGAATTGCGAACCAGCAAGGCGACATTGCGGGGTATAAAGTCAGCATGACGAGCGCGGAAACGCAGGCCATTGCGAATACGCATGAGCCGGCTTATGGAACTTTGTTGCGGTCCAATCTGCTGAAGGATGGGGATACGCTGTCGCTGTCGTCCATGTTTTCTCCGCTGATTGAACCAGAGATCATGTTTATTTTAACGGAGGATTTGTCTCCAGGGGCTGATGAGGAAGAGATTTTAAGGAAAAGTAAAATTGCAGCCGGAATTGAGATTCCGGATTCACGCTATAAGGATTGGTTTCCCAATTTCTCTTTAGCTGATTTGATTTGTGATAACACAGCGGTTGGGCGGGTGATTGTGGCAGAATTCGTTGCGCCTCCGTCATTTGAAGAAGTGGCGAATGAGGGGATGGAACTTTTTCATAATGGTGTAAAAATCGCCGAAGGAGCGGCTTCTGCTGTCCTCGGCAATCCCGTTTTGGCTGTTGCCTGGTTATCCCGTAAACTTGCGGCCCACGGAAAAGTTTTAAGAAAAAGCATGGTGATTTCATCCGGTACATTCATTTCACCGATTGCCACTGAAGAAGGCACCTATAGGGTAAGCTATTCGACTCTCGGGCAAGTTGAAATTACATTTAAACTGTAATGAAAACAGCCGTATCCCTGCGCCAAGCTCCAATACAAAAAACGATGCCCGCCATGCAGCTGCATGACGGGCATCGTTTTTTTGTTTCAATTAAGGATTCGTCGACCACAGTCCAGCCGATTTCAACAGCACGCGCGGGTGCAACTTCAACTGGGCAACCATCATTTCAGCCATATCTTCCGGCTGCATGACTTTGTCCGGATTGCCGTCAGTCAAATTCGAATCGATCGCCAGGTCAGTGGCGACTGTGCTCGGCGTCAAGGCAGTGACACGGATGTTGTGCTTTCTGACTTCCAGCATCAACGATTCCGTCAAGCCCATCAAGCCGAATTTCGACGCACTATAAGCGCTCGTCACCGGTGCACCTTTTTGGCCGGCCGTTGACGAAATGTTAATGATGTCGCCTGATTCGCGCTCGATCATTTGCGGCAACACAGCGCGGGTTACATAATAAACGCCCATCAGGTTCGTATCGATGATGGCTTTCCATTCTTCCGGCGACAGTTCCATGAACTTGCCGAATTTGCCGATGCCGGCATTGTTGATCAGAATATCGATCGATCCGAGTTCCGTCGTTATATGTTCAACGGCTGCGTTGACCGCGTCCATGTCCGCGACGTCAGCCACTGCGAATACCGCTTTCACGCCGTATTGCTCGAGTTCTGCCACGACTTTCTCCAAATTGGCCGCCGTACGTCCGACCAGCCCTACATTGATGCCTTCCGCTGCAAAAGCGATGGCCGTAGACCGGCCAATGCCTCTGCCAGCTCCTGTAATTAATGCGTTTTTTCCTTGAACGTTTTGCATGTGAACAGCTCCTCTGTAATCAATCAGTTTCCTCCACTAGTGTAGCAAAGTGCCGCGGTAAAAATCCAAATGAAGAACTCGGGACTGCGATTGTCTGCTTTATTAGTTTGTTTAATGGAGAAAACATTCGGGAACAACTAGTATTAGGATGATTTTTAAATTAGAGGAGGAAACAATAAATGGCTAAAATATTAGCAGTACTATCAAGTGGACACAAGGACACAGAAAACAATTACGAAACCGGCTGGTGGGGTGAAGAATTATTTGCACCGATGGAGATCTTGGAAAACGCGGGCCATCAAATGGATATGGCTTCGCCACTCGGGGGCAAACCGACAATCGACCAGGCCAGCATCACTAAAGAGACTGACCCGGAAGGCAAATACAAAAAAATGTATGAAGCGGGATTAGCGGACAACACCAAAAAACTTTCGGAAGTAAACCCGAAAGACTATGACGCGGTATTCATCGTAGGCGGCCACGGCGCAATGTATGACCTGGCGCAAAATGAAACCTTGCATAACATCATCAATGGCGTATACGACAACGGCAACATCGTGTCGGCCGTATGCCACGGACCGGCTCCGTTGCTTTGGACAAAACGTCCGGACGGCAAAAGCATCATTGACGGCCTGGACGTAACGGGCTATCCGGAAGCGGTCGAACCTGAAGGCCTTTCGGCGATTCTGCCATTCAGCCTGGAAGGGGAAATGAGCAAAGTAGCCAATTATTC
>DATHVZ010000136.1:0-11452 GCA_035461005.1 Planococcus sp. (in: firmicutes) | reverse complement strand
TTTGCCGGAGTTCGACGCGTCGGATTTTACCGGATGCGGTTTTCGGCAATTGTTCCAGGAATTCAATGGCCCGCGGATATTTATAGGGAGCCGTCAATTCCTTCACATGATTCTGCAGATCCTTCACCAGTTCCTCTGTTGGTTCGATTCCTTCCACCAAAACCACGAAAGCTTTGACGATGGTTCCCCGTATTTCGTCCGGCGAACCGACAACTGCACATTCCTGTACAGCTGGATGTTTCACCAATGCATCTTCCACTTCAAACGGCCCGATCGTATAGCCGGATGAAATGATGATGTCATCTCCACGTCCCTCGAACCAGAAATAACCATCGTCATCTTTTGACGCTTTGTCCCCCGTAATATAATAATCGCCTCGGAATTGCATCTTCGTCCGTTCAGCATCATTAAGATAGCCTTTGAACAATGCCGGAGTCTCAGCGTGGACGGCAATATCTCCGACTTCACCGGGCTTGCATGGCTGGCCGAACTCATCGACAATATCCACTTTATTGCCCGGAGTCGGTTTGCCCATGGAACCGGTTCGGATTTCCATTCCTTTCATGACGCCGACGAGCAGCGTATTTTCTGTCTGGCCATAGCCATCTCTGACTTCAAGTCCGAAATGTTCCTTGAATACATTAATGACCTCCGCATTGAGCGGCTCGCCAGCGGACACCGCACTGTGAAGCGATGACAAATCGAAGGTCGACAGATTTTTCTGTTTCGCCATCAGGCGGTATTCTGTCGGCGTGCAGCAAAGCACATTGATCCTCTTCGTTTCAAGAATCTGCAAATACGTTTCCGGATCAAATTTTCCGTTATAGACATATCCGGTCGCCCCGCTTCCTAATGTAGCCAGGAACGGGCTCCAGATCCATTTTTGCCATCCGGGGCTGGCGGTTGCCCAGACCAGGTCGCCTTCTTCCACACCGAGCCAATGCTCTGCAGAGGTCCGCAAGTGCGCGTATGCCCAACCGTGGCTATGTACGGCTCCTTTTGGATTGCCGGTCGTGCCCGACGTATAGGATAAGAACGCCATATCATCGCTAAGGGTAGCCGCTTTTACATAAAGATCGGATGCCGACTCCATTTCCTTCGCCAGGGAAATCCAGGAATTGCCGGAATTTCCAATGACAAATTTCACGACGTGGTCCATTTCCGGCACTTCCGTGAATTGGTCCATGAACGGTTCATAGGCGATAACCGCTTTCGCTCCACTATGGTTCAGCCTGTAAGAAATATCCTTCGCCCGCAGCATTTCCGAGCTGGGAATTACCACGAGTCCGGCCTTCAATGCCCCTATGTATGCTACATAAGCTTCTATAAGCCTCGGTACCATGACGAGCACAACATCACCTTTTTCGAGCCCCGCCTTTTCAAAACTATTAGCAGCTTTATTGGCCAATGCCATCAAATCATCATAAGTGACCTTTTCCGAATCGCCCTTATCATTCTCCCAGACGATTGCCATTTTTCCGTTCCCGTTAGCAAACTTCTCGATTTCGTCCACCAGATTATAATCTCTCGGTGCCACTAATGCTTCCCGATCCATGTTGAAACCCCCTTGAATTATCTGCTGTATTCCCTAATTATTGTACCGCAGTAATTTTATTATTCAAAATAATACAAGAAAAATAAAGGCCGCCCATAGGCAGCCTTTACAATAAATCGTCGAATTCACTGTTCTTGGGTCTCGGAAATTTAATGATTTCACGGTTGTCGACTGCTTCCTGGATCAGCTCATCAAAAGAGACGAAGCCTTCATAATATTCCACTTTGTCCAGTTTCGGTTTTATTTTCGGATTTGCCGGTGTAAAAATTGTGCAGCAATCTTCATAGGGGCGTATCGAAATGTCGTGCGTGCCAATTTGCATCGCCGTATCGATTATTTCCAATTTATCTGTTGCTATCAATGGGCGCAAGACAGGTGTATTGGTCACTGCATTGATTGTATACAGGCTCTCCAGTGTCTGGCTCGCCACCTGGCCAAGGCTTTCACCCGTGATGATTGCTTTGCAGCCGGTCTCTTCAAGCACTCCATCTGCGACGCGCATCATCATGCGGCGCGTAGACGTCATCGTGATATTATCGGGAACCTGTTTATGAACTTCCTGCTGAAGTTTTGTAAAAGGAATGATGTGAAGATTGACGGATGATCCGAATTCACTCAACTTCTGCGCCAGGTCAAACACTTTCTCTTTTGCGCGGTCGTTGGTGAACGGCGGGCTGAAGAAATGGATCAATTCCAATCTGACGCCCCTCTTCAGCATCTGATAGCCTGCAACCGGGCTGTCGAGGCCACCTGACAGCATCAGCAACGCTTTGCCTCCTGCACCGATTGGCAAGCCGCCGGCGCCGCTGATGACTTCGGCCGTCATATATGCGGCTTTCTCCCGGATTTCCACCTTCAAGTCGATATCCGGATTTTTCATCTGAACTGACAATTCCGGAAATGCCCGTAAAACATGGGAGCCGATGCCGTGGAGGATCTCCGGTTTTTGCAGCTCAAAATCCTTATTGGCACGTCGGACAGTCACTTTGAAACTCTTTCCTTCTTTATCCATTTTTCCCACCAAAATCTTGGCGGCTGCCTGCATCGCTTCCAGTGACAGCTCCGTTTCCGTAACCGGACTGAATGACTGGATGCCAAAAACTTTCGGAAGCCGTGCTATCACTTGTGCCATATCTTCTTCGCTATCCGAATTGATGAACATGCGGTCGCGTTCTGCTTTTATCTGCAATTTGCCAAGATCGCTGAATGTATGGTGTATGTTGTCCCGAAGCCGGCCGATAAACGAGCTTCTGTTTTTTCCTTTAGTCGAAAGCTCGCCATATCTGACGAGGATTTGATTAGTTTTCATTATTACGAGCTCCTTTGATTATCCGATGGACCTTTTTGAATGCATGTTGAAAATCTGTAATGTCCTGCTGCGTGGTAAATGCGCCGAAACTGATCCGGATCACACTTCCCCTGAAAACAGGGGGGATTTTCAGCGCTTCTATGACATGGCTCGTCTCCGTATTTTTCGAAGAACAGGCACTTGACGTAGAAACGATCACTGCTTCGTCCTGAAGCCCGGAAACCAGAACTTCCCCTTTCGCCCCCCTTAATGCAATCGAAAGGATATGGGCTGCGGCAGTGGCCGGGCTGACGATCTTGACATCTTCAAATGAAACGAAAAATTCCCGCAGGCTCCTATTCCATTGCTCGAACAGCGGATTCGGCTGCGCCAGTCTCAACGCCTTTGCCAAAGCGGCCGCTTGAGGAACCGCCACAGTTCCACTGCGGTAACCCGTTTCCTGCCCGCCGCCAAGAATGATCGCTTCGGGCTGGACGTTATTGAATGCAAGGACGCCGCTGCCTTTTAGACCATGAATTTTATGGGCGGAGATGGTCAATAAATCTGGCATGAAATCCGGATCCAACGGTATTTTTCCGATGCTCTGGACAGCGTCCGTGTGAAGCAAGGCGCGCGTGCCGCTTATCATTTTTTTAATTTCCGCGATTGGATGGACTGCCCCGGTTTCATTGTTAATATGCATCAATGTCACAAGAATCGTATCGTTTCTCAGGCTGTTCTTCAACTCATTCAAATCGATTTGTCCCGACTTATCCACTGACAGCCTGGTGACGTCAAACCCTCTGCGTTCGAGTTCGTCCAATGACCGCAATACTGAAGCATGTTCTGTAACAGCGGATATAATATGTCGGCCCCGATGCCGGTAAGCATTGGCAGTACCCAGTATCGCCAGATTATTCGATTCAGTGCCTCCTGAAGTAAAGACAATAGAGTCCATATTCAGCAGTTGTGCGATTTGCCTGCGCGCAGACTCCAATAAATTCTCTGCATCATTGCCAATTTTATGAAGAGATGCCGGATTGCCAAAGTACTCCTCACTTGCCTTCATAAAAGTTGCCAGGACTTCTTTATGTGGTTTTGTTGTTGCACTATTATCGAGATATATCATTGAATTGCCTCCGAAAAGAAAACCACCAGCTCGATAGCTGGTGGTTTCAAATTTTTACATGCGCCATGCAGTTTCTTTTACAAGTACTTCAATCCGTTTCATCGAGCCCGGTTCAAAGTTTTCGACTGCAGTTGCAGCTTCTTCAAGCGCTTTTGAATAGCGGAGCTGCCGGAATGATTCCTCAGCATCCAGTAATTTCTGGTTCATTTGCGGATTCGCTTTACGGTAACGGTTGCCGTATTGGATAATGCGTTCGATCAAATGAACATTTTCCACCATTTCAACCGATTTTTCCTCCACTTCTTCAATGGAGCGTTCAGCTTTCACCAGATAATTATCCACTAATTTCATATTCAACGGTACTTCCTGTAAGCCCTGCATCGCCACGAACAAGTTTTCTTCCGCTTCTTCGAGTCTGACATCCATTTCCTCAGGAATTCCCGGAATGTTTGCTTTGTGAAGCATTCTGTCAGTTTCCTGTAATTTTCTTTTCAGGGTCTCAAGTCTTGCGCGTGCTTCGTGTTCGTCTGTCCGCAGGCTTTTCAGTGATTCGGAGAAACCGTCCTGTGTGGCATCGATTGTATCCAGTTCGGTCCGGATGTCACTCAATTCTTTCTGCAGGCTGGAATAAGCTGATTGGTCTTCTTGAGAACGGGAGTGCAGCAGATCATAACGTTTTTGAAGTTCTTCCAGAGATTCCAGGCAGCTTTTCGGAATTTTTGCTTCCTGTTCCGGAATTTTATAGCTTTGCTGTACAACAGCACATTCATCAGACATTTCCCTGGTTTCTGCAGTGACTTTCTCAAGCATTTCAGCAGTGCCGTGTTTATGCTGGTCGACATAATGTTTCGAGTCGACCTCTTTTTCAAGAAGTTCATAAAACGAGTCCACTTTTTCCTTCATTTCCTCAACAGAGGCTTTCGGTCCGTCTATGTTAAGATTGATGACCTGCTCTTTTGCAATTTCGAGCTCTTTTTCCATTGCATCAAGCTGCGTCGAAATTTCCAGATGCTCCAGGTAATAGCTTTGAGACTCCATTTCGCGGATGCCATTCCGAAGTTCATTTATATAAGAAGGAATTTTTGACTGGATGTCTGCAAGCAAAGGCGGAATGATTTCAATCAGCCTGAAGATATGCTTCCCTTCGCCCGATAGGCTGATAACGATTTCACGCGCTTTCAAATAATTCCCTTGCGCCGTCAGCTCATCGTATTCTTCGAACAGCGGAGTGAAAGTTCCCAACTCCTTCTCAAGCGGGTCGGCAGCGGCACCATAGGAATGCTGGTGTGCCAGCAGGCTTTTGCGGGCCTGTTTGTATTGATCCCTGAGTAGATCCATTTCACTGCGGTTCTTCTCATCACTGCCGATCAGCTCTTCCAACTCAACAAGAATCTCATTCATCTGTTGATCGACTTGATCAATTTTTTCTTCTGCCTCATTTTCTGAAACCGAAGCTTTTCCGAAGTTGAAACGGTCGATTGCGTCCTCTGCATCGAAAAGCAAGCTGTCGATTTTCGGAATATGTACATCCATAACTTCCGTCCAATTGGAGCGCCAGCGTTCAAACATTTCTTCCGTTTGGCCATTCATGTTCAATTGTTTCACTTTTGTCAGTTCTTCTAATATTGGTTTGTTTTGTATTTGCAGTTTTAATTGTTCCAAGCGTTCAATTTCCGCGTGATGCTTCTTTCGAAACATAAAGCCGACGATTATTAACGCTAATAGAATGATGACCGCAATGATGATATACTTCACCATAAGTCATATAGCCCCCTGTTCAAAATCACATTTCCAGCTCTATAGAATTAAAATTCTAGATTCTTATATTTTAGCATGTAATGGACTCTTGTGTTCGCGAAAATTAAATAAATAACATAAATATTTTCATTTTATCCGAAAGTGGGTTTTTCCATGAAAAGAGATGCGCACATCCATTCCCCTTATTGTCCTCACGGCACATCAGATGCCTTGAGTGCCTATGTTGAAAAGGCTATAATTTCAGGTTTTACAGATATTAGTTTTACGGAGCACGCCCCCCTTCCCCTCTCCTTCGAAGATACGACACCTGACCAGGACAGCGGGATGGATTTATCTACCTTAATGGCTTATTTGGATGCGGTCGAAGGAGTGAAGAATTCATACAAAAAGGACATTACCATCCGCGCCGGTCTCGAGATCGATTATATCGAAGGCTACGAAGAAGAAACCCGCGCATTTCTGGATAGAGTCGGTCCGCGTTTGGATGACTCGATCCTGTCCGTGCATTTCTTGAAAATTGGCGGCCAATACGTTTGCATCGATTACAGCAAGGAAGTATTTATGGAAGCTGCCCGGATGTCCGGCTCCACCAAAAATCTCTATGAACGTTATTATGATGCGGTGGAAGCATCGGTGGCCGCTGATTTGGGGCCTTATAAACCCAAGCGTATCGGACATCCGACGTTGATACACAAATTCCAGCTCAATCACGGCGAAAAAATTGATGATCACGGGCGCATAGAAGGGCTGTTCCGGAATATAGCTCAAAGGGGTTACGAAATTGATTTGAACAGTGCCGGCTTCTCCAAACCCGGTTGCCGCGAATCCTATCCACCGGAAGCTTTCCTCCCTTATGCGAAATCGCTGGGCATCCCCTTGGTGTTCGGATCGGACGCGCATAATGTCCAAGGCTTGCATAAGCATTATGAAAAATTTTATAATGAATCCACTCTATAATGAAATGAGGGTCTCCATGTTTACTCAAACAGACTACAGCGGAACGCGCGCTGAAAAATATTCAATGCTCGGCAAACAACTCGATGCGCTGCTTACAGGCGAAACAAACAGAATTGCCAATTTAAGCAACGCAGCCGCTTTGCTCAACCAGTTTTTGGAGCGCATCAATTGGGCCGGCTTCTACTTGATGGAAGACGGCGAATTGGTCCTTGGTCCATTCCAGGGACTTCCTGCCTGTGTCCGTATCCAAGTCGGACGTGGTGTCTGCGGAACCGCTGTCTCAGAAAAGAAGACCATGCTTGTTGAGGATGTCCACCAATTCCCTGGCCACATCGCCTGCGACGCAGCATCACGTTCGGAAGTTGTCGTTCCGCTGATCAAAGACGGCGAGGTCATCGGCGTACTCGATATCGACAGCCCCGAACTCAGCCGTTTCACAGACGAAGATCAAAAAGGCCTCGAAGCTTTCACTGAAACCTTAATGCGTCATTTATAGGAGAAAAGCCGGAAACTCTTTGATAGAGTTTCCGGCTTTTTATTATTGTGTGATGGTTTCGGCATTGCCCGCTGAAACAACAGATAATACTCTTTCTCGCGGCATTGATAGCCAATCTTCAACTTGATGGATTACAGCAGGTTTCGCGTAATAATAGCCCTGCACCTCCTGGCAGATGAGTTGATGAAGAAAATCGCTTTCCTCCAGTCTCTCAATGCCTTCCGCTAGGCACGTCAGCTGGAAGCGGTCTGCCATCGAAGCGATGGTCGTAACGATTCGCTGGCTGTTTTCATTGCTGTCGACATTCTCGATAAAATCTCGCGGCACTTTAATTTTATCGACCTGTACTTTTGCGAGTATGCCGAAAGAAGAGTAGCCTGTACCGAAATCATCGATGGCTATTCTGATCCCCTTCGCCCGGAGAGCATCGATTTTGGCAAGGTCTTCCGGCCGGTTCTCGAATAACGAGCGTTCGGTCAATTCGATTTCCAGGCGATCCGGCTTGAATCCGACCCCCTTCAGGATCTGCAGAACCTCTTCAACAAAACCTTCCTGCCTGATCTGGATGAAAGAAACATTGACTGCAAGTTTTAGCGGTCGACCGACAGAATCCGACAGCATCTGCACTTCCCAGCATGCTTTTTCAAGAATCCATTTGCCGAGCGGCACGATAAAGCCATTCTTCTCTGCGATATCGATAAACACCCCTGGGGAGACTACCCCCATCTGGGGATGGTTCCAGCGTACCAAAGCCTCGACTCCGATTATCTGATTGGTTTTCAATTCGATCTGCGGCTGATAAACGAGATGGAATTCTGAATCGAGATTTGCCTGGTATAAAGCTTCCGATATCTGCACCTGGTTCATCGTACTGCTTTTTAATTTGTCGGACGAAAAAACGATCTGATTGATTCCGTCAACCTTTGCCTGGTCGAGTGCAAATTGTGCATGACGCATCAATTCATCGCTATTTTCTCCATCCGGTCCGGAAAATGCGGCGCCGATATTGAATGTCAATTGATAGTCATGTCCGAACAAATCGTAAGGTGCAGTCAGGTACCTCAGCATTTCCTGCAGATCTGTTTCAACTTGTGCAATTTTAAAGTTTGAGGCTGCTCCCAAAAAAGTGCTGCCTTCGCCTTTTGCGAGAAAAACGTCGTCGGCCATCTTCTCTTCCAATCTATCTTTAACCATCAAAAGCAGTTCATCTGTCCGCTGATATCCCAGTACGTCATACACTGACTGGAACTGGTTCAATTCCAGTTTCCACAAAAAAAGTTTCTTCGATTCCAATTTATGATCTACGTATAAATTGAAGTCATAGCGGTTTGGTATTTTCAAAAACGGATCCATAAAGGCTGTTTCTTCAGCTTTATGGATGTAATGGAATAATAATTTCTCTTTGTCCCTAATGGAATATAATGCGCTCAGGCAGATGGCCGCTGCGATTGTGAATATGGCCATCCGAATGATATGATCTTCGATTCCCAAGAAAACGGTCAATTGTTCCGGAGCTGTCATCATTAAGATCCCAAGTCCGACCATTGAAGAGAAAAACGAGTAAACCAGCATTGTTCGACTTTGCAATGTCATTGCCATTAAAAGGTAGAGGAAAGTCAGTGACCAGATGGTCGTAGCAGCATCTTCTATAAAATACAGCAAAATCAGCGGGAACAGCATATAGTTCAACAAATAAACATGGGGGCGTATTCGATCGGCTCCCGACGTTTTGCTTACCCACAATGACAACATACCAAGAATCAGCATTCCGACCGGAACAGGGTATTCCAAAAATGTTATATTCTGCTGGTCCGTCAGCATATAGAGGCCAAAAATAATGCCACCGATCAGGTTTCCCCACCCCATCACATCCCCGATGCGGTTCGCCGCTTTCCCTTTTAAAATCTCAGTTTCTTTTATGTAATTGTCATTTGCCCTATGTAAAGTCATGTATTTTCCCTCATCCAGTGGAATTTTGCATTTATGCAGACGATCTATGTATTGTATCGGCAATTTCCAGAAAACCTTAACAATCACTTAAGCATTTCCATTTTTTAAGTTCCAATGAATCACTCCAACATAGTTAATATTGAGTATTTCATTGCCGATCCACTAATCATCGCTGTAATATTCCGGTGATAGCGAACGGTTTTCGAACTGTTTTTATCAATTATTCGAAATAAAAAAAGCCGGAAGAGAATGTTACAAATCTCTTCTGGCTTTTCTGATTGGCTGAGCTTCCGATGCTGCGGAAACTTAAGCTTGAAATATGATTTCAAATTTTCTGGAGTTTCGCTTCTGGTGCTGTTTTTTGGAAGGCCCCAGCCAAGTCGGCGATAATGTCATCGGCTGCTTCCAACCCGATAGACAACCGCAGCAATGAATCTGAAATGCCCATTGCCAGCCTTGAAGCTTCTGGAACGACTGCGTGGGTCATCGAAGCCGGGTGTTGGATCAGCGTTTCCGCGTCACCCAAACTGACCGCGATTTTGATAAGTGACAAAGCGTTCATGAATTTTTGTGCTTCCCGCTTGCCTCCTGCGAGCTCAAACGAAATCAGCCCTCCGCCTTTTGCCATTTGTTTTTGCGCCAATTTGTATTGCGGGTGGCTGGCATCCATTGGATAAAAGATTTTCTCTACCTCAGGCTGCTGCTGCAAAAAGTGAAGGACTTTTTGGGCGTTGTCAATATGCCGGTCCATTCTGACGTGCAGCGTCTTAAGCCCTCTCAACAAGAGCCAGGCATCAAATGGAGACATGATTCCCCCGACATCTTTCTGAACAGTCATCCGCAGATGCTGCATCTCCTCTCCGTCTTTGCCCACTAAAATTCCGCCAATGACATCCCCATGCCCATTGAGGTATTTTGTTGCGCTGTGAAGAACGAAGTCTGCTCCCATTTTCAATGGATTCTGAAGATAAGGTGAACAGAAAGTATTGTCGACAACTACACGAATCCCGTGTTTATCGGCTACTCGAATGACTGCCTCCAAATTGACCAGTTCCATTGTCGGATTGATCGGAGTCTCCACGTAAATGCACACTGTCTCAGGTTTGATTGCCGCTTCGATTTCTTCTTCCGTGGTCATTGAAACCAGATCATGTGTGATGCCATACTTTTCTTCCATAATCTCCAGAAGTCCGAATGTGCAGCCATAAATACCGCGTGAACAAAGGACATGGTCATTCGCTTTTGTCAGGTAGATCAAAATTGCGCTTACCGAAGCCATTCCGGATCCAAAAGCCAATGCCCCTTCACCATATTCGATTTCAGCCATACGCTCCTCAAGCACCCGTACTGTCGGGTTGCCCAGACGCGAATAAATATTTCCTTCCGCATTGCCGGCAAAGCGGTCCTCCCCTTCTTCCGCCGTGGCAAATGAAAATGTTGATGTCTGATAAAGCGGAGTTGCTAAACTGTCATGATGTTTCGAACTGTCGTAGCCTTTGTGGATCACTGCAGTTTCCATACTCATTTTTGCTTTTTCCATACTTAACACCCCTTATGCATAAATAGAAAGCGCTTACATTATTCAGCCTCATTTTACACCGAATAGCAATAAAAGGAAAGCCGACTTTCCTGACGACAATTTCCCAATTGACTTTGATTGGTGAAATCGGTTATACTATGCTTTGTGTAAAATAATCGCAGCAGTTGTATGTGCCTGCTCGTCCATTTTATTCCTCTAACGAAAAACGGAAGCGCCCATGTGGTGCTGAAGTGCCGACGGATGAGGTGTATCGTGTAACTCTTGGCTGCCGAGCGAAGGTACAGGAATATAAAATGGCTAACAGCATGAATGCATCTGGTTTTTATTTTACTCTAAAAACCAAAAACAGAGGAGGAGACATATATGTCTCGTTATACAGGACCCGCATGGAAATTATCACGTCGTCTAGGAGTATCTCTTAGTGGAACTGGTAAAGAATTAGAAAAACGCCCTTACGCACCAGGTCAGCACGGTGCTAACCAGCGCAGAAAAGTTTCTGAGTATGGTTTACAGCTTCAAGAAAAACAGAAACTTCGTTTCATGTTCGGAGTAACTGAACGCCAATTTAAAAACCTATTCAACAAATCTGGTAAAATGCCAGGTAAACACGGTGAAAACTTCATGATCTTGCTTGAAGCTCGCCTTGATAACGTTGTTTATCGTTTAGGTCTTGCGCGCACTCGTCGCCAAGCTCGTCAAATCGTAAACCACGGTCACATCCTTGTTGATGGCAAACGCCTTGACATCCCGTCATACAGCGTAAAACCAGGACAAACGAT
>DATHVZ010000135.1:0-1704 GCA_035461005.1 Planococcus sp. (in: firmicutes) | reverse complement strand
AAATTTTGCGCCGAATGCCCAAGTCATCCACATCGACATCGATCCTGCAGAAATCGGCAAAAATGTTCCGACAGTAGTGCCGATTGTATCCGACGCGAAAGCAGCTTTGACCGCATTGCTTGGTCGCCCATTCGAAAGTCCAGATACAACTGAGTGGATGAGAAAATTGACTGCTGACCAAATGGAGTATCCGCTTCAATACCATAAAAAGGGGCGGGTTGGAATTCTTCCTCAGGAAGCAGTGGAACTGGTTCACCGATTGACTGGCGGAGATTCGGTAGTCACGACGGATGTTGGACAGCATCAAATGTGGGCGGCACAATATTATCGTTTCAACAATCCGCATAATTGGGTGACTTCCGGAGGTCTTGGTACCATGGGATTCGGATTTCCCGCAGCCATCGGGGCACAGCTTGCTAAACCGGATGCACAAGTAATCTCAATCGTCGGAGACGCAGGATTCCAGATGACGCTTCAGGAATTGTCCTTGCTGCAGGAACTTCGACTTCCGGTCAAAGTGATCATCTTAAACAACCAAAGCTTGGGGATGGTCAGACAGTGGCAGGAGACATTCTACGAAGGCCGTTATTCACAATCGATGATGCCGGTACAGCCGGACTTTGTGAAACTGGCGGAAGCCTACGATATTAAGGGTTATAAAGTGGAGACGATGGAACAAGCAGAAGCAGTTTTTGCTGAAGCATTAAATTCGGATGAGCCGGTATTGATCGATTGCCGGGTAGTGCAGCTAGAAAGCGTCTATCCGATGGTCGCTCCGGGCAAAGGCTTGAATGAAATGATCGGAGTGAAAGGCGAATGAAACGAGTCATTACCACAACAGTCATTAATCAAAGCGGCGTACTGAACCGGGTGACGGGTCTTTTGATGAAACGTCAGTTCAACATTGAGAGCATTTCAGTAGGCCACACGGAACAACCCGGAATGTCGAAGATGACCTTCGTGGTCAATGTGGAAGATAAAGGGAAGCTGGAGCAACTATTAAAACAGCTGCAAAAGCAAATCGATGTGATTAAAGTAAACGATATTACGGATAAAGCGATGGTCATGAGGGAGCTGGCACTTGTCAAAGTAGTAGCCCCTCCGGCGGTCCGGAGTGAGATTTACAGCATCGTTGAACCGTTCCGCGCGACCGTTGTAGACATGAGCAAAAATGTGACAACATTCCAAGTGACCGGCGATCCGGAAAAGATTGAAGCGTTTATTGATCTGATGAGGCCATACGGGGTGAAAGAACTCACAAGAACCGGCGTTTCAGCATTTGTCAGAGAAACACAAAAAGCACAAACACCACAATTGAACATCCTATAAAACCCAAATTCGAGGAGGAAATGAAATGACAAAAATGTATTATAACCAAGACGTAAACGACCAGGTACTAAAAGGAAAAACAATTGCGGTGATCGGATATGGTTCACAAGGACATGCACATGCACAGAACTTAAAGGACTCCGGATTCAATGTAGTGGTCGGCGTTAGGCCGGGGAAATCATTTGATCAAGCGCAAGCGGACGGCATGCAAGTAGAAACGGTTCAGGATGCTTCTAAGGCGGCTGATGTCATCATGGTGCTGGTGCCGGATGAGAAACAGACGCAAATCTACAATGAGCATATCAAGCCTTTTCTAACTGCTGGTAAATCACTTGTTTTTGCACATGGATTCAACGTTCACTTCAATCAGATCGT
>DATHVZ010000134.1:0-10611 GCA_035461005.1 Planococcus sp. (in: firmicutes) | reverse complement strand
AAAAAAGCGCAGCCTCGGCTGCGCTCCCCTTCTTACATTCTTTTCTCAATTTCTTTCCAGGCTTCATCTTGGCCGAGACCTGTTTCGGAAGAAAAGACGATCAGCGGATCTGTCTTTTCCATCTCCAACGTGTCACGGACGATTTTCTTGTGCTTGTCCCATTTGCCCTTTGGAATCTTGTCCGCTTTCGTCGCGATGACGATGCACGGAATGTCAAAATGCTTCATGAAATCGTACATTGCCATATCGTCGCGGCTCGGTGGATGGCGCAGGTCGACAATCTGGATCACCGCACGCAATGGTTCGCGGTCAGTGATATAACGTTCGATCATCTTGCCCCATGCTTCACGTTCCGATTTGGAAACTTTGGCATAGCCATAGCCGGGAACATCGACATAGAAAAGTTTTTCTTCGATTTTGTAAAAATTCAGCGTCTGCGTCTTGCCGGGTTTCGACGAAATGCGCGCCATGCTTTTGCGGCCGATCATTTTATTGATGAACGACGATTTGCCGACGTTGGAACGTCCCGCCAAAGCGAATTCCGGCAGGCCGTCTTCCGGGTATTGGTCCGGACGGACGGCACTGATTACTAGTTCTACATTATTTACCTTCATTCGTTTACTCCTTCTAAAGCGATTTCAAGCGCTTCGTCTGCCTGGGATACAAATTTGAACGTCAATTGTTCACGCACCGTATCCGGTATGTCTTCGATATCGCGTTCGTTGTCCTTCGGCAGGATGATTGTTGTCAGCCCGGCACGGTGCGCGCTCAATGTTTTTTCTTTCACGCCGCCGATTGGCAGGACACGCCCGCGCAAGGTGATTTCGCCGGTCATTCCGACTTCGCGGCGGATCGGGCGTTTTGAAAGTGACGATACCAAAGCGGTGGCAATGGCAACACCCGCTGAAGGGCCGTCTTTTGGAACCGCCCCTTCAGGAACGTGGATATGGATATCATGGGATTCATGGAAATTCGGGTCAAGACCGAGCGATTCGGCTCTTGAACGCACAAACGACAACGCCGTCTGCGCCGATTCCTTCATGACGTCTCCCAGCTTACCGGTCAATTGCAATTTGCCTTTGCCCGGAGACAGCGACACTTCAATCTGAAGCGTATCGCCTCCGGTGCTCGTGTAAGCGAGGCCGGTTGCGACACCGATCTGATTTTCCGTTTCAGCCATGCCGTAGCGGAATTTTCGTTTGCCCAAATACTCTTCAACTTCCTTGTCGGTCACTTCCACAGAGTCCTTTTCCTTTGAGACAATCTGCTTGGTCACTTTCCGGCAAATCGAAGCAAGCTGGCGTTCGAGTCCGCGGACTCCAGCCTCTCTCGTATAATAACGGACGATGGACAATAAAGCATCATCTGTAAATTGCAGCTGCTCCGCTGTCAATCCGTGCTCAGCCAATTGTTTCGGCGCCAAATGGTTCTTCGCGATCTGTGTTTTCTCCGCTTCTGTATAACCGGCGATTGAAATCACTTCCATCCGGTCGCGCAAAGGCCCCGGAATTGTGCTCAGGTCATTCGCTGTCGCAATGAAAAGCACATTCGAAAGATCATACGGTTCTTCAATATAATGGTCGCTGAATGAATTATTCTGTTCCGGATCCAACACTTCCAGCATTGCGGAAGATGGGTCTCCCCTGAAATCATTCGACATTTTCTCGATTTCATCCAGCAGGAACACCGGATTGGCCGTCCCCGCTTTTTTCATTCCCTGGATAATACGGCCCGGCATTGCCCCGACATACGTACGGCGGTGGCCACGGATTTCCGATTCGTCACGGATGCCGCCAAGTGAAACGCGGACAAATTTACGGTCGAGCGATTCGGCGATCGACTTCGCCAGCGACGTTTTCCCGACACCCGGTGGTCCGACAAGACAAAGAATAGGTCCGCGCAGCGATTTTGTCATCTGCTGCACAGCCAAATATTCAAGGACGCGTTCTTTTACGTCTTTGAGCCCGTCGTGGTCGCGGTTCAACACTTCTTCCGCATACTTGATATCAAGGCGGTCTTCTGTTTTATTCGACCACGGAATCGTCACGAGCCACTCGATGTAATTGCGGATGATGCCGCTTTCCGCTGCTGCAGAAGGCAGTTTTTCATAGCGGTCAAGCTCTTTCACTGCCACTTTCTTCGTTGACTCGGGCATGCCCGCTGCATCGATGCGCTTTTTCAAATCGGAAATTTCGCCCGTTTTGCCGTCCTTGTCGCCAAGCTCCGACTGAATGGCTTTCATCTGCTCGCGCAAATAAAATTCCTTTTGCGTCTGCTCCATCGCTTTTTTGACGCGCTGGTTGATGCGCTTCTCCAAATCGATGACTTCCTGTTCATTGTGCAGACGGCCAATCAGCATTTCGAGACGTTTGCTGATGTCAAAAGTCTCAAGAATTTCCTGCTTGCCGGCCATCTTCAACGGAAGATGCGATGCCACCATATCTGCCAGTCGGCCCGGTTCCTCGATATCCTCAACCGTCTTATAGGTTTCATTCGTAACCTTTTTCGACGCTTTCGAATACTTCTCGAAATGCTCAAGCAATAGGCGCATCAACGCATCCTGCTCCGCATTCCTTTCCGTTTCGTCCGGGAATGGCGTCACTTCCACAACCGGGAATTTCTCTTCGTCTTCATACGATTTCCATTGTCCGCGCTCCAGCCCTTCGACCAAAACTCGGATAGTGCCGTTCGGCAATTTCAGCATCTGCTTCACATATGCCAATGTACCGATTTTCTGAAGGTCTTCCTTTTCCGGCTGCTCCACACTGATATCTTTCTGTGTCGCCAGGAAAATAATATTATCTTCCAACAATGCCTGTTCCAAAGCAGCTACCGAACGCTCGCGTCCGACATCAATATGCAAAACCATCGTCGGGAAAACAAGCAGTCCGCGCAACGGCAATAAAGGCACACGTTTTGTAACTTTCTTCTTAGCCATTTCACAGCCACCTCCGGGAGTATGTTTCAATTAACAGTAATAATTTTATAATCGATATTCCGCAAAACATTTGTTTTAAAAGCCAAAAAAATGGACTGAGCTCAGACCGCGCGGATGTGCACGATCTGAGTCAGCCCATTTCATCCAAAATTATGCGGATGTTTTCTCATTATTATCTGCATTGTATTCAGTGCCATCTTCCAAAATGAGTTTTGGCTGAACTTTATCAGTAATTGTCTCTTTAGTAATGATGCATTCGATAATGTCTTCGCGTGAAGGCAAGTCGAACATGACATCAAGCATAACATTCTCGATAATTGAGCGAAGTCCACGGGCACCGGTTTTGCGATCGATCGCAAGTTTCGCGATTTCAACAAGTGCTTCGTCTTCAAACGTCAATGTCACACCGTCAAGCTCCATCATTTTCTGGTATTGCTTGATCAAGGCGTTTTTCGGTTCTGTCAAAATCTGCACCAACGCGCTTTCATCAAGCTGTTCAAGGCTCGCCAATACTGGCAAACGGCCGATGAATTCCGGGATCAAACCAAATTTAAGCAAGTCTTCAGGAATCAATTGGCTGAGCAATGTCTTCTCGTCAACTTCCACTTTATTCGGATCCGCACCAAAGCCGATGATTTTATTGCCTAGACGGCGTTTGATGATCTGGTCGACTCCGTCAAAGGCACCGCCCACGATAAACAGGACATTTGTCGTGTCGATCTGGATGAATTCCTGATGAGGATGCTTGCGTCCGCCTTGCGGTGGAACGCTTGCAGTCGTACCTTCAAGAATTTTCAGCAAAGCCTGCTGAACGCCTTCACCTGAAACGTCGCGTGTAATCGACGTATTCTCTGATTTACGGGCCACTTTATCGATTTCATCGATATAAATGATGCCTTTTTCAGCGCGTTCCACGTCATAGTCCGCTGCCTGAATCAGTTTCAGCAGAATGTTCTCGACATCTTCACCGACATAGCCGGCTTCTGTCAGAGATGTTGCATCCGCAATAGCGAATGGAACGTTAAGGATGCGGGCCAATGTTTGCGCCAATAAAGTTTTACCGCTCCCTGTAGGCCCGATCAATACGATATTCGATTTCGAAAGTTCGACATCGTCGATCTTGCTCTGGGAATTGACGCGCTTGTAATGGTTGTAGACAGCAACAGCCAGCGATTTTTTCGCTTTGTCCTGACCGATTACATAGCCGCCAAGGATATCCATGATTTCCTTCGGTTTTGGCACTTCCTTGAATTCCACTGCTTCTTCCGTACCAAGCTCTTCCTCTACGATTTCCGTACAAAGCTCAATACATTCGTCACAAATATATACACCCGGTCCTGCAACCAGTTTACGAACCTGCTCTTGTGGTTTTCCACAGAACGAACATTTAAGATGGTCTTTTTCGTCATTAAATTTGAACAATGTATTCACCCCTATTCAAGCCATAATATTACAAGATTCCCGTGATTTGAGCAACTAATTAGATTCATCAGAGCTACAACACCTATGTGAAATCAATAATCTTCTATGTAGAGAAAACAAGGCGCATCTCCGCGCCTTGTTCTATTTAAAACTTATGTGATCGGAAAGATTAGTTGATTTTAGCGTTTTCCAAAAGGAATTCAACTGTGTTTTGCATGCGGATATCATTTTCAAGCATTTCAGTACCGCCAAGTGCCTCTTTGATCTTCTCGATATCCATGTTGAATTGGCCTGCCATTTTCTGAAGTTCTTTGTCGATATCTTCAGAAGTGACTTCCATGTTTTCAGCTGCTGCAATCGCTTCTAGTGTCAATGAAACGCGCGTACGTGTTTCAGCGTCGCCTTTCATCTGCTCGCGAAGAGCTGCTTCATCCTGTCCTGAGAACTGGAAGTAAAGCTCAAGGTTCATGCCCTGCTGAGTCAGACGCTGTTCGAAGTCCTGCATCATGCGATCCATTTCTGAATCGATCATTGCCTGCGGGATGTCGATTTTAGCGTTTTCAGCCGCTTTTTGAACCAATTCGTCGCGTACAGCTGCATCAGCACTTGTTGCTTTTTCAGCTAAAGCCGCTTCTTTCATTTTTGTGCGAAGTTCATCAAGACTTGAAACTTCAGCATCAACTTCTTTTGCAAAGTCATCGTTCAGTTCAGGAAGTTCTTTTCCTTTTACTTCAGTCACTTTCACTTTGAACGTTGCAGCTTTTCCTGCAAGTTCAGCAGCGTGGTATTCTTCAGGGAAACTTACTTCGACTTCTTTTTCCTCACCGGATTTTACGCCTACCAATTGCTCTTCAAAGCCTGGGATAAATGAGTTTGAGCCGATTTCAAGAGAATAGTCGCTGCCAGCTCCGCCTTCAAAAGCTTCGCCGTCGACGAATCCTTCAAAGTCGATGATCGCTGTGTCGCCTTCAACAATCGCTTCGTCTTCTTTAACAGCAAGTTCAGCAAGACGCTCCTGGTGCTCTTTCAATTTGCCTTCGATTTCTTCATCAGTCACTTCAGTATCTGGTTTCGAAACTTCAAGACCTTTGTATTCGCCAAGCTCAACTTCCGGTTTAACCGTCACTTTTGCTGTGAATACAAGTGGCTGTCCTTTTTCGATTGTTTCAATATCGATTTCAGGACGGTCAACCGGGTTGATTCCCGCTTCTTCCACTGCGTTTGCGTAAGCATCCGGCAAGATGAAGTCGATTGCATCCTGGTAAAGAGATTCTACACCAAAACGTTTTTCGAACATTTGGCGCGGCATTTTCCCTTTGCGGAATCCTGGTACATTAATTTCTTTTACAACTTTCTTGAACGCTTTGTCCAGTCCGGCATTTACATCCTCGGCTGAAACTTCAATCGTAAGTGTTCCTGTGTTACCTTCTTGTTTTTCCCATTTTGCTGACATTATATAAGCCCTCCAAACATTTTTTACAAAAGTCATTCATACGTTTATACGAATTTTGACAACTTCAATATTATATCACACATGATACGAGGTTCAACTATTTCTATCCATTGCGCGTTTCAAACCACATTTCAGCCTGTATGAGCAGATTCTGCAGTTCTTCATCACTTGCAAGATCCAGTTCATCGGTGAACAATGAATCCAGGTATGACATATAGGCTTCCGCCACTTCTTTCGGCTCGTATTCATCCATCAAAAAAGGATAAAATAAATAGACATGGCGTTCAAAAAGTTCGTTCCCCATTTCCAGGCGGGTCGGATCTTTCGCCAATTGCTCTGCAAAAATCTCTTTAATTTCCTTTACACGGGGGCTTTCCTGCGGATCGGACAGGTCCACGATATTGAATTCGCCAAAATAATGAAACTTATGTATGTGGACTCTGGCTTGTATCCCTTCCTGCTGCATGATGAATAATATGTAGGTTTTTGCCAGCAGGTCGATGTCCGGATGTTCGACCAAAGCAAGCAATTTGGTTTTCAGCGGCTTGAATGACGACGGCGGCAACTCCATTACACGGCGCTCCTGCTCGAAAGGATTCAGTGACAGGAAAACTTCCGGCGTGTATTGCTCGGCATCGATATTTTCAATTGATTTCGAAGCGATGCGCTCGTTCAGATCCCGCAGCAGGTTGAATTGCTCCAGCCGTTCTTCCGGCAATACCTTTTCAGCGATCAGCGCTTCGATTACCCGCTCCGCTTCTTCAAATTCACGGACCTGCATGAGAATGCTTATGTATAACTCCATCGTTTCGAGGTAATGAATCGGTCCCACCTTCAATAACTCCTGGCAAACTTCCAGCGCTTCTTCGTAATCGCCGAGCTCATAAAGACAGTAGGAATAAGCTCCGAGCGCCGCCGGATGCTCGGGTTCATAGGTAAGCACCTGGAAAAGACCTTCACGGGCTTCTTCGTAGCGCTCCTGCTTCAGCAGCGTCATGCCTTCCGTCAGCAGGCGGTTAATCGTTGTCGGAAACACCACCACATTGCCTTTACGTTTCAGATCCCTGTATTTTTTCCGCATTTAACCACCTCTTCCACTCGTTTATTGTCTTTACATTACCAGCATTTCCTTTAAAAATAAATCTAAACCTTTTTACCCGGTGCACAACCGACCTTCCGGGCTTATGCAGAATCCTTGCGTATTATTTACTATACCATTTTCCTGAGTGATTTATGAAAAAAATCCGTCCCGGCAGGAAGAGTCTCAACGATTAACCTTACCGCGCAAATGAATTTTTTTGAGGTTTCAACTTAGCTCCACACAACCAAAAAACCTTCCAACCGATGATTCGGCAGGAAGGCTTGATCCATAATTTACGTCCCAGGAGAGATTCGAACTCCCGACCGACGCCTTAGAAGGGCGTTGCTCTATCCAGCTGAGCTACTGGGACATTGCTTTCTGATAAATGCATTGTCTGAACTGAGACAGCCGAAAATGCATTCTGTTTTGAAAGACAATTTTAATTATAGAAATCTTTTATCGAAAAGTCAATGCTATTTTGAAAAAACATTACAAATAGATAAATTCGGCTGTGGCTCAGTTGCCGGACAGTTCCGGCATCGTTTTCCCTAATTGCCGAATAGCATTTCCACGATGCGATACGGATGCTTTTTCAGAAGGCTCCATTTCGGCCATTGTTTTTTGGAGTGCCGGCACATAAAAAATCGGATCGTAGCCGAAACCATATCCGCCTTTTCGCTCATCCGTTATCATGCCTTCGCATGTGCCTTCGAAGAGGATCGTTTCCTGGCCGGGTGACGACAAGGCCAGCACGCAGCGGAAACGCGCAGTCTTTTCTTCGGCAGGAACCTGCACCATTTTCTGCAGCACTTTGTCGATATTGGATTCGTCGTTCTTTTCATCGCCGGAATAGCGGGCCGAATAAACACCCGGTTCGCCGCCCAGCGCATCGATTTCAAGTCCGCTGTCATCCGCAATGACAGTAGCCTGAAGTTCCTGTGCCAACGCTTCGGCTTTAAGGGTCGCATTCGCCTCGAAGGTCTCGCCAGTTTCTTCCACGTCCATATGCGGCGCAACATCATGCAATGTCAGCACCCGGTAGCCCATCGGCTCGAGCAGTGCTTCAAAATCCTTTGCTTTGCCCTTGTTTTTAGTCGCAATGATTATTTCTTTCATAATTCCGACCTTGTTTCTTCCCCGATTCGCGCTGCGGCTTTACCCAAAACCTCTTTTTGCATGTCAATCAGTTGGCGGATGCCGGTTTCCCCGAGATCGAGCAGTTCATTCAATTGGGCGCGTGTAAATGTTGATTCTTCACCCGTTCCCTGCAATTCAACAAAATCGCCTTTGCCGGTCATGACGAGATTCATATCAACTTGGGCTGTTGAATCTTCCACGTAATCCAAATCAAGGATTGCGCCGTTGCCAGTTGTGATGCCGACACTTGTCGCAGCCAGGTAATCCGTAACAGGAAACGCTGCCAGCTCCAATTTGCTGATGGCCATCACCATTGCGACAAACGCACCGGTGATTGATGCTGTGCGTGTGCCTCCATCTGCCTGGATCACGTCACAATCGAGCCATAACGTGCGTTCACCCAGTTTGTCAAGATCCACTACGGCACGCAAAGCGCGTCCGATGAGGCGCTGGATTTCCATCGTGCGGCCCCCGATTTTCCCGGCAGAAGCTTCCCGACGATTCCGGCTGCCTGTGGCACGCGGCAGCATAGCGTATTCAGCCGTAATCCAGCCTTTGCCCTGCCCCCTTAAAAAACCTGGCACTTTTTCTTCTATTGTAACCGTACAGATCACTTTCGTCTGGCCAACCGTGATCAGAACGGAACCTTCCGGATGGATCAGAAATTCTGTTTGCATTTTGACCGGACGCAACTCGTCCGCTTTTCTTTCATCTGCTCTACTCATGGATATCCTCCTTGTATTTACTCGATTAGCGTACCATATTTTTTTGCGGGCGACAAAAAACCCGACAGCATCGCCATCAGGTTTGAGGGAATTTTATGGAATGGATGACCGGCTCGTCGATCTCCAGCCATTTTTTGATAATCGTCCGAAAAATCGCGGTCGAGCCCGAGGTATAAAACTCATGCACCGGCACGTGTTCCGCTTCAGCCAGCATGTTCTGATAGCGCAGATGGTTCTCGACGTCTTTTGCCGTTTCTAACGCTGATGATAGAACGGTCACCGAAGGACCGAACTTTTCTTCAATGAACCCCTGCAGCAGCGGATAATGTGTGCAGCCAAGAATGGCGGTATCAAACGACTTGCCATCCAGCTGCCCAAGCGTTTCCCATACCATCTTCCTGGCAAACTCGCCTTCGTATTCATCACTTTCGACCAACGGAACGAATTTAGGACATGCGAGCTGCACCACGTGGCAGGAGGACTTCAACGATTTCAGTGCATTTTCATAAGCACCGCTCCGGACCGTTCCTTCCGTTCCGAGCACTGCAATTTCCTTTGTCACAGAAACTTTCATCGCTGCCCGTGCCCCAGGGAAAATAACACCGATCACAGGGATGGGTAGTCCTTCCTGAAGGGAATCAAGCGCAGCCGCGGTAGCCGTATTGCAGGCGATAACCAGCAATTTAATGTTTTTTTTCATCAGCGCGCGTGCCATCTGCCAAGTATATTTCCTGACTTCCGCCTGCGCCCGCGGTCCATACGGACATCTCGCATTGTCCCCGATATACAGCACTTTTTCATTTGGCAGGAGCCGCATAATTTCCTTCGCTACAGTCAGTCCTCCGACTCCGGAATCAATCACTCCGATTGGCGCATTTGCTAGCATTGTTCCGCCCCTATTTCATGTTCGTGTGCAATTTCTCCAACAGGAAGGAAAATTGCTCCACTTCTTCTTCGGTGAATTCTGTCAGCACATTCTGCAGATAATCCTGGCGCTTCTTGATCACTTCTTCAATGATCCGTTCGCCTTCCTTCAGAAGCTTGATGCGGACGACGCGGCGATCCTGTTCTTCACGGATGCGCACGACCAGTTCGTTCTTTTCCATGCGGTCCACAAGATCAGTCGTCGTGCTGAAGGCAAGATACATTTTATTCGACAGATCACCGATCGTCATATCGCCATGTTCAAAAAGCCATTGCAGCGCAATGAATTGAGGGGGCGTAATCGTATAGGAATTAAGGATTTCCCGCCCCTTCTGTTTGATGATGCCGGAAATATAACGCAATTCCTTTTCCATGAATGCCACCCGGACCTTGTCATGGGGTATATCATTTGTGTTTTCTTTCATAATTAACGTCCACTCCTCGAATACAACTATTACTTTCTATAGTGAAGGTTTTTTTCTGATTTAGCAAGAACTGACTTAATTTTCTGATGAAATCAATTGCCGATTGCCGAAAAGCTCTCTTTCTTCGTCTGTCCACGGATGGCCTTTGCCGGTCGCTTTGGAAATCTGCACCATTGCGCCGCGGCCAGTAAAGCATGTTTCGCTTTTTGCGTTGATGACCCAATAATGAACATCAATCGATGAGCTGCCGACAGAGGCAATTTTGACATGAACGTCAAGCATTTCGTCAAAATAGACCTGCTGTGTAAAATCGACCTGCATGTCCGCGATCACCGGGAATAAATCGCCGTCTCCTTTGAGCCAGCGTTGCATCAGGCCAAGTTCCTTCATGTATTCGATCCGCGCAAATTCAAAATAAGTGATCGGCACCGTATTATTGACGTGGCCGAACATATCCGTTTCGGAAAAACGAACCTGCACGCGTGTCGAAAATTCGAATTCCTCTT
>DATHVZ010000133.1:0-9996 GCA_035461005.1 Planococcus sp. (in: firmicutes) | reverse complement strand
ATCATGACCGTCAATTCTATCCGGCGGACATTCCGCTCTTTTGCCCATTGATCGAGTTGTGTGAATAATTTCGTGCCCACACCTTGTCCGCGGCTCTGTTCACTGATGCCGATCGCGACGTAAATGCTGTGGCTCGTGCGCTGCAGCGAGTTTCCGATGGCAAACAGATAACCTGCCAGCACACCCGCCGATTCCGCAAGCAGAATCGCAGAAGACTCATCTTCTTCCAAGGAACCGATGCGCTTCGCCAATTGTTCAGCGGTCATTTTTCGCTCGCCTGGGTCGAACATCATAAAGCCCGAACTTTCAGCATCCGCAATCAATCCCGTCAATTGTTCAGCATCGGCTGGTCTCGCTTCTCGTATAATCATTACGCCTCCGCCTTCCTATGGATAAAATCCCCGTTGACAATGTCGATGACTTCGAGGAGATCCTGTATTTCATAAGTCGGCTGGATGCCGGTGTCATTTGTTTTGCCCGCTGCATTAAACCAAACGGTATCGATGCCGAAATTAATGCCGCCCTGAATATCAGATGTCAGCGAATCGCCGACGATGATTGCATGTTCTTTTGCCGGGATTCCGATTTTTGAAAAAGCGTAATCGAAAATTCCGGGATCAGGTTTTTGGAAACCCGCTTCTTCGGATATGATGATTTCTTCAAAATGAATGGCTATCGGCGAATTTTTGAGGCGCGCTTTTTGCACATCCCCGAAACCGTTCGTCATGATAACGAGCCGGCTATCCGTCAACCCTTCCAGAACTTCCAGAGCTCCAGCCATCAAATGGCTTTCTTTTCCCAGATAACCGAGGTAGCTGGAACTGAATGCAATCGGGTCTTTCGCTGTGTCGTGTTCCAGAAACAGCCTGCGGAAACGTTCAACGCCAAGTTCCCTCAATGCAATCTTCCCCTGCTCCAGATCATTCCACAGGATTTTGCTGATTGCCCGGTAACTATCGTGCATATCAAAAAAACCGCTCGGCATTTCATACTCCAAAAATGTATTATGTAATGCTGCATGTTCCGACACCGAAAAATCCATTAATGTGTCGTCGATATCAAAAATCACCGTATTGTATTTTGCTTTCATAAACTTTCCCCCTAATAACTTTGCATGAAATCGATTTATTCATTGATCGCATCTGGCTTCTTGTTCAACAGGAATGCAAATACCGTCAGGATGACAATAAATCCGAGAAACAGGCTCAACGAAATCGTATGGTTTTGAAAGCGGTCATAAAACAGGCCAATGGCAAAAGGCGTCACGGCGGATATGATGTAGCCGCCGGATTGGATCATGGCCGACCAGCTGTTGACGTCGTCAGGGGATGTGTTTTCATCCAGCGGCATCAGGAGCGCCAGTGGGAACAATCCTCCGAGTGTGATGCCGAGGCAGATTGCCGCGGGCCAGATAAAGACCGCGTCCGCGAACATTAGGAGCAGGACACCGAGCGCACCGAATCCGAGGCTGACCATAATCCATAAATGCCGGCTCGGCCATTTTGCCAATAGCAGCGGTATCGATAAATTACAGGCAATCTGAACGGTGGACATGACGGTCAGAACCGCTCCCGCGACCAGAATCGACATGCCTTTTTCGATGGCGATCGGTGCCAGCCAGGTGATGATGGAAAAGAACAACGCGGACTGGAAGCCGAAAAACAGCAGCATGTACCAGGCGCGCCTGGTTTTCCACGGCGACACAGTAGCCACTCTCTCCATCGGAATGTCACCGACTTCGGCAGCCGGCTCCTTCACGCGCAGCCATAACACAATAGCCGCGATCGCGAGAAGCCCCCAGCTCGCAAGTGCGATGGGCCATCCGGCAATCGAGTAGAACACGCCGGTCAGCCCTGCAGCCATCGTGGCACCGAGTCCCATGCCAAAAGAGTAGACGCCGATCAGCGAAGCGGTCCGGGTCGGAAAGTTCCGTTTGATCATCGCCGACAGCAGCGGACTGATGATGGCAATCGACATGCCGATAAAAAATGCGCTGATCAACAGGACTGGAAAAGTCGGCAGGATGCCGCGCAATAAGGTGAACACACCGATCGCCCCCACCAGAATGGCGATGGATCGTTTTAACCCCAATTTTTTATTGAACACGACTGCCAGCGGTGCGAACAGACCCATACAGAACACCGGCACGGCAGTCAGCAGGCTTACCTCGCTGTTGGTCAATGATAGGTCATCCCGTATCGTATCAAGCAGCGGGCCGATCGACGAAATCGCCGGCCGCAGATTGACGGAGACGAAAAGAATGGCCAATACCATGATTCCAAGCGCTGATTTTTTTTGCTTCTCTGTCAAAATGGATTCACTCCTCCTTCGCGGGTACACAAACTTGTGTTCGCCGCAAATTTTTATTAAAATGGAAGCAATGAAAGGCGGTTGCTTTATGAAACTTGTGAACTGGAGCTACGCAAAACGATATAATATAAAAGCCATTTTTGACGAATTTCCGCATGTGGTTGTCTGGTTCCGCCAAATCGGCGGCTATTATTTCATCTTTACGATGAAAGGCCTGACGGCGGAGCATATTCCGAACCGTCGTGATTATGTGCGGATGGAGTATTTGCTGAACAAAGACCTGGGCATGCTGGAAGCTTATAAGGAACGGAAGATTAGATCGATGTGACTTCCCCTGTTTTATTGTTCCCAACAAGTCTTCAAAGCTGAGCGGCCACAGTTTCAGTTTATCGGAGACCGTGCTCAGATGCTATCAGTTTCAGGCCGTTTCGTGGTATACTACTAGTATTGTGAAATTTAGGAGGTACGTATTAATGATAGCAGTAAATGATGTAAGTTTGCGTTTCGGTGACCGTAAATTATTCGAAGACGTGAACATCCAATTTAACCCCGGGAATTGCTACGGACTGATCGGAGCCAATGGTGCCGGCAAGTCGACATTCATCAAAATTCTTTCCGGCGAACTCGAAGCCCAATCCGGAAATGTCATCATGGGTTCAGGCGAGCGCCTTGCCGTTTTGAAACAGGATCACTTCGAATACGAAGAAAAACAAGTTCTTGATACCGTCATGATGGGCTATAAGAAATTGTATGAAGTTATGACAGAAAAAAACGCCATCTATATGAAAGAAGATTTTTCTGACGAAGATGGTATGCGCGCAGCTGAGCTTGAAGGCGAATTCGCTGAATTGAACGGCTGGGAAGCTGAATCCGAAGCTGCAATCCTGTTGCAGGGACTTGGCATTTCGGATAGCCTCCACGACAAGAAGATGGCGGAACTTTCAGGGTCCGATAAAGTGAAAGTGCTACTGGCACAGGCGCTGTTCGGCAAACCTGACGTCCTTCTTCTGGATGAGCCTACCAACCACTTGGACCTGAAAGCGATCCAATGGCTGGAAGACTTCCTCATGAATTTCGATAATACCGTAATCGTCGTATCGCATGACCGTCACTTTTTGAACAAAGTCTGCACCAATATCGCAGATTTGGATTTCGGTAAAATCCAGCTTTATGTCGGAAACTACGACTTCTGGTACGAATCAAGCCAATTGGCGACTCGTTTAGCAGGCGACCAAAATGCGAAAAAAGAAGAGAAGATCAAAGAACTTCAAGCCTTTATCGCCCGTTTCTCGGCGAACGCTTCCAAATCGAAGCAGGCAACGTCACGGAAAAAAATGCTTGATAAGATCGAGCTGGATGATATCCGTCCTTCTTCAAGAAAATATCCGTTCGTCAACTTTACAGTCGGCCGCGAAATCGGCAACGATGTGTTGACAGTCAAAGACTTGAGCCAGACAGTGGATGGCAAAAAACTTTTGAACGGCGTCAGCTTCAATATGAACAAAGACGATAAAATCGTCTTGATCGGCGATCCTCTTGCCAAGTCCGCCCTGTTGCGCATACTTGCGGAAGAAGACGAACCGGAAGCAGGATACGCACGCTGGGGCGTCACAACGTCACGCGCCTACCTGCCGATTGACAATAGCACCTATTTTGAAGGCAGTGAGACTTCCCTTGTCGACTGGCTGCGCCAGTATTCTCCGGAAGACGAAAGTGAAACGTTCCTTCGCGGCTTCCTCGGCAGAATGCTGTTCTCCGGCGAAGAAGTGAAAAAGAAACCTTCTGTCTTGTCCGGTGGCGAAAAAGTCCGTTGCATGCTGTCTAAAATGATGCTGTCTCATTCAAACGTCCTGTTGCTTGATGAACCAACCAACCACTTGGACCTGGAATCGATTCAGGCACTCAACAATGGCATGATCGCATTCAAAGGCGCGATGGTCTTCACTTCCCATGACCATCAGTTTATCCAGACGGTAGCCAACCGAGTCATTGAAATCCGTGAAGACGGTTCAATCCTCGACAAGCAATTGGATTATGATGAATACCTTGAATGGAAAGAAACACAAGGCATCACGAATTAATCCCAAAAAATCCCGCCACACTCCAAGAGTGCGGCGGGATTTTTGTATATTTTATTTCATGAAACGTTTCAATACTTTACCTGCGGGCAGGCGGGATAACCATTTATTCCCTGTACCGGCAAGACGGCTCACCACCACAAGCAGGTTTTCATCGCCTGCCCAGTGGGACGTTATGACTTCTTTCGGGTATTTATTCAGTAGAGTGTTTACAATATACACTGCAACGATTACATCATCGGCAAAACCCACTGGCCCTAATATAGCTTCGGGCATCAAATCAATCGGTGCGAAGAAATAAAGGATACCTGCACCGATCATTGTTTTGCTTTTGGTCTCGATGCGAGAATCCAGCATCAACTTCATCAGCAAATGGAAAAAGTCCGGTGCAAACAAAACATATTTAAAAAATCTGCTGCTTTTTCCGCTCTTGCTTTCCACCCATTTTTGAATGTTGTATCTCAGTTTCTGATAAAAATCACGCTGCTCGCCTTCACTTGGCAGTGGTTTTTTCAATTGCTCGTTGACCATTGGTTTTCCCCCTTGAAAGATCTTATATGCTTACTATAACCATATACAGTAACTTTGGATACATCTGCTGCATCGAAATCAGAATTTCAACGTAACATTGGTTGCGATGCGTTCGCGCTCCGGTTTGCCTTGTACGATATTGAATTTGACTTGCTGGCCGGGCATCAGCACGCCAATGCCAACATTAATAGAAATCGATTCAACAAAGAATTCTTCTCCGTCATCAGCAACAATAAAGCCATAGCCTTTGTCTCCATCAAACCATTTCACTTTTCCTTCGCCGTAAACTATGTCATCAGCCATTGTAAAACCTCCTTTAAACTTTCTTCCAATAAAGTATTAATACCCTATCTCCGCAGTTTCTCAAACTCTATAGATTTTTTATAAAGGGTTTTGACTGCAGGCTCTGAAAACAATAGTTAACGCAAAAAAAAGAGCCGCTCGCAATGAGCAGCCCTTGGCAATTAGACTTTAGTTACATTTGTAGCTTGAGGTCCGCGATTGCCTTCCTCAACTTCAAATTCAACTTTTTGGCCTTCGTCAAGCGATTTAAAGCCGTCGCCTTGAATTGCTGAGAAGTGTACAAATACGTCTTCTCCGCCTTCAACTTCGATGAAGCCAAATCCTTTTTCTGCGTTAAACCATTTTACTGTTCCCTGTTGCATGTTAAAAAACCTCCTAGGATTATAAAAATTTTCAATATGGAACTTCATAAAAAAATTCACATATTCCAAAAAGTACCATAACGAACTGATCACTTTTTGGAATAGGTGAATAGCTGTATCCGGTGAAGAGAGTATTTATTTCCTTTATAATACCTAAATTGCGTTTAAATGTCAAACAAATCTAAATATTTATAATATTTTTTCCGTAAAACCTTTCTCATCCGCTCCCACATCATTTCTCTAGTTGTATTTTGCCAAATCCAGCCGTTTCTGTCCAGTAAGAAGCGTCATCAACCGCCACTGATTCCGAAGTTTGTATTGCCCCTTTCTTTCCCGTAAAATGGGTATGTAGAAGCTGTCAATGAAACTTTCAAGGCGTTCAATCGTATCTATATAAGGAAATGCATTAAAGGAGTGACTTTCGCATGAAGCGAGTCCAAAACTTCATCAAACGCCAATCGGTCAGTCTCCCGATTATGGGAGTGATGTTTCCTGTACTTTATCTGGGTGCGGAAATCGGATTGCTCGCTTCAGGAGCAGTTGCTGCCGGAACGTACCTGGCAAGCAATACAACGATCAAACAAGTACAATTTTCATCCACTTCCAAAGAATTTGGAATGACCCGCCGAGAATATAAACATGTCGTCAAACAACTGCACGAAGCAAAAGCGAAATTGAAGCGACTGCAGGGCCATTATTACCAGGTACGCTCCATCTCCTCATTCAGGCAATTGATGGAGATGACAAAAATAGCGAAGAAAATCATCATTGTCGTCCAACAGAATCCCAGAAAATTTTATCTGGCGGAATCCTTCTTTTATTCGCATCTCGATTCCGCATTGGAGCTGACTGAAAAATACTCCCTCTTGGTCGGGCAGCCTGTCAAAGACCGGGAAATGAGAGTCGCATTGCAGGACACGCGCGAAACCCTGCAGTCGATGAATCACGTTATGGAAGACGATTTGAAGAAAGTGCTGTCGTCCGATGTGGAACAGCTTCGGATGGAACTCGATTACGCCCGCCTGGCCGTCGATAAACAGCAGAATCAGAAACTATTGGTTCAACACCTGGCCGATGACGAAGGAGACGTGGAAAATGACCGAAAATCAATCGACACGAAGTGAATTGGATGATCTGTTGCAATCGCCATTCGGTATCCAACTGGATAAAGAACAATCGCCAGCTGAGCAGCAAACAGGCCGGCCGGCATTATTAATGGATAAATTATCAAATGAAGACAAGAAAAAAGCACTGGAGCTGGCAAAGCAGATTCCCGCCGGCAATCATGAAGCCATTTTGACCTACGGCGCAAATGCGCAAAGCCAGCTCGGCAATTTCTCCCATAAGATGCTTGATCACGTGCAGCAAAAAGACATCGGCCCTGTCGGAGATGTCCTGCATGACCTGATGAAAAAATTGCAGGAGTTGAATCCCGAGGAACTGACCGATACGAAAAAGTCAGGCATCCGCAAACTGTTCGCCAAAGCGAAATATTCCGTTCAGGAAATCATGACCAAATACCAAAAGCTGAGCACACAGGTGGACCGCATCAGCATCCAGCTGGACCATTCAAAACGCGCCTTATTGGAAGACGTACAGATGCTGGAAGAATTATACGATCAAAATAAACTCTATTTCCAGGCGTTGAATGTCTATATTGCAGCTGCCGAGATCAAGCGCGATGAAATTTTGAACGAGACCATCCCTGCCCTCCGCAGGAAAGCGGAAGCGTCGGATGACCAGATGGCGTACCAGGAAGTCAACGACATGGTACAATTTGTCGACCGCCTCGAAAAGCGCCTGTATGATCTTCAATTGTCTCGCCAGATCACCATTCAAAGTGCACCGCAGATCCGGATGATCCAACAGACGAATCAGACGCTGGCTGAGAAGATCCAGTCTTCGATCATGACGTCGATTCCACTTTGGAAAAATCAGATCGCCATTGCATTGACACTCAATAAACAGATGAAAGCTGTGGAAGCACAAAAACAGGTCACTTCCACGACCAACACTCTTCTATTGAAGAATTCCGAAATGCTGAAAATGAATTCGATTGAAACTGCCAAGGAAAATGAACGCGGCATTATTGAAATCGAGACGTTGAAGAAAACGCAGGAAAATCTCCTGACGACGATTGAAGAAACCTTGCAGATCCAGAGCGAAGGCCGCAAAAACCGTCGCGCCGCTGAAATGGAAATCGGTAAAATGGAAAGCGAGCTCAAGCAGCGACTGCTGGCGATCCACGAAGGCGAAAAATCGAGTGAACAATAAAGGAAATCCCGTGAAGCGTCTGCTTCACGGGATTTTTGCTTGTTTCAGATAAGGTCACAGCCCTTTGGACCTTCCGGATAGTATTTGAGCTGCTGCGGACAGTATTTTTCGTTTCCGGACAGTATTTTGGTGCTTCCGGACAGTATTTTTCATTTGCGGACAGTATTCCCATTTCACTGGAAATTATTGCGGCATTTAGCGTGAAAAATCCAACATCTACCCCGATTGAATCACCAAATGCAAGGTGCGTTTCAGCAGCCGCAGCGTCTGGTCCACAAACTGTTCCAGTGAATCGGCGCTGACGGATTTATTGTCATACATCATGCGGTAGAACGCGGCCTGCTCCTCAGTAATCGGTTCGCTGCTGAGAAACAGATGCAGCAGCTCGATGCCTTCCTTTTTCGCCTCAGCTACGGCATTGGCTGTATCCACGACGCCGTTTTCGGCGTAATTATAGGCAGATGGCTCACCATCCGAAAAAACCAGCAGGAAGCGGTGTTTCTCGCTGCGCAGCTTGACGCGGTCAGCCATCCAGCGGATCGCAAAGCCGTCGCGGTTGTCTTCATGCGCTTCAAACGACACGATTTCCTGGGCATGGTCGCGCCTGCCGTCCTCGAATTTATGCATCCACTCAAAGTAATTCGGCTGTTCGCTGTCGCTCGCTTCATACGCGTCTTCGTAAAACAGCACAATTTCATGCGGTATGCCGAGGCCGCGCAGCACATCGTGGAACAGGAGGACCGCCTGCTTCGTTTCATCCAGTTTGTCGACCATGGAAGCGGACCCGTCGATCAGCAGGCAGAAAACGGCATCCAGCTCTTTTGAAGGCGCCGACTTCCGGTAAAATGGTTTCGGCCGCTCTTCCAATGCCAGCTGCAGCAGATTTTTCGACAGCCTGCCTGCGTTTAAGTTGGTACGGTAATCCTGATGGCGCTGCGTGATGCGTTTCTTCAATTCCTTCAATAATGCGCGCACATGGGGCGCCTGCTTTCTGCGCCACTCGGCTATCAAACGGCCATGTTCCCCGTTCACCACCAGCCGCTTTTCATGATAAACGACCTGTTCGTTCGCACGGCCGAATTTGCCGCCGGCTCGTTTCGGCCCGCTGTCCATGTCGCGGTCCTCTGCATCATTGTCCTCCAGATGCTCGCCGCTTGAATCGCCCCTGCCCGTCTGCTGCACTTCATCGGCACCTGCTTCTTCGCGGCCGCCAGTGGCCATCTGCGAATCGCCGCGCTCCAGCTCAAACTCCATCGCGGGCGTATCCGTCATTTCACTTTCACGGTGCCACGACTGAAACCATTCCTCGATTGTTTCGATTTCTTCGGATTCTTCCGACTCCTCCGTTTCGATGCCTTCATGGTAATGAAACGGAGGCGTTTTTTCCGCGGAATCCCCGAATGTGTAATACGTATGAACCATATCACTCTTCAGCATAAATTCAAGACGTGCCGTCATTCGTTCCACAATAGCGGCGGAATCAGCCGTCGAACGCGCGTCAAACAGCCCCTTCCAAATCAGCTGCAAAGGCTCCCATTCCGCACCCATTGCCGGTTCAATATCGCGGAGGCTCAAATAAGCGGAATTCAAAAAGGCATCGGCCAGAAACCCTTTTTTCAGGTTCTGCTCCAATTGGTCCTGGTGATATTCCCGGTAAATTTGTTCGCGCACGGCGAATGCCGCAGCTGTGCCAGGCCGCTCGTTCATGATCCCTTCCGACAGCCGGAATTCTTCCGCACAAAGCAGCAGCTGCCCCCGCAGCGAAGATAAGGGTGACTGTCCTTCCGTTAACCGCTTCCATGCCGCTAAACTGAAATTCCGCCAAAAACCTGCGCTCAGCAAATAGATGTCCGACAGATAGCCTTGCCGCTCCACTCCTTTTGGCCGGTGCCGCCAGAAGACACTGACCGAAATCGCCGACTCTGTGGGACGTAATTCGATCAGTTTGCGGGTCGTCACTTTCAAATACGGAGCATCTGCCAAAGCACCCGCCAGCATCTCCATCTGGTAGAGCATTTTGGTGTCGATGGTTTCATTGTTAAATTGGATAAAGCGATTTACAGACGCCATCCGGTTCACCTACTTCTTCCAGGTATTCGCCAAATCCAGGAACAAATCCCGTTCGCTTTCATCTTCCA
>DATHVZ010000132.1:0-4837 GCA_035461005.1 Planococcus sp. (in: firmicutes) | reverse complement strand
GTGTTCTCGTCGAGAACTATTTCATAAGCGGGATACGAAGCTTCCGGATCTGTAGCGGGCGGACCGATCATCATATTTTCATTTTCAAGTTCAAGGATCCGCATATTTTTATAATCCGCTTTATTGATGGCCTTCTCAGTTTTTTCATCCGAGGTGATGATTTTCTTTGTTGGTTCTTCGCTTGCTTCTGTGCAACCAGTAAGCGTGAAGCCGGAAAACAGGAGCAATAACAAGAGCTTCTTCAAGAGGCATGCCTTCTTTCTATCATTTGGAAAATTTTGATAACTTGATTTTATCATAAGAAGCAGCAGTCGAAAATAAGCTGTTTTCGGAGAATATGTTGGGACGGGGGTGATCAAATAAAAATCAAAAGGCTTCGCAGCTGCGAAGCCTTCCTTATAATGCTCTGGAGTTTTTCGCGGAGCGAAAAACGTCCGCTTCTGCTCTTTTGAATTTGTGTGTGGGGTGAGGCGGCTCGTTCTCTTCAACTTGCGTATTTTTTGAAAGCAAAAAAATAACAGAAAAGACGAAAATCCATCTTCGCGCGCATACCGGGTCTGTTTCCGCGCATAAATCTATTTTTCCGCGCACAAATTCTCTTTTCCGCGCACAAACTCTGCTCACCGCGCATAAATCCCGTTTTCCGCGCACAAACTCCCCACCAGAGAAATTCCACACTCGCACATCCAAAAAACAGCTTGTTTCCTCACGCCCCAATCGGCTATTTCCAGGTTCTATTCCATAAAAAGGCGGCACACTCCTGTGCCGCCTGAAATCGACCAATATTAAGCCAGTTTCTCTGACTTTCTCTTCTTCTTAACACTGATCAACGCCCCAACCGCCACAATCCCGAGCAATACTCCCCAGAAGATGAGTTTCCATTCTGTAGAATGGACAAAATCATAAGGCAGGATGCCGAGACTCTTATGCCCCAAGGTTAGAACGGTCAATTTGACCCCGACCCAGCCGACAATGACGAACGCGGTCGTTTCCAGTTGCGGATATTCAGCCAGCAATTTGACGAATTTGTGTGCCGCAAAACGCATGATAACGAGACCGACCAATCCACCGGCAAGCATGACACCGAACTGGCCCCCGTTGATGCCGCCGACTTCCATTGCGCCCAAATGAGGCAATGTTATCGCCAACGCGACTGCCGCAAGCATGGAATCGATGGCGAAAGCGATATCCGCCAACTCGACTTTCAATACCGTCATCCAGAAACCGGCACCTTTCGTCGATTCAGGCTCCAGCGAATGTTCCTTGCCTTTTCGCTGATCATAAATGTGCTTGAAGGCGATAAACAACAAGTAAGCCGCTCCGAGCGCTTGAATCTGCCAAACGTCGACCAGCAACGTGATCAGGAACAGCGCTGCAAAGCGGAAAACGAATGCTCCCATCAATCCGTAGAACAATGCCTTTTTCTGTTGCGCTTTCGGCAGGTGCTTGACCATGACCGCCATGACCACCGCGTTGTCCGCAGCGAGCAACCCTTCAAGTGCTACAAGAACCAGCAGCACCCATACATATTCCAATAAAATCGCTTCCATCTTCCAAACCCCCAGCTAATTTTTGCAACAAAAAAGACCCATGCCTTTTTAAAGGCAAAGGTCTTGCTAAGCAAAATTAACTGCTATCACAACCGGTGGCTCTGAACCACGTAATGACGACTGTGAAATAGGTTTCCCCATAGCTACTCCCCTTTGACGAATGTCAAAAGTCTATTGAGTTGTACCGTCAGTATACCACCAGCCCGCAGAAAAGCGCCAGTTATTTATGTCGCAATTGTGGCACATTTCACACTTTTTAATTTTATTAAGGCAAACCATCACATTGGACTGTATGGTTGAGAGATTTATGTGGTAATATATTCTAAATCATACTGGAGGTGTTCGCATTGGGAAGGACTTAATGAAGATCGGTGAAGTCGCAAAATTGAGTGGAGTGTCCACAAGAACCATTGATTACTATACAAATTCAGGCTTATTGGCCTTCGAACGCTCGGACGCCAATTACCGGCTTTACCCGGCCAATGTTCTCCAGACACTCGAACGGATTCAAGTATTGAAAAAACAGCGCATGTCCATCGCGGAGATCCAGGAAATCATTTGTGCAGAAGAAACGCCCGTAACAGAAGAACTCGTTGATGAAGTCATCGACGAATTCAAAGGGCTGCAGCAAAAGATTGTCCGGCTGGAAGAACAGCTGAAGGATGCTCCGGCTCATGCAAAAGCGCACGCAAGCAAAGCACTGGCAACCCAGATGGCTGCCATCACGGCGTTGTTGGCTTTGCTTCAATAAACCTCGGAGGTGAATCCCTTTTACAGGGAATATAAGTGGATATAATTACGATACTGAATTTAATATTATTGGTCGTCCTACTCGGACTGACGGCATTTTTCGTCGGCTCAGAGTTTGCGGTCGTCAAAATCAGGATGTCACGTCTTGATCAATTGATTGCAGAAGGCAATAAAAAAGCGGTTATGGCAAAACGAGTGGCAGAGAACCTGGATTATTATCTGTCCGCCTGCCAATTGGGTATTACGGTTACAGCGCTTGGACTCGGTGCACTCGGTAAACCCACAGTCGAAAGGCTGATGTACCCAATTTTTGATTTCTTTGCAGTGTCAGATTCGGTGGCATCGGCATCCTCTTACGCCATCGCGTTCCTGCTTGTCACTTACCTTCACGTCGTTGTTGGTGAAATGGCACCGAAAACGTTGGCAATCGAATTTGCTGAAAAGATGTCGCTTCTTCTCGCCCCTTACCTCTACTGGTTCGGACAGATCATGAAGCCTTTCATCTGGACATTGAACGGAGCTGCGCGGATCCTATTGCGTACGTTTGGCGTACAGCCCGGGCTGGAACAGGCCTATTCGGAAGAAGAACTTAAAATTGTCATGGCGCAAAGCTTTCAAGGCGGCGCTCTCAATGAAACCGAACTTTCCTATATGGAAAATGTCTTCACATTCGATGAGCGGGCCACAAAAGAAATTATGGTGCCGCGCACCGAACTGGTGACGCTCGACAAAGATATGCCGCTGGAGGAAATCGTCCAGATTCTTGATGAAAATAATTACACCCGCTACCCGGTCACAGAGGACGGCGACAAAGACCGCATCATCGGTTTTGTCAGCGCCAAAAAGATGCTGCCGCATATCGTAGCGGGACGTCCGTGGGAACTCCAAAACTTCGTCCGGGAAATACCAACTGTTTTCGAGATGACCGGTTTGCAGAAAGCCTTGCTGAAAATGCAGCACTCACGCGTCCATATCGCATTGGTAGCGGATGAATACGGCGGAACCGCTGGAATGATCACGATGGAAGACCTTTTGGAGGAAATCGTCGGAGAAATCCGCGATGAATTTGATGCAGACGAAGTGCCGGATATCAGCCCTGTCGACGAAACCGATTACATGATCAACGGCCGTGTGTTGCTGCGGGACCTCGAAGACCGCTTTGGCCTCGAGTTTGAAGAAAGCGAAGAGATCGATACGATTGGCGGCTGGGTTCATTTCAAAAGTATGGGCGACATCCAGACGGGTGACGAGTTCACCGGCGACAATGGCATCTGGACTGTGATAGAGATGGATAACCAGCAGATCAAGCAGGTCCTGTATCACCCTAAATCTTCATAAAAATAAAAACTCAACTTATCGAAAGAAATATTACACGGAGGTGAATCCCTCTTCCAGAGGGAACCATATTGGACGGACAAATAATTATCAATTTACTGCTCGTTGCGCTGATGATTGCGGGAACAGCATTCTTTGTCGGTGCTGAATTCGCCATTTTGAAAGTGCGCATGTCCAGAATCGACCAGTTAATTTCAGAAGGCAATAAAAAAGCTATCCGCGCCAAAGAAGTTGCACATAACCTGGATTATTACTTATCCGCTTGCCAGCTCGGAATCACGGTAACGGCTCTGATTCTTGGTGCGCTTGGTGAACCAACGGTAGAACGGCTGCTGCGTCCTGCATTTGATGCTTTCGCAGTGCCGGATGCATGGGCCACTGCCTTATCTTATGCCATTGCATTAAGTATCGTAACTTTCCTCCATGTAGTCATCGGAGAATTGGCGCCTAAAACACTGGCGATCCAATACGCAGAGCGCATGACATTGCTGCTTGCTCCTCCGCTTTATTGGTTCGGAAAAATTATGGGACCATTCATCTATGTATTGAACGGTTCCGCCCGTTTGCTGCTGAGAGCGTTCAACGTTAAACCAACTGGACACGAACAAGCGCATACGGAAGAAGAATTGAAACTCATCATGGCGGAAAGTTTCCAGGGCGGTGAGATCAACCAGACCGAATTGACTTACCTGAAGAACATTTTTGCCTTCGATGACCGTGTGGTTAAGCACATCATGATCCCACGGGAGCAGATGGTGTCAGTCGACAGAGGATTTTCACGTTCGGAGTTTTTCGAGAAATTGGATGACCACGAATTTACACGTTATCCCGTGACGGAAGCCGGCAATAAAGACAAGCTGATCGGCTACATCAATACAAAAGAGCTCCTGACCAGCATGGCTGCTGGAAGAAAGCAGGAACCGGCATCTTTCATCCACGAGATGCCAAGTTTCACTGAAAACACGCCAATCCAGAAAGTGCTGACAAAAATGCAGCTAAGCAGCACGCATATGGCAGCCGTTACCTCAACAGACGGCAAAACGACTGTCGGACTTGTCACAATGGAAGATATTCTGGAGGAAATCGTGGGCGAAATCAGCGATGAGTCCATTGATGTGGAACCGGTTTGAGCGTCTGATTCCAAATTATAAAGCATCAACAAAAAGAGCAGCCGCGGCTGCTCTTTTTGTATTGTCTTGTGT
>DATHVZ010000131.1:0-1565 GCA_035461005.1 Planococcus sp. (in: firmicutes) | reverse complement strand
TATGCAGTCAAACTGAAGCCGGTTTCTCCGATTGCCGGAAAGAAACCGAGGCTTTTCAGCAGCCCATCAAAAAGTCCTCCAAAAAACAGGAGGACGATGGTGCCGGTGGCCGGCAGCAGCAAAAGATAGGGTTTACTCTTGTGCCACATTTTCCATCCACCCTTTTTCGATGATTTCGATCCACTCAGCTGACAATTCAGGCAGTTGGTGGCTTTCCAGCTCTTCCAGCGGCAGTGTCGCAGTTCCCATGTCCACTTCGGTCATTGCCTGCTGCTGCTCGGGAGAAAGTTTATCCAAGTCCAACGCCGACAGATCGCCCCAATTTTCCGGAGACAATTTCGCCGTCTGGGCAGCCGGAGACATCATTTCATTGATTGCGACCAGCGCTCCGGCTTTGCCTGTGGAATTGAACGGAATCGACAGGAAATGGGTGTTGGCGAGCGTACCGCCATCCAAAATGAAGGTCCGGGTTGATTCCGGAAATCTGCCCTTCAACACTTCACTGGCGGCAAGTGCCGGATCATAGCTCATCGTCATGCCGATTTCCCCACTTGCATACAACTGATCTTGTTTCGCCAAACTTTCCGGGTAGGTTTGGCCTTCGCGCCACAGGTACGGTTTAATGCTGTTCAAGTATTGCCACATCGGCTCCAAGCGCTCTTCCAAATCCGCAATTTCCGAGGCTGGACGCTGATACTGTTCAAAGCCGCCCGTCGTTTCATACAACACATGGCGGACAAATGCACTTCCTGTGAAATCCGGCAAAGCGGGATACGTAAACTGCCCGGGATTTTCCTGGACCCAATCAGCGAGCTCGTCCATCGACTTTGGCGGGTTTGGCGACTTGTCCACGTCGTGCACAAAGACAAACTGCGCTTTGCCCCACGGAGCCTCCAGACCTTCTACCGGTTCACCGAAATCTTCGGCGATTTCAGGGGCATCCGAATCGACGTACTCAACGAAATTCGGCAATTGGCCGGTGAAATCTCCCCAAAGAAGCTCATTGTCTTTTGCGGCTTTGAAGTTTTCGCCGTTGATCCAGATGATGTCCATGCTGCCACTCGTCTTTCCGGCAGCCTTTTCATCGAGCAATTGATTGATGATGTCCTGCGCATCATTCATCGGCACCCGGTTCAAATCAACGCCGAAGTCTTCTTTAACCCGTGGCGCGACCCAGTCATCCAGATAGCGGTTGATGTTCTCGCTGCCGCCCCACATATACATATTCACTTCCTGCCCCTCCGCCGCTTCCACAACTTCCTGCCAGTCAGCGGTCAACAAGCTCTCTGCTTCTGCAGCACCGCCAGTTCCAGTTTCGGAAGAACATGCTGCTAACAAAAACGCCACAGCCAGAGGTGCCAGTATCGAATAGCTTTTCATCTCTCCCACTTCCTAAATCTTTTTATAGGCCTGCTATTTCTTAACGAGTTTTTGTTTGTTGGTCCAACGGTTCCGGATCAAGATCGGCACGACCGTTAAAACGACAAAAACGAGGACCGCGAAAAAGATGGTTCGCGGGTTTCCGCTGACAAAGCTGCTGCCGAGAAAGTTGTAAGCGAAGGTCC
>DATHVZ010000130.1:0-5298 GCA_035461005.1 Planococcus sp. (in: firmicutes) | reverse complement strand
GGTACCGACAGGACGAACCCTCTCAGCAAGGCGCTGATCAGCCCGGTGCGTTCGGCGATGCCGATGCCGAGCATGGTTGCCAGCACAACGCCAAGCGGAGCGAATCCGATGAAGTTGCCGACCATTGAGGTGAATATGTATTGAATGCCTTCCGAACTCAGCAAGTTTGTGACTTCCACAATCTCGCCTTCCTGGCCCGGATGCTCGACGCTGATGCCGATTGTGGAAATGATGGCGGACAGGACAATGACAATCAATGCCAGAATCGCGAACAGCGTGACCGGGTGCGGAAGTTTATTGCCGACATTCTCGATGTGGTCCAAAAACTTCTGGAAAAACCCTTTCCGTTTTGTTTCCATGAAAAATCCCCCTATGATGTGATCGAAAACCACTTACAAAATATATTGTAATAGTAATTTTCTGAAAGTTTAAAACCCACATTCTATTATAATCGTATATAAATCGGGAATAAAGCGATTTCAGAAAGTGTCAATAATGCTAATTTTGCCACTATTAATATTATATTAGTCTGTGTATTGGGGTTGGGCGGTTCTGCAGGGTGGCGGAGTTTGAAAAAAAGCGGGAAATTATTTTTGGAAATCCTCTTTTTGAAGGTTTTTCCTTCGAGACGATGTGGAATCCGTGATTTGGTTGCGAGATATCTGTGAAAATTGATTTATGGATTTCCTCGCAGATTTTTCAGTTGGGGAATTTTTCGGTATGATGCTAGAAAAGGAGGAATTCAAAATGAAATTCACAGCCAACCAACCATTCATCTTGGCATCTGCTTCACCACGAAGAAAAGAACTGCTGGACATGCTGGGGTTTGCGTTCGAGATCGAGCCAAGTCCAAAAGAAGAACCGAATCCGGAAGAATTCAACTCGGCGGTCGACTATGTCCGTGCTTGTGCTGCATTAAAAGCTAGGGATATCGCAGCCGCACATCCGCAAGCGGCGGTGATTGGATCGGACACGGTCGTGGTGCTTGACGGTGAAGTGCTGCGCAAGCCACAGAATAAAGGGGAAGCGCGATCCTCGCTGCGGAAACTTTCCGGCAGGACGCATGAAGTGATCACCGCGGTCCATATTCTTCACGGCACGTTCGAACTTCCGTTTCATGAAATCACGAAAGTCACGTTCCATGAGTTGCCGGAAGAGTGGATCGAAGCGTATATCGAAACGCCGGATCCTTATGATAAGGCAGGGGCATATGGCATTCAAACGCTGTCGGGCCTGTTCGTCAAAGGAATTGAGGGCGAGTATCATACGGTGGTCGGATTGCCGATGAGTTCGTTAACACAAAAACTGGCACAGGCCGGTTTGATTTCATTGGAAAGGAGCCATGTGGAATGTTGAAGGAACAATCATTGATGATACGGGATGTGCATATTGCCGACCGTCCGCGTGAGCGGCTGCTCAATCAGGGAGCGGCCAGTTTATCCAACCAGGAACTCATCGCCATTTTGCTGCGCACGGGAAGCCGCCAGGAATCCGTGCTGCACCTGGCGAACCGGGTCCTGATCCATTTTGAACAGCTGCATCATCTGAAGGATGCCACGATCGAAGAAATGACGGCCATCAAAGGCATCGGTGAAGCAAAAGGCGTCCAGCTGATGGCGGCGGTCGAACTCGGCAGGCGCCTGTCATCCAAACAAACCGACTCGAAATACACCATCCGCTCCCCGAAAGATGCCGCCTCTTATTTGATGAATGACATGACTTCCCTCAAGCAGGAACATTTCGTGACCCTGTTCCTCAACATCAAAAACCAAGTGCTGCACCGGCAAACCATTTTTGTCGGCAGCCTCAACGCCTCCATCGTCCATCCCCGTGAAATTTTCCGCGAAGCCGTCAGAAGATCAGCGGCCTCGATAATTTGTGCGCATAACCATCCGTCCGGCAATCCAGCCCCTTCTCCTGAAGATATTGACGTGACCAAACGGCTCCTAGAAGCCGGAAGCATCATCGGCATAGAGCTATTGGACCACGTGATCATCGGAGATCATCAATTCATTTCTTTGAAGGAAAAGGGGTACATGTAGTACTGTTTATTTTTTCTTTCATCAGCTATAATTGAGAGTATTGCGTTTGCAATTGAACTCATTGGCGTATACGGAAGGGAAGAATGTTTGTGTTCGGAATAGGATCTAGAGATATAGGGATCGATTTAGGGACAGCAAATACACTGGTGTTCATCAAAAACAAAGGAATCGTGCTCCGTGAACCATCGGTAGTGGCGAAAAATAAAAATACAGGGGAAATCGTGGCCGTCGGGAATGATGCCCGCAACATGATCGGCCGTACGCCAGGCAACATCGTCGCGATCCGCCCGATGCGCGACGGCGTTATTGCTGATTACGATACGACAACCGCTATGATTCAGTACTATATGAAAGAAGCGTTGAAAAAAGCCGGCGCCAGCTTGAAGAAACCGAATGTCATGATTTGTGTGCCTTATGGCATCACGTCCGTTGAACGCCGTGCCATCATTGATGCCACGCGTCAAGCGGGCGCACGCGAAGCGTTTACGATTGAAGAGCCTTTTGCTGCGGCGATTGGCGCAAACTTGCCGGTATGGGAACCAACGGGTAGCATGGTCGTCGATATAGGCGGGGGGACAACCGAAGTGGCCGTCATTTCTCTTGGCGGAATCGTCACGAGCGAGTCTGTCCGAGTAGCAGGAGACGCCATGGACGTCGCCATCACCCAATATATCCGCAAAACCTACAATGTAACGATCGGTGAACGCACAGCCGAAGCGATCAAAATGGAAGTGGGATCGGCGCAAGTCACGACGGATGCTGAGAAAAAACACAGCATGGAAATCCGCGGACGGGACCTTTTGACCGGACTTCCGAAAACGCTCCAGATCACGGCGGAAGAAATTGCCGGAGCTTTGAAAGAATCAGTAGCTGCAATTATTGAAGGTTTGAAAAAAACGCTTGAAACCACTCCCCCGGAACTGAGTTCTGATATTATGGAGCGGGGGATTGTCCTGACCGGTGGCGGCGCATTGCTGAAGAATTTGGATAAAGTGATTTCAGACATCACTCAAATGCCTGTCATTCTGGCTGATGACCCTTTGGATTGTGTAGCGATTGGCACTGGCAAGGCGCTGGACAATATGGATCTGATGCGCCGTCAGCAATCACATAAATAAGGAGGATTGCCGTAATGCCACAATTTTTTTCTAACAAGCGGCTGATTTTGCTGTTGTTGGGAGTCATCCTGCTTGTTGCGTTAATTTCTTATTCTCTCCGGGACCGGACCAATGTCACGCTGCCCGAACAGGTCATCAAAGACTCGGTCGGCGTGGTGCAATCGGTTTTTTCCAGACCGGCCCATTTTGTCACCGGAATTTTCGATAATGTGGATTCATTGTTGAATACATATGAGGAAAATCGCCATTTAAAAGCGCGCCTGGAAGAATTCGCTTCTGTGAAGGCGGAAGTCACCAGCCTGCGGACTGAAAACGAAGAGCTCTCGGAGCTGGTCGATAAACAGGAAAGCTTGCGGGACTACAATCCGATTCAGGCGACCGTGATTGCGAGAAACCCGGATCAATGGGAAGAGAAAATCATCTTGGATAAAGGTGAGAGGAGCGGTGTCACTGAGGATATGGCGGTGATCACGGCACAAGGGCTGATCGGCAAAGTCATTTTGACAACGCCTTTGACCTCCACTGTGGAACTCATTTCCACTCAGGATCCGAACTATCGTGTGTCTGCGATGGTGATCGGAGGAGACGGAGACGTGTTCGGTTTGATCGAAGGCTATGACCCGGATCGCAGGGAATTGATGCTCCGGCGTATCGATGCTGAAATCGATATCCAGGAAGGCCAGCAAGTGATATCAAGCGGACTCGGAGGAATCTTTCCGAAAGGTCTGGTCATCGGGGAAATCACGGAGATCACCATCGACGATTTCGGGTTGACGAAAATGGCTTATGTCAAACCGGCGGCCGAATTCTCCTTGCTGAACCACGTCATGATCGCTGAGCGCGTCATGCCCATTTCCGATGCGGGCGACAGCGGAACGACGGGGGACGATGACTGATGATCCGTTATATCATCCCATTGATCTGCTTTGCCTTGTTTTTCATGGAACCCGTTTTCGGCCTGCTGTCACCATTGCAGTTTGAAGGGGAGTACTATTATATTGTCCCGCGATTTCTGCTGATGTTCCTGATTTTCCTTTCTGTCTTTTACGATCGCAAGCGGGCAATGATCCTCGGATTATTTTTCGGCCTCTTGTATGATGTGTTTTACATTGATATTATTGGTTTATATTCGTTCCTATATCCAGCCATGTGCCTGATTGCAGGGACCGCAGCCAAGAATCTGCACCAAAATCTGCCGGTTGCGACATTCCTGACAATCGTACTTACGGCGTTGTTCGAATTTATTTTGTATTTATTTTTCTCTTTGATTTCATTGATTTCGATGCCGCTCGGGACTTTTTTCGATGCCCGGCTGGTGCCGACGATGATCGCCAATTCCGTTTTTCTTGTGATGCTCGGATGGGCATTCAAATACATCATCATCGCCCGGCTCAATGAACGGGGCAACCGAACAGGTCTATTATAATGAAAGAGCGGGTGACGCATTTTTGAAAAATCTTGTCTCGATAAAAGGAAAAAAACAAGGATTCGCATTGCAGCTTGATGATCAATGCGACTACACCGAACTGCTTGGCGCGTTGCAGGAAAAAGTTTCGGACTCTGCCTTAGAAGGCACGACCGACATTCAATTGCAGCTCGGCAACCGCTACTGCACCGACGCGCAAATAAAAGAAGTGATCGCGACGATCCAAAACCATTCGCATCTGAAAGTGTCGATGGTCCGAAGCGAAGTGATCTCGATCGAAGAATGCAATAAACGCATTCTGGAGCGCCAGTCAGAAACGTATGTCGGCATCGTGCGCTCCGGGCAAGTCGTCAGAGCCGAAGGGGATTTGGTGATCGTCGGGGATGTGAATCCGAACGGACGGGTCGCTGCCGGCGGCAATATCTATGTGCTCGGGCGCTTAAAAGGCATTGCTCACGCAGGCATGAACGGCAACCGTGAAGCGGTTATCGCCGCTTCCTGGCTCGAAGCCACGCACCTCATGATCGATGACGCTCTTGAGACCATGACCGATGAGCTGGCCGTATTGTCAGAACAGCCGGAAATGGAATGTGCGTATCTGCACAGCAATGGACATATCATCATAGACCGTTTGCAGGAACTGCGATTTTTGCGTCCGCAAATTTCAACATTTAAAGGAGGAAGCTAGTGTGGGAGAAGCAATTGTGATTAC
>DATHVZ010000129.1:0-11457 GCA_035461005.1 Planococcus sp. (in: firmicutes) | reverse complement strand
GGAACCGATTTTCTTAAAGGCGCGGTACGTCGTTTCCTGCAACGCTTCGAGCGCATCATGCTCATTTTTCAGGAAAGCCAAGGCCGTCCGCAGCAACGCTTCTTTATGTAATTGCATCAACGAGACAAAGGCCTCTTCATCACCACCGGCCGCTTTTCGGGCGACTTCGATTTCGTCCACCGCCAACACCTCATTTCTCTCTGGTTACACATTAGACACAGCAATGCCGAAAAAGTTCATGGGAAAAAAATCTTTTATTGGCATAAGAAAACCCCGGTTCCTAAAACCGGAGCAATGCTAATCATTTGCCCGGACACCCCGGGCTCTTTTTAGGAGAAGCCAATTCATGAAAAGATAAACCGGATACAGAAGAAGCACCAGGCCGTAACTGAACAGCCAATGGATGTTTTCATCCGCCCGTCCTTCGGTCATGGACTGGAACCAGCCGACAATCAGCATCAGGCTCAGAAGGCTGGCGATGAAAATACTGACAAAGCCGATAAATAGGTTCTCGGAAATTTTGGTGACAAACCAGGCAATCACCATGCACAGGACAGCTGCAGCGGCCAGAAGAAAAATGTATAAATTCAAAACCAGATCCACATCCACCCGCATTCCTCCTAAAATCGTTTTAGATTTTGCAATTGGAATCATCATGGGCAATTTTGTAATAAACCCATTTTACCTTATCTGCCAGAAAATTGGGACATATAAAGTTAAACAAGTCAAAATGTTCCGAATTTCATTGTAAAAGAGGGGCTTGAACGGTAAAATTTACCTACACAGCAATCCCAAAGCGAATGAAAGACAGAAACGCAAACAGGAGTGAGCAGCATGAAACAGATCATCGCTATGGGCGGAGGCGGTTTCCTGATGGAGCCGGCAAATCCTCTATTGGACCGCTACATTCTGCAGCAGGCAGGAAAAGAGAAACCGAAAATCTGTTATATCGGAACGGCCAGCGGGGACGCAGAAAGCATGACACAGAAATTCTACGAATGCTTCAATGAGGAAAATTGCGAGCCGAGCCATCTGTCCCTATTCAAACCGCCGGTGCGGGATTTGGAAAGTTACGTGCTGGAAAAGGACATTATCTATGTGGGCGGCGGCAACACAAAAAACCTGCTGGCGCTATGGCGGGAATGGGGCCTGGACGAAATCCTGCGCAAAGCACTGGATCAGGGAATCATTTTGGCCGGCATCAGCGCGGGTTCGATCTGCTGGTTCGAAGAAGGCCTGACGGATTCCTATGGCGACGGGCTGGAGCCGTTGGAAGCACTCGGTTTCCTCAAGGGAAGCAATTGTCCGCATTACGACGGCGAGCCGGAGAGAAGGCAGACCTACCGCAAGCTGGTGGACGAAGGCACCTTGCAGCCGGGCATTGCAGCGGACGACGGAGCCGCTATCCATTATGTCGATGGGGAAATAAAGAAAATTGTCAGCTCGCGGCCCGATGCCAAGGCATATTTTGTGTCACCGGGAAACGAAGAAGTGTTGGAAACAGAATACCTGGATGATAAAGCAACACTATAAAAGAAGGTGAATTAGATGAATCTCACTGCAGAACCGATGACCAAAGCGACCGCCGCTGAAATTCTGAACTGGCGGTATCCGTATCCCTATGACTTCTATAACAATGAAATGACCGATGAAGCATTGTCCGAAATATTGGACGGCACATATCGGGTGGTACGGGGCGAACAGGGGGAGCTTTTCGGCTTCCTTTGCACCGGGAAATCGGCGCAGGTTCCCGCCGGCAGAAACATCGGTGTCTACCCGACAGGTTTCATCGACTTTGGCCTTGGTATGAAACCAACAGCAACCGGACAAGGAAACGGGAACAGCTTCTTTTCTTTTGTCAGCGAAGAAATTCGCGCCATCCACCCGGAAAAGCCGTTGCGGCTGACCGTCGCAACATTCAACAAGCGGGCCATCCGGTTGTACGAAAACTATGGCTTCACTAAGGACCAGGAGTTTAAAACCGATTTCGCGAAGTTTCAAACGATGGTGGAAAATAAAGCCTAAGCAAATGGGGAATAAAAATGAAAATCACATTGCAGCCTGCAAAAGAAAAAGATGCAGCAGCCATTCATAATTTGCAGATTGCCGCGTTCACACCATTATTGGAGAAATACAGAGATTATAGCACGAGCCCGGCCTCGGAACCGCTGGAGAAAACGGTACGGCGCATGAAAAACCCGGACAGCCATTATTTCATGATTTTTGCTGACGGTGAACTGGCAGGGGCAATCAATATATTCCGCAAAGAGATAAAAGGGAGCTTATGGATCAGCCCGATTTTCATTGGGCCAAATTTTCAGGGCAAAGGCATAGCGCAACGGGCCATTCTGCTTGCAGAGCAAAAGTTTTCGAACGACCGGACGTGGGAGCTGTCAACGCTCGCTGAAGAAACCGGCAATTGCTATTTATATGAAAAGCTCGGCTACAAGCGGACGGACAGAACTGAAAAGATCAACGAGCGTACAACACTGGTGTATTACAAAAAGGAGATGGAGTAAATGATCGATTACGTCATCAAAGCGCAAAAAGGCTACGCAAATAAAATCGGGGAACTTGTTTCGATGTTGGAACATGCGCGCGCTGTCACAACATGGGAACTGGGCGGACTGCGCCAAGAGGATTTGGATCATCTTTCGGCACGCGACAGCAATTCAATCGGTTCGCTGCTCCTGCATATCGCCTCGATCGAAAAGGTCCACCAAGTAATTTCGTTCGAAAAGCGTGATTTGACGGATGAAGAATCGGCTAAATGGGGTTCTGCGCTGGAACTTGGTGATAAAGCACGAGCCGACATCAAAGGGCAGCCGTTGGAATACTATCTTGAAGAACTTGCGGAAGTCCGGCGTGAAACTCTGAAAGGGCTGAAATCGAAAGATGAAGCCTGGCTGTTTGAAGAAAACACCTGGCCAAACGGCGTCGCTTACAATAATTATTATTTATGGTTCCATGTGCTGGAAGATGAAATCAGCCACCGCGGCCAAATCCGGATGCTGAAGCGGGGATTGAAGAAAAGACCCAGGGATGAAGAAGAATAGGAACAATGACGTTAGAGTATTGTCTTCTTTGTAAAATGGATTGGAGGACTACCAATGAAATTGTTTGGAATCATCGCATTAAGTACACTTCTGGTCTATTTACTGCTGTCGATAGATCTGTTAATCGGTGCAATGCTGGCATTTGGCATTATGCTCGGTATCCTGATAAGAGGGCTTGTATTATTAAATGACATACATAAAGTCCTTGTAGTGAAAAACAATAAAACAGCGTTGGACAAATACCTGGAAGAAAGGGACAGAAAAGAAAACGCAATCCATTTTAAAGAATGAGGAAACTCATTTTAGATGTTATCAGGAAAGGGTAGAGTAAAGTACTGACCTGATTTCACTGAAGAGGAAGTGGACCCCGATGATCAAATTGCGTTATTTTGAAAAAGCTGATTTCAAACAGTTGATCGACTGGGTCGAGACGGCTGAATTTATGCTCCAATGGGGCGGACCGAGTTTCGTCTTTCCGTTGAACGAGTTTCAATTGAAGGAATACCTGAAAGACGCAAACGAAAAAAACTCATCATCTTACATATACAGCGTGGTCGAAGCGGAGACAGAAAAGCTGATTGGCCATATTTCCATTACCCGGATTGACCGGAACAATCGCTCCGGGCGGATCGGCCGCGTCCTGGTAGGCGATCCGGATGCCAAAGGAAAAGGGATTTGCGGACAGATGATGCAACAGGTGCTGAAAATCGCTTTTGAAGAACTCCAGCTTCACCGCGTCACATTGGGGGTCTTTGATTTCAATAAACCCGCGATCGCCTGCTACGAAGGAGCCGGCTTCCAGAAAGAAGGGCTGCTGCGCGACCATCAGAAGTTTGACTCTGAATACTGGAGTTTGTGGGAAATGGCAATACTGGAAGATGAGTGGCGCGAAAGTGTTGGCTGAGATGGAGATTGGTTAGAGAGAAAAAGCCGAAGCCAGGTGAATGGCTTCGGCTTTATTAGGGTATTACCATTATCGCAAATCCACAATTATTTCCCGGGAAATAATCCGTCATCTGCAAAACCTTACTTCATTTTCTCGAATTCCTGCACCATCTGGTTGTAATTCATGGCGCCGTAAGCGATAAATCTGATTTTCCCATCAGCATCGACCAGGTACGACGTAGGGTAAGCTTTCACATTATAAGCGGTGGACAATTCACCTTGCGGGTCCATCGGGATCGGGAATGTCAATCCCATTTCATCTACGAATGACGATACGCCATCTTCGCTCTTTTCAGTATTCGTCAGGTTGACGGCCAGAATTTCGATATCCATATTTTCATAAAGCTCCTGCATGTCGGGCATTTCAGCGCGACAGGGTGGGCACCAGGTTGCCCAGAAATTGATGAACACCGGTTTGCCGCGGAAATTCGACAGTTTTGCCTCTTCGCCGTCAAGAGTCTGCAGTGTGAAGTCCGGTGCGGTATTGCCTACTGCAAGCCCGACATCTGCCGCTTCACCGGCCGTGTCGGCAGGCGGCGCATCACTTTGCTGCCCTTCCGAACTGCTGCCGGAAAATGTGAAATCATAGACGGCCCATACAAGCATGGCGCCGATAATCGTAAAGAATATTGCTTTTTTCATTAGGATGCCTCCAAGAATTTAATTTGATTCGGATTGCTGTTCGTCCTGCGGGCCTTTGATGAGCAGGCCGAAACATGCGGCAAGCACCAGCGCCAGGAACCACGGTTCCACAATATAGCCGAATAGCGAGAGATATGGCAGCATGAAACTGATGGCAAAGAAACCGGCAGCGCCGGCGCCGAGTACGACGCTGATCTGATTCTGCGGGCTGACTCGTCCCTGCAGAACGTGGAACAATGCCAATAAAACGCCGAAAATTACCAGATAGGGAAACGAAAATGGATTTTCGCGCCAGATCAATTGGATGAATTCGTAAAAGAACGAGGCAGCCAAAAATACCTGCAGAAAGGAATGAGCCAGCATTCCGCCGGCTATTTTTCTCTTTCGGACATTGTAGAACACCAGGATGCCAGTAAACAGCGCCGCCAAATAGAATGATTCCGAATTGCTCGGATAAGCAAGTACGGCCAGCGGATCCTGGACAAACAAAGGCAGATTCAAAAGGATTTTTGCAAGCCACAGAAACAACACGAAGTTGATCAGCTGAGAGATGATTTCGCCAATCTGCTCCTTACGCTGCTTTTTGGGCAGGCTGCTCATCAGGTAAAAGGCCAGAAACGCGAGCGCAAAACTGATTGAAATGATGAAAATGATGATGGATTTGCTGATGATTGCCATAAGAACCTCCGTGGAAAATCTATCTACCGTATACTATACAGGGTATTCGAAAATTGTTAATAGATCCTGCTTGAATAAGGAAACAATGTGACATTTTATTGTCCAAGCCTCTGGATTTTCGTCCCCCTTCGCAAAGGAGCGGGAAATATTGTCAGACTATTGCAGCTTCTGCTATAGTGGGAATGTGGGCGGTATCCAGATGGAACTGCACCGGCATTCAAATGCATTGCCAAACGAATACATTCTGCCTTGATCAATTTATGACAGGGACGGAGGAAACCAGCTGATGAAAATCCTGTCCTTCTGTCCGTTTTGGAACAGAAGGCTTTTTGGGTCCGGTTTTCTCCCTGAAAAGGAGAGAAAAGATGATGAAGAACACAGCAACATTGATGAAAATGAAAAAAGAAGGCGAGAAAATCGCCATGCTGACGGCTTACGATTACCCGTCGGCGAAATTGGCTGAAGAAGCCGGTATGGACGTTATTCTTGTCGGGGATTCACTTGGGATGGTCGTGCTGGGCTATGACTCGACAGTGAAAGTGACGGTCGAAGACATGATCCACCACGGCAAAGCTGCCCGTCGCGGCGCGAAAGAGACGTTTTTGGTGGTCGACATGCCGTTTGCGTCATTCCACGGGGACATCGACCGCACACTGCAGACCGCCGTCCGCATTTTTCAGGAAACGGAAGCGGAAGCGCTGAAGCTTGAAGGGGCGGATGAAGTGGTGGACGTCACCCGCTTGCTGACACGTACCGGTATACCCGTCGTTGCCCATCTCGGTTTATTGCCGCAGACTGCCGGGGTCCTTGGCGGCTTTAAAGTCCAGGGCAAGACAGCTGACGCTGCGAAAAAACTGATCGAGGATGCCAAGGCCTGTGAAGCGGCGGGTGCATTTATGCTGGTGCTGGAGTGCATTCCTTACCAATTGGCAAAAGAGGTGACTGAAGCGGTTTCGATTCCGGTCATCGGCATCGGAGCCGGCAGCGAAACGGACGGCCAGGTGCTCGTATACCACGATACCGTCAAATACGGCTCGCACCACCTGCCGAAATTTGTCCGGTCTTACGCAGAAGCCGGCGAAGTCATGAAAAATGGCCTGAGCGCGTATGTGGGTGAAGTGAAATCCGGCGCATTCCCGGCCGAAGAACACCGCTTCACCATGAAAGAAGACGAGCTGCAGCAGTTATACGGCGGCAAATCCTGAAAACAATGAAAAGCCGGATCCCTACCAGTGAGGGGTCCGGCTTTTTGAATTTTTTATATTGAACGCTGTCGCGTATCCAGCGCCACAATTCAAATCAGCTGATCGATTCCAGCGGCTCGAGTGCATGCAAAGAGGCTGACAGGCGTGCGGCAAAATCTCTCGGGCATTCGGTCGTCTCAAGGTGCAGACAGATGATATTCGGGTTTTTTTCACAGCGCTGTTTGAAATTAACCGGCAGCGGTATATCGAACCTTGACCAGGCCGCTGTAAAAGCCGCAAGCTCCTCGGGCAGAAGGAGTATTTCGGCTTTATTCACGGCCACGCCATCCTTCTTGAAGTTCCTGAACGAAATATCCAAATCCAATATGCAGGAAAAATTGTTTTGGTCCATGTGGATATCCAAACGTCTTTTCTTTTTCACGAGGCACCCGTTTGGTGTCAGCTCTATTTCCGCCTCCAGCAATGAGGAAACTTCGTTTGCCATTTCTTCCAATTGAGTCATTTTGTCCGCTCCTTTCTCGTGTTGAGATTAAATAAAGTCACTAAAAAACGCCCAAAAGAATCCAATGATCCTTTGCGGCGTTGCATCAGCACAAATGTCTGAGTCACTCTGTCCGAAATCTGCGGTTGTCGGAAAACTTGTTTAACATGATTTTGTCCATTGGAAACACGAATGGTTTTCCAGGCTATTCTTCTATAGCCCTTTTTACTGTCTGATTAAACCTCTGTGTAAGAAAATGATTCTTTTCACACGGTGCAATTTTCTTTTCAACAGGCAAAAATCTAAAAAGTCGATCCCAACAAGGAATCGACTTTTTAGATGCAAACGGCTATTGTGCTTCGGACTGTTCCAATTCCGCTTCTTCTTCGGTTCGGACGACAAGGACGTCGCATGTTGCGTAGCGTACAATGCTTTGCGAGATGCTTCCCATAATGATCCGCTCGGCGCCGGTCAGCCCGGTGGCTCCGCAGATGATTAGATCGGCATTGGTTTGTTCAGCAATATCCCGGGGAATCATTTGTTTTGCGACGCCGTAATCGACAATCGCATTGACCGTTTCGACACCGGCATCTTCAGCTTCTTTCTTGTACTTTTCCAGCAGTTCTCTTGCGTTCAAATGCGCTCTTTTTGCACTCTGCTTATCGTATGCTTCTATCATGCCGAATGAGCGGTTATCGACAATATTGACTAAGTTCAACACAGCATGATTACGTAGCGCAATGCCGACAGATTTTCTGTAGGCCCATTCGGACTGTTTTGAGCCATCAACGGCCACCAGTATATGAGAATACTTCAAAGTCATCCAATCTCCTCCTTCAATCTCTTGTTAGTAAGTGAATTCTGCATCCTCCCTAAATCTTCCTGCATTCGATGATAAAAATTTAGCATTGGAATGGGAAATGAAGATTTTATTTATAATAGGAAATAAATGTGTAATTTTTGAGTCAAAAAACTATTAATATGCTATTCTTGATTTAACGTTATTTTGAAAAGGTGGTTCAATATGAAGGGACGAGATATGGAAATTGGCATACAAGACGCATTGCTGGATCTCGCGACTATCCGTCACACCAGCAGAAAATACGAAAAAGGAAGCTACCTGTTCCGGGAAGGCGACGCAATCAGGGGAATTTACCTGTTAAAATCAGGGAAAGTCCAGATCGGCAAAGTGACGCCGGAAGGCAGGGAGTTAACCTTGAAGATATGCGGAGGAAATCAGATGGTCGGGGAGATCACTGTGTTTTCAGGGCCTTCCAAATACAGGCTGGAAGCCAAAGCGATCGAAGATACCGAATGCCTCAAGATAACGATAGAAGATCTGGAGGAAGCGCTGCAGCGGGACCAGCATATGGCAATCGCCTTTATGCGCTGGACGGGCATCGACCAGCAAAAAACACAGTCGAAATTCCGCGACCTGCTGCTTCACGGAAAAAAAGGTGCGCTCTACTCGACGCTGATCCGGTTGAGCAACAGCTACGGCGAAATCCACGCGGAAGGGATCCTTATCGATATGGTGCTGACCAATCAGGAATTGGCCAATTTCTGCGGCATGACGCGCGAAGTGGTAAACCGCATGCTGAGCGATCTGAAAAAGGACGGAATCATCTCGATGAGAGACGGCAAAATCATTATCCACCAGATTCCGCGATTAAAAGAAGAAATCAATTGTGAAGAATGTCCGATATATTTGTGCAAAATCGATTAAAGAGAGCCGATCCGAAACCGGATAGTCTCTCTTTTTTTTTTGTGTGTGGAAACCGTTTCGGGAGGGTGAATGCGTGCGATTAACACGGCTTTGCCTGCGTTCAAGCAGAATTGCCCATCCTCGCACCCCGGATTTGTCCGAAGGTTGACAGTTGCATAAAAAAACGTGCCTGAGTGTGATATTTATCACAGTGTACCGCCGTAGAAAAGCATAAGCTGATATTATAGACCGAATCATGTAAGAGGTGAAAATAGATGAGCAAAAAGAATGAACACGAAGGCTTGGATCTGCGGGGAACGCTGGCCAGTGTAATGATTGTGGGCGTCATCATTGTGGTTATGTGGGTTGTGGTGTACATGATGTATGTGGGCAGATAGAGACAGAGATAGAGAGGGGAATATCGAAATGCATTTGCATAAATTTGAAAAGATTTGGCTGACTTTTGGAATTATATCTTTAATTATATTTTTAAGCATCGTTGGCGTTACCGCGTTTTCGCAAGACCATCACCCTGCAGGCGGGATGGAGACGATTGATCCGAAGAAAGTCGATCAGACAGCGCCTTTTGATAATCCGGGCGTAACGCAGATTGATGAGGACACATATCAGGTTGCAATTGTCGCCAGTGTTTTCAGCTATGCGCCACTGGAACTCAGAGTGCCGGCAGGAAAAGAAATCATTTTTAAAGTGACAACCAAGGACGTCGTCCACAGCTTCACTATCAACGACACCAAAGTGAACATGATGGTTGTTCCGGGACAGATTACGACACGCGCCTATACTTTCGAAAAACCTGGTACGTATTTGATTCTTTGCAACGAATACTGCGGAACGGGCCACCATTTTATGTTTACAGAAATTGAGGTGTACTAAGCATGATTGCTCTACAAGATCGTAAATTGGCGTTATGGTATATTGGCGTCGCCTACATAGCTTTCCTGATTGGGACCCTGATGGGCTTGCTTCAGGTATTCATCCGCAACGATAAACTCGAACTCCCGGCATGGCTTGATTATTATCAAATTTTAACGGCACACGGCGTGCTGCTCGCACTTATTTATACGACTTTCTTCATCTTCGCATTCTTTGTTACGGGCATGAGCAAGAGCCTGGGCACATTCGGGCCGAAAGTAAGACTCGTTTCCTGGATCGGTTTTTGGGTAACGCTGCTAGGCACAGTCATGGCGACCGTCCTGATTGTTGCCGGTGAAGCATCCGTTCTTTACACATTCTACGCACCGATGATGGCAAATGGCTGGTATTACGTCGGCCTCGCGCTATTCGTTGTCGGTACGTGGATCTCAAGTTTTGCACTGATCGGCCATTATCGTGTATGGCGCAAAAACAATAAGGGCCAATTAAGTCCGTTATTCGCATTCATGACCATCACGACACTTATTATGTGGCTGATCGCCTGTCTTGGAGTGGTCGCCACGGTCCTGTTCCAATACATCCCGTGGGCATTCGGCTGGACAGACACCATCAATGTCGAGCTTAGCCGCTCCCTATTCTGGTATTTCGGCCATCCACTCGTTTATTTCTGGCTGTTGCCGGCGTATATTGCCTGGTACGTCATCGTACCGAAACTTTTGAACGTCCCTGTTTTCAGTGACTCACTGGCACGTCTCGCGTTTGTTTTATTCATCCTATTCTCGATTCCGGTCGGTTTCCACCATCAGTTGACAGAGCCGGGAATCTCGAACTTCTGGAAATTCCTGCAGGTCGTCTTGACGTTCATGGTTATCATCCCTTCCTTGATGACAGCGTTCACGATGTTTGCGAACTTTGAAATTTCAGGACGCAAAAAAGGCGCAACCGGTCTGTTCGGCTGGTTCAAGAAATTGCCTTGGCGGGACGTTCGTTTCACTTCAATCTTCATCGCAATGGTATTCTTTATTCCCGGGGGAGCGGGCGGTATCATCAACGCCAGTTTCCAGTTGAACGAAGTTGTCCATAACACGCTTTGGATTGTCGGACATTTCCATATCACGGTCGGTACGCCGGTCGCGATGACATTTATGGGCCTCACGTTCTGGCTCATCCCGTATTTGACGGGGCGCAAATTCACGAAATCCATGCAGATCCTGGCATTCGTTCAAATCATCACCTGGTCGATCGGCATGGTGTTCATGTCGACTTCCCAGCACATTCTGGGCTTGCTCGGGGCACCGCGCCGGACTGCGTATTCCAATTACAATAACCACCCGAGCGCAATGGAATGGTTTGATGGCATCCTGACAAGTCACGCAACGATGGCAGTCGGAGGAAGCATCCTGTTCTTGTCGGCTATGATCCTGATCTATATCGTCGTCATGTCGATGTTCATTTCACCGAAAGCAGTGAAAGTGGAAGACCAGGTCGAATTTCCGATGGCTGAAAGCGATAAAGAAAACACACCGAAGTGGCTTGAAAACTGGTGGATTTGGATCGGCATCGCCTTTGCCTTGATCATCATCGCCTACGCGATCCCGCTATCCTCCATGATCATGCACGCACCGCCTGGTTCCGAAGGATTCAAAACTTGGTAGGAGTTGAATAATTATGTTCATAATGGTCATTTCCTTGACGCTGATTTTCATCCTGTTCACGGCAATCTTGATCGAAACAAGCGTTTCTGACGAAGAATAAAATAAGGAATTACGGGGAGCCAGCTGTTGGAAAACAGCTGGCTTTTTCACGTGGATTTGGATGGGAGAAGTGGAAGAAAGGCTTCGCGTCCGCGAA
>DATHVZ010000128.1:0-199359 GCA_035461005.1 Planococcus sp. (in: firmicutes) | reverse complement strand
ACTGCTTTTGTCTGGTCGTCTTTATCAAGCGCCAATCCAAACATCAGATCACGGTCCTTCAATGTCCGGTTTAATGCATCGACCACTTTGTACAGATCGGATTGGTAGTCGACTTGCACAGTCGTTAATACTTCGATTTTGGACTCCATTGTTCGGCACTTCCTTTCGATTGTGGGCGAAGATTTGTCCGCTTTATCCCACTTTAACGCGATGCATTCCTCTCACTTCTTGGAGCGGGAATTCGGCATCCCGTTAAAGTCCGATTGGGGTTTCTCTTTATCCTTGCTTATTATACCAATGTTCAATATCCGTTACCATCTTTTCCAAAGACACTTTTGAAACGCCGACGTCCGGCAGAGCATCGAGAAATTCCTGTCCATAGGATTTCGTCTCGATACGGCGGTCCAGCACAATGAAAAGCCCATGATCGTCTTTTGAACGGATGAGCCTCCCGAATCCCTGCCTCAACCTGAGCACCGCTTCCGGCAATGCATAGTGAAGAAATGGATTGATGCCTTCTTTGGATATCAACTCGGATTTCGCTTTGAACACCGGTTCATCCGGCGAAGTGAACGGCAGCCTTACAACAATCACTGCACGAAGCGCATCTCCTGGAACGTCAACGCCCTCCCAAAAACTGTTCGTGCCGAATAGAACGGATCGCTGGAAACGCTGGAACGATTTCAGAAGACGCATACGGCTGCCCGACGAAATTCCCTGTGCAAACAGCATGTAATCGTCGAGAAGCTGCGTGTCCTGAATGAGATCGAACGTTTTCCGGAGCATGTCGTGAGAAGTAAACAATACGAAACAGCGTCCTTCAGTCACGAGCACCGTGCGGATGACGGCATCAGCCACGGCTTCAATGTAGTCGTTTTGCGACACCTGTTGAATATCCGGCATATCCTCAATGATGAACACTCTTGCTCCCTGATAAAAATCTTTTGGCGGTTCGTATTTGGTGATGGCTACGGAATTCGGAACGCCCAATTGGCTTACAATAAACCGGTCGTTTGACGGCACAGTCATTGTACCCGACAGCCAAATGATCGCTTTTTTTCCACGAATCGGCGCGGTAACACGTTCAATGATCGAAGTCACATCAAACGGGCGTTTGTATAGGGACAGGCTGTTCGGCAGGCTGCGCAGATCGCCTTCTATCCAACTGACCTCATCTGTTACCGGGAAAACAAAAATTTCACTGAATTCAACAGCTTTCAACATCAATTCCTGTGTCCAATATCGCCAATCCGCGATTATCAATTGATCTTCCAGAGATTTTTCCGAGATATTTTCAGCCCGCTGCAAAATGGTCTGAGACAAGTCAATCCATTCATTCAGCAAGCGCAGCAATTCGGAAAAATCGTTGCTTTGATAAGGTAATTCACTCAGCAACAAGGCATTTTTCTTATGCCTGCGGGTTTTGAATTTTTCCACAAACTCCATAGACAGCATCGAACAAATGCGATCGAAGTATTCAGTAAAACCGATAAACAGAGCATCCAGCTTTGTCAGTTCAGTAAGGCTTGCGAAACTGGATGTTTCAGCCGCCTTCTTCAGCTTGGAATACAATTGCCTATCCTCAGAAGTACCGATTTGCCCGAAAATATACTTCCATTGAGTGTAGACGAAAGTTTTTTCGTATTGGGACACTGCCGCTTGCACGGCCTGATGGGCTTCATCCCAAATAATCGCATCCACATTTTCCAACAGCGGATTGGAAGAATGCGGCTGATTCAACAGAAATGCATGGTTGGTCACAATGATATCAGCGCTTTTCGCCTGCACCAGTGCATATTCATAAAAATCATAGGCCTTTTCTTCACGGCCAGGCCTTCTTGTATGCGTTCGCCGGATTTTATCCAGCAATAACTGCCCACCACTCGAAACATTCAATTCATTCAAATCACCAGTCGATGTTCTGGTCAGCCATATCAGAATTTGCATGATTGTAAATGTTTCATCATATGATTCATCTTCACCATGCAAAATTTCAGAAAACCTGGTTAAATCGAGATAATGGCTTAAACCCTTGATCAGCGAAATCTTTACCTTTTCGCCAATGAATTTTTCCACAACCTCTGATTCCCTCCACGTTAGTTGATCCTGAAGATGTGTTGTATACGTACTGACGAGCACCTGTTTGCCTGTTGCCAATGCGTGATTTGCCGCAGGCAGCAGGTAACCGATGGTCTTTCCCATTCCGGTGGAGGCTTCGATGACCATTTCTTCTCTATTGCTCAGCGCGTCTTGAATTGCTGTCATCATTTCAAACTGGCTTTCACGGCGCTCAAAATTCGGAAAGACTTTTCCGAGCCTGTCATTCCAGTCCGTTTGCGGAGTAAATTCCAAGCGATTCGCAATTTCAGTGAATTTCCTTGTTTTCAGCGGCACACCTTTAAACTGATCAAGTTCACTGTCATGTGAACCCCTTTTTTTTGCCGTGACTTCATACAGCAGACGGGAAAGGTCGGATTTCAGCAGAAACGACCGTTTGTGCAATAAAGCCAATGTTTCATATGGCAGTTTTTGAAGCGCTTTTTTAGACAGCAGAAAAAGTTCCGCAGTGGCGTATGCGTCATCGTCGGCACGATGGGCACTACCAAGCGGTATCCCGAGATCTGCAGTAATATCCTGCAATTTATAGCTGATTGCTGTCGGGTAAAGCAGACGGGCCAATTCGACCGTATCCATCGTCAGTCCATGCCATTTCGGCTGCCCACTGCGCTGCAATTCCTTTTGTAGAAAAGGGAGGTCAAAATTCGTATTATGGGCGACAAATATCGCATTCTGCAATTTTTCAGAGACAATCTCTGCATACGCTTCAAACGGTTGGGCGTGCGCCACATCTTCATCGGAAATTCCCGTCAGATCCTGGATGAACATGGGGATTTTGCGTTCCGGATTTATAAATTCCGTATATGTATCAATAATTAGGCCATTTTCAATCGTTACTATTGCCAATTGGATAATCCGATCACCTTTTGCAGGGGAATGGCCTGTCGTCTCAATGTCGACGACAACATATTTATCTGTATTCATGATAATCCCTCTCTCCCGGGTGATTCTCTCTTCAAAAATTGTAACATATCCAGCGCTGTTGCGCTTTTTTGTTCTTCTGCATCCGGGGTAATTCTTGCTCAAAAGAAAAAGCCTTCTGTTGGAAGGCTTGGGTCTACATTATCGTCGCTTCTGGTTCGTAGCTGATGATTTCACTGATCCTATTGGATTCACCCATAATTGCCACTGTCGGCTTATGGTCACGCGCATCGGCGTCCATAATATAGGCGTAGGACAGGATAATGACGATATCGCCCTTTTGGACGAGGCGCGCTGCCGCTCCGTTGACACAGATGACGCCGCTGCCGCGCTTGCCGGAGATGATATAGGTTTCAAAGCGTGCACCGTTATTATTATTGACGATATGGACTTTCTCGTTCGGCAGCATGCCGACTGCATCAAGCAGATCCTGGTCGATGGTGATGCTTCCGACATAGTTCAGATCGGCTTCTGTTACGGTGGCGCGGTGGATTTTTGAGTTGAGCATCATTCGAAGCATTGTCAGTTCCCCTTTATGGTAAATAGTAGATTGTCGATTAAACGTGCTTTTTCAAATTGGACCGCCAAAGCCAGAATCGCTTCGCCTTCGACGTTTTCCGTGAGGTCCGGATATGACAGCAATTGGATATAATCGATTTTGCCGGAACAATTTTCAGCGAGGTAGGCCGTCATGGCCGGAATCGGATCCGATCCTGCTATGGCAGCCTGCTTACCGAGTTCCAGCGCCCCTTTCAGATGCGGTGCTTCGGTGCGTTCCTGTTCACTCAGATAGACATTGCGTGAACTTTTTGCCAGCCCATCCGGTTCCCTGATAGTTTCGACTCTCCTGATTTCCAGCGGGAAATTAAAATCTTCCACCAGTGACTCGATGATTGCCAATTGCTGGGCATCCTTCTGTCCGAAATAGGCACGGTCCGCCTCCGACAGATGGAACAGTTTCGTAACCACTTTCAGCACGCCATCAAAATGGCCGGGCCGGGATTTCCCGCATAATTGATCGGCCAGTCTGCCCGCAGAAATGGTAATGGCTGATTCCCGCGGATACATTTCCGTAGCTGCTGGTGCAAATACTACATCGGTTCCGGCCCCTTCAGCCAATTCTTTGTCCCGCTCCATATTTCTCGGATAGCGATCAAAATCCTCGTTCGGACCAAATTGGGCAGGGTTGACGAAAATGCTCATCACCACAGCATCATTTTCGCTTCTGGCGGTTTCCACGAGTTTCATATGACCCTCATGCAAAAAGCCCATGGTGGGGACCAGGCCAATGCTTGCACCTTCCGCTTTTTTTTCTGTTACCCATTGCTTAAGCTCTTCTATTGTTTCTATCGTTCGCAATACTTCTCTCTCCTTCCCGGAAGAAAGCCGCATATAAAAAGCCCTTCCGCCAAAAAAATGGACAGAAGGACAGAAAATGTTAGACTCTTTTCTTCCGTCCCTGTCATGCAATAGATCAAGGCAGATTCATAGTTTTTAATTTTGGACATCCTGACGCTGCGGTGCAGTTCCCAAAGGGATACTGCCCGTTAAAAATACTATAGCAGATGAGGCAGAATAAAAACAATTATCAATTCTGCATCTCGATATCCGCCGAATAAATGCCGTGAAGTTTACCGTCCTTGGTGCGAATTTGAAGGACGCCTTCATCCGTAATGCTTTCCGCAACCCCTTCAATCGTCTCTTTGGCCATGCGGGCGCGGACCGTCTTGCCGATTGTCGTCGAATAGCCCTCCCACATCAGCTTTAATGCGCCGAAGCCTTCTTTTATATAGATGGCGCTATATTGCTCCAGATAGAATAGAATGGCGCGGACGAGCTCCTGCCGGCTGACAGGGCTCCCTTTTTCCATTTTCAGCGACGTCGCGATCTCTTTCACTTCTTCACTGAAGTCATCCGGTCCCTGGTTTGCATTCAAGCCGATCCCGATGATCAGCGCCTGAATGCCATCAGCATCCGACTGCAGTTCCGTCAGGATGCCCGTGCATTTTTTGCCGTTCAATAAAATATCGTTCGGCCATTTGATGTCGGGATTCAGGCCTGTCACTTCCTCGATTGCCCGGACCACGGCCACTGCAGCAATCAATGTAAATTGCGGTGCGCGCTGAATGGGTACGTTCGGCCGCAGAATTACACTCATCCAGATGCCTTTGCCATACGCAGAATCCCATTTTCTGGCCATTCTTCCACGGCCGGCAGTCTGCTCTTCTGCCAGTACGACGGTTCCGTCCGGCACCCCTTGTTGAGCCAGCTGGTGGGCAATTATCTGCGTCGATTCACAACTGCCAATATATTCCAAGGTTTTGCCGTAGCGTTCCGTTTTCAGCAGGGGTTGAATGGTGGAAGCCTCGAGTGAGTCTGGAATTCCTGTCAAAGCATAGCCCTTTTTTTTGACGGAAGATATTTCATAGCCTTTTTCCTGAAGATCTTTTATATGCTTCCAGACGGAAGTTCTGGAAATGCCGAATTCATCGGCCAGCTGTTGGCCGGATACGGGCTCTCCGGAAGCTTCCATTAAACGCCCGGCCAACTTATTTGTTACGGTTATATTCATCTAAGAACCAGTCCTTTATCTTATCTTTCTCATTTTCCAGAAGTCTGAAAACAATCCGTCTTTCAATTTCGCCAAGCAAATCTTTCAGCCAGGGACCGGGTTTTTTTCCAGTCCAGTCCATCAAATCGCGTCCATTGATGGCAAGGTCTGATTTCGACTCAATGGGAAGGTCCATTTTCTTGTGTATCCAGTCGTCCTTTTTGCCGGTTAACGCGGCTGCCAATTCCAATTGCTTTGGTGTGTAACTATAATAGGTCCACGGATTCCAATTTTCCAGCCCAGCCGCTTCCATGGCTCCTTTGAGGATAACCTTTTCTTCATTGGAAAATTTATAAGCGGAAAGTGCGGAAACATCTTTTGAATACTGCCAAAAAGCATATAGCCAGCCGCTTAAAGGATCGCCTGTCGGTTGGAAAGTAGTCCAATCCGTTTTGAACAGTTCGCCTGAAGGCAGATGGCCCGCAAGTCCGGATACTGACAGATAATCGATGCTGCGCACGGCATGTTGATTTGCCATAATTTTATCCAATTCGATTTTAATGCGTTCAACAGCGACCCACCGGATCAAAGCAGCATTTTTTCGGATCGATTCCAGGGTATCTGTATCAATGGAAAAATCCAATTGCCCGGAAAACCGTACAGCCCGCAGCATGCGCAATGCATCTTCCTGAAAACGCTGGTCGGGCTCGCCGACAGCGCGAATAATTTTCTCTTTCAGGTCTTTTTTGCCGCCGTACAAATCGACAATTTCAAGGCTTTCCGTCATCGCCATTGCATTGATCGTAAAGTCACGGCGCTTAAGGTCTTCATCCAATGATTTTACAAACTCAACGGAATCGGGTCGCCTGTTATCGGAATAATCGCTTTCTGTCCTGAACGTGGTAACCTCCACCCCGGCACCACCCGTTAGAACAAGAACCGTTCCATGCTGTATGCCGGTATCCACTGTCCGCTCAAAAAGCCCTTTTACCTGTTCCGGTTCCGCGGAAGTGGCCACATCAAAATCATGCGGGTTTTTTCCGAGAAGAAAATCGCGGACAGCTCCTCCGACAAAATAAGCTTCAAATCCGGCATTTTTCAACCGTTTGATGACGTCAATTGCTGTCTTCATGCTTATCCCCTCTATGCAAAAGCCGTTCATAAATATCTACGTATTCCTTCAGGATCCGGCTTGAATGGAATTTGACTGCAACTGTTTCGATTGCCCCCTGCCTTAAACGGGCAGCCAGATTTTCATCCGTCAATATTGCGACGCCTTTAATGGCCGCCTGTTCTGTATCACCAAGTTCCACCAGATAGCCGTTTCCGTCCGGCTCAATGACTTCAGGAATCCCTCCGATGTTCGTGCCGATGCCCGGCACCCCGCAAGCCATCGCTTCCAGCAGAACCAGGCCGAATGCCTCTTTTTCCGAAAGCAACAATTTTAAATCGCTAATATTATACAATTCAGATAAATTATCCCTTTTACCAAGAAATAAAACATCTTCTGCAATTCCGAGATTCCTTACCTGTTCCTGGATGCGGCTCATTTCCGGTCCATCCCCTACCAGCAGCAATTTGCTGGGGACCGTTTTCCGGATGCGCCAGAAAGTTTCGACCACATCGCTCACCCGCTTGACTTTGCGGAAATTGGAAACATGGATGACCACTTTTTCATCTTCCCCGATGGCAAGTTCTTCTTTGAGAGAACCGGCATCTTTCACATGGTAATCCCGTTCATCAACAAAATTATAGACGGTTTCGATCTGCTGATCCGGATTGATCAATTCATAGGTCTGGTCGCGCAATGAATTTGAAACTGCCGTTACGACATCTGATTTCTCAATGCCGTAGCGGATGGCTTCTTTCAATAGAGAATCTGAACCCAGAACGGTAATATCCGTTCCATGCAAAGTTGTTACGATGCCGATGTCTGAACCTGCCATATCACGTCCCAATATGGCACAAACTGCATGAGGTATTGCATAATGCACATGAAGAAGATCCAGCTTTTCGTTTTTGATCACTTCGGCTATTTTTGTTGCCAGAGCAATATCATAAGGGGCATATTGGAACACCGAATAAGAATTTACATCTACTTGATGGCTGAATATATTCGAATACATCCGGTTGAGCCGAAACGGCGTGCTGGATGTGATAAAGTGAATTTCGTGTCCTTTTTCAGCAAGCAGCTTGCCAAGCTCCGTGGCGACTACTCCCGATCCGCCGACAGTCGGATAGCATGTGATGCCTATTTTCATTTTCCGCATTTTTGACACTCCTATCCTCTGCGCTCCCTGATGAGGCGCCAATCAACAAAACCTTCTTTCAAACCCTTCAATAAAACTTCCGCCGTTCCCATATTGGTGGCCAATGGAATATTATAGACATCACAAAGGCGTATCAACGCGGTTACATCCGGCTCATGGGGCTGGGCAGTCAAAGGGTCACGGAAAAAAATGATCATATCCATCTCATCCTGTGCGATCATCGAACCGATCTGCTGGTCGCCGCCTAGCGGTCCGGAGCGAAATTTATGCACCTGCAGGTCCGTTTCATCTATGATTCGCTGGCCGGTGGTACCGGTCGCGTAAAGTGAGTTTTCCGCTAAGATCGGCTGATAGGCAATCACAAACTGAATCAGGTCATCCTTCTTCCGGTCATGTGCTATTAAAGCGATTTTCATGCGATCTTCCCCTTTAATCAATTATATTTTCCAATCCGTAGATCAGCTCTTCCAATTCCATTACTTTATTGACGGATAACGCCACTCCTGACATGAATGAGCCGCGATTGAATGAGTCGTGCCTTATTGTCAGCAGCTGGCCTTCCCCCCCCATAAGGACCTGCTGATGGGCAACGAGCCCCGGTAACCTGACGCTGTGGATCCGCATACCATCGTAATCGGCACCTCTGGCTCCTTCCATGGTTTCTTTTTCTTTCGGATGGCCCTGGCCATGCACATCCCTTTGGGCAGAAATCATATGGGCTGTCTTCATGGCTGTTCCTGATGGTGCATCAAGCTTTTGATCATGATGCATTTCGATGATTTCGATATCCGGCAGGTATTTGGCAGCCTGTTCCGCAAACTTCATCATCAGAACTGCGCCTACAGCAAAATTTGGGGCGATGATGCAGCCGATTTTATTCGTCTTGGAATATTTCGTTAATTCTTTCAGCTCTTCATCAGAAAAACCCGTTGTGCCGACAACTGGACGAATGCCGAGCTCCAGGGCCTGTCGTGTATGCTGATAAACGGATTCAGGTGAAGTCAGGTCCACCAGAACGTCCGGATGTGTTTTATTATGAAGAGCAGCCATATCCGTAAATACCGGTGTTGAATAGGATGTCGGAAATAATTTGGTATCCGCCAGCGTATCCCCGATTTCTTTGTAATCCAAAACAGCCACAAGTTCCATTTCCTGATTTTTCATAATGGTATGTACCGCTTCCTGCCCCATTCTGCCTCGCGCTCCCGCAATTGCAACTCGAATCGTCATTTGCTTTCATCCTTTCTTGTCCACCGATTTTTATCTCGTGTATTGAACTTTTTCATAACGCCATCATGGGCCTCAGCCAGATCTATATCAAGCGAATTCGCCATTGTAATGAGTACGAACAGCAAATCTCCCATTTCTTCGGAAATACTTGCTTCCGCTTCGGTGGATTTTTTCTTTTTCGGACCATATACATGGTTTACTTCTCTTGCCAACTCCCCTAATTCTTCCGTCAACCGTGCCACCATTTCAAGCGGTGTGAAATAGCCTTCCTTGAACTGGGAGATATAATCATCAACTTCCTGTTGCAGTTGTTTCACTGTTTTTTCATGTACCATATTTTCACACTCCTGTTTTAATCGTAAAGAAAAGGGATGGTGTTGTCAAAATAATGAATATAACTCATAATACAGGAGTTGAGCTTACAGAACGGAGTTGATTTTTAATGAAAAACCTGCAATTTAAAAACATTTTCTTCATTTTGATCGGTGCAGCCATCTACAGTTTCGGATTTGTCCATTTTAATATTCAAAATGAGCTCGGCGAAGGCGGATTCGCGGGGATAACTTTGATCTTTTATTTTCTTCTGGATTGGGATCCTGCGCTGATGAACTTACTATTGAACCTGCCGCTGTTTTTTGTTGGTTGGAAGCTGCTCGGAAAAAACCTCTTTCTTTATACAATTATCGGCACTGTTGCCGTATCAGTGTTTCTAAAAATCTTTTTAGTTTATGAAGTGCAGATTGACTTGCAGAATGACCTGTTTCTCGCTTCATTGTTCGCGGGTGTTTTCGTCGGAGTTGGACTTGGCATCATTTTCCGGTACGGAGGAACGACCGGCGGGGTCGATATTATTGCCCGCCTCGTCCAAAAATACTTTGGCTGGAGTATGGGCAAAACCATGTTTTTGTTCGATGCAGCGGTAATTCTGTTGTCATGGATTGCTTTTCTCGATAACCGCTCGATGATGTATACGCTCGTTGCTGTTTTTGTCGGCGCACGTGTCATTGACTTTATGCAGGAAGGGGCCTATTCCGGCCGTGGCGCATTGATCATCTCGAATTCCCAGGTGGAGATTGCCAGCCGCATCGCTGATGAAATGGACCGCGGCATCACTGTCCTCCGCGGTTATGGCCATTTTTCCAAAGAAGAACGTGAAGTGCTCTATTGTGTAGTGGCGCGAAATGAAATCGTCCGGTTGAAGAACATCATCAATTCCGTTGACCCCCATGCGTTTGTTTCGTTGATCGAAGTGCATGATGTAATGGGCGAAGGCTTTACACTGGATGAGAAAAAAATGCCTTTGCAATAACGCTCTAAAAAAGAGAATTTAAAGGAACGAATTTAATCTCTCGAAAATCAAAAAAAACCGTTCCGATGAAAATCGGAACGGTTTTTATCATTTTTATGAACGGTTCATGCTTGTGTAGATCAAGAGCAAGCGCGCAAGTTCGATAACTGCGACTGCAGTAGCAGCTACATAGGTCATGGCTGCGGCATTCAAAACTTTCTTCGCATGAGGCTCTTCCTCGTTGCGGATGATATTGGCTGACAGCATTTGATCCATCGCCCGGTTAGAAGCGTTGAACTCCACCGGCAAGGTGATAATTTGGAATAGAACACCCATTGCCAACAGGATAATACCGATCAGCAATGCGCCGCTCATTTGTGCGAAAAACCCGATCATGATAAAAACCCAAGACATATTCGATGAAATGTTCACTACAGGAACAAGACGGTGACGCAAGCGCAGGAACGAATAATCTTCCGCATCCTGAATAGCATGTCCCACTTCGTGAGCTGCGACCGCTGTTCCTGCCACTGATGCTTCGTGGTAGTTATGGCTGGAAAGAGCAACAGTTTTTTTCAACGGGTTATAATGATCGCTCAACTTCCCCCGACTTTCAATGATTTTTACATCATATAATCCATTCTGATCAAGAATAATTCGGGCAACTTCTGCTCCGGTGTGACCGGAAGTTGACCGGATTTTCGAATATTTTCCGTACGTTTTCTTTAATTTAAACTGCGCCCATAAAGGAAGTAATAATAGGACGGCGAAATAGATAAGGTAAGAACCTAATCCCATATAGCATTGACACCCTTTCTTTGTTGTCTGTTATTTCTATTTTACCCGCTTTGGTCAGTCTTGGTCAACTGAAACGGTATGGGCTTTATTCAGCCTGGCGACAAATAATGCGAAAGCGATACAGCCGATCGACAGCCAGAAAGTGAAATACCCGATTTGATTGCTGTATGCCGATAAACTGCTGTAAATTGGCATTTGGCCGAATACATAATCGATGACATCATTATGCAATGTCCATACAGCGGCAAGTGCTACCGCAAGCCAGCCGAAACGATAATGGTCCATATAAAGAACAGCCTGCAGCGCCATTGCAAAGTGTGACATGACCAACATCCAGCCGATCCAGCCGATGTCACCGGTCTGCCATAACGTCAGAAGATTCATCACGACTGCCCACAAACCATATTTGATCAAAGTTATAAAAGCCAGGGCCTCGATCAGGCTATTGCGTTTTCCAATCAGCCACAATCCGAGAACAATCGTAAAAAAAAGGCTGGCCGTCGGACTGTCCGGAACAAACAATAAGAATTTCGGTTCTGTAATGGCCAATTGCCATCCATACCATATGTAACCGTACACAGTTCCTGCAAGATTCACAAAAAATAACAGCAAAAGAAATGGCTTGAACATCAGCCAGGCAGAAATTTGGTTTACAAAGGAAAGCATTTATTTTCTCCCTTTCAAGATAGTAAAAAAAGAGCCGGTTTCCCGGCTCTTTTTCTAGTATGTTATTCTGCTTCAAGTCCTGCAATGAATTCAGACAAGACCTTAAGGTCTTCATCCGAACCTTCGTCCCAAGAAGCTGGCATAAGTTGTTCGCCATCTACTTCGATACCATTGACAGCAATGTCAGCAATTTCTTCAGGAGTCAAGCCAGTTCCTACAAGCGAAGGTCCGACAGCTCCTTCCAGATTGTTGCCATGACAGCTGATACAAGAGGAGGCCGAATAAATTTCGTATCCGGGCTCCGATGTATCGATTTCAACTTCTTCCGTTATTTGCCCTTGAGCTTCTGCTTGCTCCCAATCATGGTTAGCTACAGATTCCCAAGTAAGGAAGATGATTGAAGCGATTCCCAGAAGCATGAATCCTGTTGGAAGAGGCCGTTTTGACGGTCGTCTTTCGTCACCGCGATCCAAGAATGGAGCCAGCATCAATGCGCCAAAAGCGAGTCCTGGAATGATGATGGCACCCACGACATTGAATGGGCCTGAAGCGAATTCGTATTTAAGTAATTGGTATAAGAATAAGAAATACCAGTCTGGCAATGGAATATATGCTGTATCAGTCGGGTCCGCCTGGCCCTCAAGAGGCGACGGATGAGCGACAGTCAAAAGCAGATAGCCGATCAAGAATACTGAACCGATCATCCATTCTTTCAAAAGGAAGTTTGGCCAGAAAGCTTCTGTCTTACCAGGGTATTCGGAATAATCCTTCGGGATATTCGGTTTGCGATGCTCCAAAGATGGTACGCGCGAATCCCCTACAAATTTCATTCCTTTTCCGCGATGCATAGTGTCCCCTCCTTTAAAAATCCATTAAGCCGCATTGCTTACAATGGGCCTGAAATACCCTGTCTCCGAATCATGATAAAATGCGCGCCGAGCAACCCAAGCAAAGCGGCGGGCAAGAAGAATACATGAATTGCGAAGAAACGGGTTAAGGTTTGTGCACCAAGAATCGTTGAATCCCCGGCAAGCAGGACTTTGATCATACCGCCGATTACTGGAACAGATGCAGCGATTTCAATACCAACCTTAGTCGCGAATAATGCTTTCATATCCCATGGAAGAAGGTAACCAGTGAAACTCAATCCAAGGATAACACCGAACAGCAATACGCCGACAACCCAGTTCAATTCACGCGGTTTCTTGTAAGAACCGGTGAAGAATACGCGAAGCGTATGAAGGAAAATCATTACTACTACAAGAGAAGCTCCCCAGTGATGCATACCGCGCACAATTTCCCCGAATGCTACTTCATTCTGAAGATAATAAACCGACTGCCAGGCATTCTCGATATCTGGTACGTAGTACATGGTTAAGAACATACCGGATAGGATCTGAATTACAGTGATGAAGAACGTCAGTCCTCCAAAACAATAAACGAATGCTGAAAAGTGGTGTGCGGGGTTTACGTGTTCCGGTACTTCATGGTCCGCGATATCACGCCAGATTGGCGTAATGTCCAGACGCTCATCAACCCAATCATATAACTTGTTTAGCACTGGTGTCGTACCCCCTAACTATTAAACTAAAGTGTTTTCTTTTACTGCTCCGATAGCTACATAGCCATCTTGATCCTCGACATCATACTCATCGAGTGGCCCAAGCGGTGGTGTACCTGCAATGTTCTTGCCGTTTTTCTCATACCGTCCAGCGTGGCACGGGCAGTAAAATTGTGTTGGCTGTTCCGGATCGCCGGCCCAGTTGACTACACATCCCAAATGTTTGCAGACAGGTGACAGCGCGATTAATTTATCGCCTTCTCTGTATACCCAAGCTGAATTTGTTACTTCAGATGTATACCATGCATCCACTTGCTCATAAACAAAGTCGACACGCAATGGTTCCTCAGTGATCTCATCCACTCGCTTGTCTGTCAATACGTAATCGCCTGCGCCCTTCTGCTGAAGAACCGGGTCAACCGCAAAACGCACCATTGGCATCAGCATCCCTGCTGCCATGAAACCGCCGACACCTGTTAAAGTGTAGCCTAAAAATTGACGTCGTGATACACGATTGTTACTCATCCTTTTCCCCCCTCTAACATTCAAGGTCAGTCCAATGGACATACTCATTCAAATATAATTACTAGGACAACCTAATGATATATCAATAGAAAGTTCAGGTCAATAAAGCTGTGAAGCTAAATGCCAGTTTGTGAACATTTCATGAAGCTTATGACCATTCTTTCAAAAAAAGCGGAAGCACTTGCCGCAGCTGGTCTTCCATGACCGATTGCTTGAAATTCCTGTCCATATGTTCTGTCGGTATGGCCGGCAGCCACAGGACATTTTTCAGTTGTTCGGCCGATCGCCATTCGGCATCAGTGGTCATATAAAAAACATGCTTGAAAGCGGCTTTATCCATTTCAGCTGAAATTTCCTTTGAAAGTCTCATTCTGTCTGCACCACTGGAATATGAAACAGGCGGGAACAGCAGAATTCGGCCTTTGAATTGTTTTTCAAGAAGAGTCGTCAAGGATTGAAGATATTCAGAAGCGCCCGCACTTGATTTCAGGCCGGTTGGACTCAGATTAAGCTCCAAGAGCGGCACAACCGCAGTATCCACATATTCCTGCTGATTAAGGTATTGGTCCATGTCTTTGCCGATAAAATGCATGTGATCTACTCACCTTCCAATTTTTTGATCATTTTGATATTATGCAGCAAAGATGAAAGTTCAAAGAATTTCTCTTTGTCATTTGCATCGAGTGCTTTATCAATCTGTTTGAGAATCGTTTCTTCCTGGAAAGAAGACAAGCTCTCTGCCAGCAGTTCTTCCGCCAGCCGCCTGTCTTCGGCATTGATCGCTTCATCCAATGGAATATACGGATTGTCTTCCAAAACAGAAAGATATAGCGGTGACGGAGGCCGGTTTGGGAAATTCAATTGCAGATAGAGATCCTGCTCCGGATTCAACCGCAGGTCGTGGAATGATTTTTCCGCATCTGCAGTCATCAGGTTGCCTTTATAAAATCGGAACGGCAACTCTTTTGATTCTGTTGAGGACATGACCATTGCACGCGGGCAATAATGCGCATCTTCCACAAAATGTGTCCTTTCAAGCAATTCTTCATTGCTGAGCATATAATTCAGTATCCAGATGCATTCGCGGCGTTTCATCTTATGCGATTGAAGAAACCACCGGACAAACTGCTTTTTATCTCCAACCGATACAGAAGCGGTCATGGCAAATCCTCCTTTCATTCAAAAGACTGTTGCAAATCCAACCATTCCTGGTTTTCAGGTTCCAAAGCCTGCAATTCCTTAACTACTTCAAGGGCTCTCTCCCTTTTTCCTTCTTCAATAAGGAAACGTGCAAATTTTCCGAGAAAATCCGGATCATCCCGGAAAGAGGGATAAGCCATTTCGAAATAAGAAGAGGCTTTCTCAAACTGCTCGGTGCGTTCGTAGGCTTCCGCAATCATTGGATACAAACCTGCCCAATCATCGCCGCTTGCCACTACAGCTTCTGCCAGCTCTAAAACGTCTTCATCCATTTCCTTGGAATGGAAATGGGATACAAGCGCATAAATGGCCTCCATATATTCCGGATCGAGGGCGACCGCCTGCCGGAGATTTTCCACACCTTCTTCAGTATTTCCTAATTTCATCGCCAGTTTGCCGGAAAAAAGGTACAATTCCTTATCGAATTCATCCCTCTTTATTCCTTCTTTAACGGCTTCAAAGGCGCCTTTATAATCTTCGGCCATATTCAAACTTTGGGCTTTCAGCAAATACGCAGAAAAATAATCGGGATCGAGAGCAATCAGCTCATCGAGCCGACCCACAGCCCGTTCATATTGACGGGTCTGGAACGATGCGACCGCTGCGCCAAAGAGTACGTCCGGCTGCACCTGTTCCGCCAGAGCTTCTTCATAATAAGGCAATGCTTCTTCGTAGGCAGCTCCTGCACTATAGACTTCCGCCAGTCTTTCAGAAATATTTACACCCTCTATTGCCACCCCGGCCGATTTCAGGTCCTGATAAATTTTCGCAGATTCCAGATACCTTCCCGAATCCAACAGCAATTCCGCTTTGGCCTGCATCAGCAATGGTTCATCCGGCAGCAGCACAATGGCTTCATTCAACCGGTTTTCTGCCGCTTCCATCAGGCCCTGAAGCTGGAACAGGTCCGCCAATGTGACTAATGCCTGCGGATAGTATTCGTCTTCCTTTGGAATTTCCATCAGAAGGTTCAACGCTTCATCTTCCCGGTCCACTTCGATCAACAGGTTAGCCCTGTCGATTTTCAATTGGCTTTCTTCCGGAAAAAGATATTCGAGATGCTCCAATACTTTTATCGCTTCTTCGACAAAGCCGATCTCCCCGAGCCATTCCGATAAGCCGTATTGCTCATCGGGATCGCCGCTCAATAAATAGGAATCGAGCAAGGAATTGACCTTGCCCATATCCCCAAGTTCCACAGCTTTTTGAACGTCTTCTACAGTTGCCATACAATCACCTTTTCTCTCAGTTTCCTACTTCCATCCTACACGATACGCTGTTTTAAGCATAATAAAAACTCCCCTGAAGGAGAGTCAGTCTATGAGACTATTAAGATGTTCCAAAAAGCCGGGATATGAGACTGCGATGCAATCCGGATCATCGATTGCTACAGTACCCTCCGCTGCCAAAGAGGCGACAGCGGCCATCATTCCAAGCCTGTGATCGCCATATGTTGTCATTTCGGCTCCGACAAGCGGAGTCGGTCCGTTGATGATCATGCCGTCGTCAGTAGCTGTAATATCCGCTCCCATTTTCGTCAGCTCATCGACTACCGCAGAGATCCGGTCTGTTTCTTTGACGCGCAATTCTTCGGCATCCTTTATGACAGTCGTCCCGTGGCACTGGGTCGCTATCAATGCAATGACCGGGATTTCATCAATCAATCGGGGGATAAGGGAACCGCCGATTTCAACCCCCTTCAAGCGGGATGAACGAATAATCAGATCAGCTGAACGTTCACCTGCCGCATCCCTTTCATGCAGCTCAAAATCAGCTCCCATTTGCCCGATGACATCTAGAATTCCGGTTCTTGTCGGATTTATCCCCACATTCTCCAAACGGATTTCACTGCCTTCGGTTATAAGCGCTGCTCCGATCATAAATGCGGCCGAAGAAATATCACCCGGAACCTTTACGTGGCTCGCTGTAAGCTCTTGTCCGCCCCGCACTCGGATGGAATTGCCGCTTCGATTGATATCAACTCCGAAATGTTCAAGCATGATTTCTGTATGGTCCCTTGTCGCGATGGGTTCTTCTATAATGGTTGTCCCTTCCGCGTACAATGCTGCCAGCAGAATCGCTGATTTCACCTGTGCACTGGCCACCGGCAACGTATAGTTGATGGCTGATAGTTTTGTTCCTTGAATTGCCAGCGGAGTAAACTGGCCATTTTGGCGGCCGCGAATGTCAGCGCCCATTTGGCGAAGCGGGTCTACAATCCGTTTCATTGGCCGTTTCGCAATCGACTCATCTCCGGTAATCACTGTATGAAAGTTTGTCGCAGCCAATAAGCCCAACATCAATCGGGTGGTCGTACCGGAATTGCCGGTATCCAAAATCGCTGAAGGCTCTATCCAACCTGCAGCTCCTTTGCTGAGAATTGTTACCTGATCTCCGTCCAACTCTATCTCCACACCCAGTTTCCGAAAACAGCTGATGGTGCTCAAACAATCTGCGCCAAGAAGAAAACCTTCCACTGTCGTTTTTCCGGAAGCCATTGCCCCGAACATGATGGAGCGGTGGGAAATCGATTTATCACCGGGAACCTGGATTTTTCCTGTTAAAGATGGTTTCTTATAATCAAGTTTCAATGCCATAGCCCTCTGCCTCATCCCTTCAGGAAATATATACTTCGTAAACCGTTCTTGCCTCTATGCAAGCTTTAGCCTTTTGCCGATCTTCATCTGTCTGAAAGCTCATCACCAGGATGCCAAAAACGTCTTCCCGGGTTTCAAGAATCCGCAGATTCACGATGCTGATCTGTTCCTCGGCAAGATAGCCGGTCAATTCGGAGATGATCCCCGGAACATCCGGTATATCTATATAAAGATCGAAGACCGAATACAAGGCACCATGGCCCGCAATCGGCAATTGATCCCTGACCGTTTTGGCCCTTTCAAAATATTGCCTGATCGGTTCTTCTTCATTGGCTTCAAGCAGGTTTTTCAATTTGTCCATTTCACCAATCCAGTGCCCCAGCTGCTCCGTGATCATGCTGTTGTTCTGGGTGGTGATATCTCGCCACATCACGGGATCTGATGAAGCGATGCGGGTGATGTCCCGAAAACCGCCGGCCGCTAGCTGCCGCGTAAAAGGAAAATCCTGCTCCCTGTCCAGCTGATGGACGAGCGACGCCGCAATCAGGTGCGGAAAATGGCTGACAATGGATGTCATATGATCATGTTCTTCCGCAGACAGGACATGAACGTTCGCTTTCGTCACGGCCAATAAATCCTTCAATTTGCTGATATGCGATTCTTCGGCACGCGTGCCTGGCGTCAAAATATAAAAGGCATTCTCAAACAAGACCTCTTTTGCCGCTTCAACACCGCTTTTATGCGAACCGGCCATGGGATGGCCGCCGATGAAAACGTGTGCCAGATCCTTTGCTGCTTCCATTATTTCCATTTTTGTGCTGCCGGTATCACTGAGAATGACGTCCTCCCGCAATTTCCAGAAGCGGCTTTGCTGCAGCAGTTTTTTTGCCGCGCCGACCGGAGTGGCAAAAAAGATGAAATCAGCCTCTGCCGCCGCTTCTTCGAGAGACAGCACCGGCTGATGGATGATTCCCATTTTATAGGCCTTGCGGACGGTCAAAGCATCTGCGTCATAACCGTAAATAATGGCGTCCTCATGCCTCATCAATGATTTGGCAAGCGAACCGCCGATCAGTCCAAGGCCAATTACCAGAATGTTTGTTTTCACCGTTCCCCCACCTTGCTGTCTTTAATAAGGTCCGGCCGCAATTTCACTGCGTCGTTCATGTAAATATGATTGATTTCCTGCTGGCTCTTTTCAGTATTCGCATGCATCATTACGCGAATGCATAAAGGCATACTTCCCGGCACATCCATTTCATGTGTGCACATAACCGGCACAAATGTCCAATCCTCTATCGTGCGCACTGCTTTAGCCGGAAATGCGGATGAAATGTCTGTTGTTGTCGAGATGATAACCGATGCCACCTGTTCTGGATCTACATCGTTTTTCATGGCCATTTCCAAAACCAGGTTTTTTGTTTCTTTCAAAATTTCATCCGGGTGATCGGCAGCAACAGTAATAGCTCCCCTTATGCCTCGCATCATCATATATGCATCTCTCCTATCGTTGCGCATAGCGTGGTGTATGCATTCTCTGCCTTCTCATTATCGACCGTTTCCATAAACGGCCTGCCGGTTTCGTGAAGAAGAACGAAATTCAATAACCCACCGGCTGTTTTTTTATCTTTTGTCATATAACTCTGCAGTTTTTCAAAAGGGATCGTTTGGAGCAAATCGAGTGGATAGCCGTTCGACTTGCACCAGTCCAGAAATTGATGAAATTTTTCGTGCTCTGAAAGATATAAAGCATAAGCCATCCCAATGGCAACCGCTTCTCCGTGCGTAATCTTTCCATACCCGGAAGCCGCTTCAATAGCATGAGCTAATGTATGGCCGAAATTTAAATATTTCCGCACACCTGTTTCGTATTCATCCTCTTCGACAATCGCTGCCTTTACGGCAATGCCGCGTTCCAGATGCACCGCCAATTCTTCGTCACTCAAGCGGCTGACATCTTTAATTGCCAATAGCTCATCAAGCCAGGCCCCATTCGAAATAAAAGCATGTTTGATGACTTCTGCCATTCCTGAACGAACTTCTTTCTCCGGTAAAGTCGACAAAAAGCGGGTATCGTAAATGACAGTTGCAGGTTGGTAAAAAGTGCCAATCATATTTTTACCGAGCTCATGATTGATGGCAGTTTTGCCGCCAACTGCACTGTCATGTGCCAATATCGTAGTGGGAATCTGAATAAACGGGATGCCTCTCATAAATGTTGAGGCGACAAATCCCGCTAAATCCCCGGTCGCTCCACCACCAAAAGCCAGAATGACGGATTTTCTCGAGAACCCCTGCTCCAATAAAAAACTTTGGCAATCCATATAAGTAGCGATGGATTTAGCCTGTTCTCCAGATGGAATCACTTTGTATTTTACCTTTTCAGAACCATCCAGCTGCGTTTTGAAATGGTCCAAATGCAATGTTGCAACAGTTTCATCTACAATGATGCCGATTCGATCGGCATTATTGAGAATCTCGCTGTATTGTTCCTTCAGTACGTTTAATGCTCCGTAGCCAATATGGACTTGATAAGGATGAGCTGCTTCCACTGTCAACGTCTTCATATTGTCAGAACTCCTTTGTATAGCTCAGGTAGTTCGCGATATTGTCCTGCAGCCGCGGCAATTGGTCGGCATCGAATTGCTCAAGCAACGCATTGGCAACTTCCCACGCCACAACATGTTCGGCAACTATGGAAGCAGCCGGTACAGCACAGCTGTCTGAACGTTCGATGCTTGCCTGGAAAGGCTCTTTTGTTTCAATGTCCACACTTTGAAGCGGTTTATATAAGGTTGGGATCGGCTTCATGACACCGCGGACAACGATCGGCATGCCGGTCGTCATTCCGCCTTCGAAGCCGCCAAGATTATTTGTTTTTCTCGTGTATCCTTGTTCTTCATTCCACAGGATTTCATCGTGCACTTCACTTCCCGGTTTACGCGCCATTTCAAAACCGAGGCCAAACTCGACGCCTTTAAAAGCATTGATGCTCATCACGGCAGCCGCCATCTTCGCATCAAGTTTCCGGTCATAGTGGACATAACTGCCGATACCCGCAGGCATTCCTTCCACAATCACTTCCACGGTGCCGCCGATTGAATCGCCATTTTTCTTCGTTTCATCGATCAAATCGGTCATTTGCTGAGTGACAGAAGGATCTGCGCAATAAACTGCATCCTTCTCCACAGCTTCTCTTATTTCTGCCACCGATTTTCCGATATAGCTGTCGGGATTAACCTTGATGCCGCCGATTTCTGTGACATGGGACACCATTTCAATGCCGAGTTGCGATAGAAGCTGCTTGGCTACAGCGCCAACCGCCACGCGGACCGTCGTCTCACGTGCAGAAGACCGCTCAAGCACATTGCGAAGGTCGCGGTGGCCATATTTCAATCCGCCGTTCAAATCGGCATGTCCGGGACGCGGGCGCGAGATTTTGCGTTTCACTTCATCTGTTTCCTCAATCGGTTCAATGCCCATAATATTCGTCCAATGCTTCCAGTCATCGTTTTTGACAACCAGTGCAACCGGTGAACCAAGCGTCTTGCCGTGCCTTACTCCAGAAACGATTTCCACCGTATCCGTTTCAATCTGCATTCTTCTGCCGCGGCCGTGGCCACCCTGCCGTCTTTTTAATTCTTTGTTGATCATTTCCGCTGTCAATGGCATTTGTGCCGGCAAGCCCTCGATAATAGCTGTCAATTGCGGTCCATGTGATTCTCCTGCTGTTAAATAACGCATAAACGCTTTCCCCCTTCAACGCACTAAAGTATTTATGTATCACTATAACATATAATATTTCATCAATTCTATATGAAAATTCGAAGAAAGTGAACTAAGCCGGTATGCTTTGATAATTTGGAAATAAAGGGAAATAAAAAGAGGCAACCCGAAGGCTGCCTCTTTCAACTCTGTCAATTGGATTAGTTAACCCAGCTGCTCATTGTTTTTTCGTATGATACCAATTCTTCTTCTTTGAAGAACAAGCCGATTTCACGCTCTGCGCTTTCAGCAGAATCTGATCCGTGGATCATGTTTTTGCCGACAGTGACTGCGAAGTCGCCGCGAATTGTTCCTGAAGTTGCATCTTTAGGGTTTGTAGCGCCCATCATTTGACGTGCAGTCAAAATAACGTTTTCGCCTTCCCAAACCATTGCGAATACAGGGCTTGAAGTGATGAATTCAACCAATTCACCGAAGAAAGGACGTTCTTTATGCTCGCCGTAATGCTGTTCTGCCAACTCAGTTGGAATCAGCATCAATTTAGCACCAACCAGATTATAGCCTTTTTTCTCGAATCGAGCGACGATTTCTCCGATTACATTGCGTTGCACACCATCGGGTTTAACCATTAAAAATGTTTTTTCCATTAATGAACACTCCTCTATTAAAAGCTCGGGCAAACGTTGCCCACCTTAAAAAATACTATCATTCTGGAGCGGTTTGTCAACTCCCGGTTTAAAACTTTCGCTTGCCGATAAACATAGCGATCTTCCGCATCGTTTTATTGGCCTGGCCTTTCGGCAATTGGGAAAGCTCTTTTAATGCTTTGTTCAGATACTGATCGCTGATAGCTTTCGCTTCCTGCAAAGCCGGACTGCTGCGAATCATTTTGACAATTTCCATGCGCTCGCTGTCAGTCATATCTTTGCCGAGCGATTCTTTTAATTTCCTATAAATCTCAGGATCCCTGCGGGCAAAAAGGACCGGCAAAGTGATGTTCCCCTGAATAAAATCGCTGCCTGCAGGTTTCCCGAGCTCTTCATCCGAAGAAGTGAAATCCAGTATGTCGTCCGTTATCTGGAACGACATACCGATAAAATAGCCGAACCTGCGCAAGCGTGCGGCAGTTTCCGCATCCGTCCCTGAAACAGTTGCACCCAGTTCGCAGCTTGAAGAAATAAGCAAAGCTGTTTTACGTTTGATGCGGCGCAGGTAATCGCGCACAGTCTGATCCAATTTGAACTTATCCTCGATTTGAATAATTTCACCCCGGCACACTTCAATCATCGTCTTTGAAAGTATGCCGTGGATTTTCGGATCTTCAATTACGGTGATATATTCCAAAGCTCGTGCCAGGATGAAATCGCCTGTATACATCGCTACACTATTGTTCCACTGTGCTTTCACCGTGGCCTGTCCCCGCCTCATCTCGGAGTCGTCTATGACATCGTCATGGACAAGGGAAGCCATATGGATCAACTCAAGCGGAACCGCCACCTGCTTCATCACTTCGACATTATAATCGCCGAATTTTCCAGCAAGCAAAACAAAAACAGGCCGGATTCTCTTTCCTCCGGCCTGCAATAAGTGTAGGGAAGCTTCATTAAGGAGGAGGGAATTGGAATCCACTGCGACTTCTAATTCTTTTTCAATCATTTCCAATTCCGGTCTAAGGTCGGAATAGAGCAATTTCAATTTCACCTTTTCCACTTAAAAACCTTCTCCCGCTACTTTACTTTTTTGATGCCCATATGAAGCGCTGCTGCTCCGCCCGTATAAGGCTTGTATTTAACCTTTTCAAAACCGACATCAGAAAACAGCTTGGCCAGCTGCTTCATTCCCGGAAATTCTTTTGCTGATTCCTGCAGCCACGAATACTCTTTATAGCTTTTGGCGAACAGTTTACCGAATACCGGCATGATAAACCGGAAATAAAATCGGAAAAACGGTTTAAAAAGGAAGCTTTCCGGCTGAGAAGTTTCCAGGCACGCAATCATGCCACCCGGTTTAAGAACCCGGTGCATCTCGGAAAGAACTTGTTCGTAATCAGGCACATTGCGCAAGCCGAAACCGATTGTCGCAAAGTCGAATGTATTATCCGGATACGGCAGTGACATCGCATTGCCCTGCACCAATTGGACTTGGGGAAGATGGCTTGTTTTGTCGATGCCCACATTCAGCATATTCTGGCTGAAATCAAGGCCGACAACCCGCCCCTCTTCTCCGGCGGCTTCTGCTAGAGCAATGGTCCAGTCCGCGGTTCCGCAACATACATCGATTGCCGATGCGCCAGGTGCGACCTGCATTTTGTGCATGGTGTCTTTGCGCCATTTATTGTGCTGTTGGAAACTGATGACCGAATTCATCTGGTCATAGTTTGTTGATATTTTTTCGAACACTTCGTGTACTCGCTGTTCTTTGGTTTTTGGCATCTCGGTCATCCTTCTCGGGTAAGCTGTTCAGCTAAATGCTGATGCGGAGTGATTTGATGGAGCATAAAATTCTTAAGGCGATAATCCATGGGATGGATTTCCAAAGCCTTTGTCAGTTCACTGTGGAGCGAATCCAATTTATCAAGAATCCAGCGCTCTGAGTAGAGTGGCAGAGGCAAAGCCAGATTCAGCTTGCGCAGAATATTGGTCTCTATGCCCTCCCGCAAAAAATCCAGTTGCTGCGAGAAATAAACATATTCCATAGCTGGTACTGAAATCGCTTTGTATTGGGAGTATCCGTAATGATCATAGAAAATGCTCAATAACCGCGTCTCAATAACCTCTGCAGCCGATTCCACACCGGCGGCAGACATGGCTGTTTTCTCAAAGAGTGTAGCTTTTTTCTCGCTGACGGCAATAATGCCGCTGGCCAATAATTGGATCAGCTTTATGTTATTCGTGTTGCTCAGCATTTGATAATAGATTCCACTGTAAAAATCACCAGCCAACACCGTCAATTGCTGGCTCTTGCTTATTGGAGAATCCTCTTTTACCTGATCATGGGCATGAAGCGCGGCATAGACGATTGCCACTGTCTTAGCAGAATCCTCCACATCCTCAGACCATTGTTTTCCGTCAAAAAAAGGCAATAACAAAAAGAACAAGCGTGCCCGGTCAATTGATGGGCCAGCTGTATATTTTTCGAGCGTCCGCTGATGCAATGCCTGCAGGACGTCGATTTCCATTAAAGTGATTTTCGAATGTATTTGTATGTCATTCATACCGCGTGCTCCATTCGTTATTTAGAAATTCTACATTAGTTCTACATAAGTATAACACAGCCCTGGCCCCTGCTTCACCCATTAGGCCCTATTTCTTGGCTTCACTTTCGACCATGCCATGGGCAGAATGAATCTCCGCTTTGCCTCGTATTTTCATCGCAGATGTATGCTCGGTAAACTGGGCAATCATCACTTCGCCTTTATCCAATTTTTCTGTATGATGGAATTTTGTATCATTTCCCCGAGTCAATCCGATGACATTGACGCCATCTTCCTGAGCACGGATCACAATGTATTCAGTTTGAGCCATGTTGTCGCCCGCTTTCCATTTTTTAATTTTTATTGATATACGTAATGACTTCTGAACGTTTGATGGCGTCGGTTTCAAGAACCCCGCGTGCAACTGCGGTTATGGTTGTTGCGCCCGGCTTCTTAATGCCCCGCATCGTCATGCACATATGTTCCGCTTCCACCATCACGAAGACGCCATGAGGGTTTAGGGTGTCCATCATCGAATCGGCAATCGTAGAGGTAATCCTCTCCTGCAGTTGTGGCCGTTTTGCGACCGTTTCAACTGCACGCGCCAATTTACTCAACCCTGTAACAACGCCGTCCCGAGGAATATAAGCGATATGAGCTTTGCCGAAAAACGGCACCAGATGATGTTCGCACATGGAGTAAAACGGAATATCCTTCACCAAAACCAATTCTTCGTGGCCTTCATGAAAAACAGTCTTGAAATATTCTTTCGGATCTTCTTTCAGCCCGGAAAACACTTCCGCGTACATTTTCGCCACCCGCTTAGGAGTGTCAAGCAGGCCCTCGCGTGAAGTATCTTCACCGACCGCTTCCAAAATCATCGAAACAGCCTTTTCAATTTTTTCCAGATCAACATTCTGCATTTCCGTATCGGTCACATTGGTTCCTCCTGTAAAAGACGATTTCGTTCACACTCTTTTTATATGTAATTCCTGCTTCATCCATTATTAATTGATTTTAAATCTCCAGCAATTTTGTCCAGTCCAGGATTGCGCTTTCATTCGCCGCATTAATGCCTGGCTCTTTGTTCACTCAACCATCTTAGCATAAGAATCTTAGCATATGAGGGCTTGTTTCGCAAAATTGACGCCTGTTCAAAACTGGCTCTGGACAATTAAAAAGAATGGCCCCAGCGGAATCTGCATTCCGGCGGAGCCATTCTATGTACAGCACTGTGGCTTACTTCACTGCGTCTTTAAGCGCTTTACCTGGTTTAAATGCAGGGACTTTGCTTGCAGCGATTTCGATTTCAGCACCAGTTTGTGGGTTGCGTCCTTTACGGGCAGCGCGTTCGCGTACCTCGAAGTTACCGAAACCGATCAACTGTACTTTATCACCATTAGTTAATGCGCCTTGAATCGCTTCAAAAGCAGCGTCAACTGCTTTAGCGGCATCTTTACGGGAAAGCTCAGCTGCTTCAGCAACAGAGTTTACTAATTCAGTCTTGTTCATGCTATTCACCTCCTCTCAAAGGGGATGTTTACCATCAATCCTGTAAAAAGAGTATCACATCGAAAAACGCTTAGCAACCACTAATACCGCGGTTTCAGCAGTTTAAGGACAAATACTGACAAAATATTCTAAAAACAGTGGTTTTCTATCAAAAACCGTGTTAAAACAACATTTCCTACTCTTTCAGGAATATCGGCTCCCGGTTTTCATCGATGGTGTAAGGCAGAGAATATGCGGGCAAAACTGCATGGTCTTCATAAAGAAGAAAACGAATGTCCTGTCCTTCTTCCAATTCCCCATCGTATTCCTGCAGAGCGGTGTAGAGATCCATCGAATAATCGACATAAATTTCCCCACGTCCCGTTACCACAAGCGGCAGATTTCTTCCGCTGTATGGACTGATGGCAGTCGGATCTTCCTTGAAGCCCATCGCATTATAATTAAATTTATAGACATTATCTGCGATTGTCTCTTCAATCGGAGCCCGTCCGCCATTCGCACTTTTTCGGATGTTCACAGACCGGATAGCTTCGGCGGTGCGCAGATCCACCAATTTGACTGTCGGATTTTCTTCAACATCCATCAGGACGTACTGAAAGATTCCTCCTGTTTCAAATGCATTCGAAGGAATTTCCGCCATATAATCGGGTACTATCTTCGAAAAATCAATCGGATACTTGATAAATTGGTCAACATCCATGTCCCTCGTTTTAATCGGCAATAATCCACCGCTTGCATTGCGATATTGATTAACTGCATTTTGAACCGAGATCAATTGATCTTCATACGGAATCTGATTTTCCGCTCTTTCACTTTCAGGCAACATGCAGGCACTCAAGAAAAGCGTGACTGATACCAGCAGTAAGAAAAAAGATGTTTTCTTCATTATCTTCACCTCATGCGCCGCCGGTTGGTCCGCTGAAAACCGTGAAAACCATAATGACGAATCCAAGTATCAGCAAAACATAAGCAACCAGGGCAAAAATAAATTTCAGTATTCCATTATTCAATTTGTATCTGCTTACGTAAATCATTCCCATAGAAATTATCAAAAAAGCTATTCCGGCAAATGATACCCACATTCTTTCCAATGCATCCATAAAACAGCCGCCTCTCGTTCAGTTTCAGTCAATAGTATAGCATAACAAAAGCCCTATTGGCTGCAGAGAATATGACAGTACGCAGACAATTTGCAGCTGTGGCTGAATGGCTTTTTCCGAAAAAAGATAAAAAAGAAGTGGCAACAGTCGGCCACTTCTTTTTTCAGGCATTAAAGCAAATCTATCAGGTCTTCCATCTCATTTTTCTTCATGCGGCCCATCAAATGCCCCACTGCTTCTTCTGTTGGAACATTTTCAAACAAAACGCTGTAAAGCGCCTCTGTTATCGGCATCGGAACATCATAGGCCTTCGCCATTTGATGTGCAGCTTTCGTAGTCCGGATTCCTTCGACTACCATGCCCATCTCTTCGAGCACTTCATCCAGTGATTTCCCTTTGCCAAGCATGTTGCCTGCCCGCCAATTCCGCGAATGCTGGCTTGTGCACGTGACAATCAGGTCGCCAACACCAGTAAGGCCAGAGAACGTCAACGGCGTAGCTCCCATCTTAACACCCAGACGGGCTATTTCTGCAAGTCCGCGAGTCATGATGGCCGCTTTGGCATTGTCGCCAAGGCCCAGGCCATCAGTGATTCCCACTGCCAGAGCGATGATGTTTTTCAACGCTCCACCTATTTCAACGCCAATCACATCCGTATTCGTGTACACACGGAAATATTGGTTCATGAACAAATCCTGGACCCGTTCCGCTGAGTCTGTATTTTCACAGGCGGCAGTGACGGTCGTCGGACGCTCCAACACAACTTCTTCTGCATGGCTCGGACCCGATAAGACCACCAGATCCTCTATCCATTGTTCCGGAATTTCTTCACGAATAAGTTCGCTGACCCGTTTAAGCGAGTCCGGTTCAATGCCTTTTGAAACATGGATGAAAAGTGAAGGTTTTTCAATAAGTTCTGCAATATCTGAACTGACTTCCCGCATCGCTTTCGTCGGCACAGCCAACACATGCACGTTCGCATGTCGGACGGCCTCTTCCAGGTTGCTGGTAGCTTTCAGACTTTCAGGCAGCATTACGCCTTTCAAATAACGTTCATTTGAATGCCGGTTTATTTCGTCTGCCTGCTCAGCCCGGTGCGACCACAAGAGGACATCGTGGCCATTTTGCGCCAGAACATAGCTTAACGCCGTGCCCCAGCTTCCGGCTCCATAAACGGTAACCTTTTCCATAGTTATTCAACCACCTTTATCGCATTAAGTGCGGGCACGGGTAATAAGACGGAGGGGTGTGCCTTCGAAATCAAAACTTTCGCGTATTCTATTTTGAAGAAATCTCTCATAACTGAAATGCATCAAATCAGGCTCGTTGACAAAAACCACGAACGTTGGCGGCTGAATCGCCACTTGTGTCACATAATACAGACGCAATCTTTGGCCTTTATCCGATGGTGCAGGGTTCATTGCCACCGCATCTGCGATAACTTCATTCAAAATACTGGATTGGATTCGGCGTGAATGGTTTTCATTCACTTTGTTGATCGTTTGCAGAATGCTGTGGACGCGTTTGCCGCTTATAGCGGAAACGAACATGATCGGTGCATAATCCAGGAACAGGAAATGTTCACGGATTTTGCGAGAAAATACATTCATGGTTTTTTCGTCTTTCTCGATGGCATCCCATTTGTTTACAACGATGATAATTGCTTTTCCTGCTTCGTGTGCATAGCCGGCAATCTTCTTGTCCTGCTCCTGTATGCCTTCTTCCGCATTCAGAATTACCAGAACAACGTCAGACCGTTCAATGGCGCGCAAAGCACGTAGGACACTGTATTTTTCAGTGGATTCGTATACTTTCCCTTTTTTGCGCATGCCTGCTGTATCGATAATGACATAAGGCTGGTCCTCATATTCATATTGTGTATCAATTGCATCTCGGGTCGTTCCAGCCACTTCGCTGACGATAACACGCTCTTCCCCAAGGAAAGAATTGACTAAAGATGATTTGCCGACATTCGGCCGTCCGATCAACGAGAATTTAATAACGTCATCAGGGTAATCGCCTTCGTCCTCTTCCGGGAAGTTTTTGGCAACTTCGTCCAGTAGATCACCAAGTCCGAGACCGTGTGAACCGGAAATCGGATATGGCTCTCCCATGCCCAGGGTGTAGAAATCATAGATCATCGGTTTCATATCCGGGTTGTCGATTTTATTGACCGCCAGAATGACGGGTTTTTTTGCACGGAAAAGAATTTTTGCGACTTGTTCGTCCTGTACGGTAACACCGTCCCGGCCGTTTACAAGGAAAATGATGACATCGGCTTCGTCCATGGCGATTTCCGCCTGCTGCCGAATCTGTTCAAGAAACGGTTCGTCACGAAGGTCGATGCCTCCTGTATCTATAATATTGAATTCATGAGTCAGCCAATCTGCAGAACTGTAAATACGATCACGCGTTACTCCTGGAATATCTTCCACGATCGAAACACGCTCTCCAACTATACGATTAAAAATCGTAGACTTGCCTACGTTCGGCCGGCCGACTATTGCTACTGTCGGTTTTGACATAATAATTTCATCCTTCCACTTCTAATATGCCTATTATACACGAAAAAGAGGATGGCATCTCGTAAATATCCATCCTCCCCCGAACGTGCAATATTCAGTTTTTCCCGGAATGGGCGAAAGCAGCCGGGTTAAAACCCCGCGCAATAAGATAATTGGCCAAATTGCCTGATACAACTGCAGGGCAATTACGGAGGTCGCGAATGGAAGCTGCTCCGAGGGCCGTCATCATCATCGCCAGGTCTTCATGAAGCTCAATGACGCTCTCTATCAGCCGGCTTTCACCTTCTTCCACGGCAAGCTTTAAGAAGGAACCCGCCAGCCCTGCTGCATCGGCTCCAAGCAGAAATGCTTTCACCATATCCTGGGCATCCCTGATTCCTCCGGAAGCCAGTACGGTTCCAGGGAATGCATTTTTGACCTCAACAATTGCAGCGGCTGTCGGAATGCCCCAGTCCTGAAAGTATTCAAGTTTTTTTGAACGCCGCTGATTTTCAATTTTAGCGAAATTCGTGCCGCCATAGCCGCTGACATCGATTGCAGATACTGCGGTACCAGCCAATTTCACAGCAGTTTCATAGGAGATTCCGAAACCGGTTTCTTTTACGATCACCGGCACTTGCAGTGATTCAGAAATCAGCCCAACCCTCTCCAACGCTCCCTTAAAGTCACGGTCGCCTTCCGGCATCGTCAATTCCTGTACAACATTCAAGTGGATCTGCAATGCGTTTGCCTCAAGAATTTCAACAGCTTCCTTTGCTTGCTCTAAGCTTGCTTCGCTGCCGAGATTCGCAAAAATTACGCCATTCGGATTCTCTTTCCGGACTACCGCAAAAGACGCCCTTTCAGAAGGATCTTTTATGGCCGACATTTGGGAGCCTACCGCCATTGCCATTCCGGTTTCCTTGGCTGTTCTTGCAAAAATGGCATTCATTTTTTTGGTCTGTTCTCCGCCGCCGCCTGTCATAGCATTAATAAAAACAGGTGATTTTAAGTTCAAATCACCTGTTTCCGGGCGCAGATCAATATCGTCAACACCAAGATTTGGCAACGCCTGATGGACAAAACGAATGTCATCAAACATAGTGCCGGTTCCCTGGCCTGTGGATAACGCATAATTGATATGGTCCATCTTTCGCTGAGCTCTCGACATTTACTTGGATTTGAATCCTTTCAATTTATCGCCGATAACATCGCTGATGGAGAAGCCGCTGGATTCTTCCGGCATTTGGTAATCGGAAAAATCATGCTCACCTTCTTTTTCCTGAAGTTCCTTGATGCTCAATGACAGGCGTTTATCTTCTTTATTGACGTCCAGAACTTTCACTTGAACTTCCTCACCTTCGCTGAGCACCTCATTAGGTGTAGCGATGTGCTTATGGGCGATTTGGGAAATATGCACGAGCCCTTCCACACCAGGGAGAACCTCAACAAAAGCACCGTAGCTTACAAGACGTTTCACCTTGCCGGTATGAACTGAACCTTTTGGCGCATTATCTTCAATTGCATCCCACGGTCCCGGCAATGTATCTTTGATGGACAGGGAAATCCGTTCCGCATCGCGGTCCACTGACAGCACTTTAACGGTAACTTCCTGGCCTTCTGTGACTGCATCCGACACCTGGTCGATATGCTCATGGGAAAGTTGGGAAATATGAACAAGGCCATCCACTCCGCCAATATCCACAAACGCTCCAAACGAAGCGATGCGCTGGACTTTACCTTTGATCACATCGCCAGCCTCGATTTTTTCCATCACTTCTACTTTATGGGACTCTTTTTCCTTCTCCACAACTGCTCGGTGGGAAAGGATCAAACGATTATTCTCTTTTTCCATTTCAACTATTTTAAAAGTCATCACTTTGCCTTTGTAATCTTCGAACGATTCAACAAAAAAATCTTCTACGAGAGAAGCCGGAACAAATCCGCGGACGCCCAGATCGACTACAAGTCCACCCTTAACGACATCCTTCACTTCTGCTTCGATGATTTCACCGGAATTGAATTTCTCTTCCAGTTGGTCCCATGCTTGTTCGGCATCCACTTTGCGTTTGGATAAAACAAAGTTTTCGTCTTCCACTTTCGTAATCACCAGATCAAGTACATCTCCAACTTGAACTGAATCCGACGCTTTTTCAATGTGGAGGCTCGATAACTCACTGATTGGAATAACTCCCTCAAAAGGAGCACCTTCGATTGTTACGGTTACCGCTTTTTCTTCAATTTTAGCAACTGTACCTTTGACGTGACTTCCGGTTTGGAACTCACCGTTTTCCATCATGTTCATTTCCTCAGACATAAGTAGCCCTCCTTCACAAACTATCCAATTTCTATTTTATTCGAATTCTCTAATAAAAACAAAAATTAACCCTTATTATTTCGTGTTTTCGTCAAGAAGTTTCTGGATGCTTGCCATGATTACCGCTGTTACTTCTTCCGCTGAGGCTTTCTGTTCCCGGAACGGCTCCATCAAAACAGGGTCGCCGTAGACCACTTTTACTTTGCGGAACGGTTTATAAGGTCCGATGATGGCGCAGGGCATCACATCGGCATTGCCTCTCAGCGCAAAAAATCCGGCACCACTCAACCCTTTTTTCAATACGCCGTCAGTGGATCTGGTGCCTTCCGGAAACAATCCGACCACATCGCCGTTTTTCAGGATGCGAAGAGCACTCCGCAACGCTTCCCTGTCGCTCATTCCCCGTTTTACCGGAAATGCGTTGACCTGCGGCAGAAGCCGGCCGAGAACCGGTAATTTAAATAATTCTTCTTTAGCCATGAAATGCACTGTCCGCGGCGAGGTCATTCCCACTACCGGCGGGTCAAGTGCGTGTATATGATTCGAGCAGAGAAGAATTCCACCCTGTTGCGGAAATTTTTCCGTCCCGAGTACTTCAAACCGGTAAAGGGGGGTTAATGCAGTTTTGACCAATGCTTTTCCAAACGTATATAAATTCACATCAGTTCAACCTTTCTTCTGCTAGTTTTAAAATATCTGTTGCCGCCTGCTCGATTGTAAGATTTGTCGTATCAAGGTATAAGGCATCCTCAGCCTGGCACAGCGGGGAAACTTCCCTTTCACTGTCCATTTTATCGCGCGCAGCAATTTCTTCCTGCAAAACTTCAATCGGGGTATCAAAGCCCCTTATGTTATTTTCTTCATATCTGCGCCTAGCACGTTCTGCAACCGTAGCAGACATGAATACTTTCAGCTCAGCATTCGGTAGAACCTGGGTTCCGATATCACGGCCATCCATCACCACTCCTCTTCCCGACGCAAGCTGTTGCTGCAGCTCGACCATCCGTTTCCTGACGGATTCGTGTGAAGCGATTTGAGATACCGATTTTGTGACTGCTTGTGAACGGATATCTTCTGTGACATTTTTGCCGTCCAGGAAAACAAGCTGGCCCGCTTCCGTGGGCTGCAAATCGATTTGTGTGTCCATCAGCAGCCGGCCGGTTTCTTCACTGCTTGCCAAATCGATCCCCGCATTTAATGCCTTCAATGTAATGGCACGGTACATAGCTCCTGTATCGATATATATGTAGCCCAGTTTTTCTGCCACTATTTTTGCAATTGTGCTCTTTCCGGCCGCAGCTGGGCCGTCGAGCGCTATTTGTATGGTTTTCGTCAAAAAAGTCACCTCATCATATGTATTCAACATATTTTAACATAAGAAAAGCGACAGCGCCCGCTAAGCTCTGAAAGGCGTAAGACGGAACAGCGAAGCGGCTTTCTTTGCCGCATAGCCGGGCCGGCTTACAACCCGAAGAGCTGGGCCGCTGGAGTCTGGACACAGAAAAGCGACTGCGCCCGTTCAGCTAAGAGTTGGACGAAGGTAGTTCGGCCGACTCTTTGCGACGAAGCTAGCGCAGCGATGCAGGGACAGGAGCACTGCAGATTATATGATTCGAATACTGGACAAAGAAAAAAGCCCGAAATCTCCGGGCCGATTTTTTACGGCCGGGAATTCAGGGCATTTTGGAATTTTTCTGATGATAATGTGACAATGACAGCAAGTGGGCTTCTTTTACTTTTCTCAAGCCGAACCACCACAGGAACAGCATAAATGGAGCGGCTCCTGCCAAAATATTATCATTAAAAAAGAGACTGGCGTTATAGAGGACATGAAGAGTGAATGGGATGAATAATGCCAGAAAAAGCCATTTATGCTCGGCCCCATCACGGGAAAATTTGGCTTTCCCTAGATAATAGCCCATCACCACTCCAAATAAGGCGTGGCTTGAAACCGGAAGCAATGCCCTGATAAAGGCAATATTTGTTCCAAATTCAAGCAGATAAAGAATGTTTTCTATTGTTGCAAAGCCGAGTGATACACTCGCGCCATATAATATGCCGTCATAGGGATCTTCAAAATCCACGTGCCTGAATATGGCAATCAGCAAAACCAGCCATTTGAAAAACTCTTCAATAAGACTTGGGAACAAAATATTGGTTACCATTATATTGCTGAATACTTCTTCTTCCTTGAAAACAAATTGCAGGAAAAGAATCGGAAACGTCAGCACAGCACCATATATGAAACTCTGGAACAATAATTTCGAAGGCTCTTGTGAAAACTGGTCCCGCAGATAAAAATAACTAAATAATGCCAGGCTGGGAGCTATCGCTGCAGTTAATAAAATTATCATCGTGATGCTCCTTTGCACAAAGTAGTTTCAGTATATCACGGTATACAGTGAAGATTTACCCAGTTAAAAGAAAGAACACCGTTTAGACGGAAAATGTCAGTTCATCCACTGTTCCGGCTGAAGCCAACACAACCGCCAGTTTGATGCGGGCTTTTTTGCTGTCGTAATCACTTCCAAGAAAGACGCCTTTTGCCATTAAATCATGGGCACTGCCAGGGTAACCGTATGATGGGTACACATTCCCTTCTTCAGCACTGGTCGTCAGGATCACCCAAACGCCTGATTCCACCGCTTGCGCAATCGAATCGACCATATAAGGCGATACCTGGCCTCTTCCAGCTGCTTCCAGCACAATTCCCGCCGTTCCTCCCTGCACGAGCATATCAACCATATAACCATCCTGGCCCGAATGACATTTGATGATATCAACCCGCGGCAAACTTTCAGTAAGCATATGTATTTCACGGTGTATCGGTTTCTGATAAATTCTGACTTTGTCATTGTCAATAATCCCTAAATAGCCATGTCCAAAAGAATCAAATCCTTGAAGATTGCTTGAATGCACCTTTTTAACATATTTCGCTGAATAAATTCTTTCATTGAAAACAACTACTGTCCCCACATCATGAAGCGTAAGATCAACAGCCGCATATATTGAATTCCGCAGATTCGAATAAACATCCGTTCCGACTTCCTCCGGTGCCCGCTGTGAACCCGTGACTACGACAGGCCGGCTGTCGTCTATTGTCAAATCAATGAAAAAGGCGGTTTCTTCCAGGGTATCCGTTCCGTGCGTCACCACGACACCGCTTACGGAGGGATCCTGAAATTCCAGTTGGACAGCTGCCTGAAGTTCCTGCATCTGTTCAAAACCGATATGCATGCTCGGCAACTGGAAAATATCTATCACTTTTACTTCGATGTCATCAGGAAGTTGGCACAGTTCTGCCAGCTCCTTACCGGAAATTGCGCCGGACTTCAGCAGCCCTTTTGAAATTTCTCGGCTGGCAATTGTGCCCCCAGTTGTAATCAAAGATACTTTTTTCTTCATATTATAAAACTCCCTTCGATGCTGTTTACTCCAAATTCTTTTATCCCATTTAAGGACGTCAATTTTATGCCCCGGATTCACTCGCACGGATCGCTTGTGCAATCTGCTGTCCGTGAAAGCGGCCGTTTTCAATGAAGATTTCATTGGCATTATTGCCCGCTGCAATCACACCCGCTACAAAAAGACCGTCCACTCCAGTTTCCATGGACTCCTCATTAAATTCGGGACGCCCGGTTGCCGGATCTATCACGATGCCCATGCTCCGGAGAAATTCATGGTTCGGGTGATACCCGATCATTGCAAAAACAAAATCATTCTTTAAGAATTCTATTCTGTCATCTACTGTGAGTTCAACCTTATCTTCTGTAATCCGGTCAATCATTGAATCGAACAGCATCCGTATCTCGCCGTTGCGGACCAATCCCTCGAACTCCGGCAGGATCCACGGTTTGATACTTTTGGAATAACTGGTTCCATGGTAGGAAACAGTGACCCGGCTGCCGGCTTTATGCAATTCCAACGCAGCATCCACCGCTGAATTCTTGCCGCCGATCACCAATACATCCTGATTGAAATAAGGATGGCCTTCCTTGAAGTAATGCATCACTTTTGGCAGTTCCGCACCTTCGACTTCCAGCCTATTCGGTTGGTCATAATAACCTGTTGCTGCCACCAGATATTTTGAGCGGTAGACGCCTTTTGTCGTTGTGATGACGAACTCTTCTTCCTTTTCCACAGATATCGCCGTTTCATATGGCCTTACATCAATACCGGCCATCGTTACCACATTGCGGTAATAAACCAGTGCCTGATTTCTTCTTGGCTTTCTTTCTTCCGTTATAAAAGGGATGTCTCCAATCGATAATCGCTCACTGGAGCTGAAGAAAGTCTGATGGGTCGGATATTGATAAATTGTGTTGACCACATTGCCTTTCTCAATGACTATCGCCTGAAGCCCGGCTTTTTTTAATTCGATGGCGGCAGAAAGGCCACAAGGGCCTCCGCCGATAATGATGACATCTGTCTTTTCCATTCAAGCCAACTCCTGCCTATGACATTTCTTTTTAAATAAAAACACACAAAATTTCCAGATCAATTCGCACTCACTGATGACCGCCGTTTAACCGCGGTGAAATATCCAACACATGGTATTGCGCCTCCGCCCCAAGCCGCAAAGGCAAGGAGGTTGTTCCGTAGCCATTGGTGACAAGTTCATATCTTAGGCCAATTTTCTTCATGGATCCTTTACTGTAAAGTCCGACTTTACCAAACCTGATCTGGCCCCCATGGGTATGGCCGGCCATCGATAAATCCGCTTTTACTTGGCTTGGCAGAAATTTAAAAATGGAGGGTGAGTGTGAGGCAAAGATAACAGTGTCATTCTCATGCACCTGGGCAAATGCCTTTTCAAGTTTGTCTTCGGCTCCACTGAAAAAGTCGATGCCTACCAGTTTCAGGTTGTGTTGGCCGAATAATTCAACGGATTCGTTGTCCATGATTTTGATATCGAAATAACCCAGTAGTGTCCGGAGCTTTCGTTCACCCACTTCGTGGTCATTGTTGCCCCAGATGAAAAACACGGGTGCCGCGTCCGTCAATATTCCCAGATTTTTTGTCGTCCTCTTCAGCGGCACACCCTTTTCTGTAAGGTCTCCCCCAATTATGATTGCGTCAACCGGAAAGTCGATGAAATTTTCCGGAAGTTTCTTTCTATGTATGTCTGCTATAAAAACCAGTCGAAACGGACGGAATCCTTTTGTTGTTGCCAGACGGACCTCATGCCGTTTTTCGTTGATCTTATTTGCATTCCTGTTCATAAAAAGAAGCAGCAGGGCCGCCGCAATACTTGTCCGTATAAAGAATTTCAAGTGCCTGCTCCTCCAATCAATAAAAGGCATAAGCAATTTCTGCTTATGCCTTTTATTTTCCTATTAATCTTCTGAAATATCCAGTACACGGAATCCGGATTTTTCAAGTTCTTTGACGAACTTGTTGATATTATCCTTTTTCCGGATTTTCAGCACGATTCTGCGCACAACTTTATCGGTTTCATCGAATGTCACCAGTGAGATGACCGATTCTTTGAATTTCTCGATCAGTTCACCCAGACGGCCAATCCGGCCTTCTGATTCCACGGAAGTAAAGGTGATCCGGTAACCGGATTGCTTCATTCCGAAGGCGCTCTGCAACTGGTTCACCAGATCGAAGCGTGTCACGATACCGAGGAATTCCCCGTCTTCAACAACCGCAATAATCGGGAAGTCGCTCAATTCAACCAAAGCCTTCTCATACACGTCATCCAGGCTCAAGTATACATCCCCGTTGACCAGAATGTCTTCCACTTTGGTGGAACTTATGTATTCTTCCTTGCTCTTGCCTGCATTGAAGAATGCTTGATACGCATGGTACCAGGTGAAAATGCCTTTGAATTGAGTTCCCTCGACTACCGGCAAAGCATCCACTGAATATTTCTCCAATAAATCCAGCCCGACTTGGACAGAATCCCCTGGTTTGACTGTATAACATTTTTCTCTTCTGATCATTGCGCTTTTTACGAACATCCGCTCACTCCTGTCTATTTTTCCTTATTTTTTCTGGCTCAACAACTGAATATCCTCCATTAAGGAAGGATTAGCTTTTGTCCGACATGAATTTCATTGGAGCTTAAGCCGTTAGCCTGTTTGATTTTCTCTACAGCTGCTCCAGCTCCGGATGCTCCGTAATTATTGACGGCTATTCGGTATAAAGTCTCATTTTGTTGAACAATTACAGTTTTAGTTTCGGCCGCTGGACTTTCGGCAGGTTCTTCCGGCGCTTGCACGGCTGGTGTTTCTTCGGCAGGAGCTGCCTGTTCAGCAGGTTTCTCGCTTTCTGCAGGCGCTTCATCCGCTTCTTCTTTTACAGTTTCTTCAGGTTTTTCGTCTGTTTTTGCATCTGTTTCACCGGACAGCTCTTCATCCGTTTCCTCAGCGACGTCCTCTTCAGTTTCTTCTGGGACAATCACTGCGGATTCTTCAGGTGGCGGCACATTTTCAAAACTCACTTCGTTGTCATTTTCCGCACCGATCAATGTATCATCCGGCTCGTAAATAAAAGCTACATATATTAAGATAGTTACCGGAATAAGGATGAAAATAAAGAATAATGCCGGCAATAAAAGATTTTTGCGCTGTTGGGGTTTTTGGTTCCCCGATTGCCGATGCGCTCTCCGTGACGGGACGGATGTGCTTTCTGCATTGATTTCCTGGCGATCTTTTTCCAAGGATTCCCGATAATTTCTTTTATCCATTCTCAAATTACCCCTATCTCATCTAATAACTTTATTATGACGAAAAAAGTCCCATTTGTAAATGCCATAATAATACATACTTAACATAATAAAATAGCATTCAGCCGTTTTTCCCATGTGTCAGGAGCGATGATGGCCTCCTCATTGCTCCGTTTCAAAAAGCTGCTGTAATCCAGCCCCTCGTTGACGCAGCAATTCTTTGGCTTGTCTTCCAACTGCTGATCGAAGCATTCGATCAGATATTCCCTGATGCAACTGTCCATTACCACCAGTTTCTTAATTTTTGCGGATTGCTTTATTTTTTCAATTTTTTGCTGTTCGATTTGGCTGATCGTCTCATTTTCCGTCAATAGATTTTTCCAGTAAGAAATCACTCTGAACGAGGTTTCTCTGACAATTCCCTGTTCGACTAACCAGGCACCATTGTTGTCATTTTGATAAACTTCCCTGATTTCGTTTCGCGTGGGGAGATCATCGAGTACGAGGCTTTCCAGCAATACTTCATCTCCTGAGGCATACAGCAGAGTTGCAAGTGCCGGGCTACCGTCCCTTCCTGCTCTTCCCACTTCCTGGACATAACCTTCGATGGAAGTTGGAATCTGATAATGGATTACGTGTCGTATATTGGGAATGTGGACTCCCATGCCAAAGGCGTTTGTTGAACAGACCCATTCCAATTCACCATTCTGAAATTGCTGCTGAACAAAAATCCGGTCCTGGTGTTCCATGCCCCCATGGTAGAAAGCAGCCCGAATTCCGGCAAGGTTCAATAAGCGCGATAATTCCTGCGACTTTTTGCGTGTTCCCGCATAAATGATGCCCGGCCCTCCATTGGTTTTGACGAAGAGAGTCAGCCATTCGAGCTTTTCATTGGCAGTATTGAATTTCCGAATATCATAGGCTATGTTTTTGCGGTCCATCGGATGGGTGTATATATAGGGATCAGTTATTTCCAGATACTTTATGATTTCCGCTGTGACTTTGGATGTCGCAGTGGCTGTCAGCGCCAGCACCCGGGGATGATTCAGCACCGGCAAAATTTCCGCTATCCGTAAATAATCCGGGCGAAAGTCGAATCCCCATTGTGAAATGCAATGGGCTTCATCTGCAACCAGCAAAGAAACCTGAATGTCACGAAGCCTGTTCTTTATAAAGGGCTGTACGAGCATCTCCGGTGAAATGAAAATAAAGCGATAATTGCCCAGATTGTTCAGAACCGTTGTGCGTTCCTGCGGATCGAGGAATGAATTGATTGCTGCGACAGATTTTTCCCCCATCTTTTTCAGTTGCGCCACCTGATCCTGCATCAGTGACAATAGAGGCGAAACAATCAGAACGCTTCCTTCGAGCAAATGGGCAGGAAGCTGATAGCACATCGATTTGCCCATCCCTGTCGGCAGCAGTGCGATGACATCCTGGCCGGACAGGATTTTTTCGATCACTTCTTTTTGACCGGGTCGAAATGAGCTGAAGCCATATGTATTTAACAGCGTTTTTTCCAAATCCATCAGTGTACCCCCTCCGCAGCCAGTGCCAACCTGATTTGAAAATATGTTGCTTCAGGCACCTGTTCTTTGATGTCCCGCAGTCTTTTTGTGTTTTGCATCTGGCTTACTGAAATGATTTTGCCCAATCGGGAACTTTCCATAAAGGCGAGAATATCAAAGCTTGGGTCATTCATCGCCAATTCGACAAAATGATCTTCAATCGTACTGGTCTTCAACCCCCGCAAAGCGGCAATTTCCTCGAGAGTCCGGCCATTTTCAAAATAACTCTGGGTCCGTCTGGCAGTCTCCGTCAACGACGACTGCTGAATGACCCCTTCAAGCAGTCCTTTCAGCAAAGGAAAACTTCCAGCTTCGATCGTCTCCATCCAGCCATGCAATGTTTCAATCGCCTGCAGTTGAACATCTATGATTCCATATCCACCTGTGCGGGAAATCTGTTCCCATGTCAGGCCCCCGATTTTGTATCCGGACAGGCGCTGCATCACGACCATTTTGGGCTGATCTTCAACTTTTACAAGAGCCAGGCTGGCAGCAATTTCATCCCTGAATCTCCGGCAGCTTTCAGAATTACGAAAGTCAATTTTGGAAAGATAAGCTTTTACCCAGCGCTGGGTATCATCCGCGATGACCACAGGATCAAATATTCTGACATCCTGATGAACATGTGAAAGGGACTGGACAATGAGCGACAGCCGAGCCAGGAACAAGTGTTCATTGCCCCGGAATTTCCAGCCATTCAACAAGCTCGGACCGGGGCTGTGGCTTCCGGATTTTTCCGTCACCCGAACAACCTGGCCGTCAATCACGATCAACCCTTTGTCGAAGAGATTTTGCACAGCTTTGTCATATTCCTTCTTTTGGAGCCTTGGCAGGATCCCGAAAAAAGGAGAGAGCTTATAATAACCGATATCCTGCAATGTCTGACCGGACTTTTTTCCTTTCAGCAGATGATAGGGAGAGGAAATCGTCCGCTCGCCATCTACGGCTTTTAAAATTTTGATAAGAATATCTTCAAATAACAAGACTGCGCCCCCTAGCGGTTTATGGTTGAAAAACTGACCAAACACCTTTAGAATGAATACGATAGTATAATTGAATTAGTTCGGAGATAAAGGAGAGGAATAAGATTATGGCTAAGTATACCATTGTCGATAAAGATACTTGTATCGCCTGTGGCGCTTGCGGAGCTGCGGCACCTGATATTTATGATTATGATGATGAAGGTATCGCTTTTGTTATCCTAGATGATAACACGGGAAATACCCAAGTTCCAGACGAGTTGGAAGAAGATATGGAAGACGCATTCGAAGGCTGTCCAACAGATTCCATCAAAGTTTCGGACACACCGTTTGAAGGCGACCCATTAAAATATGAAGACTGACAAATGATTGTCACAACTGCCCTGAGAAAAAATCTCACGGGCATTTTTTTATTTTCAGAAACAGGAAAAAGCCAGTGTGAAAAAAGCGATTGCTTTTTTCACACTGGCTTTTATGGATTTCGGTTCAGCTAAACGCTGATTTTTTTGATTTGTTAAGACTGATAAAACATTCGCTGCTTTTCGATCCACCTGTGCATGCTGCTGAACATCAGCAGCACGACTGACGTCAACAGTATGCCTTTGATCAAATTGAACGGCAAAATACCGAGAACGATGGTGCCAAACAGTGCATTGCCCGTTTGAGCAGGAATATTCAGGAAGTACGTATACATCGGCAGAAAGACCAGGTAATTCAATACGCTCATGCCGATAGCCATCGTCAGCGTACCTGCAACAAGGCCGAATGCCATTCCTTTTTTAGTTGAAATTTTGCGGTATATCAGGTAAACCGGCATGAAAAATAAAATGCTCGTTACGAAATTCGCCATATGTCCGACCGGAACGCCTGTCGGACTTCCCTGGAAAAGCCAATCCAGAGCATTTTTAAAAAACGCCACGAGAATTCCAGCCACCGGCCCCATCGTGATTGCGGCAATCAATGCCGGCACATCACTAAAATCCACTTTTAAAAATGCCGGCAATGCAGGCAGTGGAAAGTTGAAAAGCATCAATATAAATGAAATACTGCTCAACATCCCAATTACAATCATCGACTGTAATTTTATGTTCTTCATATTCCTCTCTCCTTGTCGTGATTCACCAGAAGAAAGGCTTGGAATATGTGTTTACATGCAAAATCCCTCAAGCGCAAATTCACTTAAGGGAGAAAAGGCACATTAAATAAAGCATACCGTTTACAGTAAACGACACACGTCCGCACCTTCACCTTCTCCCATCCAGACTATACTGTCGGCTTTGGAGTCTCACCAAATCCTGCGTTTTACGGCTCGCGGGCTTATGAACAAGAGTTCAATTACCGCCGGTAGGGACTTGCACCCTGCCCCGAAGATGAATCGATATTTTATTTGGATTACAAAATAATGATAATAGAAAAAAGGCGCATTGTAAACAGCTTAGCTTACAATGCGCCAACGCTCTCGATATTAAAAATCCTTAACGTTGATTCCTGCTGGAACCGGCAATGATTTTGTGAAATCAAACCTGTCCCAACTTTCAGCCTCAGTATTGTCCATCATCAGTTCTTTGCCGAATGAATCAGCGGTGAGGACCATGCCTTCAATCATGCGCAAGGCTTCCTGATATTCGTAAGAATTGAAATCAACAGTTTCGCTAAACTCCACTGTAACCGTTTGTTCCGTTTCAGAAACTGAATAATCCAAGTCAGCCGGCATCAACGAAACATAAAGATCATTTGGAGATGATTTCATCGCGGTAAGTGCTTCCACTGCATTATCGTGCGGCATATCATAGCCGGGTACTAGATAGCCATAGCCGTTTGCAGTTGTATAGGAATAGTAAGCAATCCTCTGAGCTGCGGGATTGATCGGTTGAATGGGTCCCACCTGATCAAAGTTCGCAGGACTGCCTGCTTCATCAACAATTGAAATTTGGGCGGCATCCGCAAAGCTTGCTGACAGCGAATTGAAATAAACAGTCATGGAGGCAGAAGCCATATCATAGGCATGGTCTTGGGGCAGTGTATGTTCGATTCCTTCAGCAGTCCCTGTTATTGTGCCGCTATAAGGGTGATAATCATCAAATCCTAAAGCTTCTTCATCTATTTCAGCAGCATAGCGGTTATAGAGTTCAGCAGCTTCCACTTCGGTTGTTCCAAAATCCTCCTGCAGTTTATCATTCGAGACCACGAAGGAAACCGGAATCACCAAAGCATTTTCGGTTAGCCCGACTGTGAAAAGGGACATGCCATCGAGTTGCTCAGCATATAGCGTTCTCTCTGACTCTTCGCCCGCTTCCTCCGTGGAGTTAGCTGCGTCAGAACCTTCTCCCGAATCCACTGCTTCAGAAGATTCCATTTCGGCCGAGTCAGATTCAGCGCCCTCGCCTTCTTCAACAGCCGTTGAATTGGTATCAGCACTTTCTTCTGAGCTTTCAGATCCACTCATATTAAATGCGGAATCATTGCCGTTCTGGCCAAGCATGGAAGCCAGCAAGACGCCGAATGTAATAAATGCCAGGGCAGCCACCAAATAAGGAATCCAGTGCTTCGGCTTTTTCTTCTGTGGTTTATGCGCCTGTTGAAGGCGTTTATAAACGTCTTCTTTTGGCCGTTCATCTTTAATAGCGGGGAAATCCTTTAACAAATTTTCGATGTGATCGTCATCCCATTTGTTATTCGGCATTTTGCAATCCCCCTTCCTTTACGGATAATTTTTGGCGCAGGGATTTTATGGCCCGGTGCTGGGTCGTTTTAACTTTCCCTTCCGTCCATCCAAGGATTTCGGCAGTTTCAGCTATGGATAAGTCCTGGAAAAAGCGCATGATGACAACCATTTTCTGGTCTCCCGTGCAAGTATCCAATGCTTTATATAAAGAAAGCTTGTCTTCATTCAATAAAGAAATTTCTTCCGGCACGCGTTCAGAAGAGGCCAATTGCTGCGTTTCCCAATCAAAATTTTCCATAGCATGCCTCTGGCGAACCGAAGCTTTACGGAAATGATCAATTGCTACATTTTTTGCGATGGAAAAAAGCCAGGTCTTTTCTGTGCTCTTCCCTTCGAAACGGTCATATGCCTTGAAAACCCGGATATACACTTCATGCATCAGATCTTCAGCGATATGACGGTTTTTGACCAGGTAAATCAGGAACTGGAAAACATCCTGATGATATTGGTCATATAGCCTGTGGAAAACGGAGTCATTCATATACTCCCCCCGTTCTTAAAATTAGTCGTTTCCTGTCGAATAAAGTTACATCTTTTTTAAAGGCAGAAGGAAATAGAAAGAAGTCCCTTGTCCGAGCTCGCTTTCAACATCGATCATTCCACCATGCGCCTTAACGATATTGCTTGCAATCGCCAGGCCAAGGCCGGTTCCACCCTTGCCGAGTGTGCGTGCTTTATCTGCTTTATAAAACCTTTCGAAGACGAAGGCCATATCTTCCGGCGGGATACCTGATCCGGTATCATTGACGGTTATTTTCACAAAGTTACCCTGTTCTCCGGCTCTGACAATCACCCGTCCGCCTTCCGGTGTGTGTCGCAATGCATTGTCAATCAGATTGGTCATCACCTGCTCGATTCGGTCTTCATCAAGTTCTGCTGCGGTCCAATCGTCGATTTCTGTTTCGAACAGCAATTCGACTCCTGATTCTTTCGCGGCCTGTGAGAATTTCAAAGTCATGCGCTCAATAACTCCATTAATCTGCACTACATTTTTATAAAGCCTCATCTGCCCGGACTCCAGCCTTGCCAGATTCAGCAGATCCGTAACGAGACGGCCCATCCTCTGTGATTCCTCGTAGATGATCTTCGTCATCTCACGACGCTCTTCCTCGGTCGCACCCACATCGTCAAGAATGGCTTCACTATAGCCCTGCAGCATGGCGATTGGGGTGCGCAATTCATGAGAAACATTGGCGATGAAATCTTCCCGAAGCTTTTCAAGTTGATGCTGTTCGGTCATATTGTGAAGCACTGCTACAGCACCGCGGACTGATTCGCCACTGTATAACGGGCTGAAGGAGATGGCGTAATAGTCGCCTTCAATTTCAAGTTCTTCCTCGACCTCCTCCTCAAAATGAAGGACATGGTCAAGCATATGGACAAGCTCCGCCGGCAAAGGCTTGCCATCAGGAATCGTTTTTTTGAGGACCCAATACTGCATCAGCTTTTCAGCCGGTGGATTGCTCAATAGAACTGTCTTATCCTGATTGAAAGTGATGACAGCATCAGCCATTGATGTCAGGATGCTCGATAATTGTTCTTTTTCCTGGCTTATGACTTCCAAATGATGCTTTAACTGTGCCCCCATTTGATTAAACGCAGTTGCAAGCTGACCAATTTCATCTTTTGAAGTGGATTTAACCCGCGTATCAAAATTTCCTTTCGCCAATTCAAATGCCCCTTCACGCATTTTGCGTAGAGGTGAAGTGATGCGGGAAGAAAGGAAAAATGCAAAAAACGTTGTAAGCAGCAAAGCAATAAAGGCAGACAGGAATACGATATTGGTTGTTCTTTCAGCTGTCCGATTCATAACTTCCAAAGATTGGTACATAAACACGGTTCCATGCAGTTCTTCACTCGTCTGCAAAGGGCTCGCCAGAACGATATAGGATTCCATCCTATCTTCATCAGTCAAAGAAGGAAGCAGCATCTGCTTCATCACCGTTTCATCGCTTTCGAACACTTTCTGGAAAGCCTGTTCGTTAAGGATCTTCTCCCGGATCTCTTCGCCATTTATGCCGTCATGCAAATAATAACTGCTTTCATACGGAACTTCGGCAATAACCGCATTTGTTTCAGGACCGAGAATATCGTCAATGATACTCAGGGATATTTCCAGGTTCGAATGATCATTAAAAATACGGGCAATTGTAGCAGCTTCCTTATTAAGGGTTTCTTCCACTGTTTCACTGTGATAATTACCCATAAATTCCAACAGTAGCACAGTAACAATAAAAAGGACAAAGGAAACGAGAAGCAGTATGGTGACCCACAGCTTCCCGACTACACTATTCCATATTCTATTCATTGCCAACCTCGAATTTATAGCCTACTCCCCAAACGGTTACTATCATTTTAGCGGCTGATTCGGAAACCCGGTTCAATTTCTCACGCAGGCGTTTTACATGTGTATCCACAGTCCGCAAATCACCGAAGAAATCATAATGCCAAACTTCTTTCAGCAGATGCTCCCGGTCAAATACCTTGTCTGGGGCTTTGGCGAGAAAATACAGCAATTCATACTCCTTCGGTGTCAGGTTCACTTCAGTTCCATCCGCCGTTACGCGATGGGCATCATGATCAATCGTCAGATGCGGGAAAACGACGAGGTCTTTTGAAACGGTCGAATTCGTGGAAGGGGAATATGCGGAGGAACGGCGAAGAATCGCTTTGACCCGCAATACCACTTCCCTGGGGCTGAACGGCTTGACAATATAATCATCTGTGCCGGATTCAAAGCCCTCAACCCGGTTCGCTTCTTCACCTTTGGCCGTCAGCATGATAATCGGCGTCATTTTCGTTTCGCGCAATTCATTTGTGACTTCAATGCCGTTTTTTTCAGGCATCATCAGATCCAACAGGATGCAATGATAGTCCTTTTCAATTGCCATCTCGAGGGCCTGGACACCATTTTCTGCTTCTTCGACAAGATAGCCTTCACGCTCAAGATACATCTTTAATAATCTGCGGATCCTTTCTTCATCATCCACAACCAAAATTGTAATTTCCTCAGACATTGCAATCCCTCCAACTTTCTTCTCTTCTTACATTGTACCGATAACATTTCCAAAAATAAATAAAAATGGATTTCTTCCATATAATACTGACCATAAACCGGAAAAACGGACAGAGAAAATATTGCTTTTTCTCCGCCCGCTTCGTTTTATAGCATATGGTTAATAAATTATTCGAACAAGAGATTAAGCGTAGGAATGCAAACCGGCAATTATCAGGTTGACGACCACCAGGTTAAACATGATGATGGCAAACCCTACCACAGCAAGCCAGGCCGATTTCTCACCTTGCCAGCCTTTACCAAGGCGGAGGTGAAGATATGCAGCATAGAACAGCCAAGTGACAAGTGCCCAAACTTCTTTTGGATCCCAGCCCCAGAAACGTGACCAGGCAATCTGTGCCCAAATCATGGCGAAAACCAACGCCCCAAGTGTAAACAGCGGAAATCCGATGATTACTGAACGGTAATTGATTTCATCCATCAGTTGGAGATTGACATTTTTGACAAAAGGCTTGAATATCGCCGCAATGCGCTTCCGGGCTATCAAGCGGATAATCCAGTACAATACAGTTCCAACAATCAGCGACCACAGAATCGTGGTAACTTTCCCGGCGTCGATGATGGGTGGAGTTTCGAAGAATGGCTCCATCGCTCCATCTGTTAAAGCAGTAAATTCATTCATGCCTACAAGTGGCGGCATATTGTACATAATCGATGCTTCGTTGGCATCCTTATCGACATAGGTAAACTCAGCTTCATAACCGGTTAAGTTGAAATAACTGCTTGCTATGACAAAACCAATTACAAGGACCAAAGAATACATCATCGCTTCCAACCAGAATCGCTGTTTTGATTTTTTATTCATATCGACAACTTTCAGAAGATAAATTAATCCCGCTCCGGCACTGATGGCCAGAACTCCTTCTGCAATAACAACCGTGCTAACGTGAATCGCCAGCCAGTTTGTTTGCAGCGCAGGGATCAGCGGACTGACCTCTCTCGGGAACATACTGGCAAATGCAATAATCAATAAAGCAACAGGAAGCACGAACATGCCGAGCACCGGCGTTTTATAAAGTAAATAAATTACAATGAATCCACCGACAAGCGTCATGCCGAAAGCTGTTGTGAATTCGAACATATTACTGAGTGGTGCATGGCCGGTAGCCACCCAACGGGTTATAAAATATCCCAAGTGAGAAAGGAATCCGATTATGGTGATGATAAAAGCGATGTTTCCCCATCGGCCTTCGGATTTGAATGATCCTTCTTTATTGCCTTTGACCGCCCCACCAAAAACGATTGAGGCAACCAGGTACGCTATGAAAGCGAGGTACAGTAAATTCGAACTAATATCCGCCATTGTCATGACAATTCATCACCTTCCACATTCTGCTGTTTCTTCAGCTTTTCCTGTGTCTCGATTTCTTCCTGCTGGTCTGTATATGGAGGAAGTGAGGCATAATCGGAAACCTGGTCAAGATCTTTCTTCAAACCGAACCAGTTTTTATTTGTATGGCCGGCCAGTAGGACTGAACCATCCGCCTGCTGTTGAATCCAAAAGCGGCGATGGTTGAAATACATTCCCTGTGCAACGCCGATCATAAAGATCAGCCCACCAAGACCAAGAATCGGCAATGTTTTGTCTTTGCGTATCGTCAACCCTGAAACGTCACGGGTCTCGGCTCCCTGGAATGTCAGTTTATACTGATTCTCCCCTAAAGGTTCAATCGTGTTCTGGATGACGATAAAGCTGACTTCACCATCCGGAGTTTCCGGGGTAAACATTCTCACAAGAAATCCGGGATTATTCGGGACCGGTGTTGCCGTTTGCGGTTCACCGTCCTCAAATCCTGAAAAATCAGGGTAATAGCCGAGCAGAACAACACTGGCTCCATTATCCATTTCATAGGATTTGTCAGGATTTGTAAGATCCACTGTCATAGAGCCGAGTGATTCTTCTGTTTCCTTATTCGTCAGATCGAACGTCATCGCCTTTAATTCGTTTTCGCGGAAATCCATCTGATAAACCGCATAGCCGTCGAATTTCAATGGCTGATTGACCCGGATGGCATGTTCTTTAATCGCTTCCATGCCATCTGTGGCCCCTGGGAGGCTTTCTTCAGGTGTCTGATACAACACGATGTCCGTTTGGTAATTTTTCGCTACAGAACCCACCCGTTCAATCGCTTCTTCAAACCGCTCTTCATCACCTTCACCTGTATAGGTTTCCATAGTAAAACTTTTGTTTTCGAGGAAATATCCGGGTGCTTCAGGAATGGCAAGTGTATCCCCTTCCCTGATCCATAAGGTTTCATCCACATAAAATCCTGGCATCATACGAAGCATGACGCCGAACAGGAAAATGATGAGGCCTATGTGATTGACATAGGGACCCCATCGTGAAAAGCGGCCCTTTTCAGCAAGCAGGCCATTCTTATCGACTGTTACATTATATTTCAGCTCTTTTAATTTTTTCTCAGCGTTTTGCATCGAATCAGCTGGCGCGCTTCCTTCAGCATAGATGCGCTGTTTTTCCATAAAGCTTTGATGGCGCAGGACGCGCTGGTTCTTTAATGACCGATAGAGAGGAACAAAACGGTCAAGACTGGCCACGATGAGTGAAATTGCCAGCATGCCGACCAAAACGATAAACCAGATCGAATTGTAGAGATCATGGAATCCAAGGAAATGATAAATTTTGCCGATTTCCCCATAGACATCAGCGTAATAAGCTTTGATGGTGGCATCATTTCTGACCGGAACGTTGACATACTGGGCTTGCGGCAATATGGTACCGATCGCGGCTGCCACCAGCAGCACAACGATGATGCTGACGCCCACTTTCACACTCGAAAAGAAGTTCCATATTTTGTCGATTATAGATTTATTATAAGTCTGAGAGCGGCGAGCAGTTCCTTCATAGCGCATGTCCGCCAATTTCTTGTTTTGTTCTTCTTCGGTCAATGAACGGCCGCACGATTCACAAAGAAGTGTGCCGGGCGGGTTGATGTGTCCACATTTACATTGCAAATTTTCCATCCCAAAAAACTCCTTATTGAGGTTTGATTTCTTCCATGTAGCCTTTAATATCCTGTTCCGTCATTTCACCGGTGACAATCCTCTCGATCTCACCTTCCGGATTCACCAGAATGGTAGTCGGCAAAGGCCTGATGTTATAAGCTATCATAACCGATTTGGATTTATCTATCACTACCGGGAATGATAAATTGAAACGATCGACGAACGACTGCACTTCGAAATCAGATTGGGCGATATTTACTGCAAGTATTTGTACACCCTGTTCTTTAAATACATTATATTGCCTGTCCATGGCAGGCATTTCTTTAACGCACGGCTCACACCAGGTGCCCCAGAAATTCAGGAAAACGCCCTCGCCTTTATAGTCTGAAAGCTTATGGGTGTTGCCTTCCATATCCTGCAGGGTGAAATCAGGTGCCTCGTCGCCTGTTCTCAGAAATTTGACATCCTCAGCGGTGACACTGTTGTAGATTGTGTAGCCGATGGCAAGCACAAGCAAGGCTAATATGACTGAACGCATGATTGCACGATTTCTTTTTTTATTCGTCTTTTTCTCTTTCTTAACTTCTGGCATGCTTATTTCCTCCTCCGAGGTCATTATTGAACCAATTATAACAAAGTTTAATAGGAATAAAACCTGGAGTTTTGAAGGGTTTGTGAACGTTAGTGCCGCTTGCCGGTTTCAGCCATAACCCGCAGCAACTTAACTTCATGCGATGTCAGTTGGCGGGACTCTCCCGCATTCAGACCGTGCAACGTCAAAAACCCGAATTGTTCGCGGCTCAGTTTCTGTACAGGATAGCCGATCGCTTCGAACATTCTTCTGACCTGCCGGTTTCTGCCTTCGTGAATCGTAATCTGGACGATGCCTTTGCCCTGCTTCTTATCACCTGAAAGCAATTTGACTTTTGCCGGCGCCGTCATGCCGTCTTCGAGTTTAATACCTCGCTCAAGCTTTTGAAGATCCTCTTTTGCAGGAATTCCTTTTAACCGGGCCACATAAGTCTTATCAATTTCGTATTTCGGGTGTGTCAGGATATTTGCGAATTCTCCGTCATTGGTCATGATCAGCAATCCGGATGTGTCATAATCCAATCGGCCGACCGGATAGATCCGCTTATCGACGTCTTCAAAAAAGTCTGTTACGACTTTGCGGTTTTTATCATCCGTTACCGCTGAGATGACGCCGCGTGGTTTATACAATAAATAATAGACTTTCTGCTCTTTTTCAAGTTGTACGCCTTCGACTTCAATCGTATCGGAACCTGAAACTTTCGTTCCCAATTCCTTTATCACTTTGCCGTTCACACGGACTTTGCCGTCCAAAATCATTTGTTCTGCTTTTCGTCTTGATGCGACGCCGGCATGTGCCAGCATTTTCTGCAATCGTTCCATAAACTCACCCCATCTAATTTAATGTTCTCTGTTATACTTTCACTTCTTCTTTGAATGCCTCTTGAAATTTTGTCATGAAAAGATCCGTTTCATCTTCCAAGTCTGCTCCTGCTTCTTCAGGCAGCGCCGGCAGTTCATCAAGGCTCTTCAGCCCGAAATAATTCAGGAATTCGCTGGTTGTGCCGTAAAGAATCGCGCGGCCGGTCCCTTCGGCTCTGCCGGTTTCCTGAATCAGGCCTTTGCCGGCCAGTGTGTATAAAGCCTTTTCACTTTTCACACCTCTGAGATCCTCTATTTCGACTCTCGTAATCGGCTGCTTATAAGCGATGATTGCCAATACTTCGAGCGAAGCCTGTGATAAGGACTGCACAGTCGGATTTTCAACCAAGCGCTGGATGGTGTCGGCCACTGCCTTTTTCGTGACCAGTTGATAAACACCGGCCAATTCCTTGATCATGATTCCGGCCGTCTCAGTTTGCTCGTATCTGGCAGCCATTTCGGCAATTTCATCCGAAATGGCATTTTCTTCGGCTTCGGTCAAAAATTCAAGCTGCTTCATCGACAGGCCGTCATCACCCGCCACAAACAGCAAAGCTTCTATTTTACTCGAAAGATGCGTCATCATAGTTCCACGATTCCTTTCTGAGTTCGACCATCAGATCTGTAAAGTTCTTTTCCTGGTCGACTGCCACGACTTGCCTTTTCATAAGCTCCAATAACGACAGGAATGATACCACCATGACCGTCCTGTCATCGTGTGGGAATAATTCCGTGAAGGGGGCTTTTCCATTTGCCGCCTTTAAAGTGCTGACAATGGATGCCATCTGGTCCTTGATCGACAATTCCTGCCTGGCGATCCTGGCTGACAGAGGCGCCTTCAATTTCTTTCTGCGGAGCATCTTCTGGAATGCACCGAGCATATCGTAAGCATTGACTTCCAGGTCGATATTCTCAAACGGCGCAAGCGTCTGGTACTCCGACAAATCCATCGGCGGCTTCGTGTAGATGGCCGCCCTTCCGCTTTCAAGCTCCTTGAGCTGTGCAGAAGCCTCCTTGAATTTCCTGTATTCGATTAACCGTGAAACCAGCTCATCCCGCGGATCCTGCTCTTCAAAATCATAACCGGGGTCTTCAAGGTCGCCCTGATGCACCGGCAGCAGAGTTTTGCTCTTGATTGCCAGAAGGGTGGCCGCAAAAACCAGGTATTCACTTGCCTCATTCAGCTCAAGAACTTGCATTGCCCGGATATGCTCCATATACTGGGTAGTGATTTGCGAAACCGGAATATCGTATATATCAATTTCCAAACGGTGTATTAAATGCAATAATAAATCCAGGGGCCCTTCAAAAGCCTCCACCTTTACTTCATAAGACATCATGCCAACCACCTGACTGTTAAAGATACTCAATATATTATAGTAGAAAGGAGATCAAAATGCACCCACTCCATCACCCACTCTTTATCCAATACATTATACACTTCAATTCCAATGAAGATTATTTCGAATGCCACGAAGTCTGTGAAGAATATTGGAAAGACGTCGCCCCCAAGGACAAGATGCATCCGCTGGCCGGGTGGATCCAGATGGCCGTGGGCATGTATCATTGGCGCCGCAGCAACTTCCCTGGTGCATTGCGCTCTTTTATCCGGGCAAAGGACAAGCTTTCAGATGCCGGAATCTGGACAGAAGGATTCGACAGCGAAATATTGACAATTCAGCTTTCGGATTCCATCGAAGCTGTAACTGCCCGCAGGGAGTTTACCTCCTACAGGCTGCCGGTCATTTCTGATGAACTCGCTCAAGCGGTCAGCCATTATATGGCCGAGAACCCGACCGACCTCCTCGACACTCATTTTCTTATGCATAAACACAGGCTCCGCGACCGGACATCGATCATCAATTTACGGGAACAAAAAAAAAGGCGGAAACTTTAAATCAAAGTCCGCCTTTTTTTGATGTACATTTTGTAAGGAAAGCTTCAGTCTCTTTTGTTGGAAGCATTTGTCGGTCCTGCATGATCTGTTGGATTTTTTCAATCATTGCATGTCCGATGCCTTCACCGCGGTGGGAAGGATTGACGGAAATATGGTGGATTGTGAAACGATCTTCAGCCATTTCAACACCCAGCAGTCCGACAAAGTCGTCATCTTTTTTCCAAAGGTACAATTGCCAATCAGGGTTTTCTTCATATATATGCATGGTCTGCTGCAGTTTTTTCAGCTCACGCTCTTTTGGCATGAATGACATCAAGCCCATGGCAATTTTTTCGAATGATTTTTTGTATCTGAATAACATATTAATCCCTCGTTTTCATCTTGAAGCAACTTAACTTATCCTACTATATATCATTTAATAACTCAAGTTCCTGCGAATTTACCCCGTAGACACCTGATCTGCAAAGAAGAACCAGTAAGCCATGCCCCACCCGATTGCCATCACCAATAAGAAGATGAGGAGAATAATATTGCTTTTTTTCATTTTTCCCCCGCCTTTGCTCCGTAATCCAGATCGAGCCGGATGATATCGTCGTTCGTCTCACGCCTGACTGCCAGCTGATGCGCACCGTTTTCTGCAAATACAACGGCCGGACGGGCAATGCGATTATAGTTGCTTGCCATCGAATAACCATATGCGCCTGTGCAGAAAACCGCCAGAATGTCCCCGGCTTCAGCTTCCGGAAGTTCTGCCCGTTCGATCAGCTTGTCTCCGGATTCACAGCATTTGCCTGCTACTGTATAGGTTTCAGTCAGCGCTTGTCCGGCTTTATTGGCAATGGCCGAGCTGTAGGCGGCCCCGTATAACGCCGGCCTGATATTGTCAGACATTCCACCGTCCACGGCAATGTATTTCCGGACACCCGGCACGTCCTTCATCGAACCGATTGTATAAAGCGTCGTTCCGGCATCACCGACCAATGAACGCCCGGGTTCAATCCAGATTTCGGGAACAGGGAAACCAGAACCGCCAGAGATTTCCTTGACCGTTCCGATCATCTCTTTGACATATTCCGAGGGCTCAAGAGGCTGGTCTTCTGCTGTATAGCGGATACCGAAACCACCGCCAAGGTTCAAGACTTTGCACTCGTAGCCGAATTCTTTTTGCCATTCCGCCATTTTTGCGACCAGTTTTTCTGCGGCCAGCCGGAATGCGGCGGTATCGAAGATCTGCGAACCGATATGGCAATGAAGTCCGAGAACATTCAGGAAATTATGCTTATATGTTTGTTGGAATGCCTCATCGGCCTGGCCATTATTCAAGTCAAATCCGAATTTCGAATCTTCCTGGCCGGTTGTAATATAATCGTGCGTATGGGCTTCAATCCCTGGTGTAACCCGGAGAAGAATATTCATTGGCTGCTGCAGTTTTTCAGAAAGAAATTGGAGCTGTGAGATTTCATGGAAGTTATCCACAACGATGCAGCCTATTTCTTGTTGAAAAGCCATTATGAGTTCATCCATGTTTTTGTTATTGCCATGGAAGTGGATCTTTTCTTTCGGGAAACCGGCTTTAATAGCTGTGAACAGTTCTCCGCCTGATACCACATCAAGAGACAGATTTTCCTGGGCTGCCACCTGATAGATCGCAATACTTGAAAAAGCCTTGCTGGCATACGCCACCTGGTAACCGATTCCAGCATTTTCAAAAGTTTGCTGAAATGCCCGGGCCCGTTTCCGGAAAAGCTCGATATCGTAAACAAACAGCGGCGTGCCGTATTCTTTGGCCAGCTTGACTGAATCGACCCCTCCGATTGTTAAATGGCCTTGCTCATCAATGGTTTGAGTACCGTATAAATGCATAATCGTCCTCCTGAATTGAGAATTTGAAAAATCTTGCCGGAAACCCGGCAAGATTTTTTTAGTCTGTAATCAATTTTGAAATCAGCTGAATCTTTTCAACCGGTTCATCTTTGAATTCTATACTATTATATAACATCTCCAGGCATTTCGCGAGGTCTTCCGTGTTGGAATGGATTGTCGCAAGTGCCTCTCCTTTTTTGACAAAATCGCCGACTTTTTTGTGGAGCACGATGCCCACAGCCAAATCGATTTCGGAATCTTTTGTCGCTCTGCCGGCTCCAAGAACCATTGCAGCTGTACCGATTTCATCCGCTTCCATAAAGGAAATATAGCCTTCTTGTTGAGAAGGGACTTCTTTTACGTATTTTGCTTGAGGCAATAAGCTGACGTCATCCACCACTGCAGGATTTCCGCCCTGGGCTTTGATGAACTGGCGGAACACTTCCAACGCTTTGCCGTTGTTGATCACTTCTTCCAGCATTTTGCGTGCCTCGTCCAAGTCGTCCGCTTTTCCTCCAACAACCACCATTTGGCTGCCGAGCACAAGGCAAAGTTCAGTCAGGTCCTCAGGGCCATTGCCCTGCAAGGTTTCAATCGCCTCTTTCACTTCCAGCGCATTGCCGATTGCAAAGCCAAGCGGCTGGCTCATATCGGAAATGATCGCCATTGTCTTGCGTCCCGTGGCATTGCCGATGCCGACCATCGCATGCGCCAATTCTTCCGCATCTTCCGCCGTTTTCATAAATGCGCCTTCTCCAGTTTTCACATCAAGGACGATGGCGTCAGCTCCCGCGGCAATTTTCTTGCTCATGATGGAGCTGGCGATTAATGGAATGCTGTTCACAGTCGCCGTAACATCGCGAAGCGCATAAAGCTTTTTGTCTGCCGGAGTCAAGTTGCCGCTTTGGCCAATGACCGCCACTCCAATGTCATTTACCTGCTTAATAAAATCTTCTGTAGACAATTCCACATGGAACCCTTCGATCGCTTCCAATTTATCAATCGTGCCGCCAGTGTGTCCGAGCCCGCGTCCACTCATTTTCGCTACCGGCACTCCGCATGCCGCTACCAATGGCCCCAGAACCAGCGTTGTCGTGTCGCCCACGCCACCTGTGGAATGCTTGTCCACTTTGATGCCGTCGATTGCGGAAAGGTCAATCTGGTCTCCTGAAGCGGCCATAGCCAACGTCAGGTCTGCGCGTTCGCGGTCTGTCATGTTCTGGAAATAAACAGCCATCAAAAATGCGCTCATTTGATAATCATCAATATCTCCTGCTGTATAATCAGTCACTATATATTGTATTTCTTCTGTAGAGAGTTCAAAACCGTCTCTTTTCTTTTCAATCAAATCTACCATTCTCATGCAGGGTAACCACCTTTATTATTTTAATTTTGACAGGAAACTTGTTCCGAACTCAGGCATCGGCACCGAAAAATTCTCGGCAATTGTTGCACCGATATCGGCGAATGTCGATCCAAGTCCCAGGTCTTCCCCTGTTTCAAAGCGAGGGGAATAAGCCAGCAACGGAACAAATTCGCGTGTGTGGTCCGTGCCCGGAAATGTAGGGTCGTTGCCATGGTCGGCCGTGAGGATCAGCAGATCATCGCTGTCCATCTTTTCCAGGACTTCAGGTAAACGGCGGTCGAACTCTTCGAGTGCCGCTCCGTAGCCATGAGGATCACGGCGATGCCCGAACAGCGCATCAAAATCCACCAGATTCAGGAAGCTGAGCCCGTTGAATTTTTCACCAGCCACAGCAGTCAACTTGTCCATGCCATCGGTGTTGTCTGTCGTGCGCAGCGCTTTTGTCACACCGGCACCGTTATAGATGTCATCAATTTTTCCGATGGCAATGACATCTTTCCCGTTATCCTTCAATTCATTCATGACTGTACGGCTGAACGGTGCCAGTGCATAATCATGACGGTTGGTTGTCCGTTTGAAAGCCCCTTTTACACCGAGGAAAGGACGGGCGATGACACGGCCCACCAGAAATTCCGGCGACAGGGTCAATTCGCGCGCAATTTCACAGATCTTATACAATTCTTCAAGCGGCACGATTTCTTCGTGCGCAGCAATCTGAAGAACCGGATCGGCGGAAGTATAGACGATGATTGCGCCGGTTTCCATATGCTCTTCTCCAAGTTCATCCAGAATTTCTGTGCCGCTGGCCGGCTTGTTGCCGATTACTTTGCGGCCGGTTTTTTCTTCGAGTTGAGCAATCAGTTCGGGCGGAAAGCCCTCCGGATAAACCTTAAAAGGCGTATCGATATTGAGGCCCATGATTTCCCAATGCCCGGTCATCGTATCTTTTCCGACGGATGCTTCCTGCAGTCGCCCATAATAGGCTTTGGGAGATAAAACAGGGGAAATCCCCTCTACCGCCTTAATATTGCCGAGTCCCAATCCTTCCATATTCGGCATGTCCAAGCCGCCGACTGCTTCTGCGATATGGCCCAGTGTATCGGAACCTTTATCACCGAACGCTTCTGCGTCAGGAGCTTCGCCGATGCCAACGGAATCCAGAACGACTAAATGAATGCGATTAAATACTTTGTTTGTCATTTAACACCCTCCTTAATTACATTGTTATTTTAACACAAATCTCGGAAACGTCAGATGTCTGACCTATATTAAGCTCTTGGATGAAATTGGGAATAAACATCTTTTAATCTTGTTTTGCTGACATGCGTATAAATCTGAGTTGTCGAAATATCGGCATGGCCCAGCATCTCCTGCACAGCCCGCAGATCTGCCCCGTTCTCGATCAGATGGGTTGCGAAAGAATGTCTTAATGTATGCGGCGTTAATTCTTTTTGGATTCCGGCTTTTTGGGCATGCTGCTTCAGCAATTTCCAGAATCCTTGTCTCGTAAGTCTTTTACCCCTTTGGTTAATGAATAAAGCATCTGTCGTGACGCCGGATTTTGCCAGCTTGCTTCTGGCATCGGATAAATAATCTTTGCAAGCTGCCAATGCCGATTTACCGAGAGGGATAATGCGCTCTTTGCCGCCTTTGCCAAAGCAGCGCACAAACCCCATCGTCAGGTTGACATCTGCCATATCGAGATTGATGCATTCACTGACACGCATCCCGCTGGCATATAGTAATTCAAGCATTGCCCGATCTCTTTTGCCGTTCGCTTTTGAAGTGTCCGGTGTTTCAATCAGCACATCAACTTCCTCTATCGACAATACGTTGGGCAATTTCTTGTCCATCTGAGGCATTTCCAGGTGCACGGTTGGATCCTTGTCGACTACCCGCTCCCTTATCAGAAATTGATGGAAAGAGCGGATCGATGAAATATGCCTTGCCACCGTCCTGGATGACAGCGTGGTTTCTTTCAGGTGGGTTAGGTGATTCAGTATATGTATCCGTTCCACATTGCGCAGCGAATCCAATTGTTCAACTTCTTTCAGGTATTGCATATAGCTCTTCAAGTCGCGCTCATAGGACAATAATGTATTGGCCGCGAGCTGCCTTTCCACTCTGAGAAATTGCATATAATCATCCAAAGCGTCTTTTGCGTATTTCATCTTCTCCGCCTCCTTCGTCATTCGTTGGCCTTTTGTAAAACAAATCTATCCGCACACATAAAAAAAACGGCCATTAATGGCCGTTACTCTCTTTCGCCTCATTTTCCGGTGCATCTTGTGAGCTGCGGTCATGGCAGCGCCAGCAGATGCCATGGAAAGTAAGACGGTGGTCTTTAATTTGAAAGTTCCAGCGTTTTTCTACTATACCTTCTACATCTTCCAGTAAATCTTCCTGTATTTCATCCACTGCACCGCATTCGAGGCAGACGAGATGATGATGGAAATGCGCAGCACCTTCCTGACGAAGGTCGAAGCGTGAAACTCCATCACCAAAATTTATTTTGTCGACAATTTTCAATTCAGTTAAGAGCTCCAAAGTCCGATAAACTGTAGCCAGCCCGATTTCCGGTGCAATATCTTTCACTAACAGGTAGACGTCTTCCGCACTGAGATGGTCTTCTTCATGGTCTAGCAATACTCGAACTGTCGCTTCGCGCTGTGGCGTCAATTTATAGCTCGCAGCGTGTAATTGCTTCTTGATCCGGTCAATCCTGGTTTCCATGCGACGCCCTCCCTCAAACTGCTTTCATTATATCAAAATTCAGTTCTCAATTACAAGGATGCACGCCGCTATTTAATTATAATCATTATTATCTGCTAATCCTTATAATTCTCAACTGATAATCGTTGTTTTGCCCAAAGTACGGCAAAAGCGGTTTTTGCATCATAAATGCGGTTGTCCAGCATCATTTTTTCCGCTTCTTCCACCGTCACTTCCAACAGTTCGACAAATTCGTCGTCATCGGTAACAGCCCCTGATTCGGATTTTTTTAACCCTTCCGCGAAAAACAGGTGGACCACTTCATCGGCAAAGCCGGGAGAAGTCGAAAATGATTGAATCAGTTGGAGTGAATCCGCTGTATAGCCGGTTTCTTCTTCCAATTCTCGCATGGCTGTAGTTTCCGGAGATTCTCCCCTTTCGAGTTTTCCGGCTGGCACTTCAATGATTGAACGCTCGAGAGCTTTGCGGTATTGTTCCACCATGATAATTTTCTTTTCAGCGGTGATGGCCACTATTGCAACAGCCCCCGGATGCTCGATCAACTCGCGCTTCGAGGTGCGGCCGTTCGGCAGAGTCACCTCGTCCACTTTCAAGTTAATGATTTTCCCTTCGTATATCCGCTCGGAGCTGATTGTTTTTTCTTCGAATTTTTTCATAACGAGCCTCTTTTCATTTGTGATTTTTCTACCGCAAAGTATACCATAGGAAGAACAATATTCTAAAATGAGGTGAAACGATGAAACGCAAGCAATTAGGCAACAGCACACTGGAAGTAAGTGAAATCGCACTTGGCTGCATGTCCTTGCCGAATCATGATAAAGAAGCAAAAGCCATCGTCGATGAAGCGCTGGACGGCGGCATCAATTATTTTGATACTGCCGACCTCTATGGCAAAGGAATGAACGAGGAAATTGTCGGCCGTGCGCTTGGCAGCCGTCGTAAAGATATTATTTTAGCCACAAAAGTAGGCAATCAATGGCAGCAGGATTCGGATGAGGTAAAATGGAATCCGTCAAAATCTTATATCAGATCTCAGGTACATGAAAGCCTGAGACGCCTGGGTACCGATTGGATCGATCTGTATCAGCTGCATGGCGGAATGATCACAGACCCGGCAGAAGAAACGATTGAAGCGTTAGAATCGCTGAAAAAAGAGGGGCTGATCCGTGAATACGGTATCTCTTCGATACGCCCCAACGTCATCAAGCGTTTTCTGGACAACAGTGCCATCGCTTCGGTCATGATGCAGTACAGCTTGCTCGACCGCCGCCCAGAGGAGTTTCTGGACCGAATCGGTGATGCGGGCCGTTCTGTAGTGAGCCGCGGCACATTCGCAAGGGGGTTGCTGACGACAGATGGCCTTGCGCGGGCAAAGAATCACGAGGGCTATATGGATTATAATTCCACGGAACTTGAAAAGGTGCTGACAGAATTGCTTGCAATAGAAGGAAATTTGAATGCCCTGGCAATCCATTCTGTTCTCCAGCACGATGCTGTAGCTTCGGTTGTCGCCGGTGCCAGCTCAGCCGAGCAGATTCGGGATACTGTAGCCGCCTATCATACGGCCGTTTCCAGCGAACAGATCGAGAAGGCAAAACAGGTTACAAAAAGATCAAAATATACGCAGCACCGGGAATGAAATGGGGGAGCAACGCCTCCCTCACCTTTTTATAGTTTAAGGAAGTGGAAAAACCGGAAAATATACATCTTTTCAATTGTATTTATTCATTTTATATAATAAACTGAATAGTAAGAATTATCAGTAAAATATAAAAGCACTAGTTCCAAAGTTACTTGGTTTCAAACCTGATGCGTGGTGTAATACTATTAGGAATCTGCAGCTCCTGTTTAGGCTGAATATGCAGCGATGCATACAATCCTTATATTTACAGCCCATATGAGAAAAGCTGAGTGACAAAATCTACTGATAGAAAGGTCAGCATATAAATGAAACTAACTCGACTTTTAAGCGGACTGACACTCCAAAACAGCATAGAAAAAGATTTATATGACCTGGCCATTCATGGCATAGCCGACAGCTCCCAGGATGTCAGGGAGGGGTTTCTTTTCATTGCCATACAAGGCTTTAAGGAAGATGGCCATAATCACATCCACCATGCCATCGAAAAAGGGGCCGTTATGATTATTGGTGAACAGAAACTGGATGCCCTTCCTGTTCCTTATTTGCAAGTCCAAAATACAAGAATTGCCCTTGGAATTCTTGCCAAAAATTTCTACGGCGATCCGGCCAGTCGAAAAATCATGATCGGCATCACCGGTACGAACGGCAAGACCACAACAAGCTACCTGATAAAGCATCTGCTGGATCAGAACGGCATTCCCTGTGCCGTGATGGGCACCATTCAGAATATCGTAAATGGTGCTGCCATCAAATCAGCCAACACCACACCAAGCTCCCTGATCCTTCAGCAATTGCTTTCTCTGAGTAATGATGAGGCAGTTGTCATGGAAGTATCTTCCCACGGCCTGACGCAGCACAGAGTTGAAGGAATCGAATTCGACGTCTGCCTGTTTACCAACCTGCATCATGAACACCTCGATTACCACGGTTCAATGGACAGTTATTTTGCTGCCAAATCCATCCTGTTCGACCACCTGAAGCCTGGTGGCACAGCGATTGTCAATATTGACGATGAATGGGGCAAAAAACTTAATCGTAATCTTTTGGATAAAGGCTTGAATGTCTGCAGTATCGGACGCAGTTCCGACAGCAGTCTGCATATCCGCTCCCTTGACATGGAGCATTCCGCTGTCCATTTCGGAGACCCGGAAGAAACAATCCTCCAGTCTCCGATGGCTGGCATCCACAATATGTATAATTCCATGATGGCATACGCCTCCGCCATTTCTGTCGGCGTGGAGAAAGATGACGTTCTTCGCACGATAGGAAAGTTCCAGGGAGTTGAAGGAAGGTTTGAAATTTCTAAAACTCCGAAAGGCGCCGTTGTGATCGTTGACTATGCCCATACTCCCGATGCTGTTTACCATTGCCTGACCACGGCAAAGGAATCCGGAGCCAAAAAGATCACTCACATATTCGGTTTCCGGGGAGACCGTGACACCACCAAGCGCAAGGAAATGATTGAAATCACCTCCCGGCTCAGTGATCAATTCATCCTAACGACTGACGACCTGAATTCAGTTTCAGCCGAAGAGATGCGCGGGCTGTCCTCCGAGCTCATTGAGCGTTATGGAAACAACAAAGGCGCCGTCGAGATGGACCGGACAAGGGCCATTCAGGAAGCAATCAATGAAAGCTCAGAAGGCGACTGGGTGGTCATCACCGGCAAAGGCCATGAAAAATACAGCCACGAGTTCCAGCTTCCGACCGCATCCGATAAGGAGACAGTCCGGTATATGATGGAGCTGGCGGAATCCGACTAAGCATTTTCCCGGGCTATCGAAATACAAATAAACAGGCAAATTAAAAAGCCGGCGCAGAAAGAGCATTGTTTCGCTCTCTGCGCCGGCTTTATTGCGGCAATGATCCAGACTGAAGCTGCTGAACCGGTTCTTAATATACTTTGTCGCCGTTAAAGATGGAATTTTTCACAATCACATAATCCACAAGACGAATGGCTTCCAATTTGTCGCCGCCCGAGTAGGATATGGAAGACTGCAGATCCTGTTCCATTTCTGTCAATGTGTCCTGCAATGCGCCTCTGTATTCGACAAACATCTTTTTGCCTTCGACATTTTTCTTTTCACCTTTTTGAAATTCAGAAGCTGATCCGAAATATTCTTTATACAATACACCATCGCGCTCAACTGTTTCACCCGGCGATTCTTCGTGGCCGGCAAACAAGGAACCGATCATAACCATCGATGCACCAAAGCGTACTGATTTCGCAATATCGCCGTTGGTACGGATTCCCCCGTCAGCGATGATCGGTTTGCTTGCCGCTTTCGAACACAATCTGACTGCAGCAAGCTGCCAGCCTCCTGTACCAAAGCCGGTCTTAATCTTCGTGATGCACACTTTCCCTGGTCCAATCCCGACTTTCGTGGCATCGGCCCCGGCATGCTCCAATTCCCTTACAGCTTCCGGTGTGCCGACGTTGCCGGCAATGAGGAAGCTTTCAGGCACCAGTTTCTTGATATGTTTGATCATATTGATGACGGCATCGGAATGGCCATGCGCCACGTCGATCGTAATGTATTCAGGTGTCAGCCCTTCTTCAGCCAACTGGTTGATGAAAGTATATTCTTCCTCTTTCACTCCCACGCTGATGGATGCAAAAAGGCTGCGGCTATGCATATCTTTGATAAAGCTTACCCGCTCTTCCGGCTTAAACCTGTGGAGAATATAGAAATAATCATTTTCCGCAAGGTAAATCGCCATCTTTTCATCGATGATCGTCTGCATATTGGCAGGGACGACCGGCAGCCTGAATGTGCGGCCGCCAAATTGGACTGATGTGTCACATTCAGAACGGCTGTTAACTATCGCTTTTGCAGGAACCAATTGAATATCTTCGTAATCAAATACATTTTCCATCATTAACACCCCTATATACGAACTTTATATATTAATTCACTGGCAATCGTTCGCCAATTAATAATGTAACGCAATCTGCGTTCCAAGTCAAAAACTATCTTTCAACCCCAAACTTTCTTCACAGCAAGAAAAACCCGGATATGCAGTTGCATACCCGGGCCACTCACTCGTTAAAATTTACCGCCCTGATCACCGTGTTTATCCAATAATTCGGCGAAGGACATATTTTTTTCACGCTGTTTGCGCTCGAATAGGCGTTTCGCCTCTTCTTCTTCCCGGTGCTGCTGCTCTTCAGCCTGCAGGGCTTTTTTGGTTTCTTTCAGTTTTGCCAGGACGTCTTCATTAAATAAACCATTGGTCTGCTCTTCTTTTTTTGCCATTGGAACCCTCTCCTTACGGACGTTTGACGATTGTTGCTACACCTTGGCCGCCGCCGATGCACAATGTAGCCAAACCTGTTTTTGCGTCACGTTTCTGCATTTCGTGCAGCAAGGTGACAAAAACACGGGCTCCGCTTGCCCCGATCGGATGACCGAGTGCAATTGCGCCGCCATTGACATTCAGGATGTCATGATTGAATTTCAGTTCGCGATCGACTGCAATGGATTGTGCCGCAAACGCTTCGTTCGCTTCGATCAGCTCAATGTCTTCAAGCGACATATCCGCTTTTGCCAATGCGTTTTTCACCGCTTGGACTGGCCCGATTCCCATAATAGCCGGATCCACTCCCGCATTGCCATTTGCAACGATTGTAGCAAGCGGTGTCAACCCTAGTTCTTCAGCTTTCTCCTTGGTCATCACGACAACCGCAGCTGCGCCGTCGTTGATTCCTGAAGCATTGCCGGCCGTGACGCTGCCATCCTTTTTGAATGCGGGACGCAGCTTGGCCAATTTTTCTTCCGTGGAAGAAACTTTGATGTATTCATCCACCGCGAAAATGATTGGGTCTCCTTTGCGCTGTGGAATTTCTACAGGGATGATTTCATCCTCGAATTTTCCTGCTTCCACTGCCGCGGCAGCACGTGCCTGTGAACGTGCAGCAAATTTATCCTGCTCTTCTCTTGATATGCCGTACATATCGCACAGATTTTCTGCTGTGTTGCCCATGTGATAATTGTTAAAGGCGCAAGTCAAACCATCAGAAATCATGCTGTCGACAACTTTCTGATCGCCCATGCGGAATCCGTCGCGTGCATTTTCAAGAAGATAAGGTGCGCGGCTCATATTCTCCATACCGCCTGCAACAACGATTTCCGCGTCTCCAGCGAATATCGCCTGATAAGCCAGATGGATCGATTTAAGTCCAGAACCGCATAGCTTGTTGATGGTCATGGACGGCACAGAGTTCGGCAACCCGGCGTTGATAGCTGCCTGACGTGCGGGGTTTTGCCCCAAGCCTGCCTGAAGCACATTCCCCATGATGACTTCAGATACCTGTTCCGGTTTCAGTCCCGCACGGTGGACCGCTTCTTTTATGACGATTGCACCCAATTGAGTGGCGGGTACATCTTTCAGGCTCCCCTGGAATGAGCCCGTTGCAGTACGCACTGCACTTACAATTACGATTTCCTGTGACATTTTTCATTTCCCCCTTGTTTGATTGAAACTGGTTGCTCTTTTATCCCCCGCATCGATACAATGGAATCAGGGGGGATACTATGTTAAGTTTACCAAAAAAAGTAACGATTATCGAGGTTGGACCGCGTGACGGACTGCAAAATGAGAAGCGACTGGTAGCAACCAGCGATAAATTGGCGTTTATCAAAGCGCTGCAGCAGGCAGGAATTGTTGAAATGGAACTGACTTCGTTTGTTTCACCGAAATGGGTGCCACAAATGGCGGATTCTGCAGAAATTGTGGCAAGTGCTGAAAAGCTCGGCCGCCAATTCGTTTTGACGCCAAATGAACGCGGCATTGATGCTGCCCGTGAAGCGGGTGCAGATGCACTTGCCGTATTCGTCGGTGTATCCGACTCTTTTAATAACAAGAATATCAACAAAACGACAGCCCAAAGCATGGCAGCCTTGAAACCGCTGATAATCCAATTAAAAGAAGATGGCATTTTTGTTCGCGCTTGCATTTCCACGGCATTTTATTGTCCGTTCGAGGGTGCCATTAAACCCGAAGAGACGATCCGCCTGTGCCAGCAGTTCGTCGATTGGGGTGTCGATGAATTGAGCGTTGCCGATACGATTGGAATGGCAAATCCGGCTGAAAGTTATCATCTGTTCAAACAATTGAAAGAAAAGTTTCCCAAGACTTTAATGACAGCCCATTTCCATGACACCAGAAAAATGGCACTCGCCAACATCTTCGCCGCGCTGCAGGCAGGCGTTGACCGTTTTGACACATCAGCCGGTGGACTTGGCGGCTGCCCGTTCGCTCCTGGGGCAACAGGCAATGTTGCAACGGAAGATGTCATTAACATGCTGCATCAAATGCAGATTGATACGGGAATTGATTTGGAAGGGCTGTATAAAGCGATAGAAAAAATTGAGCCGCATGTGTCAAATCCGATTAATACGGGAATGTATACCTTATACAAAAACCGACCGTAAAGGAGCAATGGCCATGAGAAAACGCATCCTCCAAATTTCTGCAGCTGTCTCAAGCACTCTTACATTATTGGTGGCTGTTGCGGGCATCATCGCAAGCAACAGGCTCATGTATGTAAAGAAAAAAGATGAAGGCCTAATTTTGGAACGCGAAACCTCGGCCAAGCGCTATGACGAAGTCTGGTACGCTAATGTGAAAAAAGAAGAGCGCTGGATCGAATCCGAAAACGGCTATAAGGTCCATGCCATTTTCCTGGAACCCCATGACACAAAATATTACGCCGTCATCTGCCACGGGGTCACGGAAACGAAGGTCAATTCCTTCAAATATGCACGGATGTTCGAGAAGCTCGGATTCAACTCGGTGGTTTATGATCACCGCCGTCATGGCGGTTCCGGCGGCAAAACGACCAGCTTTGGCCATTACGAGAAGTTGGACTTAAAAGCGGTGGTGGATATGCTGAAGGAACACGCCGGACCGGATTTGGTATTCGGAATTCACGGAGAGTCCATGGGAGCCGCCACAACGTTGCTATATGCCGGCATGCGGGATGATGCTGCTTTCTATATATCCGATTGCGGTTATTCGGATATATCAGAGCAGATTTTGCATGTCATGCAGACTACTTCTCTTGTGAAAACTCCTCTGGCATTGAAGCTTGCAGCTTTATTCATGAAATTGCGTGATGGCTACCATATCAGCAGCGTAGCACCACGTGTCGCGGTTAAATTGATTGAGAAACCTGTACTGTTCATCCACAGTTTGCCTGATGACTTTGTGCTTCCTGCAATGAGCATCGAGATGCATGGATTAAAACAAGGACAAAAAGCATTAAAATTATTTAAAAATGGCGGTCACGCCCAATCTTTCAATGAAAATGCGTCGGAATATGAGAAAACAGTAGAAGATTTTCTGGTCACGCAAGGCATTATTCTGCCAGGGGAGCCGGACCTTACACTAACGCCCCTCTCGCCTGCTGAATAAAGAAGTAAAAAAACTTCCAGTTAAGGAAGTTTTTTTAACGCTTTTATGTTTACATAATATTATTATCAATTTTTCCAGAAATAAAAAAAGCACTCATTTGAGTGCTTTTTCTTTTTTAGCTTTTTTAGCTGGTTTTTCAGGTTTAGTTGAAGCTTTATTCATTTGAGCCATCATTTGATTGATTTTTTTCTGAGACGGTTTTTGTCCCATTTGCATCATCATGATGCGGAGCATTTCTTCGTTAATCGGTGGATTGTCTTGCAGATACTTCATCATGTAGCGGCGTGCGATAAAGAATCCAAGAGCAACACCTGCGAGCAAAGCGAAAATTACGATTGTGATCCAGATCCATGTATCCAAAATTATTACCTCCCTCGTGTTGCTAACATATAATAGTGCACCCAAAAAATTATACTATAAAACAGGCTCACTGACCATAACAAGAAAAAAAGAAAAGCGGGAGCAGTTTCGCTCCCACCAATAATTATCCGTTGATCAGTTTTTTAACTCTTGCAACGACATTGTCTGGAGTAAAGCCGAATTCTTCCATAATGCGCTGGCCTGGAGCACTCGCTCCGAAACGGTCAATCGCCAGGATATCGCCTTCATCACCAGTGTAGCGGTCCCATCCGAAAGATGAGCCCATTTCAATGGCAAGACGTTTTCTCACTGTTGGTGGTATTACTGATTGCTTGTATTCTTTGTCCTGTTTTTCGAAACGGTCCCATGAAGGCATGGATACGACCGATACTGCAATATTTTCTTCAGCCAATTGCTTCTGTGCTTCAACGGCCAAACTCACTTCAGAACCGGTAGCAAGCAAGATTGCCTGTGGATTTTCAGCGCCTGAAACGACATATGCGCCTTTTTCTACTCCCATTGCCGCTAGCTCGCCTGTCCCTTCCAATACTGGAAGGTCTTGGCGTGAAAGCACCAATAAGGTAGGATGTGTTTTTGCTGTCAGCGCCAATTTCCACGCATGTTTTGTTTCATTGGCATCAGCCGGACGAATCACGTTCAGGTTCGGCATTGCTCGAAGTGACGCCAAATGCTCAACAGGCTCGTGTGTAGGACCGTCTTCTCCGACAGCAACACTGTCGTGGGTAAAGACGTAAGTGACCGGCAAGCCCATCAATGCCGACAAACGAATTGCCGGGCGGACGTAATCACTGAATACGAAGAACGTGCCGCCGAATACATGCAAGCCGCCGTGAAGCGCCATGCCGTTCAATGCAGTTCCCATTGCGAATTCACGAACGCCGAACCAAATATTTCGGCCAGCCGAATTTTCTGCGTCGAAATCTCCGCCGCCTTTGATATTCGTTTTGTTCGATCCTGCAAGGTCAGCACTTCCTCCGAAGAAAGAAGGGACAGTCTTGGCAATTGCATTGACCATATCTCCAGATGAAGCACGTGTCGCCTGCTTTTTACCGGCTTCGTATTCTGGGAATTCAGCATCAAAGCCTGCTGGAAGATCTCCGCGGATAGCAGCTTTCAACTGTTCAGCCAATTCCGGATGTTGGGATTCATATTGCTCGAATAATTTGTTCCATTCCGCTTCCGCTTTGCCGCCAAGTTCATCCGTTGCCTGTTGGAAGGTTTCGTAGACTTCTTCTGGCACGTGGAAATCTTCATCAAACGTCCACGCATAAGCTTCCTTGACCAGTTTCATCTCGTCTTCGCCAAGCGGTGCTCCGTGGGCATCCGCTTTACCGGATTTGTTCGGTGCGCCATAGCCAATGACAGTTTTCACTTCGATCATAGTCGGTTTGTCGGAAGAAGACTTCGCTTCTGCAATCTTCGCTGACAAATCGTCCAATACATTGCCATCTTCCACACGCAGATAATTCCATCCGTAAGATTCGAAGCGCTTGCGGATATCTTCGGAAAAACTCATGCTGAGATCGCCATCAAGCGATATATCGTTGCTGTCATAAAGAATAACCAGCTTATCCAGTTTTAAATGGCCCGCAAGAGAAATAGCTTCCCCCGCAACGCCTTCCATCAAATCCCCATCTCCGCATAAAGCGAAAGTATGGTGATCGATAACATCCAAATTATCTTTATTGTATGTTGCAGCGAGGTGTTTTTCAGCCATTGCCATGCCTACCGCCATGCCGATTCCCTGTCCAAGCGGCCCGGTTGTGGCTTCCACTCCTACCGTATGGCGATATTCCGGATGGCCCGGAGTTTTGGAATCCCATTGACGGAACTTCTTGATTTCGTCCATTTCAAGTCCGTAACCGCTCAAATGAAGCAAACTATATAGGAGCATAGAGCCGTGTCCTGCAGACAATACAAATCGGTCACGGTTAAACCAATCCGGATTTTTCGGATTATGGTTCATGTGCTTGGTCCATAATGTATAAGCCATTGGAGCTGCCCCCATCGGCAGTCCTGGATGACCAGAATTCGCTTTTTCAATCGCATCGATGGAAAGTGTGCGAATTGTAGTTACTGCAAGTTGATCTGTATGGTTCGACATCGTAACATCCTCTCTGAAACAAAAAATTTTCTCCCTTTCTAGTTTAGTCAACAATAGAAAAGAATACAACGAAAAAAAGAATAAGTATTAATTCAAATACTTATTCTCCCGGATATTTTTGACCTTTTCCGGAGTAACATCGTCTCCGTTGGGATCAATGACTGTAACGTTTTCAATTGTATCCCGCATCGACTTGCGGAATGTTTCCAAATACTCCTGCCTTAAAGAGCTTTGCTCCTTGGCTTCCTCAATGGACAAGCCGGCAGTCTTGGATTTTTTTGCAAGTTCATTTATACGTTTCATCTTTTCAGGTACTAACATAAACATCCACCTTCCTACTTTCATATGGTATAAAAATTGAAAGGCAAGTGCAAGAATTTAGTTTTGGGACAATTTCTGGAACTCCCTGTACCGGCGGTGAACGGTCGCTTTGCTGGCCTTGTAGCCGAAGCCCTCGAGGGTCACGGCAATTTCATGGAAAGTTAATCCGCTGTCTTTCAGATTGACTATTTGGTCCAAGGGCAATTCGAGACGCTCCCGCCCCTGGGGATTCCCTTTGCCTTTGAGGTTTTTTTCTGGTTTGTAGCCATTTTCTACTGCACGCCTCATGCCCCGTTTGATCTTGGCGTTATGGATTTTTCGCTGGTATTCCTCAACAATAGCCAATATTTCCAGCACCATATCATCCATGTCATTCAGGGCTACGGGTCCCTTGTCCGACAACGTGTAGACATCAACACCGTATTTCTTCATGACATGCAGCAATGCAATCCGAGCATGGCCGCGTCCGAGGCGTGTTTCATCCTGAACGAATACGGCGTCCAATTTTTCGGTCTTGACGCTGTTGAGCATTTCAAGCAGGCCATCCCTGTCCATTTCATAGCCGCTGTGCTGATCACGGAAAACCTCTTCCACCAGATAGCCCTGATCGAAAGCAAATTTCATCAGCTCTTCTTCCTGGCGGTCAAGAGATGTTTCCTGCGTTTCTTTATCAGTGCTTACACGACAATAAATGAAAGCTTTTTTCTTCATTCAGAATCACTCGCCAGTGTAATAATCTCGTCGGGCGCAAAATCAATCTGCCCTTCCGGTATTTTGAGAGTCTGACCGGCAGCGATGACTGGTGCCGTCAAGTTGTTTTCTTTCATGATTTCATCAATCCATTCATGATGCGGAATATTCCCACTGTATTCATCAGCCAATGCCCACAGAGTATCGCCCTGCTCAATTTTCAGCTGGACTATATGGGCCTGTTCATAATTATGGGAGAGAACGTAATAAAATGAAAGGATAAGTACGAGAAAGAAAAATGCGAATACAAATGAGTTTTTTTGGATATATGTCATAAAAAATCGCCTCCTGGAATGTATGTTCGGAATGTATGTTCTTATTTTAATGCGAACAAGTGTTTTTGTCAACACAAAATTCGAACCTATGTTTGCATTTTGTTGCCCGGGTTGATACAATTAAGATAGAAAATATGAAGTTTAACTAAAAGAGGTGAAACTGTTGAAGAAAGTATCTAAACGCCAAGAAGATATCCTGAATTTCATCAAAGATGAAGTGCGTGAAAAGGGTTATCCGCCCTCCGTACGCGAAATTGGTGAAGCAGTTGGGCTGGCATCCAGTTCTACTGTCCACGGCCATCTGGCCCGTTTGGAGAGCAAAGGCATGATCCGCCGGGATCCCACTAAACCAAGAGCCATCGAAGTCATCTCCACTGATGAAGCTTTGATCGACAAGAGTCCGGTCCTGCATGTACCGCTTATCGGTAAAGTTACAGCCGGCCAGCCGATCACTGCCATCGAGAATGTCGAAGAGTATTTTCCTTTGCCGCAATCTTATGGCACTGAAGATGACCATATCTTTATGCTTGAAATCATGGGGGAAAGTATGATTGAGGCTGGCATCCTGAATGGCGATTACGTTATCGTCAAACAGCAGCAGACAGCCGATAACGGAGATATTGTCGTTGCAATGACCGAGGAAGATGAAGCAACTGTCAAACGCTTTTTCCGCGAAGAAAATTATTTCCGGCTCCAGCCCGAAAACTCTTCAATGGACCCAATCATCGTTGAATCGGTATCTATTTTGGGGAAAGTCGTAGGCGTATACCGTCAAATACATTAATTCAAAAATTAAAAGAGCCAAGGGAATTTTTCCCTTGGCTCTTTGCTTTTTCAGGCCGGCTTTGCAGCATGCCTTTTCTCTATTGTTTACATCCAGCTTTCCGGCAGGAAAAGATAAGGACAATTGGTATCCGTTTGCGCCGTTCGAATTCTCCGCTGTCGACAAAATTCTCCAGCTTCGGTTCCCCTTCCTGCAACGCTTCCACAACAAAATCGGCTGACATCAATGCCTTGAAATAAGATTCGATGCTGCGATGATATTTCACGATTGTTTTTCCAATCCAGGGTTCCTGGCGTTCACCCTGTTGAAAATAATCATCCACCAGCCAATTTCCCCGCTTATCGCCTCCGGTCTTGCTGGCAAAAGATGACGTGGTCAGTGGATGTTGGACACTGAATACGAATTTTCCATCACTCCTCATCGTTTGGCTGATTGACCCAAAAAGCCTTTCAAGGTCTTCGATGTAATGAAGGGCCATTCGTGACAGCACAATATCATATCTATTTACCGGAAATTGAAAAGCTTCCATACTGGAATGGACAACGGTGCCTTTTGAGCTGTCAATGCGACTGGAGGCCAGCTTCACCATAGCAGCAGAACCTTCCACCCCGGTGTAAGAGCTGGCCCCTCTATCAAGCAGCTCCTTGCCGTAATTGCCATCGCCGCATCCCAGGTCCAGTATGTCGGCCCCTTTGACTGTTCCCAGCAAAAATTCAATCGCCGGCCCTTCTATCGCATTGTTCGGACTGTCTTTGCGTGAGCGCCGTTTCAGGTAGTTCTCCAGAAAATCTTGTTCCTCATAAGCACTTGAACCTTTAAAACCCATTCTTATCCCCCTCATCTCAGCATACTCTCATTTAAAACAAGCTTCTTACTGACAGATGCAGTCGGTAAGCGGAAGTTTTTGGCCATAAAAAAACGCTGCAAATCGCAGCGCATTTCTTCTTAAATTGACCCTGACGATAGGATTATAATTCAGAAACGATAATATATTTGACCAAGTTGACCGTAATCCGGTAATTGTTTCTGTTTTCTGCGTCCTGGAATTCGTAAGTGCCATTTGTTGGAATGCTGCTCAAGGCAGATTCTTTGCTTGTTGCTTTTACGTAATGTGTCAATGTGTTGCCCTGATCAAAATAAAACTCGATTTGAAATGTTTTCATGCAATAACCTCCTTGTAGACTGATTCCATCTCTCTCTTCTAGTCTAGCATATTTGTCCACTGAGACCGAATTTCGAAGGCAATATTCAATACGCATTTTTAATGCACACAAAAACTCCGTTGCTGCCCTGGATTTCAGGCTGGCACGGAGTTTCGTGTACGTAAGCATGTTAGATTAATGAATCAGTTTTCCGTTGCATAGACACCCACCATTCAATGTGGGCTCGATCAAATATGATCAATTTGCCATACGGTTTGCTATGTGGAATCTTTCTAGCCAATAAAAACTCATTAATCTGCTGTTCTGACAGCGGGTAGCCCACTGTATTCAAATAATCCAGCAGATTTTCAACACCTTGTATTTTGGCCATTTAATCACCTCCCACAAAATCCTCCTTGAAAAACCAAAGAAAATTCAGTACGAGTTATTAAAGTGAATGCCATATTTAATTATACCCCGAAAATAATATTAATAACATTAAATTTAAATATATCAGGACTATTTTATCTAATGCAAATTCTTTTGTTTTATTTCAACGCTTGCGGCAAAGTGCTGTATACCTGTATGCCTTTAAAGTCGATCCCCAGTTCAACAGCCGTTCTGGCAATGACCGGACTGATGCCCGATAGTGCCGTTTCAACACCGATTAATTTCAACCCGCTGATCATCTGGAATATCTGGCTGGCCACCATCTCGTCAATAGCTGCCACACCGGATATATCGATAAACAGTTTGGTGATTGAGAAGTTCGTCGACTGTGCCAATGCATTTTCGAACATCGCTTCTGACCGGGAAGAATTGATTTCTCCTACGAGTGGAAGCAGCGCGGTATCCTTTGATAGACGAATGACCGGGGCACTGATTTTTGCCATCTGGGCTTCCTGTTCGAACCATCTTTCTTTGGAGGCCTCTGTACTTTTCTCTGCATAATTCTGAATTATTTTGCTGATGACGCTCACAATCGCTTTGTTCCAGACTGTCACTTGTTCGTGCGTCACCGTTTCTTTTTTGTCCACTGCATATTGTCCAATGAGTTCGAGGTATTGGATCTGCGTACGGAAAAACTCTCCCAGTACTGCAGGAAGCGGTGTATCCAGGTGGGCTTCTTCAGTGATGACCTCTGCAATCCAGCCCTCAAATTCCTCCAGGAAATCGTCTTCATCCTTTTCGAACATGGAACAGAAATGGACATGGAAATCGTGGTTTTGCTGTTTTATTCTGCTGACTTCTTCGGGGTCCGTATTTCCGTAAACCCCTTCTTTGCTTTTATCTAGTGAGTCATACCATTTTTCAGTCATTTCATCAGTCCTGCTGCAAAGATAATCGTGTAAGTCTTTATTTATAAGCATTCCTCTGCTCCTTTATCGGCCGATATTCACTTGTTTTTCCTTATTAAGAGAGACAGTGAAACGCCTGTATTTCTCCTTATTAGATACCATACAATATTCCTCCGAAAATAGCATTAAAAAATATTAAAGGGAATTAAATGAACTTTAGAGAGAAAATTGCATTGTAAATTCAAAATAAAAAAAACCGTCGGAGCCTCTGCCCCAACGGTTTCTTCTATTATTAATACATTTTCAAATACTGTTCGCGTTCCCATGGGTGGACAGAAGTTCTGAACATATCCCATTCGATTTCCTTCGCTTCCACGAAATTCTTAAGGATGTGGTTGCCAAGAGACTTAACCATTACATCATCAGCCTGCAACTCCTGCAATGCTGCATGCAAAGTTGCTGGCAGATCTTCAACCCCAACTGCCTGGCGTTCTTTTTTGGTCATTGCATAGATATTGCGGTCAACCGGTTTTGGCGGAGTCAATTCACGTTTGATCCCGTCAAGTCCAGCGCCAAGAAGAACGGCCATTGCCAGATATGGGTTTGCTGTAGGATCGACTGATCTGATTTCCACACGAGTGGATAAACCGCGTGAAGCGGGAATACGGATCAACGGACTGCGGTTCTGACCAGACCATGCTACGTAGCACGGTGCTTCATAGCCAGGAACCAAACGTTTATAAGAATTGACTGTCGGATTTGTAACAGCTGTAAAGCCCTGAGCGTGTTCAAGGATTCCTGCCATGAACTGGAATGCTGTTGCACTCAATTTCATGTCACCCTTTTCATCAAGGAAAGCATTTTCTTTTCCTTTGAACAAGGAAACGTTCATATGCATGCCTGAACCACTGACACCGAATAAAGGTTTCGGCATGAATGTTGCATGAAGACCGTGTTTTCTGGCAATTGTTTTAACAACTAATTTGAAAGTTTGGATATCATCGCATGCTTTGATGGCATCTGCGTATTTAAAATCGATTTCGTGCTGTCCCGGTGCCACTTCGTGGTGGGAAGCTTCGATTTCAAAGCCCATTTCTATCAGTTCCAAAACGATGTCGCGGCGGCAATTTTCACCCAGATCCATAGGGGCAAGGTCAAAATAGCCACCGTGGTCGTTCAATTCAAGAGAAGGTTCTCCTCTTTCATCAAGTTTGAACAGGAAAAATTCCGGCTCAGGACCCAAGTTGAAATGTGTGAAACCGTGTTCTTCCATTTCTTTCAGGACACGTTTCAAGTTCGTGCGCGGATCTCCTGCGAATGGAGTTCCATCTGCATTGTAGATATCACAAATCAAACGCGCTACTTTCCCTTTCCCTGTAATCCAAGGGAAAACGACCCATGTGTCAAGATCCGGGAACAGGTACATATCCGATTCTTCGATGCGAACAAATCCGTCGATTGACGATCCGTCGAACATCATTTTGTTGTCCAGCGCTTTATCCAGTTGGGATGTTGGAATCTCTACGTTTTTAATAATTCCCAGAATATCGGTGAATTGCAGGCGGATGAAGTTAACATCCTCTTCTTTTACTAATTTTTGAATGTCTTTTTTTGAATACTTACCCATGCTCTTTTCACTCTCCTATAAGTTTTATGTAACCCAATTCTAATGATAGAACCGGGATAAATCACCTTGTCTGAGGCTCTGCCTCTCATGCATTTTTCCAGGCATCATTTCTTCCCGGAAAATTCTGCGCAATTCATCATCACTGAGATCTTTCGACTCAGCCATGACGTTCTGTGGCTGATGCTTCAATTCAAACATTTTTTTGATGCCCGCGATGTTAAGCCCCTGGTCAAGGAAATCCTTGATTTCGAGCAGCACGTCGACATCATTCAGCGAAAACATGCGCTTATTTCCTTCAGTCCGGGCTGGGCTAATTAATCCATTTTCTTCATAATAACGGATTTGACGGGCAGATAATTCTGTCAGTTGCATTACTATGCTGATCGGCAGGATCGGCATAGTCCGTCGGACGCGATTCGTCATAACGATCACCCTTTAACTAGTACTTCATTTACAAGTATACGATATGTCAGGTTTCCTGTCAAATGAATGTGAGATAATATTACACGGAAAGAATTTGAAACTTAAATCAACCCTTTGGTTTTTAAATATTCCACAGAATTCAACACCGCAATTTTAACATGTTCATAAGTCAGGCCGCCCTGTATGTATGCCGTATAGGGCGGTCGAATCGGACCGTCCGCAGTCAATTCGATGCTTGAGCCCTGAACGAATGTCCCGGCGGCCATGATGACGTCATCCTCATAGCCCGGCATGTAAGCGGCTTCCGGCAGAAACTGTGCATTAACCGGTGAATTGGCCTGGATCGTGCGGCAAAATGCAATCATCTGCTCCGCAGTTTCAAACGACACTGACTGAATCAGATCTGTCCGCTTATCGGTGTAATGAGGACTGGTAGTCATTCCTGCAGTTTCAAGAAGGGCTGCTGTAAAAATGGCACCTTTTAAAGCCTGCGAAACGATATGCGGTGCCATGAAAAAGCCCTGATACATATCCGGCAAGGTATTCAAGGACGCTCCTGCCTCTCCCCCTATACCCGGAGAAGTCATGCGGTAAGCGCATTTTTCGACCAAATCCCTCCTCCCGGCTATATAGCCGCCGATTTTCGCCATGCCGCCGCCAGGATTTTTGATGAGCGAACCCGCAATCAAATCAGCTCCGGCTTCGATGGGTTCCCGCTCTTCGACGAATTCTCCGTAGCAATTGTCGACAAAAATAATCGCTTCCGTTTTCAGCCTGCGAACTCTTTTTACCATTTCTTCAATTTCCGCGACCGTAAATGAAGGGCGGGTATCGTAGCCTCTTGAGCGCTGGATGGCAATGACTTTGGTCTTTTCGCTGATTGCCCCACTCACCTGATCCCAGTCAATCTCATGGGTTTCAGTTAAATCGATGTGCCGGTAACTGATGCCGAAATCCTGCAGAGAACCGGTATCCCTTTCTCCTCCGCTGACAATGGAATTCAATGTATCGTAAGGTTTGCCGGTTATATATAGGAGTTCGTCGCCTGGACGCAGAACACCAAACAAGGAGATGGTGATGGCGTGGGTTCCAGAAATAATCTGTGCACGGACAAGCGCAGCTTCAGCTTTGAATACGTCTGCATAAACTCTTTCCAAAGTATCCCTGCCTTCGTCATCATAACCATAGCCTGTGGAAGGGTTGAAATGATGGTCGCTCACTTTCTGGCTGTGGAATGCCGACAGCACTTTTTGCTGGTTCAGCAATGCCGTTTCATCCGCCTCCTGTAATTGGTTTTGGATTTTTTCTTCAATTATTTTTATGGAATTAAGCATTGTTTTCTCCGTTCTTTTATTTATTCCTTCTATTATTGCCATGCGCTTGAAATTGCGTCAAATTCTGCTACAATTCATAGAGTTGAAGATTTCGGGAGGGAAGAAGAATGGCTTGGGAAGTTTTAAGTGCGATTGGTACCATCGCTTTTGCAATTTCCGGTGCAATTATCGCTATGGAAGAAGAATATGATATTTTTGGTGTCTACCTTCTTGGCATAGTGACTGCATTCGGCGGAGGCGCGGTACGCAATCTGCTGATCGGTGTTCCTGTTTCAAATTTATGGGAACAGGAAATGATGATCCAGCTGGCTTTGGTGTCAATCACGTTGGTCTTTCTTTTCCCCCACCGGCTACTCGGACAATGGAACCGATGGGGCTATTTCTTTGATGCTATCGGTCTGTCGGCATTTGCGGTCCAGGGTGCACTATTTGCAGTGGAACTGGATCTGCCTGTCTACGCCGTGGTTGTGGCAGCAGTGCTGACAGGTTCCGGCGGCGGTATCATTCGCGATATGCTGGCGGGCAGAAAGCCAATGGTTTTGAAAGCGGAAATCTATGCTGTCTGGGCAGCAATGGCCGGCCTGCTCATCAGTATCGACTTGATTCGAAATGATTTCTACCTGTATGTATTGTTTGCGGCCATCACGGGGTTGCGGATTTTATCTTATACTTTTAAATGGCGTCTGCCATCGAGAAAAATAACATCAGTTTAAAAAAACCGACCGGATCTAATTCCGGTCGGTTTTTTATTCAAGAATATATTTTCAGGCCTGTGTTTCACCGTTCCAGTTCAACATGCCGCCTTCTACATTAGTGGCATCAATGCCCTGGCCATTCAGAAAAGCGCCCGCTTGCCCGCTTCGTCCACCTGAGCGGCAGACCACATAATAAGGCTTCTCCTTGTCCAGTTCACTTACGCGGCTTTCGACTTCGCCCAAGGGAATGTGCTTAGCGCCGGGAATCATGCCCGCAGCCACTTCATCCGCCTCACGCACATCTATAATATTCAATTGCTCGCCTGCTTCCACACGTTTCTGCAATTCTTCAGTCGTTATCGTTTTCATAAAAGTCCACCTCCGAGTTTATTGGTTACAAATAAAATCCTATACGGAAAGATTCTTGCTGTCAAATGGAAAAACCGGCCATCGACGCGGCCGGTCCATCATTATTCCTGGTGTTCGATCGAGACCGCTTTCGCGGGTGAAAATGTGGAGATTGCATGTTTGTAAATAAGTTGTTGCTTGCCGTCTGTCTCGACCAGCACCGTAAAATTATCATAGGATTTTATGGTTCCTTTCAATTGGAAGCCATTTAGTAAAAAGACTGTAACAAAAATATTATTTTTACGAAGCTGATTCAAATAAACGTCTTGGATATTTACTGGTTTCATGAAAATCCCCCTATTTCGCCTGATCTTTTTTTTGTCCACCAATTACCTTTATTCGACGTTCGCGGTCGTTCTCCTGCATAATCTGGTAAATCTCATCAATATTTTCCCTCAAAACCTTCTGACCGTCAATCCAATAAACCGGAAGCTTGTTCCGAAAATAGGTTAATTGGCGCTTGGCGTAATTCCGGGAATTCTGTTTGAGCAATTTTTTTGCAGGACCGAGTTCGATCTTTTGATCGAGATATTCATAGATTTCCTTATAACCGATGGCCTTTATGGCCTGCACTTCCCTTAAGTCGCGTGCATGGAGCATTTTCACTTCATCCAGCAGCCCCTCATCCAACATTGCCTCGACTCGTCGATCGATGCGCTCATACAAGAGGTCTCTTGGCATATCGATGCCGATGATCAATTCATTATACATTGGCTTCAGCGCGAGGCTCCTGTCCACTTTATCTTCGCTGCCCAGCAGAATTTCCAGCGCACGCAACACTCTCCGGGTGTTATTTGGATGAATGTCGGTTTCAGGATCCAGTTCAGACAGCTTTTTGTGCATATGCTCCGTCCCGAATTTTTCCAATTCCTCATAGAGGTTGCCACGCAGCTTTTCATCAACCTGTGATTCGGAAAAACGGAAATCAAAGAGCACTGCCTGGATATAGAGGCCGGTGCCACCTACAATAATCGGCAATTTTCCGGCACTGGATATCTCTTTAATCTTGCCTCGAACAAGCTGTTGGTATTCCGCTACGGAAAAAGCTTCTTCCGGATCTTTGATATCCAGCAGATGATGCGGCACCCCTTTCATTTCCTCGGGTTTCACCTTAGCAGTGCCAATCGACATGCCACGGTAGATCTGCATGGAATCGCCGTTGATGATTTCACCGTTGAACTTTTTTGCCAATTCTATGCTGAGGGCGGTTTTGCCGGAAGCAGTCGGCCCTACAATGGCCAACACATCAATCATCTGCTGCCATCCAATCTCCCATTACAGTGAAATACCGCTCCTTATCCACTTCATGAAGCAGCTCGTGGCGGGCTCCTTCTCCAAGATAAACCGTCACGTCCTGAATGCCCGCCTCTTGATATTGCCAGGCTGCACTGAACAGGTCTTTCCCTTTATGGCCGACGGGGTCTTCTGCTCCACCGATCAGCAAAATCGGCAGATCTTTTCTGATCTTTTTGATTTCGCTCTTTTTATTGATGAGCAGCATTCCTGAGAAAAGGTCAGCAAAAAACTGATTGGTGGAGACAAAACCGCACATTGGATCGGCTTCATACTTTGCAACTTCCGAGGCATCGCTGCTGAGCCAGGCGAATGCCGAACCTTCCTCCTTGAAACCCTTGTTGAATGGACCAAAAACAAGCGAGCTGATCGCCTGGCTTTTTACCGTTTTGCCATTCACTTTTCCATTTGATTTCGCAAGCAGGATTCCTGCTTGTCCGGCTGCGCCCGGATTCTCACCGGTACCGGAAAACAATGCTCGTGCAACACTGTCGCTATAGAGTTGAATGTAGCGTCGTCCGACAAATGAGCCCATGCTGTGGCCAAACAGCACAACCGGCAGTTCACCGATTTGCTGCTGGACTTCCGCAATGACTTGCCCGACATCCTCGACAACGCGGTCAAAGCCATTTTCATCTGCAAGAAAACCTTCCACCCCGTTTCGTTTGGCTGTTCTGCCATGGCCTCTTTGATCATGTCCTGAAACGGCAAACCCCCGGGTTGTCAGGTAGCGTATAAACTCTTCATAGCGGGCTATATGTTCTGCCATACCGTGGATGATATGGATGTGCGCTGTCGGATTCTCAGGCTCATAAACCTCATAGTAGATTTCATGTCTGTCTGATGCTTTGATGAAGTTTTTTGTGATTTTCATAACGGCACCTCCCTTCCGAATCTGTTAGCTTTATCAATTTCATCAAGTAACTCACTGCGATAATCCTCTTTTTGCTTTTCACTGTAACTAAGTTGTTTGGCCATGTAATCCAGTACCCGATCCTTGTAACGGATAACATCCGCGATATGGAAATACAGATCTCCCGTTCTTCTGATGAAAAAGTCACTTGGCGTCAGAGCCATTTCCTGTTCTATTGAATATGACACTACGGCTGCAAGGACATCGGGCAATCCGTCATCATGTGATTCAGCTGCTCGTTTCCAGTATTGTTCAAACACTTTTCCGGCATTCGTGCCGAAAAATTGCGCGAACATACGCCCCTCTTCCGGAGTCAGCCCGAATTGCTGCGATTGAAGAGCCATGCTGTGGACAAAGCGCGGAAAATTTTTCGAGCCTCCGAAATCACCGCCGGACAAAGGCAGGTTTTTCGTCACCGACTTGCCAAATTTTTTGTCTCCCTCTTTTTCCAGCGATTTTGTGACCCGGTCGACGATCGCTTCTGCCATTTTCCGGTAGCCGGTCAATTTTCCTCCTGCTATGGAAAGGAGGCCGTTCTCCGATTCCCACACTTCGTCTTTCCTGGAAATTTCCGAAGGATTCTTCCCTTTTCCGTAAACAAGCGGCCTGACGCCTGCCCAAGTCGATTCCACGTCTCCCTGAACAAGTTTCACTGCCGGAAACATATGGCTGATCGTTTTCAACAGATATGACACGTCGTCTTCCGTTGCCGCCGCATCACCCGGATCGCCATCATAAAATGTATCAGTCGTTCCGATATAAGCTTTATCATCACGCGGAATTGCGAATATCATCCGGCCATCTGGTGCATCAAAATACACCGGCTGTCCGAGTGGAAAGGTTTGGCGGTCAACAACAATGTGCACCCCTTTTGTCAGGCGTATTTGTTTGTCTGCAGCTGTCGAGTCGATGTCACGGATTTCATCCACCCACGGACCGGCGGCATTGACAACTCTTTTAGCAGCAATAGCCAATTTTTTGCCGGTGACAGAACATGCCGCTTCCACTCCGGCTACTTTGCCGTTTTTGTACAAAAAATCTTCCGCTTTCACATAATTGAGGCACAGCGCCCCCATTTCTGCAGCTTTTTTAAGGGTTTCGAGCGTCAGCCTGGCATCGTCCGTCCGGTATTCAACGTAATAGCCACCGCCCCGCAGTCCTTCATTTTTCAATAAAGGCTCCCTTTCCAGAACTTCTGCAGCGCTCAGCATTTTGCGCCGCTCCGCTTTTTTGACGCCTGCCAGATAATCGTAGACACGCAATCCGACAGAAGTCGACAACGGGCCAAACGTTCCACCCTTGTGAAAAGGAAGGAGCATCCATTGCGGTTCCGTCACATGAACGGCATTTTCGTAGACCACTTCCCGCTCCCGGCCGACATCGCGCACCATCCTCACTTCAAATTGCTTGAGGTAGCGGAGGCCGCCGTGAATCAGCTTGGTGGAACGGCTGGAAGTGCCCGAAGCAAAATCATTCTTTTCAATCAATGCGACCGACAATCCACGTGAAACCGCGTCAAGTGCAATTCCCGCTCCCGTAATGCCCCCTCCGATCACCAGCAGATCGAATTGGTAATCCCCCAGATTTCCAAGCTGTTGCTTCCTCATTTTTGCAGAAAACATTTACCTCACCCCTCATCTACTGAATTGGCGGGTGGCAGCAACCGCTTTTTTCCACCCTTTGTATAATTCATCCCGGCTCGCTTCGTCCAGTGCCGGCTTATAAACTTTCTGGCTCGACGACAATGCCCCAATTTCATCCATATCCTTCCAGAAACCTGTTGCAAGTCCCGCTAGATATGCGGCGCCGAGAGCTGTGGTTTCATTGAGCCTGGCGAGTTCCACGTCTTTTTGCAGGATATCGCTCTGGAATTGCATCAGGAAGGCATTGGCGACAGCTCCGCCGTCCGCTCGCAGCACTTTGATGTCGATGCCGGAATCCTGCTCCATACAGTCGAGCACATCCTTTGTCTGATACGCGAGGGATTCCAATGTCGCCCGGATAAAATGTTCTTTTTCAGTGCCGCGGGTCAGCCCGAATACAGCGCCGCGGGCTTCGGAATCCCAATAAGGCGTCCCCAGGCCGACAAAAGCGGGTACTACATAAACGCCATCCGTCGAAGGGACACGCCTTGCATAATCTTCCGAATCTGCCGCGTTCTTCAGCATGCGCATACCATCCCGCAGCCATTGAATCGCCGAACCGGCGACAAACACACTGCCTTCGAGGGCATAGACGACTTTCCCGTCAAGTCCCCAGGCAATGGTAGTCAGCAGGCCGCTGGCGGATTTCACGGCCGCTTCACCGGTATTCATCAGCATAAAGCAGCCGGTGCCGTATGTATTTTTCGCCATGCCTTTTTCAACACAGTGCTGGCCAAAAAGTGCTGCTTGTTGATCTCCAGCGATTCCGGCAATTGGAACCCGTTGACCGAAAAATATGCTGGGGTCTGTCTCACCATATACCTCAGATGATGATTTTACCTCCGGCAGCATTTGCATCGGGATGCCAAGTTTTCCACAAATTTCCTCGTCCCATTTCAACTCAAAGATATTATAGAGCAGCGTACGGGAGGCATTGGAAGGATCTGTGACATGGACTCGACCGTCCGTCATTTTCCAGACCAGCCACGAATCGATCGTGCCAAACAGCAGATCCCCCTGTTCAGCGGACTCTCTTGCGCCTTCCACATTATCGAGGATCCATTTGACTTTCGTACCCGAAAAATAAGGATCCAGCAGGAGGCCCGTCTTGTTTTGGAACCATTCCTCAAGTTCCTCTTCCTTCAATTCATCGATGATCGACTGCGTCTGGCGCGATTGCCAGACAATCGCCGGATAGACCGGCTGGCCGGTTTTCTTGTTCCACACCACTGTCGTTTCCCGCTGATTGGTAATGCCGATGCCGGCAATCTGGGTTTGCTGGATGCCGCTTTCCGTCAGTGCGGCAGCCAGTACTGACAATACCGTCCCCCAAATTTCACTGGCATTATGTTCAACCCAGCCCGGTTTCGGGTAGAATTGCTTGAATTCCTTTTGGGAACTATAGACCAACTCACCTTTTTTATTGAATAGGATCGCTCTGGAGCTGGTCGTTCCCTGATCAATGGACAGGATATAGTTTTCCAAAACAGCATACCTCCTCTAATTCATGACGCGTTTGAACATCTTTTCGACATCGTAAGTTCTGAAATGAATGATTATCGGTCTGCCATGCGGACACGTAAAAGGCTGTTCGGCTCTTTTGAGATCCCGCAGCAACTGTTCCATATCGTGTTTCTGAAGATGATGATTCGCTTTGATCGAGCGCTTGCAGCTCATCATGATTGCGGCATCTTCGCGCAATTTTTTTACATCCGCGCGGTTGCCGTTCAAAACCTGTTCGATCAGCTCTTCGACAATTTCCTGTTCGAAGCCTTTCGGGAACCAGGTGGGATGCTCTCTCACGATAAATGATGAGTCCCCGAACACTTCCAGGAACACTCCGGTTTCTGCCAGACTTTCCAGGTTGTCCTGGAGGCGCAGTGCTTCGTCCCTGCTGTAATGGAAGGTTAATGGCAGCAGCAGTGACTGCCGTTCCATCGCATCTGCCTGTCCGACTTTTTCACGGAAATATTCGTATTTGATCCGTTCCTGCGCAGCGTGCTGGTCGACAAGATAAAATCCGTCCGAGCTTTGCGCGACGATGTATGTGCCGTGGATCTGGCCGACCACTTCCAGCTCAGGAAACTGAGGACTTTCATCTATTCCCTCAACTTCAGGCGAATATTCCTGCGGCGCTGCAACCGGTTCCGCATCAGCTGTTGTGGGATCGGATGCTCCTCGTTCTGTCACGGGCATGCTGAAGTTTGGTTCCTCCGCAACCTGCCGCTCATTCACTGTGGCTGAAGTCTTCCAGAGGTCAAGTTGACTCGACGGCGAGAACGATTTCTTTTTCGGCTTCGGTTCTTCGATGACCGGAGCCCGCACCGCAGTGCTCACTGCCTGCCGAATTGTCTGATGGATCAATTCCATCAGCTCTTTTTCCTTGCTCAGGCGGATCTGTTGCTTGGACGGGTGGACATTGACATCGGTCAGATAGGGGTCGCCTTCGATATTCAGCACGGAAATCGGCTGCCGCTCAAGCGGCAAAAATGTATGATAGGCCCGGTGCACAGTTGTGGCAATGGCGTAATGTTTCACCCAGCGGCCGTTGACGAACAGCGAGATGTAGTTTTTATTGGCCCGTGTGATTTCCGGCAGCGATGTATAGCCGGATACTTTGTAATCCTGCGACTCACCCTCAAACGGAATCATTTTTTTCGCGATGGCGACGCCATAGATATCAGCAAGCACGCGGCGGATTTCTCCACTGCCGGAAGTCTGCAGAATGGTTTTGCCGTCATGCACCAGTTTGAAGGATACCGCCGGGTAGCTGAGTGCGAAGCGGTTTATCAGATCAATCGTGTGGCCAAGTTCTGTTTGCAGGGTTTTCATGTATTTAAGCCGGGCCGGCGTATTAAAGAATAATTGTTCGATTTTGATATCGGTCCCCTGGCGCAAAGCGTTTGGCCGGTTCTCGACAAGCCTTCCGCCTTCCAGCTGCACAAAAGTTCCGCTGACACCATCAGAGGTCTGCAGGGTCACTTTCGAGACCGAGGCGATGCTTGCCAGTGCTTCCCCCCGGAATCCAAGCGTCCGGATCCGGAATAAATCATGTTCATTCGCTATTTTGCTTGTCGCGTGACGGGAAAAAGACAGCAAAGCATCTTCACTGTCCATGCCCGCTCCGTTATCGATGATGTGGATCGACGTCAGCCCGGCTTCTTCCAGCAGGACCTCCACAGTCCTGCTGCCGGCATCAATGGCGTTCTCCACCAATTCCTTGACGACAGATGTTGGCCGTTCGACCACTTCGCCTGCCGCAATCTTATTTGATAAAGGCTCATCCATCAAATGGATCTTTCCCATAAAATCACTCCTTCCGGCTAAGCTTCAGCTGCAGGTCATTGATCATCTGCAAGGCTTCAAGCGGTGTCATCGATGATATTTTGGCGTCGGTAATTGCCTGGACCACTTCTTCTGAGTCTGTGTCGCGGTCATCGAAAAATGATAATTGTTCGATATGCTGGGTCTGCTGTTTCTTTTCTTCCTCGAACGTTTTCAATAATTCGCGTGCGCGGGATAGGATGGGCTGCGGCAGATTGGCAAGCTCCGCGACATGGATGCCGTAGCTTTTATCTGCCGGACCCGGCTTCACTTTATGGAGAAATACCACTTTGCCTGATTGTTCCATTGCCGCCACGTGGACGTTCGTCAACCGCTCGAGTGATTGGTCGAGCGCCGTCAGCTCATGGTAATGCGTTGAAAACAAAGTGTTCGCTCCGATGTTCTTATGGATATACTCGATCATCGACTGCGCCAGCGCCATGCCGTCATAAGTGGAAGTGCCGCGCCCGATTTCATCGAACAGCAGCAGGCTGCGTTCGGTGGCATGGGTGATGGCGTACTGGGACTCGAGCATTTCGACCATGAACGTACTTTGACCGGAGACAAGGTCGTCCGCCGCTCCGATGCGTGTGAAAATCTGATCGACTACCGGGAGCCGCGCTGATTCCGCCGGCACGTAACTGCCGATCTGCGCCAGCACGACGGTCAGTGCCACCTGGCGCATATACGTGCTTTTACCGGACATGTTCGGCCCGGTAATGAGCAGCATATTGCTGTCTTCGGTCAGCACACAATCATTCGGCACATAATGCTGCCTGTTGAGCATTTTTTCTACAACCGGATGGCGGCCGCCGACAATCGAAATTTCCCGTAAGTCTGTCAATTCCGGTTTGGTAAAACGGTATTTTTCCGCTACATCCGCAAAACTGAGGAAGACATCCAACGCGCTCAACGTTGAGGCGAGATTTTGAATGCGGGCTATATACTGTTTCACCTCATCACGGATTACCGTAAATAACTTGTATTCGAGATTCAGGCTTTCTTCCTCCGCCGTCAGAATCAGGGTTTCTTTCTCTTTCAACTCCGGTGTGATGTACCGTTCGGCATTGGCCAACGTCTGTTTGCGTTCATAGCGCTCCAAATCGGCAAGGTGCATATTGGCTTTCGAGATTTCGATATAATAGCCAAAAATCCGGTTATAACCGATTTTCAGCGATTTGATGCCGGACCTTTTGCGCTCCTGCTGCTCGAGCTGGGCGATCCAGTCTTTGCCGTTCCGCGATGCATCCCGGTATTCATCCAATTGCTTGTTGTAGCCTTCACGGATGACGCCGCCTTCTTTTGACGACAGTGGCGGGTTGTCACTGATCGCTTCGAGTAATTCACAGACCTCTCCGCAACGATCCAATCTGCCAGCAAACTCCGCCAGCTGCGGGCTGCCCGATCCGGTCAATTCGTCTATAATAGCCGGAATTTTTTCCAGTGAACTTCTGAGCTGTGCCAAATCGCGTCCGCTGGCACTGCCAAACGCAATGCGCCCGCTCAGCCGCTCCAGATCATACACTTCCTTCAGGGCATTCTGCAATTCAACACGCGTGAAATAATGCTCAATCAGTTGTTCGACCATCTGCTGGCGAAGTTCGATACGATTCCTGTTGGCAAGCGGCTGGTGCAGCCATTGCTTCAGCTTGCGGCTGCCCATCGCTGTCACTGTTTCATCCAACAGCCACAACAGCGTCCCTTTTGTCTCTCCTCCGCGTATCGACTGCAATAATTCAAGATTGCGCTTCGAGTTGAAATCGATGCTGAGCAATTGCCCTTCCTCGTTGTATGCAAAAGGTTGAATATGCTCCAGCGATTGTTTCTGCGTCCGTGCGATGTACGTCAGCAATCGGTGGCTGCTGCCGGTCAGCTCTGCCGGACAATCTTTCACCAGCGCTTCATCGAGCTCATAGGTAAATTCCATTGGTTCAATGGACAATAACAAATCCTGTGCATCCTCATTCAACAACAGGAACAGCGAATCGGAGACGACCAGTTCGCGGATCCCCAGTGATTGCAGCTCCTGAAGCAGCGCCTTGCCCTGCCCCATTATGTAAGTTGCAATCGATTCCCCTGTACTGATATCGATGTAGGACAATGAAAAGCCCCCCGGCAATTCTTCCGCCGCCGCGATAAAGTGGTTCGATTTGGAATCCACGTTTTTGCCCTCGGTATGGGTGCCGGGTGTAATGAGCCGCACCACTTCACGTTTGACGACGCCCTTTGTCAATTTCGGATCTTCCACCTGCTCACAGATGGCCACTTTATGGCCTTTTGCAATCAGTTGGTCTATGTAATTTTTCGCCGCATGATGCGGAACGCCGCACATCGGAATCCGGTCGTCCCCGTTTCCTCCTCTGCTGGTCAGCGTGATTTCAAGCAATTGCGACGCCTGCAGGGCATCGTCATAAAACATTTCATAAAAATCTCCGAGCCGGAAAAAAAGGAACGCATCCTGGTAATCCGCTTTTACTTGAAAATATTGTTGCATCATCGGTGTAATCGCCATTTTAAAACCTCTTTCGCAATCGATTCTTCGTTTCTCCATTATAACAAAAATGCACGCATAAAAGAAAAAACCGAAAGAGCGACGGCTCTTTCGGTTTAACTGTTTATCTCTATTGAGCTTTAAGGCTTACGAACAGCTGCTGCCTTGAGAATCGTTTTGCACTTTCGAGCCTGTTTCACCGCGCAGCAAGTCGCCGCCTGTTTCTGTGATGATGTTGTTTGTCACCTGATTGGCGATTGCAGTCGACACCATCTGCAATAAAGAATTGACGTCACTTTGTGATTGCTTGAATTCCTGCACAATCGGCACAGCGTCAATTTCATCTTCGATTTTCTTGATTTTGCCTTCGATCAATTCGAGCGCGCGTTCCTTGCCGTAATGCTGAAAATTGACCGCCTGTTTCTGAAGGCTTTTCAGGCTGGCGATTTTTTCGCGGATCTGCTGGTTTTCGTTGATTTGTGCTTCCGCACGTTTAAAGAAATCCACTTCTTCTGTTACGGCGATCATATCCGCCACTTCACGTGCTTTTGCTACGATTTCATCTTTTGAATAAGTCATCTATTGAACACCCACTTCTTGGCCTGCGGCAATATCTAAAATTCACCGACCATGTTTTAGTTTCAGTTATTTTTACATTGGCGTGTTGGCCCACAATCGAATTCGGACCTCTCTGGTTATTATACTGAAAAGGTACGGCGTCCTACAAGTGAATTGCCATATTTGTCGAAGAATTGTCACCAATTGCGAATCTATCCCCGGAATGGATGATCTTCATTGATATAAATCCGTTCGCAAGAAACAGCTTTACCTGTTTCATCATCGATTTCTGTGAAGAAGCCGCTGACGACTGCCCGTCCGCGCTTTGGAACCTCGAAACGGGTCGGCATATTGGTTTTGAATCGGTAAAGCACTGCATCCTTGCTCATGCCGAGCACTTCATCATATGGACCCGTCATGCCGACGTCTGAAATATAAGCGGTGCCTCCTGGCAGGATGCGCGAATCCGCAGTCTGCACATGTGTATGTGTGCCGACGACTACAGATGCCCGGCCGTCAAGATGCCAACCCATGGCGATTTTTTCACTTGTCGCTTCCGCGTGGAAATCAACAAATACCAATGGCGATAAGGCTTTTGCTTCTGCCAATAACTCATCCGCTTTCTGGAACGGATCGTCATGCGGCGGCAGGAACACCCTTCCGTGAAGGTTGATCACCGACAGCGTTTTGCCGTTTTTCGTAAGGGTTGCCATTCCGCGACCCGGCGCTTCCGCTGAGAAATTTGCCGGACGGATCAGGTAATCCACATCATCAATAAAATCAAAAATCTCTTTCTGGTCCCATGTGTGATTGCCCATGGTCACCATATCGACACCCATGAACAGAAGGTCCTGATAAATGGCTTTCGTGATCCCTCTCCCTGCAGCGGCGTTCTCTCCGTTAGCGATTATCGCATCCGGCATATATTTTTTCTTCAGGCGCGGCAAATACGATTCCAGTGCATCGCGGCCAATTGAACCCACAATATCTCCAATAAATAAAACTTTCAAGCTATCACCTTTTTCCATAAGAAAAAGGCTTCTTTGAATAGACATTCATCGAAGCCTTCATCCTATTATTTTGCGTATTCAACTGCTCTTGTTTCCCTGATCACAGTCACTTTAATGTGTCCCGGATAATCAAGTTCTTCTTCAATCCGTTTGCGGATATCACGAGCCAAACGGTGTGCTGTCATATCATCAATCTGTTCCGGTCTGACCATGATTCGGATTTCGCGTCCCGCTTGAATGGCGAACGATTTCTCGACGCCTTCATAGGATTCAGATATCTCTTCAAGTTTTTCCAGACGACGGATATAGTTTTCCAGGGTTTCACTTCTCGCTCCCGGACGCGCAGCTGATAGTGCATCAGCTGCTGCAACGATGACCGAAATGATTGAAGTCGCTTCGGTATCACCGTGGTGGGATGCGATACTGTTGATGACCACCGGATGTTCTTTGTATTTGGTTCCAAGCTCCACCCCGATTTCGACATGGCTGCCTTCCACTTCATGGTCTATCGCTTTACCGATATCATGAAGCAGGCCTGCTCGCCGTGCCAAGGTGACATCTTCGCCAAGTTCCGCTGCCATCAAGCCCGAGAGGAATGCAACTTCCACTGAGTGCTTGAGGACGTTCTGTCCGTAGCTTGTGCGGTAACGCAGACGGCCAAGAATTTTGATCAAATCAGGATGCAGATTATGTACCCCAACGTCAAATGTGGTTTGTTCCCCAATTTCACGGATTTGCTCATCAACTTCGCGTCTTGACTTTTCAACCATTTCTTCGATCCGTGCCGGGTGGATACGGCCATCGGATACCAGTTTTTCAAGTGCCAATCTCGCAGTTTCGCGTCTGATCGGGTCAAATCCTGAAAGAATAACCGCTTCCGGTGTATCATCAATGATCAAATCGATGCCGGTCAATGTTTCAAGCGTGCGGATGTTCCGGCCTTCACGGCCAATGATGCGCCCTTTCATCTCATCATTCGGCAGGTTGACAACTGATACAGTTGTCTCCGCCACATGGTCTGCCGCAAAACGCTGCATCGCCAATGACAAAATATTTTTGGCCTTTTTATCAGATTCCTCTTTTGCACGGGCTTCAGTCTCTTTCACCATTACGGCAATATCGGTTGAAAGTTCATTTTCAACCTGTTGCAGGATGATCGACTTCGCTTCTTCGCGTGTCAAAGAAGAAATCCGTTCCATTTCGGATTGCTGCTGTTGAACTAATTCTTCAGCTTTGCTTTCCATCTGTCCAATATGCTGTTGTTTTTCGGCAAGGGCTTCATCTTTGCGTTCAAGCCCAGCTTCCCTTTTGTTTAATGCATCATCCTTGCGATCTAAATTTTCTTCTCTCTGCAACAACCGATTCTCCTGTTTTTGAAGTTCTGATCGGCGTTCCCGAATATCAGATTCTGTTTCAGTACGCAATTTGTGATTTTCGTCTTTTGCTTCCAAAAGGGCTTCTTTCTTCAGCGCTTCGGCTTCTCTCTTCGCATCTTCAATTACTTGCTCTGCAGAGTTTCTCGCACCTGCCATTTTGGATTCATTTGATTTTTTCATTACAAAATAACCAACAACTATACCGACGATGATACCAAGCAAAGCGAAGATGATCACGTTTTCCATTCGGACACCTCCTCTTGCTATTCGTTTTAACGTCTCAAAAATAAATTGAATTTTCGTGCTACTCTAACGTTGTAACATTAGTAAATTATACAGTTTTAATTGTATAGATGGACCTTTAAAGTGTCAACCCGGTGGTGTCCTGCAAAATCAGCCAGCATCTGTTTTATTTTAAAATAAAAAACCGATGGTGCCAAAGCATCACTTTGGCACCATCGGCTGTTTGGATTCAATCTTATTTATCATCCTCATCGATCAGGAGATTAAAATCTTCAGGTTCTTTTTTTGCAGCGGCAATTGTATACGACGCTGCCGCCATGCCGTATTGCTCACGGATTCTCCCTGCAACCTCGTTGCGGATGTCTTCATGGTCGCGAAGGAATTGCTTGGCGTTTTCACGGCCCTGCCCAATGCGCTCCTCTTTATAAGAATACCACGAACCGCTTTTCTGGATGATCTCAAGTTCTGCACCGATATCGACGATTTCACCTTCACGCGAAATGCCTTTGCCATACATGATATCAACTTCCGCTGTACGGAATGGCGGTGCAACTTTATTTTTGACAATTTTAATCTTTGTTCTGTTACCAATAATATCATTGCCGGATTTCAACGCTTCAGCACGTCGGACTTCCATGCGGATAGATGAATAGAATTTCAATGCACGTCCACCGGTAGTCGTTTCAGGGTTTCCGAACATAACACCGATTTTTTCACGAATTTGGTTGATGAAAATAACAATGGAGTTTGACTTGTTGATGATACCGGATAATTTACGGAGAGCCTGGGACATCAAACGGGCTTGCAAGCCCATATGTGAATCACCCATTTCTCCTTCAATTTCCGCCTTTGGAACAAGTGCAGCAACCGAGTCGATCACGACGATATCCACTGCTCCGCTTCGCACCAATGCTTCGCATATTTCCAAAGCCTGCTCGCCTGTATCCGGCTGAGACAGGAGTAATTCGTCAATATTGACGCCAAGATTTTGCGCATAGACCGGATCGAGTGCGTGCTCTGCATCGATAAATGCTGCTGTCCCGCCTGCAGCCTGGACTTCCGCAATGGCATGAAGGGAAACAGTTGTTTTACCTGAACTTTCAGGACCATAAATTTCAATGACGCGGCCACGCGGATATCCGCCTATTCCAAGAGCTGAGTCAATTGCCAGTGAACCACTGGAAACCGATGAAATATTCCGGTCACTCTTTTCCCCCAATTTCATAACTGAACCTTTGCCAAATTGTTTTTCTATTTGTTTTAACGCAACATCTAACGCTGCTTTACGATCGCTCAAAAGAAATCCTCCTCTTAATTAAAACCAATTTTTCTACCTGTTGCTAGTATACTAGGTTATTGAGAAATATACAAGAAAAAAGCGAACGTTTATTCGTGTTCGCATCTGAAATCCTAATTTTGGACGCTGTATAAGGACCATATCCGATTTATGGAATGGAAAAACGCGCAAAAATAAATTTTGCGCGTTTTTTTATCGGGTCAGTGTTCGTATTAAATAATATAAAGCCAGTTTCACTGCGCGGATCCGGTTTGTGTTGCGCATTCCGGACAGTTGAAGCCGGTATGCCTCACTTCCCGATTCTGAAGCGATGCCGATCCATACAGTTCCTGCAGGCTCGCCGCCGTGTGCATCCGGCCCGGCAACCCCCGTCAGCCCGATGCCATAATCGGTGCCGAATTTTTTCCGGACTTTGTCGGCCATTGCCAATGCTGTCTCTTCGCTGACGACACCATAGCTGTCCAACAGCTCAGCTGCTATGCCGAGCTGGTTAATTTTGATTTTTTCATTATACACAATGACTCCCCCCGCCAGAACTGCACTGGCTCCAGGAACGGAAGCAAGTTCAGATTGGAACAGGCCGGCAGTCAAGCTTTCTGCAACCGAAATCGTCTTTTTCTCCTGCTTCAGCAAGTCCACTGCGCGGGACGCAAGCGAATCATCATCGTAGCCATAAAGGTATTGGCCTACTATTTCCAGAATCTCTTTTTTCTTTTCATTGATAAGAAGCCATGCCTCATCTGTTGTTTCTGTCTTGGCGGTAATCCGCAAAGTCACTTCACCGGCCGATGCCAAAGGGGCAATCGTCGGATTGGTCTGGTTTTCAAGCAGGCTGTCCAGACGGTCTTCCAGTTCCGCCTCACCAATGCCATAAAACCGGAGAACATGGGAGATGATGACATTTTCCTTGTTGAGCATGCGGATCAATTTCGGCTTGGCTTCAAATTGGAACATCGGCTCGATTTCATGCGGCGGTCCAGGCAGCAGAATATAAACGCGCCCTTCGTGCATATAGAACATGCCGGGTGCCATACCGTTGTCGTTGAAGAGCACTTCACTGCCCTTCAGAACCATTGCCTGTTTTTTATTGTTTTCGGTCATTGGCCGTTTGGCACGCTCAAAAAATGATTCAATCGAGGCCATTGCCTGTTCGTCCATTTCGAGCGACGTGCCAAGATGCCTTGCAATCGTTTCTTTGGTCAAATCATCTTTCGTCGGTCCCAGCCCGCCTGAAAATATTATCAGATCTGCCCGGCCCTCGGCAATTTGGATCGCCTGTTCGAGCCGTTCCGGGTTGTCACCCACTACGGTATGGTAATAGACGTTTATGCCGATTTCAGCCAAATGCCCTGACACAAAACGGGCATTCGTATTCGTAATTTGTCCGAGCAGCAACTCTGAGCCTACGGCAATAATTTCTGCATTCATCAGGCAAGCCCCTTTCCATTAATACGATTGATAAAATCTTCGCTTTTTATTTAGAAACCATCAACGCTTTTCTGTTTGCGTAAAAATAATCCCAACCGGACCATACCGTGAAGATCAATGCGATATAAAGCATGATTAATCCAAAAGGCAACCCGATCAACGCGAAAATCATATCATATAGGAGCAACGCGGCAATCGCCAGAATTTGCGCAGTGGTCTTGATTTTGCCAAGGCCTCCGGCTGCAACAACTTCCCCTTCGCCAGCCAGCACCAGACGCAGACCGGTTACGGCAAACTCGCGGCTGATGATGATGATGACGATCCATGAAGGCGCAAAACCAAGCTCCACTAAAATAATTAAAGCAGCTGACACCAATAATTTATCAGCCAGTGGATCAAGGAATTTACCGAACGTCGTCACCAGATTGTACCTGCGGGCATAATAGCCATCCACCCAATCCGTCAATGAAGCAAAAATAAAAATTAATGCACCGATAAAATGGCTGATTGGCAAAGTTGCACCAAGCAGGGTCATTTCCCCCCAACCAAAATCAATCAGCATAAATATCATAAAAACCGGTATTAAAAGAATGCGTGAAACAGTGATTTTATTTGGAATGTTCATCTTTCTGCCCCTCCCATGCTTTCAAGAAAAATAGCCATCTGCTTAGATGGCTATTCAGCGTCTGTAAATTCGATGACAATGTTTTGTGTTGTCAGGTCCTGTTCGTACTTAATCGGCTCACCGTTCAATGTCAATTCGACATTTTGCGCAGCACCAAGGCGCAGACGCACCTGGGAAACGCCAGTCAGATCCAGCGTTTCACTTTGGCCGGCCTGCATAGTTGTAGCGGTCATTAGGTCTTCTCCATTGCCGTCGATTGCGCCAACCCACGATGCGCCGGCAAGCTCAATGTTCAATTCCCGTTCTGCGGGACCTGTCCATTGGTATGTCGTTGTCTGCCCATCAGTTCCGGCTACTGTAATTTCAGCGTCCGGTTCAGCCGGTTCCTCTTCAACAGGCTCTTCTTCTGCCGCTTCTTCTTCAGCCGGCTCCTCTTCCTCAGCTGCTGGAGGAGTAGTTTCAGAAGGAGCCTCGTATTGCAGGCCATCATCGGTTCCGACTTCTTCTTCCGTCGGATCATTTTGCGCCAGCATATTATAGAAGAACCACGTCACAAACAAGATCACAACGATGAACAATGCGACGATGATCATCGGCATTTTTTCATTGATCTTGCTGCCGGAAGACGATTTTGAAATCGATTTCCGGCGGGACGGGGACGGAGCGGCCATCGGTTTGCTGACCTGCTCTTTTGTCGTCTCCGGCATTTCCGCTTTATGCTGTTCCAAAAGTTCATCGGCGTTCATTCCGACAGCGTCGGCATATTGCTTTATAAAAGCGCGGACATAAAATTGTCCGGGCATCATGCTGTAATTGCCTTCTTCAATTCCCGCCAAATAACGTTTCTGTATTTTGGTTACTTCCTGGAGGTCTTCCAGGCTGTAGCCTTTCGCGATTCTCGCCTCTTTCAGGCGAGTACCAAGTTCATTCAACACGATCACCTGCCTGCCTAAAAATTAAAACCTCCGCCAAACATATCGTCCATTTGGCTCTTATTATTCATAGAATTACTTCTCTCAATCACTTCATACGTGATTTCCTCATCCGGATGATGGCGCAATTCGATAATGTAATCGAAATCTTCGATGCTGTATTCGGATTGTTGGATAAACATATCCGGATGCTCCACCACTTTGATGGTCGGCATGCGCATCATTTCCCGGACAAGCTGCATATGCCGCTCATCATGGGCACGGCGTGAGACAATGCCGTCCAGTATAAAGATGTTATTGTCATTGAATTCATCCCCCATCAGCTGATTTCTGACGGTTTGTTTGATCATGGTCGATGACAGGAAAATCCACTTTTTATTGGCACTGACACTTGCAGCAACGATGGATTCAGTCTTACCTACACGGGGCATGCCCCGAAGTCCGACCAGTTTATGGCCTTCCTGTTTGAATATCTCAGCCATGAAATCGACCAGAAGGCCGAGTTCATCCCTGACAAAACGGAATGTTTTCCGGTCATCAGCATCGCGCTGGATATAACGGCCGTGGCGAACCGCCAGAATATCGCGCAGTTTCGGCTCACGGTATTTTGTGACAGCAATCGTTTCTATGGTTGAAAGGATCTGTTCAAAGCGTTCAAGCTGCACGTCATGCTCTGCACGCAACAACATTCCGCGCCGTCCCTGATCGACACCATTGATGGTGACGATATTAACGCGCAGCATCCCAAGAAGCGAAGCTATATCTCCCAGCAATCCCGGACGGTTCACTTGGATTTCGTATTCAAAATACCATTCTCTCATTGAGCGTCCGACCTTTCGCCATCAATTTTTTAGTAAATTCCCATTCTCTTATAATAGCTGATTTTGTGCTGCAAGAAAAGGGCTCATCAAAAGAATAAGCAATAAGGCATTCACATAAGCCAACCGCCGTTTATTCGCAAAGTCTGACCAGTAATATAGTCCGCTTTTCCGCCCACCAGAAAGTCGACCGCATCTGCCACATCCTGTGGTTTGCCGATGCCAAGAGGGATTTCCTCCCGGAGTGATTCCAATTCTTCAGGAATCAGCCCGCTGTTCATTTTGGTCATGATAAACCCGGGTGCAACGGCGTTGACCCGGGTTCCTGATAAGGCCATTTCTTTTGCATAGGCTTTGACAAATGCCAGCTGTGCCCCTTTGACAGAGGAATAGGCGGTTTCCATCGAAGCTCCTGTTTCGCCCCAGATGGATGAGATGAAAACGATATAGGATTTCGGATGGCGCTGGAATACCTGCGACAATTGCCGGATAGCGGAAACCGGGTTTTGCACGTGCACCCGCCAAAGCTTTTCCATTTCGGCATCATCCGTATCCACCAGCATCTTCACCAGGTCATGGCCGCTCGCCACAATGATGCAGGATACGTCAAACACATGGCTTACCAACCGTTCTGATGCGCCTGCCTCGGAAAAATCCGCATGAACTTCAATAAACTCAAGCTGCGGATAAGCGCCTCGTAAGTAGGACGCCAATTCAACCGGCGGGTTCGCATTCCAATGAAGGTAAAGCGACCAGCCTGAAGCTGCGAGCGTCCGTGAAATGCTATCCCCTATTTCGCCGGAAGCCCCCATTACAAGGGCGAACTTCTTCACTCCGCTGCCTTCTTGTCAGGCGATTCGATCGTAAATACGGATTGCTGGCTTTCGGCACTTACAAGTGCAAATGCCCGCTGCAGGTCAGCGACTTCAATTTCCTCAAGAGTCGGCACAACATCAAAAAGATTCATCCCGTTGAATGTATAGCGCGTAAATTGATTGGCGATATATTCAGGAGAATTTAATGCCCGAAGGAAAAAGCCGATTTTCTTGCGGCGCATGCGGTCGAGATCCGCTTGTCCGAAAGGCCATTTTTCAACCGCGTTCGCAATCGTATGTTTTATTTCTTCTGCCAGAATTTTTGGTTCAGCAGTATCCGAGCCGATGATGGCATAGCCGAATCCACTCTCCAGCGAATAATCGAATGAATAGGATTCGTCGATCCAGTTCTTTTCATAGGCATTATGATAAAAATCAGAAGTTCGGCCAAACAGCAATTCAAATGCCAGTTCGGCAGCGAGTTCGTGTTTCAGCATTTCCTCGCCTTGCATATCCATTTTTTCCGGTTTGATGCCGACAAAAACTTTCGGCTTCTGAACGCTCATCGATAGCACACGTTCTTTAATCGCCGTTTCGATCGGCTCTTCCGGGTAGATTCTTTCGATTTCATGCGCAGCCTCAAACGTTTTGCGTGACTGGTTGTCTTTGACCAGTTTCATCATCCCTTCCGGATCGACGGCACCTACAACGAACAGGACCATATTGGACGGGTGGTAAAACGTGTTATAGCACGTATATAAATGTTCGGCGGTAATGTCCTGAATCGACTCCACCGTTCCGGCGATATCGATTTTCACCGGATGGTTTTTATACAAATTTTCGATGATGCCGAAATACAGACGCCAGTCCGGCTGATCGTCGTACATGGTGATTTCCTGCGCAATGATGCCCTTTTCTTTTTCCACGGTCGCTTCCGTGAAATAAGGTTCCTGCACAAAATCAAGCAAGGTTTCAACATTTTCATTCACTTTAGCGGTGGCTGAAAAAAGGTAGGCCGTCCGCGTAAACGAGGTAAACGCATTGGCTGATGCCCCCTGTTTGCCGAACTGCTGGAAAATATCCCCTTCTTCTTTTTCAAACATTTTATGCTCCAGAAAATGGGCGATGCCGTCCGGAACTTTTACCGGCTCTGTTTCGCCGCGTGGGACAAAATGATTATCGATGGAGCCGTATTTGGTGGTAAAGGTTGCAAAGGTTTTGGAAAAACCCTTTTTCGGGAGAATGAACACTTCGAGCCCATTGTCCAATTTTTCATGGTATAAGGTTTCGTCCAATTGTTCGAATTCAACTTTATGCATCGGTTTCACTTTCCTTTCCTGACAGGAAATAAGTCATTTCCAGGCTCAGGTCTTTTGCTGCCTGAGCGATATCGTCTTTCGTCACTTTATTCCATCTGCTGATCAGGTAATCCGGTTCGAACGCCTCATCCAGCTCCATATATTGATCATATATATCGATTTGGCCGCGGGCCGAATCAAGGGCTTCAGTCAATTGATTGGTAAGAAGCGCTTTTGTCTGGCCAAATTCGACATCCGAGATATTGCCTGCTTTGATTTCGTCCAATTGCTGCAGAATGAGCCCAACCGCTTTTTCTTCAAGCTTCCCGTCGATTCCGGCCAATACAAACATCAGGCCGAATTGAGAGGAATAGGAGCTGGATACATAATAGGCCATGCTCTCTTTTTCCCGGATATTCACGAATAACTTCGAATGCGCATAGCCGCCAAAAACTCCGTTCAATAATTGCATGACTGGAAATTTCTCATCGCGGAATGTCACAGGACTGAAAAAGGCCATGTGCAGTTTTCCTTGTTTCATGTCTTCGAATTCGGCTATTCGCGGCTGAGCCGGTTTCTTCAATTCCATCGAAGGTGCCGCGAGCGGTTTTTCCCTGTCACTGAAATGGAAATAATCGCGGATATAAGCGGCAATCACTTCCGGTTTCACATCTCCGACTGCATAAATTTCCACTTCGTTCGATTCGATCATCGTCTTGTATTCTTCCATCAGCTTTTCGTTGCTGATCCCTTCGACTTCTTCGATTGTGCCGTTTGCCGGAATAGACGCCGGATGTTCAGGCAGCGCAAGATCCATCATGCGCTGGTGCGCGAAACGCGTCTTATCATCGAAAATGGATTCGATTCTCTCTTTTACCGCATTCCTTTCACGCAGGAAAATTGATTCCTTAAAAAGGCCGTGCTCCGTATTCGGCTTAAACAGCACAAGATACATCAAATTCAAAACTTTTTCGAGCACGCCGGCTTCTGAAAGATACTGATCATTCACCGTCTCGACATTAAGGCTGACAATATGTTCGTTTCCGCGTTTGGAACTATCCAAATACAACGAAGTACCGTAAAGATCGTCAAGCACCATCCGCAGGGCTGTATGGGAAGGATACGCTTCATTGCTGTGCTGCAGGACGTTTGCCAGAATCGACCGCGCCGAAGCTTTTTCCTTGGATAATTTATCTTTGAATTTTATGGAAATATTAATGGTCTTGAATTGTGTTGTTTCGTTGACGTGGACATTCACGCCTTTTGCGAGCCTGATAGTTTCAAACATTATGTATCCCCTCTCATCGTTCATTCTTTAACTATACCGAACCCTTTCTGCCAATTGCAAATAAAGGAATGAATTAGTGGCAACTGAAACATATCACTTCACTTTCCAGAAAAAAAGAGCCGTCGCAATGACGGCTCTTGAGTATTGAATTTTAACGTTCACCTTTGATATAAGGCTTACCAATTGCTCTCGGTGCATTCGCTTTGCCAATAAATCCGGCAAGCGCCAAGATAGTCAAAACGTAAGGAAGGATCAACAGGAATACACTAGGTATATTTGCAATCAAAGGAATTGACGACCCTGCGATACTCAAAGATTGCGCCAATCCGAAGAATAGGGCTGCACCCATTGCACCAAGCGGATGCCATTTCCCGAAAATCATGGCAGCGAGTGCCATGAATCCCTGGCCGTTGATCGTGGCATGGCCGAAATCATTGGAAATCGTCTGAGCATAGATTGCACCGCCAATACCGGCAAGAGAACCGGATATCATTACAGCGACATAACGCATTCTCACAACATTAATCCCCATCGTATCAGCCGCCATCGGGTGTTCCCCGACCGCTCTCAAACGCAAACCGAACGGTGTTTTGTAGATCACAAACCAGGCAACGATGGCAACACCGATTGCAAAAAATGAAGTATTGTAAACTGATTTGAAGAACAAATCTCCGATAAACGGAATGTCCGACAGCACAGGCACATTATAACGGCCGAAACGTTCTGTGATGAAATCCGTCTGGCCTTTCCCGAAAATCTTTTTAACAAGATACAAAGACAAAGCAATAGCCAACAAGTTGATCGCTACGCCGGAAACAACCTGATCGGCCCGGAAGGAAATCGAAGCCACTGCGTGCAGAAGTGACAGCAAGAGAGCCGCAAACATGGCCGCGATTAGCGCCAGCCAAGGAGTGGCGTCGCCAAAAGTATCCGCAAAGAATAAATTAAACAGAATACCGGTGAAAGCACCGATTACCATCAACCCTTCAAGACCGATATTGATGACACCCGACCGTTCAGAAAACACGCCGCCGATTGCGACGAGAATTAACGGAGCAGCGTAGAAGATGGCCGAAGGAACGATGAAATACAAAACTTCCAAGAAACTCATATCACTTCGCCTCCTTCTTCTTATTTGCTGCCCGCAGCAACAGCAGGCGGATAACATAGCCAGAAGCTACAAAGAATATGATGACTGCAATAACGATTTCAACTATTTCCATAGGAATTTGTGCTTCGTTCGGCATATTCAATGCGCCATATTTCAACGACCCGAATAATGTTGCGCCGAAGATAACGCCGATTGGTGTATTCATCCCAAGCAGGGCAACTGCGATTCCGTCAAATCCAATCCCAGTAAATCCGCCTTTGGAAGAAACATATTCAAATGTTCCAAGAGCTTCCATCGCTCCGGCCATCCCTGCAAATGCTCCGGAAATGACCATAGCCAAAACAATGTTTTTGTTGACATTCATCCCTGCATACTCGGAAGCGTGCTGGTTGAACCCTACCGCTTTCAATTCAAAGCCCAAAGTTGTTTTCTCCAGAATCACCCACATCACACCGACCATCGCCAAAGCCAAAAGAATTCCGTAATGGAGGCGCGAGAATTCTGTAAGGTTCTGCAAAAATTCAGATCGTAATGAAGCACTTTTAAAGATTAATGCTGTACGATCTCCTCCACCGGAAACCGTTTTGATCAATGCATTGGTCACGTGCAACGCGATATAGTTCATCATGATTGTGACAATTACTTCGTGCACACGGAACTTTGCTTTTAAAAGACCCGGCACGAAGCCCCATAAAGCTCCGGCAACAGCTGCTGCCAAAATAGCTAGAGGTAAATGGATAATTTTAGGAAGTTCAACAGCAACGCCCACGTAGGCAGCTGCAAACCAGCCGACAATTAATTGCCCTTCAACCCCGATATTGAATAATCCAGACCGGAAGGCAAAAGCTACCGCCAGGCCGGCCAATAAATAAGGTGTTATTTGTCGGAGGGTTTCTCCTATTGTATACAGATCCCCAAAAATCCCATTCCATAAAGCTGCATAGCCTTTAACCGGGTTGTATCCGCTGACCAGCATGATAATCGCTCCGACCAGCAAGCCCAGAATAACGGATATCAGGGGGACCAGAATATTGGTGGCTCTATTCGACATGCTGATCCTCACCGTCCTTCTCTGTGCCTTTATTATTTACATCTCTAATGTGATGTCCAGCCATCAACAGGCCGAGTTCCTGCTCCGTCGTTGTTTCCGGAGTCACGATATCAACAATCTCACCGTCATGAATAACAGCGATTCTGTCGGATACGTTCATGACTTCATCGAGTTCAAATGAAATCAGCAAGACCGCTTTCCCATTATCACGCTGTTCGATCAGGCGGCTGTGGATAAATTCGATTGCGCCTACATCAAGGCCTCGCGTCGGCAGGGCAGCAATGAGAAGGTCCGGATCCCGATCGACTTCTCGCCCGATGATCGCCTTTTGCTGGTTACCGCCTGACAGTGAACGTGCCAGTTCGTGCGGACCCTGTGTCCGGACATCGAAATCGGCAATGACCTGTTTTGCTTTTTCGTTGATCTTGTCGTAATCGATAATGCCATTTTTTGAAATCGGTGATGTGTAATATGTTTGAAGGGCGATATTATGCCCGATCGGAAAGTCCAGCACAAGGCCATGTTTATGGCGATCCTGCGGGATATGGCCTACACCGGATTCAGTCACTTTACGAGGCTTTAATCCTGTAACATCCTTTTCGTTGATGCGGATGGTTCCGCTTTTGACTTTACGCAAACCTGTTATCGCTTCGACCAATTCAGATTGTCCGTTGCCATCTATTCCAGCAATGCCAACAATTTCACCTTTACGTACATTCAGGTTCAAGTTTTTGACTTTTTCGATGCCGCGGTAATCTTCAACCACAAGATTGTGGATATCCAGCACTTCATCCTTCGGAAATGCGGGGCCTTTTACAGTTGTAAATTCGACATTCCGACCAACCATCAAAGAGGCAAGTTCACTCGGATTCGTTTCAGATGTGACAACAGTCCCAATCCCTTCGCCTTTTCTTATAACAGTCACCCGGTCAGAAATATCCATGATTTCTTTCAGTTTATGCGTGATCAAAATAATGGACTTGCCTTCAGCAATCAGCCGTTTCATAATCTGAGTCAATTCAATGATTTCCTGCGGAGTTAAAGATGCTGTCGGTTCATCGAATATCAGGATTTCCGCTCCACGATAAAGCGTTTTCAAAATTTCCACTCGTTGCTGCATCCCCACTGAAATATCTTCAATGATTTCGTATGGATCCACGTTCAAACCATATTGTTCAGATAAAGCCTGCACTTTTTTTGCTGCATCTTTCTTATTCGTCACACCAAACTTGGTTGGTTCGGAACCGAGAATGATGTTTTCTGTGACAGAAAAGTTTTTAACCAGCATAAAATGCTGGTGAACCATCCCTATTCCTAAATCATTGGCAATATTCGGATTAGTAATATCCACTTTTTTACCGCGGACTCGGATTTCTCCACCCTCTGGTTGATAAAGACCGAACAGAACGTTCATCAATGTCGATTTTCCGGCACCATTTTCACCCAGCAAGGCATGAATTTCACCCTTTTCCAATTGCAGGGTGATATTGTCATTGGCGACAAAGTCCCCGAATTCCTTGCGGATATTCAGCATTTCTACAACATATTCCACTGTTTTCACTCCCTCGAAAACTGCTAAATTCTCTTTAATTAACACAGGAAAGGTTTCTATTTTCAAAAAACCTTTCATCTATTAATTTTTTGTCAATTTTAGCGAAAAAAAATCATAAAGACCGGTAGAACCGGTCTTTATGAGGTTGACCGTGAGAATCGCAAACTATTCCAAAGTTTCTGGAACTGTGATTTCGCCATCAATAATCTGTTGTTTAAAGTCTTCGATTTGAGCCATGATATCTTCTGGAATTGCTCCGCGTGAATCAGCAAGGCCGATACCATCGTCAGAAAGACCATAAACTACCGTTTCGCCACCAGGGAATTCCCCGTTCATCGCTTGTTCCGAGATGTTATAAACAGCGTTATCAACGCGTTTTAATACAGAAGTCAAAGTGATGTTAGCATCGCCAACCTGACCTTCGTCGTACTGGTCAGAGTCAACTCCGATAACCCATACGTACGCATCTGGATCTTCTTCTTTGCGTTCTTTCGCTTCAGTGAATACACCGTTTCCAGTTCCGCCCGCAGCGTGGAAAATGATATCCGCTCCAGCTTGGTACATGCGGTTAGCTGTCGTTTTACCCAATTCCGCTTTATCAAAAGCACCTGTGTATTGAACATCAACTTCAACGTCAGGATTAGCAGCTTCTACACCAGCAAGGAAACCAGCTTCAAAACGCTCGATTACTGGAATTTCCATACCGCCGACAAAACCGATTTTGCCTGTTTCAGTCATCAAAGCCGCTGCAACGCCAGCAAGAAACGCTCCTTCTTGTTCTTTGAACAGGACACTCGCAACGTTATCGGCATCAACAACTGCATCGATGATTGCGATTTGTGCGTCCGGCTGTTGTCCGGCAATTTCAGTTACTGCGCCTTCCATCAGGAACCCGATACCGAAAACGACATCGAAGTCGCGGCGAATCATGTTGTTCAAGTTCGTATTGTAGTCTGCATCTGATTGAGACTGAGCGTAATCGTAACCGCCGTCACCTTTTTCAAGGCCGTTGTCTTCACCAAACTTCACAAGACCTTCCCAGGCGGATTGGTTGAAGGATTTGTCATCGACACCGCCGACATCCGTTACCATTGCTGTGGAAAAATCGCTAGTTTCTTCAGTAGCTTCGCCTTCTCCTCCATCACCAGTTGTTGTGTCGGTTGAAGCATCGTCATCACTACCGCAAGCAGCAAGCATACCAGCAGCAAGCATTAAAGAAAGACCCAGACCAAATTTACGTTTTGTCAATGTAATAACCCCCAAGGTTTTTTTGATATTAGCAGGAATGGTTTGTTTTACACACGTTTTCGAACTACATGGAAGCTGAATTTATCAGCCCGGAAATAGTTCTTCGAATAAAGCACCACTTGATCGTCTGTATCATAATGGAGCTGTTTTAATACCAATAACGCAGTTTCCGGATCGCATTCCAATATCGGAGACGCATCTTCATGGTATCCGATCGGGTCGATATAAGTCACCGCATAACTAATATAGGTTTCCCCGCTTTCCTCAATTGCTGAGAAAATCGAACTTTCGGCCCGTCCCAGGAAATCGTCCGGCAAAAAGCTGGATACAACCTTGTCGATGCAATATACGACAGGTTCCCCGTTTGCGGTCCGGACCCTTTCAATAGTAATTACTGAATCTTCGGGTTTGCAATGTAAGCGTTTTATATCATCTTCAGAAGCCGGGCTCTCGGATGTGCTCAAATAAATTGAGCCAGGTTCCATTCCTGCATTTCTGATTGTCTCAGAAACACTTGTCAATTGTTCGATGCCTGAAGTGAAAAGCGGTTTTGGATTGACGAATGTACCTACCCCGTGGCGCCTGACGATGATATTTTCCTCTTCCAGCAGCATGAGCGCTTCCCGTAAGGTGGCGCGGCTGACCCCAAGTGTTTTAGCGAGTTCGAATTCGGAAGGCAACTTTTCTTTCTCTTTGTATATTCCGGCAGCAATATCCTGCTTCACCCGATCAATCACCTGGAGATACAATGCCCGATGATCCGACTTTATTGTCATACGATTCACCACCAATGACAGAGATCAGACATCTGATGTAAAACATTCCTACTAATCAAAATTACTATAACACTTATTTCCACTGAAATAAATAGTGTTTTGTCGAATTTCGTGAATTTTTCAGATACAAGTCCCTAGTTTTGTGCGTACTTTGTCACGAAAATTGAATGTTCGCCTGCTATTCGTCCTGCTTTTGAACTAATACTACGCGCGGTTTGCTTCCCTCATAAGGTCCGACAACCCCTCGCTGTTCCATTTGATCGATAATGCGGGCTGCGCGGGAATAGCCTACGCGGAACCTGCGCTGCAGCATGGATACGGATGCTGTCTGCATTTCTGTTACCAATTGCACGGCATCATCATAAATTTCATCAGTTTCTTCATTGATATTCTTTTCTTCCACTTCAGTCGGAATCATATCTTCCTGGTACTGGGCTTTTTGCTGCTCGATTGCAAAATCGACGATTTTTTCAACTTCCGTGTCCGACAGGAATGCCCCCTGAACACGCACCGGCTTCGATTGACCGGCACCGAGAAACAGCATATCGCCGCGGCCGAGCAGTTTTTCCGCCCCCCCCATATCAAGGATGGTGCGGGAATCGATTGCTGAAGAAACGGCAAAGGCGATCCGCGACGGAATATTCGCTTTGATGACGCCCGTAATGACATTGACACTCGGGCGCTGCGTCGCAATGATCAAGTGGATACCCGCGGCACGCGCCATTTGGGCGAGGCGCGTGATGGCATCTTCCACTTCGTTCGAAGCAACCATCATCAGATCCGCCAGCTCATCGACAATAACAACGATAAATGGCAATTTCGGATGCTTTTCTTCATTTTCTTCATTAAAGACTCTGACGTATTCGTTATATCCCTCGATATTTCTTGTTCCCGTATGCGAAAACAGCTCATAGCGCCGCTCCATCTCTGAAACGATTTTCTTCAAAGCCTGCGCCGCTTTGCGCGGATCCGTCACAACGGGAGCCAATAAATGCGGTATGCCGTTATAGACATTCAATTCGACCATTTTCGGGTCGATCATCATCATTTTCACTTCATGCGGTTTGGCGCGCATGATAATACTGGTGATAATACCGTTGATGCACACCGATTTCCCGCTGCCTGTCGAACCGGCAACGAGCAGATGGGGCATTTTGTTCAACTCAGTCATGACCGCCTGGCCAGTGACGTCACGTCCGAGGCCGAACAGCAGTTTCGATTCGGGTCTGTTGTTTTCTTCTGATTCCAGCACTTCACGCAGGCTGACAATCGCCACCTCCGTATTTGGAACTTCGATGCCAATGGCCGATTTCCCTGGAATTGGTGCTTCAATCCGGATATCCCTTGCGGCAAGAGCTAACGCCAAATCATCGTGAAGGCTGACAATTTTGCTGACTTTTACACCGGTATCCGGCAGCACTTCATATTTCGTGACGGCCGGACCAAGATGCACTTGCGTCACCTTGGCACGGACACCGAAACTTTGGAAAGTCTTCTCGAGTTTTTTGGCATTTTTCTGAATGCCAGCATATTCCCCGCTCTGGTCGCTATGCGGAGGCAGAGTAAGAAGGTCAATCGGAGGCAATTGGTATTCTTCGTTTTCCATTTCTTCTGCCGTTGTCAGCAATTGGACATCACCTGTGGAAACTTCTTCGGTTTCCACCTTTGTTTCTTTTGGGGTTTCCGGCTTCTTCGGTTTCACATTTTCCGTAAACGCAGAAATGATCGGTTCCTGAGGTGTATCCATATAAATTGTTTCATTTTCATAGTCATAATTATTCCCCACTGGCTCATTGGCGTCCATGATCCTTTCGTTGCCAGCTGTTTCGCCGGTGTCAATCCGATTTTTCTTTTCCTTTTTCGCTGGCTTTGAAAAGCGCTGGGCCAAGGATTGGATCACCGGCTGGAAACTCGGGAGCTTTTGAGCGATGAAGGGAGCTGCTACACGCCCTGTAAGAATGATTGTACCAATAGAAATAAGAATAATTGCAACAATCCAAGTGCCGGCAGTGTCAAAGAGGAAATGCATAAGCCAATAAAGCTGGGCACCCAGCCATCCTCCGCCAATTGCAGTGAAATCCTCCAAAATTGATCCACTGACTACAGTTTCTCGGTGAGTATAAAACCTTACATTACTGGATGTCATTGGCAGAATAGAACGGGAAGCCCAAATTAAATGACAAAATAATAAGACACCGGTTAATACAAATAATGAACCTGCTGTCAATTTCAACCGCGGTTTTGGCCAATCTCGTTTGACCATTATATAGACTGCCAATAGCACTAAGGCAACGGGAATTAGAAAAGCTAGATAACCCGTCATATATTCTGCAGAGTTATATAGCAATCGTCCTACTTTACCGATCTGAAAAGCCATCAAAGCCGCTAAGCCAAGCATTACAATTCCAATTATTTCAAAGAGGATTTTCGGCATGGGCTGAACGTTTTTTTTGCTTGTTTTTGTTTTAGATGTTTTTTTCTTTTTCTTATTCTGTCCACTACGAGGCATATCTTCCCCTCATTTCCTATGTAATCGAAAAAGGATTTCCCCCGATAAGACGGTATGGAAATCCTTTTACTTTTTCTATCTTAATATTCCATAATAATCGGAATGATCATTGGACGGCGTTTTGTTTGCTGGAATAAATAGGAATTCAAAGTATCACGAATTTCCTGTTTGATATTATTCCATTCAAATGTTTCGCGCGTAACGTATTTCTCAACGACTTTGGTTACCAGTTTTGCTGATTCATCCATCAATTCTTCCGATTCGCGGACATAAACGAATCCGCGGGAAATCATTTCCGGACCGGAAGCGATTTTTTTCTGCTTGCGGTTCAACGTTACAACAACGATGAAAATACCATCCTGGGAAAGCAATTTGCGGTCGCGAAGGACGATATTGCCGACATCTCCGATACCAATTCCATCGATCAGGATATTTCCTGCTGTAACCCTGCCGCTCATGCGGACTTTTCCAGCTTTAAATTCAACGATATCCCCTTTATCAGCGATAAAGATCTGGGCTTTCTGCAAACCAACCTGCTGTGCCACTTTGGAATGGGCAATCAGCATTTTGTATTCACCCTGGATGGGGATGAAGTATTTCGGTTTCATCATATTCAACATCATTTTCAGGTCTTCCTGGCTGCCGTGTCCTGAGACGTGGACTTTTTTGCTGGATGTCAGGACTGTTGCGCCAGCTTTCGCCAGTTTATTCATTGTTTGATACATCGGAACTTCCATACCAGGTGATGGTGTGAATGTAATAAGGACTGTATCCGTTTCTTTGATTCTTACATCTTTATGTTGTTTGCGAACCATCTTGTCAAGCGCTTCGAGCGGTTCCCCCTGGTTGCCAGTGACGATGATAACTACTTCTTCGTCGCGGTATTCATCCAAATCCTTCAAGGAAATGACCGTCTCCTCACCGGGATTCAAATACCCCAATCGGACTCCCACTTCGTAGCTGCTTTCCAAACTTCTTCCCACAACTGCGACTTTTTTGCCTGTTGCCTGTGCAGTATCGAAAACTTGCTGGATGCGGATGAAATTTGATGAATAAAGTGAAACAAGTATTCTGCCTTCCGCTTTGCGGAATTCTGAAAGAAGATGCTCTGCAATAACAATTTCAGAAGTGGTATGGCCAGGACGCTCTGCTTCCGTAGAATCAGATAGGAGCATCAAAACGCCATCTTCCCCTAATTTCGCCATTTTTGCGATATCCGGCTGGTAGCTGCCTTTCGCTGATTGGTCGAATTTAAACTCGCCTGTATGGACAATTGCCCCTTCAGAAGTATGGAAGACGATTCCAAGCGCATCAGGTATGCTGTGTGTCGTATGGAAGAACGTCACATGTGTCGTGTCGAAATTCATGCGGCTCTTATTGGTCACTTCAAATAATTTCACTTGCTTCAAAGAGCCTTGTTCTTTGATATGTTCTTTCGCAAGGCCAAGGGTCAATTTCGAACCGTAAACAGGCGCCTGCACTTTTTTCAGAAGATAGGCGATCGAACCGATTGCATCTTCATGTCCGTGCGTAAGGAAAATCCCTTTTACGCGGTCCTTGTTTTCTTCCAGATAAGTCACATCCGGAATTACGATGTCCACGCCAAGCATTTCATCTTCCGGGAACATCAGTCCGCTGTCTACAACGAAAATATCTTCATCAATTTCAATTACGTACATTGCTTTGCCGACTTCCCCGACTCCGCCTAACGGTATTACTCTAATAACTTCATTTTTAATTTTACTCAATTTATTTCCTCCTAAAAATTTTCACCCGTACACATCCATATAATCTATTATACGGGAACCGAAGAGAACAGTCCAAAGAAAAAAATAAACCGGCGCAATCGCCGGCTCTTTTTTCTGAATTTCAGTAATTCAAATAATTTTTTCTTCGATCAATGCTTCCGCAATCTGCACCGAATTAAGGGCAGCGCCTTTCACAAGGTTGTCGGAAACGACCCAAAGATGAAAGCCGTGTGGATTATCCAGATCCGGCCGGACGCGCCCCACAAAAACTTCATCCTGGCCGGACGTCATCAACGGCATCGGATACAGCTGGGCAGAAGGGTCATCCATCAATTTCACACCCGGTGCCGCGGCAATCGAGCCCTTAACTTCGTCAAGAGTCGGTGCCGCTTCCAATTCGACATAAACAGATTCCGAATGGCCGGTTACAACCGGCAGCCGGACGCAGGTTGCTGCCACGGACAAACTGTCGTCATGCATGATTTTCTTTGTTTCGTTGATCATTTTCATTTCTTCAAGTGTATAGCCGTTGTCCGCAAAAACATCAATTTGTGGGATGACATTATAAGCAATCGGATAATGTTTGTCGGCTGATTTGACAGGAAGCATTTTGGCATCCCAATTTTTCGCTTCATCAAAGCCCGCATCCGCCTGTTCTTTCAGTTCATTGATGGCATCCATTCCAGCACCGGAAACGGCCTGATAAGTGGAAACAACAATTTTTCTCAATCCGAATTGTTCTTTCAAGGGCTGCAGTGCGCAAACCATCTGGATCGTCGAGCAATTCGGGTTGGCGATGATGCCTTTATGCATGGAAAGATCGCTTTTGTTTACTTCGGGTACGACCAGCGGCACTTCCGGGTCCATCCGGAATGCACTTGTATTATCGATGACGATTGCCCCGCGTTTGACTGCTTCAGGGGCAAATTTCTCAGAAACGCCGCCCCCTGCGCTGAACAGCGCGATGTCGATTCCTTCAAAGGACTCCGGCACGGCTTCCTGCACAATATATGTTGTCCCTTTAAAAACGATTTTATTGCCCGCTGATCGGCTGGAGGATAGGAAACGGATACTGTTTACCGGAAAATCACGCTTTTCCAATTGCTCCTTCATTTGCTGGCCAACGGCGCCCGTTGCACCCATGATTGCTACGTTATAGGTTTTCACTCGACTCTCTCCTTCAATGATAATTTGCACAATTGTATCATAATTTAGTGCACTGACGCAGTGAATCGCAAAAAAAGCACCCTCAACTTTCTGAGGATGCTTTTTTTGAACGGATGACTGATTGGGCCGGGCCCGTTTTCAAAAGTTCCAATGTGTATTGGACTCCTTCCATTGACACTTCATCAATTTTTTTCAGAACGTCATCAAAAGCGATATGTCTCCCGAGCAGCAACTCATGCTTTCCGTTGCGGCTCATTCGCGAACTGGTACTTTCCATTCCAAGCAGCAGATTCCCTTTGAACTGATCTTTCGAATCATCCACTTCAAGCTGTGTCAGTCCGCCCGACTGCATCTTTTGGATTGACTCCATAATTTTTCCCTGAAGTTCAGGCAGCTGCTCATTCGATGTGCCGCCATAAATCGCCAATGTGCCATGGTCGGAATAGGCGGAGTGGTAGGAATAAATCGAATAAGCGAGCCCCCGCTCTTCCCTGATTTCCTGGAACAGCCTGGAGGACATCGTTCCGCCAAGAATATTATTCATCACAGCCATGTCGTATAGATGTGGATCGGTTATGGAGAGTCCAGGAAAACCGTAGCAAAGATGGCCCTGTTCGATGTCTTTATATTTCAATGAACTCCCAGCCGTAAATTCGGGTGCCACATAAGGCTTATTTCGGTCGCCTTTTTGGAAGCTTCCGAAAAGCCCCTCGATTTGCCTGATCAGTTCCGGGGTAATATTGCCGGCCACCGACACGACGGTGTTTGAAGGAATGTAAAATCGGTCCATGAAATCTCTGACTTTGTCCGCATCAAATGTTTGGAGCGTCGTTTCGAGGCCGAGAATCGGTGCTCCGATGGAATGCTTTGGATACATGACGCGCCAAAGCTGCTCATGCACATCGTCATCCGGCATATCTTCTGTCATGCTGATTTCTTCAAGAACCACTTGCCGCTCCCGCTCGATTTCGACCGGTTCCATATTGGAATTAAAAAACATATCCGCCATTATATTGACTGCATGGCTTGCATGATCGTCGACAACTTTTGCGTAATAGCATGTGTATTCTTTGGAGGTATAGGCATTGATATCCCCCCCGATCCGGTCAAACTCCCTTGCAATGTCTTTTGCTGAGCGTGTGGGCGTGCCTTTGAACAGCATATGTTCGATGAAATGGGTAATGCCGTTTTCCTGCGCTTCTTCGTCTCGGGATCCCACTTTGATGAATATTCCGACTGCCACAGAACGGAAATGTGGGATTTGTTCTGACACGATTCGTACGCCATTGTCACAAATATAAGTTTCTGTCATTTGAAATTCCCTCCAATAAGAAAAAATTGCCAACTTTTGTTGGCAATTTCCTGTTACTTAATTAACTTACTCAACCTGTTCTTTTTCCTCTAGGACTACGACCTTGCGGGAAAGGTTGACACGTCCCTGACGGTCAATTTCTATGACCTTCACTTTCAGGACCTGGTCCATTTTCAGTACATCTTCCACTTCTTTGGTCCGTTCTTCCTGAATTTCAGAAATATGGAGAAGTCCATCTTTGCCTGGGAACAATTCGACGAATGCACCAAATTTCTCAATGCGTCTAACTTTACCTTCGTAATATTCTCCGACTTTCGCTTCGCGGACGATATTTTCAATCATCGCTTTCGCTTTGGCGTTCATTTCTTCATCAATAGAAGAAATGAAGATGGTGCCGTTCTGTTCTGTATCAATTTTAACCCCAGTTTCATCAATGATCTTATTGATCACTTTTCCACCAGGCCCGATTACATCACGGATCTTATCAGGATTGATTTTCACCATGATAATTTTCGGCGCAAATTTGGACAATTGCTCGCGTGGTTCAGAAATCGTCGCCAGCATCGATTCAAGGATGTGGATGCGTCCGATTTTCGCCTGCATCAAAGCCTCTTCAAGGATTGTGCGTGACAGACCCTCAATTTTGATATCCATCTGAAGAGCAGTGATGCCTTCTGCTGTACCGGCAACTTTAAAGTCCATATCGCCCAGGTAATCTTCCATTCCCTGAATATCCGACAGCACTGTATAATTATCGCCTTTTTTCACAAGCCCCATCGCAATCCCGGCTACTGGTGCTTTCAAAGGCACACCCGCATCCATCATCGCAAGAGTTGAAGCACAGATACTTGCCTGTGAAGTCGAACCATTCGACTCCAACACTTCAGCTACAAGGCGGATGGTGTATGGGAATTCTTTTTCGTTTGGAATAACAGCTTCCAGTGCACGTTCTCCGAGCGCACCGTGTCCGATTTCACGACGGCCTGGGCCACGCAGGAATCCGGTTTCGCCTACTGAGAACAATGGGAAATTGTAATGGTGCATAAAACGTTTTGTATCTTCGATGCCAAGGCCATCAATAATCTGCACATCGCCAAGTGCACCAAGTGTACAAATGCTCATTGCCTGGGTTTGTCCACGTGTGAACAATCCTGATCCGTGCGTTCTTGCCAGCAAGCCGACTTCAGAAGATAATGCACGGACTTCAGATGGGCCGCGGCCGTCTGGACGAATTTTTTCATCGGTAATCAGACGACGGACTTCATCCTTGACCATTTTATCCAAAATCTGGCCAGCCTGTTTTTTAACAGTGGCGTCAGATTCCTCGTATTGTTCCAATACACGCTTTTTCACTACGTCGATCGCTTCATTGCGCGCCTGTTTTTCGTTGATCTGAACAGCAGCATTCAATTCCGCTTCCACCGAGTTTTTGATCGTTGCAGAAAGTTCAGCATCCAATTCGTACAATTGGATTTCAGTCTTTTCTTTTCCGACTTCTGCTGCAATCTCTTCCTGGAAGGCAATCAATTTCTTGATTTCCTCGTGGCCGAACATGATCGCTTCCAAAATGATTTCTTCCGAAACTTCTTTTGCTCCGGCTTCCACCATATTGATGGCGTCTTTCGTTCCAGCCACTATCAGGTTGATTGAACTTTTTTCAAGCTGATCGTTTGTCGGGTTAATGATGTATTCACCATCAATCAGTCCGACGATGACACCGGCAATCGGTCCGTCAAATGGAATGTCGGAAATCATCAATGACAATGAAGACCCGAACATTGCTGCCATTTCAGAAGGATAATCCTGATCAACAGACATGACCATAGAAATTACCTGCACTTCGTTACGGAAGCCGTCAGGGAAAAGCGGACGGAGCGTACGGTCAATGAGGCGGCTTGTCAAAGTAGCTTTTTCGGAAGGGCGTCCTTCGCGCTTGATAAAGCCTCCTGGTATTTTACCGACAGCATAAAGACGTTCTTCATAGTTAACAGTCAACGGGAAGAAGTCCAAAGGCTTCGGAGTTTTTGAAGCTGTTGATGTGGACAGTACTGCTGTATCTCCGAAACGGATCAACGCTGCACCATTTGCCTGTTTCGCCAATTGGCCGACTTCGACCTGCAATTCGCGGCCTGCCCAATCGTATTTGTAAACCTTTTTAGTTTGCTCCATAATCGAGCTCCTCTCTCTTACAATGTATAGACATTTTTATGTATCCATTACTAGTAGTGTATCAAAAAAGCATTCGCTGTGCGATTGTATGCTGAAAATTTTATCCATAAAGAAAAAGCGGGACGAATCCCGCTTTTACTGATTGCTATTATCGGCGTAGGCCAAGTCTTGCGATTAGATCGCGGTAACGAGCAACTTCGTTTTCACGAAGATATTTCAACAAGTTACGACGGCGTCCAACCATTTTGAATAGACCACGACGTGAATGGTGATCTTTTTTGTGAGTACGTAAGTGCTCATTCAGGTTGTTGATGTCTTCTGTAAGAATGGCGATTTGAATTTCTGCAGACCCAGTATCTGTGTCATGCACTTTGTATTCACTGATCAATTCATTTTTACGTTCTTGAGTGATTGCCATACTGTTTCCACCTCCTAATTTCTGATAGCCCCAATTACCGAGCAAACGTTGGTGATTCGATTTGCCAAGCAACGGTTGGTACATTTAGTACTCGTAAATCATAGCACACGGCAATTTGAAAATCAACCGGATGCCACGCCAATATTCAGGACCGGAAAAACTGGATGGCTTCCTGTTTATCCTTTGCAATCTGCGCTTTCAATTCATCGATGCCCGAAAATTTCTGTTCATCACGGATCCGTTTATACCAATCGACGGTAACCCGCTCACCGTAAATATCCTTATCGAAATCAAAAATATGGACTTCAACCACGAGCTTCTCATGGTCAGGGTCATTAAAGGTCGGTTTATAGCCTACATTGCAGACCCCCTCATGAATTTTATCCTGTACATGAATGCGAACCGCATAAACGCCTCTGCCCGGCACAAAGGTGCCCAGGTCCGGTTCCACATTGGCTGTTGGGAAACCAATGGTGCGCCCCCGCTTGTCTCCATTTACGACGGTTCCTGAAACTTTGAATGGACGCCCTGACAAACGGCAAACTTCTTCAACTTCACCGGATTTCAAGTGTTCACGAATTCTGGTGGAACTGATTTTCTGTTGTCCATCTTCCTGCTTGCCGATTACACTGACGCCAAATCGGCCGTTGCTGGAGCTTTTCATCAATTCCATATTCCCTTGCCCTTTTGCACCGAATGAAAAATCGAAGCCGGCGCTGACGTGAACCACACCGAGATCTTCGATAAAATGGCTGATAAACTCCGCAGGCTGCAATTGAGCAAAGTTGGATGTAAAACGCACGATGAAACATACATCGACACCCATTTTTGTTAAGATATCCATCTTCTGCTGAAGCGGAGTGATATAAAACATATCTTCTTTTCTGCCACCGAGTACGAGAGAGGGATGCGGATCAAAAGTCATAACGGCTGATTTTGCATCCAATTGCTGCGCTTTTTCCAAGGCTTCTCCGATCACTTTCTGATGGCCTTTATGGACCCCATCGAAAAAACCGAGCGCCATCGATAATGGACCCGTTTCTTCTTCCGGTTTCATATGATTGGGATAGTTCAAATGGAAAATCTTCATGATTACACCTCGTCCTCAGTCGGTAGACCGAACATTTTTTCCGGTTTCATCTTGCCCGGTTTTTCCGGATGCTTCTTATATAAGGCAAATGGATTTCCGTTTCGGGTAAACACCAGCAGCCTGTTACTTTCCAGCAAAGGATGCATCCCCATAACTTGTCCATTTTTCATTGCAAAAAACTCTGTCGGTTCAACTTCCACTGCCGGGAAAGCGCTTAATGCGTAAACGAGCGGCTTCAAAATTTCTGCGACCTTTTCATTTTGAGCAATTTCTGCGACCTCGGCAAGTGTGAAGCAATCTTCCTTTTTAAATTTTCCTGATTGGGTACGGGTTAATTGGGACATATGGGCCGGATAGCCGAGTGCTTCTCCGATTTGGACAGCAAGTGTTCGAATATAAGTCCCTTTGCCGCATTGTATACGGATTCGGAAATGGATATCGACCCCCGCCCATTCCTCGGAGTTATCCAGCAGCTCGATGGAATCGATTTGGGCTTTTCTTGTCGGGCGCTCTACGGCTATTCCTGCTCTGGCGTATTCGTATAATTTTTTGCCATTTACTTTCACGGCCGAATACATGGGAGGAATCTGTGTAATTTCTCCTGTCAGCCCCTCGAGCGCTGTTATTAATTGTTTGCGCGTAATTTTTTTTTCGTCCGCATTGCGCTCCACCATTTCACCTGTGGCATCTTCCGTCTCAGTCGAAAACCCTATTGCTACTTCGGCTTCATATGTCTTTCCCTGATCTGTGATGTATTCTGCCACTTTTGTGGTATTGCCGATGCAAATGGGCAGCACGCCGTCCACTTCCGGGTCCAGCGTTCCGGTATGGCCGACTTTTTTGGTCTTAAGTATTTTCCGTAATTTAAAAACGCAATCGTGGGAAGTCATGCCTTTTTCTTTCCATAAAGGAAGGATTCCGTTAATGGCCATCCCTTTCAACCTCCTCATTGATATGTAAAAAGCCTGCAATCTAAGAAATAGACAGCAGGCTTAGTTTTATTGTTCATCTTTTGGATCTTTGATATCCCGCAGGAGACTGTCGATGCGATTTCCGTATGCCACTGAACTATCGATTTCAAATGATAATTCAGGCGTTTTACGCAAACGGATTCGCTGTCCGATTTCTGATCGGATAAATCCTTTGGATTTCGATAGACCGAGCAATGTCTGCTCTTTTTCAGCATCGCTGCCCAATACGCTGATATATACAGTTGCCTGTTGGAGATCCCCGGTAACTTCAACATCAGTCACCGTGACAAATCCGATCCGCGGGTCTTTCAGCTTGCGGCTGATGATATCGCTGAGCTCTTTTTTCATTTGTTCGCCTACACGATTAGAGCGCATTGTCATTGCTTATACACCTCGTTCTTACAGATATTCTTGATGATGTTCAAGACATTCCCAAGACGGATTGCTCTCCAGAAAATACAGTACCTGCGCCATTTCTTTTTCAGCCATCTCTTTTGAAGAAGAGACAGTGACAAAAGCAAGGCGCGTACGCTGCCATACATTCTGGTGATCAATTTCCGCAGCGGAAATATTGAATTTTTGTTTCGAACGGGTCAGCATGCTTTTCAGCACGGCCCTCTTGTCCTTTAATGAATGCGCAGACGGTATGAAAAACTCGCATTCCATATAAAGGATCATTTTCGTTCGATTTCTTCCATTATATAAGCTTCGATAATATCGCCTTCTTGGACGTCATTGAATTTTTTGATGGTGATACCGCATTCGTAGCCTTTTGCCACTTCTTTGGCATCATCTTTGAAGCGTTTCAACGTATCCATTTCGCCTTCGAAAATGACAATCCCATCACGGATTACGCGGACACCGCTGTCGCGGGTAATCTTGCCTTCTGTCACATAGCTTCCGGCAATCGTCCCGACTTTCGATACTTTGAAAGTGCTGCGGATTTCTGCCTGGCCAATGATTTTCTCCTCAAATTCAGGATCAAGCAAGCCCTTCATGGCAAATTCGATTTCTTCTATTACTTTATAGATGATGCGGTGCAAACGGATATCCACGCCTTCAGCATCTGCCGCACGTTTGGCATTTGCATCCGGGCGGACGTTAAATCCGATGACAATGGCATTTGAAGCCGCTGCAAGGGAAATATCCGACTCTGTAATGGCACCTGCACCGGTATGGATAACTTTGACGTTAACGCCTTCAACATCGATTTTAAGAAGGGAAGAAGCCATAGCTTCTACAGCGCCTTGAACGTCAGCTTTGACAATCAAGTTCAATTCTTTCATTTCACCCTGTTTCAATTGATCAAAAAGATTATCAAGAGTTACGCGGGTTTTTTCAGAACGCTGAACCTGCAGCGCAGACGTTGCGCGGCTTTCGCCAACGGAACGAGCCGTTCTTTCATCTTGGAAGACTACGAAGCGGTCGCCTGCCTGCGGCACATCATTTAAACCTGTAATTTCTACGGGCATTGATGGGCCAGCTTCTTTGACGCGGCGTCCGGTATCAGAAACCATCGCTCTGACACGGCCGAATGTGTTGCCGACAACAATCGGGTCACCGACTTTCAGCGTGCCATCCTGAACAAGAAGGGTCGCAACTGAACCGCGGCCTTTATCCAGCTCCGCCTCAATTACTGTTCCTATCGCACGGCGCGCAGGGTTCGCTTTCAATTCTCCAACTTCTGAAACGAGCAGGATCATTTCAAGCAATGTATCGATGCCTTCTCCGGTTAAAGCGGAAATCGGAACGAAAATCGTATCGCCTCCCCATGCTTCAGCAACCAGGCCGTGCTCAGTCAATTCCTGCATAACGCGGTCAGGATTGGCACTTGGCTTATCCATTTTGTTGACAGCGATAATGATTGGAACTTCTGCAGCTTTGGCATGGTTGATCGCTTCAACTGTCTGTGGCATTACGCCATCGTCAGCAGCAACAACGATAATCGCCAAGTCAGTCACTTTCGCTCCGCGGGCACGCATCGTCGTAAAGGCAGCGTGTCCAGGTGTATCAAGAAAAGTGATTTTCTTGCCTTTTTCATCAACCTGGTAAGCCCCGATATGCTGCGTGATGCCGCCAGCCTCTCCAGCCGTTACTTTCGTGTGGCGGATTGAATCGAGCAAAGTCGTTTTACCGTGATCGACGTGGCCCATGATGGTTACAACCGGTGGACGCTCTTCATTCAAGCTTTCGTCTTCCGGCTCGAAATAAACTTCAAGGTCGGTTTTATCAACCAGGATTTCTTCTTCCACTTCAACTTCGTATTCCGCACAGATCAATTCGATCGCATCTTTATCCAATTCCTGGTTAATGGTAGCCATTACACCAAGCATAAATAACTTTTTGATGATTTCTGAAGGCTCACGGCCTAATTTTTTCGCCAATTCACCCACAGTTAATGACTCAGTGAAAGTGATTTTAGCCGGTAATTCTTTTTCTCTTTTAGGCATAGGCGGCAACGGATTTACCGGTTGTTGCTGTCTGCCTTTACGATTGCGGTTCTGGCTCCCGCCGCCTGGACGTTTGGAATTGCGTTGTCCTGGTCCTGCAGTCGGTTTCGCCGCTTTTGGTGTGAAGTTTGAGCCTGCTTTAGCTGGTGCTGCAGGTCTCTGGCCATTGCCCTGGGAACGGGATTGCCCTTGGCTTGGTGCTGCAGCCGGACGTGATTGTCCTTGCCCTGCTGGACGGGATTGCCCCTGCCCAGATGGACGTGAACCGCTTTGTCCGCCTTGTGGACGAGACTGGCTTTGGCCTGCCGGACGTGATCCTTGTCCTTGTGGACGGGCCTGACCTTGGTTTTGTGGTTTAGTTGAAGCTGGTGTTGTTGAAGCTGATGAAGATTTCTTATAAATGCCGTCCAATTTTGAAACAGCGTTATCCTCTAGCGTTGACATATGATTCGTCACAGAGATGTCCATCTTTGTTAATTGCTGGATGATCTCTTTGCTTGGCTTATCTACTTTTTTCGCGTATTCATGTACTCGAATTTTGCTCATCTGCTCACCCCCGGTTATTTTCATCGAACAAGCTTTTCAGTTTTTTGGCGAATCCTGCATCAGTAATCGCCATAACTACGCGCTCTTCTTTGCCGACTGCATGTCCAATTTCGAAACGAGTTCCGAAAGTTTCAATGTCAACTTTATAATAGCTGCATTTATCATGCAGTTTTTTGCTGGTATTTTCTGAAGCGTCTTCGGCAAGCAAAACAAGTTTTGCATTGCCATTTCGCACTTCGTTAACGGTCATTCCTTCTCCAGTAATCGTCATTCTTGCTCTTGTGGCAAGACCCAGAATCTGAAGAATCTGCTGTTTTGTATCCATTTTATTTCAACTGCTCTCTTAATACGACACGAAGCAATTCCTCATAAATTTCCTCAGGCACTTGGACTTCCAGTTGTTTGTCAAGCACCTTTTTCTTTTTGGCAGCTGCTATCGCCGCCTCCGATTTGGAAACATAGGCTCCGCGCCCGGATTTTTTGCCGGTAAGATCGACACTGACTTCGCCTTCTTTTGACCGGACAATGCGGATCATTTCTTTTTTAGGATGCATCTCGCCTGTAGCTACACACTTTCGAAGTGGAATTTTCTTTTGCAGAGCCAACGGACATCACCTTATCTTTCTTATTCTTTTTCGTCGTAAAAATCGAAGTCATCCGCTTCTTCGCCGGATTCCGTCAATTCGATATCTGCATTCGGATTCGGGTATATTCCCATTTCGCGAGCATCAGTCTCGCTCTTGATATCGATTTTCCAGCCTGTCAATTTGGCTGCCAAACGAGCGTTTTGTCCACGCTTGCCGATTGCCAGTGACAATTGATAGTCAGGTACTACGACCGTGGTTGATTTTTCGTCATCGTTCACTTGGACATCAAGCACTTTTGATGGGCTGAGAGCGTTCGCTACAAATACCACAGGCTCTTCCGACCATTCGACGATGTCAATCTTTTCACCGCTGAGTTCATTGACGATGGTTTGGACACGTGCACCTTTTGAGCCTACACATGAGCCAACCGGATCGATATCTTCACGATGAGCCATTACAGAAATCTTCGAACGATCTCCTGCTTCACGGGCAATCGATTTAATTTCCACAATGCCATCATAGATTTCAGGAACTTCTGTTTCAAACAAACGGCGCAGAAGGCCCGGATGTGTTCTTGACACGAAAACCTGTGGACCGCGCGTTGTGCGTTCGACCTTTGTGATATAGACCTTAATACGGTCATGAGGCTGATACGACTCGTTCGGCATTTGCTCCGTCTGCGGCAGAACCGCTTCCACTTTGCCAAGACCGACATAAAGATTCCGCGCATCCATGCGTTCGACAATTCCGTTGACAATATCATCAGCACGATCGACGAACTCTTCAAAAACAAGACCACGCTCTGCTTCGCGCACGCGCTGAGTAACAACTTGCTTGGCAGTCTGTGCAGCGATGCGGCCGAAATTGCGCGGAGTAACTTCTTCTTCCACTACATCCCCGAGTTCATATGCCGGGTTGATGGCTGTGGCGTCTTCCATAGAAATCTGCAGGCGGTCGTCTTCAACTTCTTCCACCACGTCTTTTCTTGAATAGACAAGCATTGTTCCTGTATTCAAATTCAAGTCGACACGGACATTCTGCGCCTGGTTGAAATTGCGTTTATACGCAGTCACGAGTGCCGCTTCAATAGCTTCAATCAGAACGTCACGCGAAATCCCTTTTTGTTTCTCTAATGCCTCTAAAGCATCTAAAAACTCACTGCTCATTATTTATTCACTCCTAGGTTCATCAATCAGGTTTAGCTGAAAAATCAATTGCAAGACGGATTACAGCTATTTTTTGTCTTGGTATCACGATCGTTTTTCTGCGGGTTTTGATTTTGACTTCAATTTGGACTTCTTCTTCGTTATATGACTGCAGATGGCCTTCAAATTCCTTGGCATCCAAAATCGGTTCATAGGTTTTGATGTAAATGAATTTATTGATAGCATTTTCAAAATCTTTTTCTTTTTTCAAAGGGCGTTCTGCCCCAGGTGAAGATACTTCAAGGAAATAATTCTGTTCGATCGGATCAAGTTCATCCAAAATCTCACTCAGCCGTTCGCTCACTGATGCACATTGTTCGATATCGATCGGTGCTTCCGGATTGTCTACATAGATACGCAAGAACCAGCTGCGTCCTTCTTTTACAAATTCCACATCCACCAGTTCCAGGTTCAGCTCATCTGTGATGGGCTGTGCGATTTTTTCGATTTGTTCTGTAATTATGCTCATACATGCCTCCCGCCATTTTTATGCCATTACAAACAGAAAAGAGCGGGAGAACCCACTCTTCTGCGACAGAGCTATCAGTAAATGTTACTACAATAATACCATGATTGGCATAGCAGTGCAACTGGCTAGAACAGCGACAACTGGTTAGCGTCAGGCATTCCTTCCAGACAGCCGTGATCATCCATGTATTCGATGATCGTTTTTGAAACACGGCCGCGCTGTTGAAGGTCTTCTTTCGACAGGAACATCCCTTGTTGCCGTGCTTCGACGATTGACTTGGCAGCATTTGTGCCGAGTCCCGGTATGGCATTGAACGGTGGGATCAGCGTAGTGCCGTCAATGATAAACTCACCCGCTTGCGATTTGTAAAGGTCGACTTTCTGGAATGAAAAACCACGCTCCGTCATTTCCAGCGCCAATTCCATTACCGTCAGCAAATTTTTCTCTTTGGTCGAGGCTTCGAGTCCCTTGGCATTGATTTCAGCGATTAGTGCACGGATGGCTCCGGACCCTTTTGCCATCGCATTTACATCAAAATCTTCTGCGCGCACTGTAAAATAAGCCGCGTAATAAAGAACCGGGAAATGCACTTTGAAATATGCAATTCGCACAGCCATCAGGACATAGGCTGCGGCGTGCGCTTTCGGGAACATGTATTTGATCTTCTTGCACGATTCAATATACCAGTTCGGCACACTTTCTTCTTTCATGGCCGCTTCGAATTCAGGAGTCAGCCCTTTCCCTTTCCGGACCGCTTCCATGATCTTAAATGCCATTGATGATTCGAGTCCCTGATAAATCAGATACACCATGATATCATCCCGGCAGCCGATTACATCCGACAGCTGGCACGTTCCATTTTTGATCAATTCCTGGGCATTGCCGAGCCAGACATCGGTTCCGTGGGAAAGTCCGGAAATCTGCACCAATTCCGAAAATGTCGTCGGCTTCGTTTCTTCAAGCATCTGGCGGACGAAACGCGTTCCAAATTCTGGAATGCCGTATGTGGCCGTTTTACAGCCGATTTGCTCTTCCGTGACACCCAAGGATTCTGTGCCGGAGAAAATCTTCATCACTTCCGGGTCGTCAGTCGGAATCGTTTTCGGATCAATTCCCGACAAATCCTGAAGCATCCGGATGACCGTCGGATCATCATGTCCAAGAATATCCAGTTTCAATAAATTATCGTGGATCGAATGGAAATCAAAATGCGTTGTCTTCCATTCCGAATCCTGCGCATCCGCAGGGAATTGGATTGGGGAAAAATCATAGATATCCATATAATCCGGCACAACGATGATACCGCCCGGATGCTGTCCGGTGCTCCGCTTAACGCCTGTGCAGCCTTGAACGAGTCGATCGATCTCCGCACCGCGGATTGTCATATCGCGGTCATTCGCATAGCCGCGTACATAGCCGTATGCTGTTTTTTCAGCAACAGTACCGATTGTCCCTGCGCGGAAAACGTTATCCTCGCCGAAGAGTTCCTTCGTGTAATTATGCGCTATCGCCTGATATTCGCCACTGAAATTCAAATCGATATCGGGAACTTTGTCTCCTTTGAAACCAAGGAAGGTTTCAAAAGGAATATCCTGACCTTCTTTTTTATACGGAATATCACAATCCGGGCAGTTTTTGTCTTCCAGATCAAAACCTGAGCTTACTGAACCATCATCAAAGAATTCCGATTTCTGGCATTGCGTACAAATGTAATGCGGCGCCAATGGATTTACTTCCGTAATTTCCGTCAGGGTCGCAACAAGAGATGAACCTACGGAACCCCGTGAACCAACAAGATAGCCATCATCCAAGGATTTTTTCACCAGTTTATGCGAGATCAGGTAAATAACCGCGAAACCGTGTCCGATGATCGACTTTAATTCTTTCTCGATGCGAGCTTCAACGATTTCCGGAAGCTCGTCTCCATAAATTTTTCTCGCCATATCATAGCTTAATTCTCGTACTTCCTCATCTGCACCTTCGATTTTTGGTGTGTAAAGGTCATCTTTAATCGGCTTGACAGTTTCGATCATATCAGCAATTTTATTGGAATTTTCCACAACAATCTGTTTCGCCGTGTCTTCTCCCAAAAAGTCGAAGGCTTCCAGCATGTCAGCAGTTGTGCGGAAATGCACTTTCGGAAGCTTCGCACGGTTCAGCGGATTTGCTCCGCCCTGTGATCCAATCAGAACCTGGCGGTAAAGCCCATCATTTTCATCCAGATAGTGGACATTCCCTGTCGCTACCAGCGGGATATCGAGCTTTTTACTGACTTTCACGAGTTTCCGGATAATGTCTTCCAGATTCCACTCATCGCGGATCAGTTCCCGCTCGATGAGGGGGGCGTAAACCTCTTTCGGATGAACCTCCAGATAATCATAGAATTGTGCGGTGCGTTCAACTTCTTCCATCGATTTCTGCATGACGGCCTCGAAAACCTCACCCTTGTCACAGCCCGAGCCGACAAGCAGCCCTTCCCGGTGCTTCTGGAGAAGTGACCTTGGAATGCGCGGCACCCGGTAGAAATAATTGATATGAGATGCGGATACGAGTTTAAAGAGGTTTTTAAGTCCAACATCATTTTGTGCCAACAAAGTAACGTGTGTCGGCCTCGCACGTTTATAGGCATCGCCAGCCCCTACATAATTGTTCAGTTCATCATGATACAGAATTCCTTTTTGATGTGCTTCTTTCAATAAATGAGTCAGGAGATAGGAAGTTGCTTCCGTGTCGTAAATGGCCCGGTGATGCTGGGTCAATTCGATGCCAAATTTCTTCGCCAGTGTGTTCAAACGGTGGCTTTTCAATTCCGGATGGAGCATGCGGGCAAGCTCCAATGTATCGATGGTTGAGTGTTTTTTATCTATGCCAAACTTCTTGTAGGCAACATAAAGAAAGCCCATATCGAACGAAGCATTATGGGCAACCATAATATGGTCGCCAGCCCATTCGTGGTAATTGCGGATCACCTCTTCCACTTCCGGTGCATCTTTGACCATCTCATCAGTGATCCCCGTCAAATCGGTTGTCGTATCTGACAATGGATGATGCGGATTCGTGAAGCTTTCGAATTTATCGATGATTTGTCCGCCTTTGATCTTGACGGCTGCAAGTTCGATGATTGTGTCATATACAGCGGATAAGCCTGTTGTCTCCAAATCGAAAACCACAAAAGTCTCTTCTTCAAGAAGGTCGTGGCGTTCTTCAAAAGCGATCGGCACCCCGTCATCCACCATATTCGCCTCAAGACCAAATATCGCTTTGATGCCGTGCTTCTTGCTGGCTGCATAGGCATCAGGAAACGATTGCACACCTGCATGGTCCGTGATGGCGATAGCCGGGTGTCCCCATTTCGCCGCCTGAGCGACCAATGAGTCAACCGATGAAACTGCGTCCATCTGGCTCATCGGTGTATGAAGATGCAGTTCCACCCGCTTTTCAGAAGCCGTATCTTGACGCAATTGAGGTTTTATTTCCACCATATCCTGGGCCATCATGACCAGATCACGGACAAATGTATCCGTCTGAATGGAACCGCGCGCTTTCAGCCACATGCCTTTTTGGATGTTTTTCATCAATTCGGCATCATCTTTGTCACGGGAGAACATTTTCACTAGAATCGAGTCCGTGTAATCCGTGATTTTAACCGTAAGCAGTGAACGGCCGCTCCGGAGTTCGCGCACCTCCGCATCAAAAACAAAGCCCTCAACCGTAATTCTGCGCTCTTCATCGATAATGGATTGTATTTCGGCAATCGGTTCATCCGGTTTGATGTTGCTGCCCATTTGGAATGGACCGGACGGCGCACCATTTTCTTTTCTGTCGGTTTCCCGTTTTTTCATATCAGACAAAGCCTTTTTGGCCATCGCTTCTTCTTCTGCCAGGCGTTCTTCCATAAATGCTTCGTGGGCTGCCTGCTGATCGCCTTCAGCCAATCGGAAATCAATGGCTATATGCGGAAATCCGAACTGCTGATATACCGCGGCAAGTTTGTCTGTATATTTCGATTTTAACGCCATCATTTCATGCTCATGGCCGCAATTCAGCATCAGCTTGCTGCCGCTCCACTGCGGCGCCTGATTCAATAAGCGTTCGCGCAGCGGAGGTGCCATATCCGCCAGTTCATCAACTGCATGACGCCAATAAGCATTGACCTGGTCGGCATCAGCGCTGTCACTTTCTGTGACAATGGTCAGCTGGACAGCAGCGATGGGAGAAAAGGTTGAGTGCAGTCGTTCTTTCAGCAGCAAAAATAGTTTCAAAGGCAAAACTTTTTCCAGCTTTATTGTAAAACGCCACGCCCGCTCTTTTTTATGGACGGTCATCCGTGTCAGTTCCGCTTTTTCGAAAAAAGGCATATGTACATCTTCTGTCAAGTCGAGATGCTGAAGAAGTAGCTTTAAACGCATCTTTGGATCTTGCTGGTTTGTCATAACTATCCCCTTCACTGTTTTAATAAACCGGTTGAAACCGGCTGTCCGTGGAATATTTAAAGACAGCTTTTGCTAAAAACTGTCCAATTTGAAATAAGAAAAAGAAAGGAAAGCACACGTTGTGCTTTCCTTTCATTCTATCAGATTTTGAAGGCTATTTTTGAAAAAACTGCTGCAATTGGTCAAGCAATTCTTCCTGCTTCCACTCAAAAGTCTCCCCTGTGCTGCGGATCTTCACTTCCAAAATTCCTTCAGCAGCTTTCTTTCCGACAGTCAGCCTTATTGGCAGCCCGATCAGGTCAGCATCCGTAAATTTAACGCCCGCGCGTTCATTGCGGTCATCAATCAGCACTTCATAGCGATTGGCCTTGAGGAGCTTGTAGACTTCTTCAGCAGTTTCGCGCTGCACATCATCTTTGACATTGACCGGCACCACGTGGATATCGTAAGGTGCAGCAACTTGCGGCCATGTAAAGCCGTTGTCATCATTGAATTGTTCAGCTACAGCTGCGACAACCCGTGACACGCCTATGCCATAACAACCCATGATGTAAGGAACGGCGCGCCCTTTGTCGTTCAGGATGGTCGCTTTCATATCTTCACTGTATCTTGTCCCCAGCTTAAAGATATGCCCGACTTCAATTCCTTCAGCGAATTTGATCGTTCCTTGTCCATCCGGTGACGGGTCGCCTTCTTTGATGAAACGCAAGTCAGTATATTTTTCAACTTCAAAATCCTTGCCTGGCGTAACATTTTTGAAATGCTGGCCTTCTTCATTGGCGCCGGCAATTCCATTGACAATTGTTTTGAGTGCGTTGTCTGCGAAAACGCGTATGCCGTCCGGCAAAGCAACTGGTCCGATCGAACCGATTTCACAGCCGATCAATTGCTCCACTTCTTCCGGCGTCGCCATTTCGACCATCTTGGCGTCTGCTGCGTGCTTGACTTTAACATCATTGATGTCGTGGTCACCGCGAGCCAATACAACGATAAATTCTTCATCGGCTTTAAAGACCAGTGTCTTGATGCACTGTTCTGCATCCGTACCGAAAAATTCTGCCACTTGCGCGATTGTTTTCGCACCTGGTGTCGCCACTTTTTCGATTTCTGCAGGAGTTTCCGCAGGAGTTTCGTAATCGATATTGACCTGGGCCATTTCGATATTGGCTGCATAGGACGAAGTATCCGAATAAGCGATCGTATCTTCTCCGATTTCAGAAAGCACCATAAATTCATGGTTATCTTTCCCTCCGATAGCGCCGGAATCAGCAATTACCATCCGGAAGTCCAATCCAAGGCGTGTGAAGATGTTTTTATAAGCCTGCATCATGACATCATAAGTCTCATCGAGGCTCTCTGTCGTAGCATGGAATGAATAAGCATCCTTCATCAGAAACTCACGGCCTCGAAGCAATCCGAAACGTGGTCGTTTCTCATCACGGAATTTTGACTGGATCTGGAAAAGATTCAGCGGCAATTTTTTATAAGATTTGATTTCGTCGCGCAAAAGATCCGTGATGACTTCCTCATGGGTTGCACCCAATGCAAATTCCCGGCCATTGCGATCCTTCAACCTCATCAATTCGTCTCCGTAGGAATACCAGCGACCGGTTTCCTGCCATAGCTCCGCCTGCTGCATTGCCGGAAGGAATACTTCCACACTGTTTGCGGCTTCCATTTCCTCGCGGATAATGTTTTCAACCTTTGTCAACACGCGCTTGCCGAGTGGCAGGAAAGAATAAATTCCGCTTGTATTCTGGCGGATAAACCCTGCGCGGAGCAATAATTGATGTGACCTTACTTCCGCATCTGCAGGAGTTTCACGTAATGTCGGGATAAAAGTTACTGATTGTTTCATTCCAAATGCACCTCAACTGACTAATGAATTTTTCAATACTTTACTGCTTGCTACTATATTAAAAAAAGAACTTCTGAATATCATTCCAGGTGACAACGATCATTAAAAGCATGAGCAGCATGATGCCGACAAAGTGGACCATACCTTCCTTCTGGCGATCCACGGGCTTGCCTCTCAGTGCTTCAACAATGAAGAACATGAGGCGCCCACCGTCAAGTGCCGGAAGAGGCAATAGATTCATGATTCCAAGGTTGATGCTCAGCATACCTGCCCAGCTCATCAATGTGAAAATCCCATATTGAGCAACCTCTTCGGTAGTTTTATATATGCCGACCGGGCCTGATAATGCATCAATTGTAAATTGGCCGGTCACCAGCATTCCCAGCAAACGGAATATTTCCTTGAACCAGAAAACTGTCGTTTCTGCTCCGTAGACGAATGACCCGAAGAAATTCTGCTCCCGCGGACTTTCATAAAGGACACCGATGACACCGACATCGCCCTGCGGCTGTTCGGACAATTCTGGAGTGATGTTGAACTCAACAGTCTCACCCTGGCGCTCTACTTCAAAATCAAGTGGAGTGCCGGCTTGATCCTGAACAGACTCTACCAGTTCACTCCAGCTCATAATGCTTTTTCCATCGACCTGGGTAACCAGATCCCCCGCCTGCATGCCGGCTTCCTGAGCCGGACTGTCATCCGTCACTTCAGTAATGACCGGTTCATTGGTCGGAACACCTTGCATAAGACCAATTGCTGAGAAAATAAAGAAGGCCAGTATGAAATTGAATAACGGACCGGCAAAAATTGTCATGAACCGGTGGCCGATGCTTTTGGAGTCAAATTGGCGGTCAAAAGGTGCGAGCACTGTTCCTTTGCCATTTTCTTCCACCACAGCGTCTCTGGCAACTTCAAGCCGGACAAACTGCTCCTCTTCGTCGTAGCCTTTGATGTACAGCTCTCTTTCAAGATCCGCTTCTTCGACTTCGAGGAACATAATATCGGGATACATTGTTTTTTGATTTAAAATAATTTTGTTGGCAAGGCCCTGTTCATCCAATAGGACTCCGATGCGGTGGCCTGCCTGAAGGACGACTCTGTCCATCTCTTCCCCGGCCATCCGGACATAACCACCAATCGGCAGCAGCCGAATAGTATACAAAGTTTCACCTTTCGTTATGCCAAGAATTTTCGGGCCCATGCCGATTGCAAATTCACGCACCAGAATTCCGGCTCGTTTCGCAAAAAGGAAGTGGCCCAATTCATGGAAAAATACTAAAGCGCCGAAAATTATGATAAACGATATGACTGTTTCCATTTGAACCCATCCTTATAAACCTTTTCGGTTTTAATCTTTAGTCATTTTAGCATGTTTCGGACTGTTTTTCTTGTTTCAGAATCGACGTGAAGAATCGTTTCCAAATCCGGTGAAGAGATCGGATTGTGTGCATCCATCGCACGTTCAATCATTTCTTCTATTTGCATAAATTTAATTTCTTCATTTAAAAACATTGCGACGGCCTGTTCGTTTGCCGCATTCAGTACAGTGGTCATCGTTCCACCAGTGCGACCGGCATCGAACGCCAATTGCAATGCACGGAACCTTACATAATCCATTTCCTGGAAATGTAATTTACCGATTTCAGCAAGATTCAGCCGTTTGGCAGTGGGGCGCGCCAGACGATTGGGATACGTTAACGCGTATTGAATCGGAACACGCATGTCTGGTGTACCCAATTGCGCCATTACACTGGTATCCTGGAACTCCACCATCGAGTGAATGATGCTTTCCCTGTGAAGCAGCACTTCGATATCGTCATAATCGAAGTTAAACAGAACGTTTGCCTCGATTACTTCAAGTCCTTTATTGACCATAGTCGCTGAATCAATTGTGATTTTTGCGCCCATTGACCAATTTGGGTGATTCAGCGCCTCTTTTACGGTAACATCTTTTAGCTGATCTCTGCTTGAATCCCTGAAGCTCCCACCGGAGGCAGTGAGGATCAGTTTGGTTGCCTGTTCAATCTTTTCACCATTCAATGATTGGAAAAGAGCAGAATGTTCGCTGTCGACAGGTAGAATCACAGAGCCATAACGCTTCGCGCTTTCCATGACCAGATGACCCGCAGTTACAAGCGTTTCTTTGTTGGCGATGGCAATTGTCCGCCCCAATTTGATCGCTTCGAGCGTTGGTTGGAGTCCGACACTGCCAATTACAGCATTGACGAGCACATCCGCATCATAAACCGCAGTTTCGGTCAGCCCTTTGCTGCCGAAAACGAAGGCTGTACGCGGAAATTCCCGGCTCAATGCCTTCGCATCCTGATCATTTTGCATGCAAACGATTTCCGGGTTAAATTCCTTGATGAATTTTTTCGCCAGCTCTGTATTTTTTCCAGCTGAAAAACCGACCAGGGAAAATTCTTCAGGATGCTCTCTGATTATATCCGTTGTCTGGACGCCGATGGATCCCGTCGCCCCAAGTAAAATTATTTTTTTGGCCATTCAGGATATCCCCCTATTAGATGAAATGTAAAAAATGAAGAAGAGGCATAACGAAAAGGATACTGTCAAAGCGGTCGAGAATTCCGCCATGTCCAGGAAGAAGTTTGCCTGAATCTTTTACGTTAAAATGCCTTTTTAATGCAGACTCGACCAAATCCCCCATCTGCCCGAACACCGATGCGATGATCGTTACGATGATGATGATGTATATAGGATGGTTCAGGTCGACGAAGTAATCGAAAACCAATGCCGCCACGACAGCATAAATGATGCCCCCGACAAAACCTTCAATTGTTTTATTCGGTGAAATTTCCGGCCATAGCTTGCGCTTCCCGAATTTTCGGCCTGTAAAATAGGCACCGGAATCCGTGAACCAAACCACCAATAACGCATAAATCAGATAAGCAAGACTCGCTTCGCGGGTTTCGATCAAGTACAGGAAACCCATCCCGACGTATAGCGTGCCGAGAATCGCAAATGCGGCATCATCGAATGTAAAGCTATTTTTAACAACTACTGTATGTATAAGCAGCAAAATGACGGCAATAAAAGCAAATTCCACTTTCGTATAGCCTGTCCATTCAGATATTTGCTGCGTCCACTCATTTGGCATCATAAATGAATATAAAGCCAAAAGGGAAATAAGACCGGGAACACTCCAGAGTGTGCGGCCTTTCATTTTTAATAATTCCTGGAAACCGATGGTTCCCATTATCAAGACGAGAATGGTAAAGGGAGTTCCGCCATATACTGCGAATGGTATGAAAAATGCCATGGCGATTGCTCCGGTAATGAGACGCTGTTTCATTGTGCTTCTTCCCCTTTCAATCCTCCAAAGCGGCGATTTCTTTTTTGGTAATTGTCAATCGCCTCAATCAAAGAATCTTCGTTGAAGTCCGGCCACAATGTATCAGTGAACCAAAATTCGGTATAGGCCAGCTGCCAGAGCATGAAATTGCTCAAGCGCACTTCTCCGCTGGTGCGTATCAATAAATCTGGTTCCGGCAATGATTTTGTCATCAATCCCGATGAAATATGGTCTTCAGTGATATCCTCAGGATCAAGTGTTCCTGCAGCAACCTGTGCTGCCAGCTCTTTGACCGAATCCACGATTTCCGCCCTGCTGCCATAATTTAAAGCGAAATTCAGAATCAGTCCGGTGTTATCCTTTGTGGCTTCCTTCGCTTTGGTGATCGCCCTTAATGTATGCGCAGGGAGATTCGTATGATCGCCCATCATTTCCACTTTGACATTTTCGGAAATCAATTCCGGCAAAAAAGTTGAAAGAAATTCTTCAGGCAGCCTCATCAAAAAATCCACTTCCATTTTTGGACGTTTCCAATTTTCTGTGGAAAATGCATATAAAGTTAATACGTCAACACCAAGGATATTTGCCAAACGGGTGATTTTTCGCACCGTTTTCATTCCTTCGTGATGTCCTGCAACACGCGGAAGAGCACGTTTTTTCGCCCAACGGCCATTGCCATCCATAATAATGGCGATATGTGAGGGAATAATTCCTTCACGGACCATTGACAGGCGATCCAAATCACCGATCACAGTTTCCGTATTTCTTTTTAATAATTTATTTATCATAATTAATCCTCCACCTATTACAAATCGGCATGTCTATTGCTTATCATATCAAAAAAACCGCTATCGTGCGCTCTCTTTCTTGATGTCGTTTTTTTGGCAAGAAAAAGCGCCCTGCTATACAGGACGCTTTTTAGCTTATGAAGTTCGTTTTATACTTCCATAATCTCTTTTTCTTTATCTTTTGCCATTTCGTCAATTTTCGCGATATTGTTATCCGTCAACTTTTGAATGTCGTCGGAATATCCGCGCAAATCATCTTCAGTGATTTCACTTTTCTTTTCAAGCTTCTTGAACTCATCATTTGCATCACGGCGGATATTGCGGACATTGACTTTTGCAATTTCAGATTCTTTTTTCACATCTTTTACAAGATCTTTGCGGCGCTCTTCAGTCAAAGCAGGAACAGCCAAACGAATCACTGAACCATCATTTGTAGGGTTCAAGCCAATATCCGATTTCAGAATCGCTTTTTCGATGTCACCAAGAACAGATTTATCATATGGCTGGATTACGATCATGCGTGCTTCCGGAACAGAAACGCCCGCCACTTGATTGATTGGAGTCGGTGCACCGTAATAATCGACTGTCAACCTGTCCAGGATGGACGGGCTTGCACGCCCAGCGCGAATGGACGCAAGCTCGCGGGAATAAGCTTGGATTGCATTCGTCATTTTTGAAGTGGTATCGTTCATCACAGATTTCGGCATTATATTTCTCTCCTCACAACTGTCCCGATTTTTTCACCAAGAACAGCCCGTTTTATATTTCCTTTTTCCATAATAGAGAATACTACGAGTGGGATATCATTGTCCATGCACAGTGTGGAAGCTGTAGAATCCATTACTTGCAGGCCTTGTTGGATAACTTCCAGGTAAGATAACTCTTCGTATTTGACGGCTGTGCTGTCGGTCTTCGGATCTGCCGAATAAACCCCATCCACATTGTTTTTCGCCATCAAAATAACGTCAGCTTCAATTTCAGCAGCACGCAATGCCGCTGTCGTATCTGTAGAGAAATAAGGGTTACCGGTACCTGCCGCAAAAATCACGACCCGTTTCTTTTCAAGATGGCGCATTGCGCGTCTCCGGATATAAGGCTCTGCGACTTGGCGCATTTCAATAGAAGAAAGCACGCGTGTTTCAACGTCCTGCTTTTCAAGTGAATCCTGCAAAGCCAATGAGTTCATGACTGTGGCAAGCATCCCCATATAATCGGCAGTGGCGCGGTCCATACCCATTTCAGATCCGACCTTGCCTCTCCAGATGTTGCCGCCGCCTACGACTACGGCAACTTCCACGCCTAATTCTACGACTTCTTTTACTTGAGCTGCTACAGATTTAATGATTTCGGGAGATAATCCGAAACCTTGTTCGCCTGCCATCGCTTCTCCACTAAGTTTTAGTACAATGCGTTTATATTGCTGAACACTCATCGGTACCCTCCATTATAACTATTTATTGAAAAATAGGGAACACCTTTCAGTGTTCCCCGAGATATTGCTATGAAAAGGATCTTATTTTTTGTTTACCTGGCTCATAACTTCATCAGCAAAATTGTCTTCGCGTTTCTCGATGCCTTCTCCAACTTCGTAGCGGATAAATTCTTTTACGCTGCCGCCAGTTGAAGCTGCAAAATCGCGGACTTTCTGATCTGAGTTCTTAACGAAAGCCTGGTCAAGCAAGCAAACATCTTCGAAAAACTTGCCAAGGCGGCCTTCAACCATTTTAGCAACGATTTTTTCAGGTTTGCCTTCGTTCAATGCTTGTTCCGTCAATACTTTACGCTCTTTTTCCACTGCATCAGCAGAAACTTCGTCGCGGGACACATATTGCGGGTTCAGTGCTGCAATGTGCATCGCGATGTCGCGTGCTGCATCTGAATCTGTTGAGTTTTCAAGTAAAATCAATACTGAAATGCGGCCACCCATATGAAGGTATGGACCAAAAGCGTCAGCATCAGTTTTTGTGCGGATTTCAAAGCGGCGCAAAGTAATTTTTTCGCCGATTTTTGCGATTGCATTTGAAATATGGTCCGCAACTGACAAGCCGTTAGGCATTGTAGAAGCTGTTGCTTCTTCAATAGTTGCCGGTTTTGTAGACAATAAATGCTCGCCTAACTCTTTTACAAGAGTCTGGAAACCTTCGTTTTTAGCAACAAAATCAGTTTCAGCATTAACTTCATAGATTACTGCTTCGTTTCCTTCAACCATGATTGAAGTTGTACCTTCAGCAGCAATGCGGTCTGCTTTTTTAGAAGCGCTTGAAAGGCCTTTTTCGCGAAGAAAATCCAAAGCCGCTTCCATATCACCGTTTGTTTCTACAAGTGCTTTTTTGCAGTCCATCATACCTGCACCAGTTTTCCCACGCAATTCTTTTACCATTTGAGCTGTAACTGCCATGATTAAATTCCTCCTTAATGATATACGTTTTCTCAAAAAAAGGTGATAAGAGGGTTTGGCCGCTTATCACCTTTATTTCATTGCGAATTACTCTGCAGCTTCTGCTTGAGTTTCTTCTTCTTCTTCTTCAGGTTTAGACTCTAGCAAAGCATCAGCCATTTTACCAGTCAAAAGTTTTACTGCGCGGATTGCATCATCGTTTGCAGGAATTATATAATCGATTTCGTCCGGATCACAGTTTGTATCAACGATACCAACGATCGGAATGTTCAATTTTATAGCTTCTGCTACCGCAATGCGTTCTTTGCGTGGGTCAACTACGAACATTACGTCCGGAAGACCTTTCATGTCACGAATACCGCCAAGGAATTTGACAAGACGAGCGTGCTCCTTATTCAATTGAACAACTTCTTTTTTCGGCAGAACATCAAAAGTTCCATCTTCTTCCATGCGCTCGATTTGTTTCATACGAGTCACACGTTTTTGGATTGTACCGAAGTTAGTAAGTGTTCCACCCAACCAACGCTGGTTGATGTAGTAGTTGCCAGAACGTTCTGCTTCTTCTTTAATCGCGTCCTGAGCTTGTTTTTTCGTACCAACGAAAAGTACCTTGCCGCCTTCTTCGCCCACTTGTTTCATGAAGCTGTAAGCCTCTTCCAATTTGCGGACTGTTTTCTGAAGATCGATGATGTAGATACCGTTACGCTCGACGAAAATATATTTTTTCATTTTCGGATTCCAACGGCGAGTCTGGTGGCCAAAGTGTACACCAGCTTCAAGCAATTGTTTCATAGAAATTACTGACATGTGTGTTTCCTCCTGATAGGTTTTTTTTTCCCTCCGCATTCTTCTTCTTTGAACCGTTACCCAGTAAGGGCACCAGCGGAACAAATCCGAATGCGTGTGTATTTAACACCATTAAAAATTATACCACGGTACTGCTCTAATCCGCAATAGGTTTCTCTTAGAAAATATGAAGCTGGATTAAAATAAAAAAATAAAAAAAAAGCACCGGAAAAAATCCAGTGCCCTCTGATCAAACTTAGTTCATTTTCAATTGTTCAAGCTCAGCAAGGAATTTTGTGTTAAGGACTTTGATGTACGTCCCTTTCATCCCTAGTGAACGTGACTCGATAACGCCGGCACTTTCAAGTTTGCGAAGTGCATTGACGATTACAGAACGCGTGATGCCGACACGGTCAGCGATTTTTGAAGCGACAAGCAAACCTTCGTTGCCGTCAAGTTCTTCAAAAATATGTTCGATTGCTTCAAGTTCACTGTATGAAAGTGAAGAGATTGCCATCTGAACAACAGCTTTGCTGCGTGCTTCCTCTTCAATGCGGTCGCCTTTTTCGCGCAGGATTTCCATCCCGACAACAGTAGCGCCGTATTCCCCAAGGATCAGGTCATCATCCTGGAATTCCGCGTTAACGCGGCCCAGAAGCAATGTTCCAAGGCGTTCGCCGCCGCCGATAATCGGCACGATTGTAGTCAGGCCGTTTTTGAACAGTTCACGTTCTTCCACAGGGAAAATCGTGTGTTCACTGTTAACGTCCAGGTTGGCAGACGTCTCGTTGATGTTGGAAAGATTTTGTGTATATTCGAGCGGGAACTGACGGTCTTCAAGCATACCGATCATCCGTTCGTTTTCAATCTGCTGGTTGATGGCGTAGCCAAGGACTTTCCCTTTGCGGCTGACAACGAACGCGTTGCATTCGATGACTTCGCTCAAAGTTTCAGCCATGTCTTTAAAGTTTACCGGTTTGCCGGCAGCTGCCTGCAGCATTGAGTTAATTCGTCTTGTTTTTCCTAATAAATTCATTTAAATGAACCTCCTACATAATTCGTACCGTATTTATTCAATATTCTAAAGCTTTTTACTCTTTAAGGGAACTGATTTGACTCAATTATAGAATAAATTGTGACAAATCTTTGTTTTTTGCCACATTCTCGAGTTTATCGTTCACATATTGAGGTGTAATATCTATTTGTGCCGGGCTGATTTCCGAAGCTTCAAAGGACAGATCTTCGAGCAGCCGCTCTAAAATGGTATGCAGCCTGCGGGCTCCGATATTATCGGTGTCCTGATTTACTTCATACGCAATTTCCGCAAGTCTGACGATTGATGCATCATTGAAGTGTACCACAACTCCTTCTGTTTCGAGAAGGGCTTTGTATTGATTCAACAAAGAATGTTTTGGTTCCGTCAATATTTTGACAAAATCCTCCACTTCCAGCTTCTGGAGTTCGACCCGAATCGGAAAACGGCCCTGCAGTTCCGGGATGAGATCCGACGGCTTGGACATATGGAATGCGCCTGCCGCAACAAACAGGACATAATCCGTTTTGACTGCGCCGTATTTCGTCGACACGGTTGAACCTTCAACGATCGGCAATATATCACGCTGCACACCTTCACGAGAGACATCTGCCGAAGAAGAATTGTTCTTGCTGGCTATCTTGTCCATCTCGTCGATAAAGATGATGCCATGCTGCTCTGCGCGATGGATCGCTTCACTTGCCACTTCTTCATCATCAACCAGTTTCGCCGATTCTTCAGCAGCCAGGATGCGCCTTGCTTCTTTGACCTGCAACCGGCGTTTTTTCTTTTTCTTCGGCATCAGTGAAGACAAGGCATCCTGCATATTTGCGCCCATCTGCTCCATACCCGATCCCTGAAGGGAATCAAACATGGAAGGGGTATTCTCCAGCACTTCGACATTCAACCATTCATCCTCCAGTTTGCCGGCTTTCAAATCTTCTGCGATTTCACGTCTTTTGACGCGGACTTCCACTTCAGCTGTCGGCTCTTCTTCATCCTGATCGACTTTCTGGCCAAACATCATCTCAAGCGGATTTTGGCTTGTCTGCTTCTTCTTCATAGAAGGAGCAAGTAGTTTAACAATGCGTTCGTTGGCCGCAGCTTCGGCTTTGCCTTTTACTGCCTCGAATTTCTCTTCCTTGACAATCCGCACTGAAGCTTCCACCAGGTCCCGGACCATTGATTCGACATCACGTCCCACGTAACCGACTTCCGTAAATTTTGTCGCTTCCACTTTGATGAACGGGGCCCCTGTCAATTTCGCGATGCGTCTTGCGATTTCCGTCTTGCCGACACCGGTCGGGCCGATCATCAGGATGTTCTTCGGAATCACTTCATCCCGCATTTCTTCATCCAGGCGGCTTCTTCTATAGCGATTGCGCAGGGCAATCGCTATAGAGCGTTTGGCATCCTTCTGGCCGACGATATAGCGGTCGAGATGCTCGGTTATCTGTCTTGGCGTTAAATCCGTTTGGGTTTTCATTTTGTCAGCTCCTCCACTACGATCTGATGATTTGTATAAACACAAATATCCGCTGCGGTTTCGAGTGCCGACTGCGCGATCTCCCGGGCAGACATATTATCGCCTGCGTATTTTTTCAGGGCACGGCCGGCTGCCAGTGCATAATTGCCTCCTGAACCGATTGCCAGGATGCCGTCATCCGGTTCAATGACTTCTCCTGTCCCTGAAACGAGCAGCAATTCTTCTTTCGTCATGACAATCAGCATCGCTTCCAACTGGCGCAGCATCTTATCTCCCCGCCACTGTTTGGCGAGTTCAACCGCCGCTCGTTGAAGATTTCCATTGTATTCGGTAAGTTTGCCTTCGAACATTTCAAAAAGAGTAAAGGCGTCGGCTACTGATCCGGCAAAGCCCGTCAATACTTGACCGTTGTATAGAGTGCGCACTTTTCTTGCGGTATGCTTCATGACGACGGCATTGCCGAAAGTCACTTGTCCATCACCAGACATTGCACATTCACCGTTATGGCGCACAGCAAATATCGTGGTGGCATGAAATTGTTCCATATATATTCCCCTTTCTAAGCCCGTGGATGCGAATTCAAATAAGTTTTTCTCAAATGTTCTTTTGTTACATGTGTATATATCTGAGTTGATGCCAGGTGGGAATGGCCAAGCAATTCCTGGACAGTCCGCAGATCAGCGCCATTATTCAGTAGATGGGTAGCAAAACTGTGGCGTATCATATGCGGGTAGATATTGGAATTGGTTGATGCTTTTTTCATGCATTCGGTCAGAATATGACGGACGCCTCGCCCCGTCAAGAGATCTCCGCGGTTATTAACGAACAGTCCGTCATGCTCCGTGTTTTTCATAAGTTTAGGACGCACTTCTTCGATATAATGTTCCAGCGCGTCATGGGCAAATTGGCCATAGGGTATGTAGCGCTCTTTGCGGCCCTTCCCCATCACCTTGACAATCTGCATATGGCGGTCCAAATCCTTCATCCGGATGGAGGTGCATTCGCTGACGCGCATGCCGGTAGCGTACAGAAGTTCCAGCAGCGCAGTATTGCGGATTGACAGCTTGTCCTCACCTTTCACCGATTCAAAAAGCGCCTCCAGCTCTTCTTCATAGAAAAATTGTGGAAGCCGCTCCTCTTTTTTGGGATGGTACAGTGAGCGAAACGCTTCTTCGCTGAGACCGAATTCACGGTTTCCGTATTTAAAAAATGAACGGATCGCCGAAATTTTCCGCGACACTGTCGTTCTGGACAATTTGTCATCATATAATTTCGTCATGTAATTTCGTGCATGCAGATATTCGACCTGCTTCAGATCCTCTATACCTTCACTTTCCAGAAACAGAAAAAAACCGGCCAAATCGTATTCATAATGATGGACGGTGTGCTCGGAATAATTTTTCTCCAACTGAATATAACTGATGAAAGACCTGACCATTTCATTTTTCTCCATCACACTGTCCCGCCCTTTCCGTTCTGCCGTCCCAGCACTGGCATTTATTGTTCATTACAGCGCCATAATAAAAAGCCTCTAAATTATAGCAAGATTTAGAGGCTTTTATCAATTAAACCGTAACCGTATTCAAATAATTTCGAATTGATTCCAGTGCGCGGTTGGCATGTTTCTCCGCACGCTCCTGTTTTGAACGGATGCGTTGCCCTAGGTCCGGGAACAAGCCGAAGTTGATATTCATCGGCTGGAAATTTTCGCCATCCGCTTCGGTGATATAGCGCGCCATACTGCCAAGCGCCGTATCTGCCGGGAAGACGACCAATTCTTCGCCAAGTGCCAGTTTTGCTGCATTGACGCCTGCCAATAAACCGCTTCCTGCCGATTCAACATAACCTTCCACACCGGTCATCTGGCCTGCGAAGAAAATATTCGGGTTGGCTTTCAATTGGTATGTCGGTTTCAACACCCGCGGTGAGTTGATAAATGTATTGCGGTGCATGACACCGTAACGAACAATCTCGACGTTCTCAAGGCCAGGGATCAGTTTCAGCACTTCTTTTTGTGGTCCCCATTTCAGGTGCGTCTGAAAACCGACAATATTGTAAAGTGTACCGGCGGCATCATCCTGGCGCAGCTGAACGACTGCATATGGACGTTCTCCGGTTTTTGGATCTTCCAGGCCGACCGGTTTCATCGGTCCGAAAGTCAAGGTCTTTTCACCTCTTGCGGCCATGACTTCCACCGGCATACAGCCTTCAAAATAAATCTCTTTTTCAAACTCTTTCAAAGGCACTACTTCCGCTTCGACCAATGCTGTGTGGAAACGCAAGAATTCCTCTTCCGTCATTGGGCAGTTGAGATAAGCGGCTTCGCCTTTATCGTAACGCGATTTCAAATAAACTTTGTCCATATCGATGCTGTCTTTTTCGATGATTGGTGCTGCAGCATCATAAAAATACAGATATTCTTCCCCTGTCAATTCCCGCACTTTCTCAGCCAATGCAGGTGACGTCAGAGGGCCGGTCGCGATAATCGTGATGCCCTCCGGAATTTCAGTCACTTCTTCATTGATCACTTCCACGAGGGGATGGTTGCGGACTTTATCCGTCACCGCTCCGGCAAATTCGTGGCGGTCTACTGCCAATGCGCCTCCTGCAGGGACTGATGCGCCATCAGCTGATTCAATGATGACCGAATCCATCATGCGCATCTCTTCTTTGATGACGCCGACTGCATTAGTCAGTGAATTTGCACGCAGTGAGTTGCTGCATACCAATTCCGCGAATTTGTCTGTATGGTGCGCCGGAGTCTGCTTGACCGGCCGCATTTCATATAAACGGACATTGACTCCCCGTTTGGCAATTTGCCAGGCAGCTTCACTGCCGGCAAGTCCTGCTCCGATTACATTAATGGTTTTTGTCATAGTTGAACACCTCGGTTTATTATTGTACTTCTTCCTGGTAATCACAATTTACGCAATTGATCTGGACGCCTTTTTTAACTTTTTTCTCAACCAGAAGGCTGCTGCATTTCGGACAAGGCCGCTCAATCGGTTTGTCCCAAGAGACAAACTCACATTCCGGATAGCGTTCGCAACCGTAGAAAATGCGTTTTTTCTTGCTCTTCCGTTCGACGATTTCGCCTTTTTTACATGTAGGGCATGTTACACCCGTGTGTTTGACGATAGCTTTTGTATTGCGGCATTCCGGAAAATTGCTGCAGGCCATGAACTTGCCGTAGCGGCCCAATTTAAAGACCATTGGCGAACCGCATAGTTCACAATCTTCTCCTGCCGGTTCATCTTTGATCTGGACTTTTTCCATTTCATTTTCAGCCACTTCGATGTCTTTCTCAAAACCTACGAAAAACTCCGCTATGATTTTCTTCCATTCCACATCGCCTTCTTCGACACTGTCGAGATCGCGCTCCATTTTAGCGGTGAATTCGATGTTCAGAATATCCGGGAAGAACTCCATCACCAGACCGTGGACAATTTCGCCAAGTTCCGTCGGAATGAAACGCTTCGCATCCAAAGTCACATATCCCCGTTTTTGGATTGTATCCAGTGTAGGCGCGAAAGTGGATGGCCGGCCTATTCCCAGTTCCTCCAGCGTGCGCACAAGCCGAGCTTCGGTAAAGCGTGGAGGCGGCTGAGTGAAATGCTGCTTCGGTTCTATCGTAACGGCTTTTACTTGATCGCCTTCGGCCATTTCAGGAAGGATGTTGTCTTTGTCTTCTGTTTTATCGTCGGTTCCTTCAACATACACTTTCATGAATCCAGGGAATTTCACCTGAGATCCGTTGGCACGGAATACGGCTTCACCATTTTGAAGCTCCGCCATAACTGTATCCAATACTGCCGGTGTCATCTGGCTCGCGACAAAGCGATCCCAGATCAATTTATACAACCGGTAGAGGTCGCGCGACAGAATGCTCTTCAACGATTCAGGCGTCCGCAGCACGCTGGTCGGCCGAACAGCTTCGTGCGCATCCTGTGATTTAGAGGACTGTTTTGCGGCCGCTGTTTTCGTGACAAATTCTGAACCATATTTTTCTTCAATGAATTTAATGGTATCCTGTTTTGCTGTGTCCGAAATCCGGGTGGAATCCGTTCTCATATATGTGATCAGACCGGTGATGCCTTCCTTGCCTACCGAAATACCTTCATAAAGCTGCTGGGCAAGCATCATGGTCTTTTTGGCGCGGAAGTTCAATTTCCGGGCAGCTTCCTGCTGCAGCGATGAAGTAGTGAAGGAAGGAGAGGGATTTCTCTTTCTTTCCTTTTTCACGACGCGGTTCACTTTGAAATTCTTGCCTTTCATCGTAGCCATTACCGCTTTGACATCATCTTCATTTTCAAGTTTCATCTTAGCGTCGGCATTGCCATAGAATTGCGCTTCAAAATTCTTTTTGGCTTTTTCAAATTCACCTGTAATGGACCAATACTCTTCCGGTTCGAATGCTTTGATTTCATTTTCCCGGTCAATTACCAGTCGCAGGGCAACAGATTGAACCCGGCCAGCCGATAAGCCTTTTTTGACTTTTTTCCACAATAAAGGACTGATGCTGTACCCGACAAGACGGTCCAGAATGCGGCGTGCCTGCTGGGCGTCCACCAGGTCCATATCGATTTTACGGGGCTGTTTAAATGATTCCTTTATGGCATCTTTTGTTATTTCGTTGAAAACAACGCGGCAATCAGAGTCCAAATCCACTCCGAGAGACTGAGCCAAATGCCATGCAATCGCTTCCCCTTCTCTGTCAGGGTCAGCCGCGAGAAAGACTTTCTTCGCTTTTTTCGCTTCTTTTTTAAGATCCTGTAAAATTGGTCCTTTCCCGCGGATGGTTATATAGCGGGGTTCAAAATTGTTTTCAACGTCCACGCCCATCTGGCTGCGGGGTAAATCACGTAAATGTCCTAACGAAGCGCGGACTTTATACTTTTTTCCCAAATACCGTTCGATCGTTTTCGCCTTTGCTGGCGACTCCACAATCACTAAAAAATCCGACATAATAATTTCCTCCTCATAGAGGTTTCTTAAACTTTAACAAAATATATATATAAGAAATACCTGTGCAAAATGTATAACAGTTTTTGACTGAATGCAAGGCATTTCATTTTACCGTCTTTTTTAAAACCTGTATTCCTCTGTATTCTTCAAGTACATGAAGCCCGTTCCAGACCGGTTTTGCACCTTCAGAAATCAGTTTATGCGGTCCTTCGGAAAGCGATGAACCGATATCCCCAGGGACGGCAAAAATATCCTTTCCGTGTTCAAGTGCATGCTCAATCGTACTGAGAGTGCCGCTTTTCACTTGTGCCTCAGTTACCAGCACACCTTTTACGAGGCCGCTGATGATGCGGTTTCTCATGGGGAAATTCCAGCGCTTCGGCTGTATATAGGGCGGGTATTCTGTGATCACGAGTTGAGTTTCTTCTATTATATTATTCAATTCGCTGTTCTCTTTTGGGTAAGGATGCAAAAAACCGCTGCCGGTTACGGCAATCGTTTTGCCGCCACAATTGATTGCCGCCTGGTGAGCCATAGCATCTGCGCCCTTGGCAAGTCCGCTGACAATAACAAACCCGGCTGCAATCAAGTCAGGGATGATGGCATCCATTGCTTTTTTGGAATAAGAGGATGCCTTTCTCGCACCTATGACACCAATTCGGTCTTCATTACGCAATAAATTGATATTGCCTTTTGCATAAAGCATGGCGGGCGGATCGATCAAATGGAAAAGGCTTTGTGGATAATAAGGGTGGTTATAAGATATGGGGAGTATCCTATACTTTTCATACGTTTCAGAATAGGGATTGTGCAAGGATTTTGTATAGCTGTTCTTCAGGGATCTCGCCGCTTCAGGCGCAATGCCGAGCAATTGGCTGATTTCCCAGGCAGGCCTATTTTCCAGGTATTCAAGATGCGGATCGTCAATCATCAGCCGTTTGATGCGATTGAGTGGTTTGGGGTAAATGTAATGCAGAGCCATTAACCTGTGTTCAAACATTTTATCCATAAAGTTCCTCCATTCTTTATAGATGCCTGACAAAGATGAAGTTTAACTTAATTTCAATAGTAGCTGTATAGACAGATCGTGTAAATAGCGGTTTTTTTATTATTATCGTTTACTGCCTTTTACCGCCAATGAAAAGTCAAAAAAACGCGGCACCAGTTAAGGTACCGCGTTTCCAAATATTAATGTGTTTTACAAGCGTCGTAAAGACCTTTTTCTTTGATTACTTTGATCAAGGTTTCACCGATAACTGATGGAGTGTCCGCAACTTCGATTCCAGCAGCGTTCATTGCTTTGATCTTGTCTGCAGCAGTCCCTTTGCCTCCGGAAATGATCGCACCAGCGTGGCCCATGCGTTTTCCTTCTGGAGCAGTTTGTCCGCCGATAAAGCCGACAACAGGTTTAGTCATATTTGCTTGAACCCATTCCGCAGCTTCTTCTTCAGCAGTACCACCGATTTCACCGATCATAACAACCGCATACGTATCTTCATCTTCGTTGAATTCTTTCAAAACGTCGATGAAGTTCGTGCCGTTGACCGGGTCTCCGCCGATACCGACAGCAGTCGATTGGCCAATTCCTTCTTCAGACAATTGGTGAGTCGCTTCGTACGTCAACGTACCAGAGCGTGATACAACACCGACATGTCCTTTTTTGTGAATGTAGCCAGGCATGATGCCGATTTTACATTCGTCAGGCGTGATAACGCCTGGGCAGTTAGGTCCGACAAGACGTGTTTTCTTGCCTTCCATATAGCGTTTCACTTTCACCATATCCAAAACTGGAATGTGCTCAGTGATACAGATTGCCATATCAAGTTCAGCTTCAACAGCTTCAAGAATTGCGTCAGCCGCGAAAGGAGCCGGTACGTAAATTACAGAAACATTAGCTCCTGTAGCTTTTACTGCATCTTCTACAGTATTGAAGACAGGTACGCCTTCAGCTTCAGTTCCGCCTTTTCCTGGTGTTACACCCGCAACGATTTTCGTTCCATATTCAAGCATCTGCTTTGTATGGAAAAGGGCAGTTGACCCTGTAATTCCCTGTACAACTACTTTTGTGTCTTTATTAATGTATACACTCATTTTTGTCCCTGCCCTTCTTTAGCCTACAAGTTCTACGATCTGTTTAGCGCCGTCTGCCATTGTTCCTGCAGCTACGATATTAAGACCTGATTCATTAAGCAGTTTTTTACCGATTTCAACGTTTGTTCCTTCAAGTCTAACGACTAGAGGTACATCCAGGCTTACTTCTTTAGCCGCTTGGATTACGCCTTCTGCGATGATGTCACATTTCATGATGCCGCCGAAAATGTTAACGAAGATTCCTTTAACATTCTTATCAGAAAGAATGATCTTGAATGCTTCTGTAACTTTCTCAGCGGTCGCACCGCCCCCAACGTCAAGGAAGTTAGCGGGTGTTCCGCCGTAATAGTTGATCGTATCCATTGTTGCCATAGCAAGTCCGGCGCCGTTAACCATACAGCCGATGTTCCCGTCCAAAGAAATATAGCTCAAGTCATACTTGGAAGCTTCAATTTCTTTTGAATCCTCTTCGTCGAAATCACGAAGTTCCACAATATCTTTGTGGCGGTAAAGAGCATTTTCATCAAAATCGAATTTTGCATCAAGCGCTAAGATATCGCCATCGCCAGTTTCAACCAACGGATTGATTTCAACGATTGAAGCATCTTTTTCAATGAATACCGTGTAAAGGCCCAGCATGAATTTCGCCGCTTTGTTTACAAGCTTTGGCGGAATGTTCATGTTGTATGCCATACGGCGTGCCTGGAAACCAGTCAATCCGATTACTGGGTCGATAACTTCTTTGAAGATTTTTTCAGGAGTGTTTTCAGAAACTTCCTCGATATCAACTCCGCCTTCTTCAGAACCCATAAGAGTGACACGTGAAGTTTGGCGGTCAAGCACCAATCCGATATAGTATTCTTTTTTGATATCAGATCCTTCTTCGATCAAAAGGCGTTTGATTTCTTTGCCTTCTGGTCCAGTTTGATGGGTCACAAGAACTTTACCTAAAAGTTCTTTCGCATAAGCGCGGACTTCATCAAGATTTTTGGCGATTTTAACTCCGCCTGCTTTTCCTCGTCCACCTGCATGGATTTGTGCTTTTACCACGACAACATCCGTACTCAGTTCTTTAGCTGCCTTAACTGCTTCTTCCGGAGAAAAAGCAACGGTGCCGTATGAAACTGCTACGCCGTATTGTCTGAGGAGTTCTTTTCCTTGATATTCATGGATATTCATCTGTCATCCTCCAATCAAACATCTGTCTCTTACTTTTATTACCTCTACCATTGTATTAAAGTTGCCACAGAATGTCCACAGTAGACAGCCAAGCTCATGAATACTTGGAATATTCAATTGTTTGCGCTTTTGCTTTTATCAAGTGGCCATCAGCCAGAATTCCTTTTACCGGTTCGAAAGTGCGGCGGTGAATCGGCGTGGGGCCATGGAGGTGGATCGCTTTCATATGGTCCTTTGTTCCATAGCCCGCATGCTGGCCGAAACCGTATTCCGGATATTCAGCAGCATACGCTGCCATAATTGCATCCCGCTCCGTCTTGGCCAAAATGGACGCTGCTGCGATCGCCAAACTTTTCGCGTCGCCCTTGATGATCGATTCGCAGGGAACCCCAATATCGAGCAGCATGGCGTCCGCCAGCAAAATGGCCGGAGCGGGATGGAGCGCAGAAGCTGCTTCTGCCATCGACTGCTTTGTAGCCTGATAGATATTCAGCCGGTCAATTTCCTCCGGCGGCTGGATATGTACGGAATAACTGATTGCAACCCTTTTAATTTCATCAGCAAAATATTCCCTTTTCGCTCTGGACAATTTCTTTGAATCGTCAAGTCCGAGAAGCGTCGGACAGTGGTCTGGCAGGATGACTGCGGCAGTGACCACCGGGCCGGCAAGCGGACCCCGTCCCGCTTCATCGATGCCGGCAACTTTCCAATTCTCATCTTTTTTGAAAGAGTCATCGAATTGTTGCTTTTGCGCATGATTGTCCAACAGTTTTTCATGGATTGCCCGCCTGCGCTTCCAGGAAACCACAAGTTTCTGCACCGCTTTTCTATCATCCGACTCCAGCTCTTCCATCCACGGTTCCCATTCCTTTGCACCGTCGAGTTTGTCGCGTATCGCTGTAATTTTTTCCATTCCATAGCTCCTTGCTGCCAAATTTTTTCTTTATAAACTATATTAATGCACAATAAAACAAAAAAGGCTCCTCCGGAATCGGATCAGCCTCTTCTGCTTGCCTCAAATTATACTATTCCTCTTCATCGACAATCATTTCATCTTTATAATCGAATGTCACTCTGCCAAGATGCTGATTACGGATGTCACGGATAATCGCTTCCGCCGTCATTTCATAATCCACTTCACCATCATGTGCCACAAAACGGCGTTTCTCGGCAATATGGTTAAAGGTATTAACAATCTCTTCGTCAACATGGTCGATGCCGTAACGTTCTTTTAACCGTTCAGGATAGCGCTCTTCAAGGAAGTTCAGCGCATAAATGGCCAGTTCCTCCATTTGGATAACCGAATCCTTAATGGCTCCTGTTACAGCCAATTTAAAACCGGTTTCCGGATCTTCAAACTTCGGCCATAAAATGCCCGGTGTATCAAGCAGTTCAATTTCCTTGCCTACTTTGATCCATTGCTGCGCTTTTGTCACACCCGGCATATTGCCTGTTTTTGCAAGGCTTTTTTTCGACAAGCGGTTGATCAATGTCGATTTCCCAACATTCGGAATGCCGACGATCATGGCACGCATTGCCCGTGGTTTGATCCCTTTGGCAATCATGCGGTCCCACTTTTCGGCCAAAATCTCTTTTGAAACTTTCGTCACCAACTGCAGCCCTCTGCCTTCGAGGGAATTGATGGCAACCGCCCGCGTACCGAGCTCTTCAAAATAACGAATCCATTTTTTTGTTTCCATTTCATCCGCCATGTCCATCTTATTAAGAATGATTAATCTCGGCTTATGCTGTATCACCTGATCAATCATTGGATTGCGTGATGATAACGGAAGCCTTGCGTCAACCAATTCATAAATGATATCAACCAACTTCAGTTTTTCAGTTACTTCTCTCCGGGCTTTCGCCATATGTCCCGGGAACCATTGTATCGTCATAAAACCTCTCCTTACTTAACAATTCCAGCTTCTTCAAACGGCCAGAATACGAAACTCGTATTGCCGACAACTTCTTCCATAGGAACTACGCCGATGATTCGGCTATCTTTACTGGCACGTCGGTTATCACCCATTACAAAAACCGTTCCTTCGGGGACTGTGCCGGCATTGATTTTTTCCTCCAGCGTGAAATCTTCTGTGAATGTGCCGTTGATGCCTTTTTTGTAGTCTTCAAGATAAGGCTCTTCCACCGGTTCGCCGTTTATATATAATTGATCATCTACATAGGCAATATGATCGCCGGGCAGGCCGATGATCCGCTTGATGTAATCTTTTGCTTCAGGCGCATGAAAAACGATGATATCAAACCTGTTTGGTTCTCCAATATTATAGCCGATTTTATTGACAATCATGCGGTCGCCGTGTTCCAGCGTCGGCATCATCGATTCCCCATCGACCACTATCGGCGTGAAAAGGAAAACCCGGATAATCGCCGCTAAACCGAATGCAATCAATAAAGCCTTGGACCATTCCCAAACCTCGTTTTTCTTTTTCACTTCTGATTCCATGGGCGTTCCTCCCTATGCTTTGTGCTTTAATTGTACAAGGATATTCACATTTAAGCAAAAAAGAAAGAGGGCGCGGACGCCCTCTTTCTGCAATGCAATCTTATCGGATTTCTTTGATGCGTGCTGCTTTACCGCGAAGGTTACGCAAGTAGTACAGTTTCGCACGACGAACTTTACCGCGACGGGTAACTTCAAGTTGAGCAATTTTAGGCGTGTGTACAGGGAATGTACGTTCAACACCAACACCGTAAGAGATTTTGCGGACTGTGAATGACTCACTGATCCCGCCTCCACGACGGCCAATTACAACTCCTTCGTATACCTGAATACGTTCGCGTGTACCCTCGACAACTTTAACGTGGACGCGAACAGTGTCTCCAGGACGGAATTTCGGAAGATCCGTACGAAGCTGTTCTTTTGTGATTTCTGTAATAATGTTTTGCATGGTTTTCTCTCCTTCTACAGATGCTCTTGCAGTCATTTTGCGATTACAGCGGAACACCGTGATCCTGTACTCTACATAAAAGTACAGACTCCATGTTATCACTAAGCGAAAGCTTATGCAAGAGCTAATCTTTCATCATTTTCTTTTTTTCAGGTCATCCAAAATCTTTTTCTGAGCTTCAGTCAGGTCAATCTTCTCAAGCAGATCGGGGCGGCGTTCGAGCGTTCTTTTCAAGGTCTGCTCCTCACGCCATTTATCGACCAGGCCGTGATTGCCCGAAGTCAGAACTTCCGGCACTTTCCATCCGCGGTATTCGGCCGGCCTGGTGTATTGCGGGTGTTCAAGAAAGCCTGTTGAGAAGGAATCCTGCACCGGCGAGTCGGCATTGCCGAGCACGCCCGGCAGCAGCCTTACGACACTGTCGATGACCGTCATCGCGGCCAGTTCCCCACCGGTAAGAACGAAATCACCGATCGAAATTTCATCTGTCACCAGATGCTCCCGGATCCGCTCATCGTAGCCTTCGTAATGGCCGCAGATGAAGATCAATTCATCTTCCTGCGCCAATTCCTCCGCCTTTTTTTGGGTAAAGCGCTCACCTTGCGGGCACATCAGGATAACACGTGGTTTTCCTTCACCAGACAGCGCTTCTACTGCATTGAACACCGGTTCCGGCTTCAGTACCATGCCGGCACCGCCGCCGAACGGATAATCGTCGACCTGCCGTTTCTTATCGGCAAACTCTCTGAAATCAGAAACGGCAAATGTGACCGCATCCTTCTCCTGCGCTTTTTTCAGCATCGACTGATTGAAAACACCTTCGAACATGGCCGGAAATAAAGAAAGGACATTGATCTTCATTCGTTCAACAAACCTTCCATGACTTCGATGGTCACTTTTCTTTCATCCACATCAATTTCCTTTACCACATCTTCGATATAGGGAATATAATGTTTTTTACCGGTTGCGGGTGTGATTTCCCACACGTCATTTGCGCCGGTTTCCAGGATTTCAGTTATTTTTCCGAGCTCGCGCCCTTCTTCCGTGAAGACCGTGCAACCCAGAATTTCATGATGATAGAATGCGCCTTCTTCCAATTCCGTGAGGTCGTGTTCCGCAATCCGCAGATACGAATCTTTGAACTCTTCCACAGCATTGATAGTCGGATAGCCTTCAAACGTCAGCAACTCGAAATTTTTATGCTTTCTGTAGCTGGCGATTTTAACCATGATCGGCTTTTTGGCATCCTTTTTGAACAGGCCAAGATTCGTACCGATTGCAAAGCGCTCTTCTGGAAAATCGGTGCGGGATAAGACCCGGACTTCTCCCCAGATTCCGTGAGTATTGACGATTTTTCCTACATTAAACCATTCCACGCACAAACATCCTTTCGTTTTCGTTTTTTCTATTATATATAATTATAGCAACCGATATTCCGCAAAACAGCTTCGAAGACTTTAGCCGAAGCCTGCGAGGCTAAGTCTTTGCGACGAAGCAGCGCAGCGATGCAACGCCCTTTCATGTCCCGAAGCTAGCGAAGCGATGCAGGGACAGGAGCACGGTTTTTAACAGATGCCCCTGGGCGTCGGCGCGGCTCAGGAGCATAATCTTTGCCGTTGTCCATAGCGCCAAGCGTTTATTAACTCCTTACTTCTCTAATTCAATTTATACATTTTATCCATATTCGACCTCGGCTTTTCCAAGAAAAAAGGAAGGAACCGGGGCTCCTTCCTTTTACTCAATCGACGATATCGATGTAAGTTTTCTTCTTATGATGATTGCCTGCTGCTGAATAAACGATGGCGCGGATGGCTTTCGCCACTCGGCCTTGCTTACCGATCACTTTCCCTGTATCTTCCTGATGCACAGAAAGCTTGTAGACAATACGGCTATTATTTTCGTCAATTTCTATACGAACTTCTTCCGGATGATCAACCAGCGGTTTCACAATGGTTTCAATCAGCTGCTTCATAAGAAAAACTCCCTTACTTGTTTAATTTGTCGTTATGGAATTTCTCCATAATGCCTTTTTGAGAAAACAAGTTACGAACAGTATCAGATGGTTTTGCACCATCATGAAGCCATTTCAACACTAATTCTTCGTCGATTTTAACTTCAGCTGGAACTGTCAGTGGGTTGTAAGTACCTACTGTCTGGATTTGACGGCCGTCACGTGGAGCACGTGAGTCAGCTACTACAATACGGTAAAAAGGAGATTTTTTAGCTCCCATACGTTTCAAGCGAATTTTTACTGCCATTTTCTTAAAGCACCTCCGAATAGTTTCACACAAGATATTATATTAGCAAGCTTTAAATAGTTTGTAAAGTGTTTTCTCTTAACACCCTGAAAAATTATTTAAAAAGCGAGTCCAAGCCTGGCATAGACATCTTTTTCTTGCCTTTTTTCGTGTTCATGCCGGACATTTGTTTCATCATTTTCTTCATATCTTCAAATTGTTTCAACAGGCGGTTAACATCCTGTATCGACGTTCCCGATCCCCGCGCAATCCTTTTTTTGCGGTTTGCGTTGATAATTTCGGGGGTCGTTTTTTCCTTTTTGGTCATCGAATAGATGATGGCCTCAACGCGGCCCATCTGGCTTTCATCCACTTTCGCATTTTCCAGCCCTTTGATTTTATTGGCGCCGGGCAGCATTTTTAGGATTTCATCCATTGGTCCCATTTGTTTCACCTGGTCCAGCTGTTCCAGGAAATCATCGAAGGTAAAGGAAGACGTGCGGAATTTCTCTTCCAGCTGCTTCGCTTTTTCCTCATCAACATTGGTCTGCGCTTTTTCAATCAGCGACAGCATATCGCCCATGCCGAGAATCCGGGAAGCCATTCGCTCCGGATGGAACACATCCAAAGCATCCAGTTTTTCACCCATACCGACGAATTTAATCGGTTTTTGCGTAACGGTGCGGATTGAAAGTGCCGCACCGCCTCGAGTGTCACCATCAAGCTTCGTCAGGACGACGCCTGTGATGCCGATTGCTTCATCGAAGCTTTGCGCCACGTTGACAGCATCCTGCCCCGTCATCGCATCCACCACGAGGAAAATTTCATCCGGCTCTTTTAAAGCGCGGATATCCTTCAATTCCTGCATCAAGTCTTCGTCAATGTGCAGTCGGCCCGCAGTATCAATGATTACGGTATCCAGATGTTCCGCTTTTGCATGCTCAATCGCCTGGCGCGCAATTTCAACCGGAGACAAATCTGTGCCTTTTGAAAATACCGGAATCGTCAGCTGTTTGCCGATCGTTTCCAGCTGTTGAACGGCTGCTGGACGGTAGACGTCAGCCGCCACCAATAACGGTTTGCGGTTATGTTTTTTGCGCAGCAAGCCCGCCAATTTGCCTGTGGTGGTCGTTTTACCGGCACCTTGCAGCCCGACCATCATGATGACGGTCGGCTGTTTGGTTGAGAAGGTGATTTTGCTTTCTTCGCCGCCCATTAGTTCTGTCAACTCGTCTTTAACGATTTTTACGACCTGCTGGCCCGGTGTCAGGCTATCCATGACATCCGAACCGGCTGCTCGCTCGCTAACTTTTTTAACGAATTCCTTGATGACTTTCAAGTTAACATCCGCTTCGATTAATGCAAAGCGGACTTCGCGCATCATTTCCTTAACGTCTGCTTCATTCACTTTACCTTTGCCTTTGATCTTTGTCATGGTGCCTTGCAGGCGTTCAGATAAACCTTCAAATGCCATTCGTTCCGCCTCCTAATCCCATTCTTTTAATTCACTGAGAAATTTTTGGATCGATTCATCAGTGAAGGGCTCTTTCTCAAATGATGAAACCAGTTCCTGCCGCCGCTGAAATTTATCGAACAGCTGCAGCTTTGCCTCGTATTCCTCGAGCATCGCTTCAGTGCGGCGGATATTATCGTACACCGCCTGGCGCGTAATATGGTATTCTTCGGCAATTTCACCCAAAGAATGATCATCCAAATAATACAGCATCATATAACTGCGCTGTTTTGGCGTCAGCAATTCCTGATAGAAATCGAACAGATAATTCATTCGTGTCGTTTTTTCCAAACTCATCATTTCTGGTCACCCCGTTCATTATACAAACAACCATACTGAAAATGAAATCGGGCGTCAAGTATTTTTACTTGTCTGTCGAACCTTCTTCCAACTCTTCTTCCTTGTCCAATCCTTCGGCAAACAGGCCATACACGTATTTCTGAGGATCAAACGGCTGAAGGTCATCCAGTTTCTCGCCGAGACCGACAAATTTAACGGGGATCTTCAATTTATTGCGGATTGCCAGGACGATACCACCTTTGGCTGTGCCGTCCAGTTTTGTCAGAACGATTCCTGTGACTTCTGTAACATCCTTGAACGTCTGCGCCTGGATCATGGCATTCTGTCCGGTTGTGGCATCGAGGGCCAGCAGCACTTCATGCGGAGCGCCGGGTACCTCACGGGAAATAACGCGGTGGATTTTTTCCAGTTCATTCATGAGATTGACTTTGTTTTGGAGGCGCCCTGCCGTATCACAGATTAACACATCGACACCGCGGGATTTTGCCGAACGCACGGCGTCGTACATGACTGCGGCAGGATCGGACCCGGCAGCCTGCTTGATGACATCCACGCCTACGCGTTGTCCCCACACATCCAGTTGTTCGATTGCCCCGGCACGGAATGTGTCACCGGCAGCGAGCATGACGGATTTGCCTTCATTTTTCAGGCGATGTGCCAATTTCCCGATCGTTGTCGTCTTGCCGACTCCATTGACACCCACCATCAGGATGACTGTCAGGCCATCAACAAATTTGATTTCATTCAGTTCTTTCTCTCCGGCCTGATAAATTTCCACCAGCTTTTCAGAAATGACCGACTGAACATTTGACGTGTCGCGCACGTTTTTGCGTTGCACTTCGTAGCGCAAATCATCCATCAATTCGAGAACTGTTTCAAAACCGACATCCGCCTGCAACAGGACTTCTTCAAGCTCTTCGAAGAAATCTTCATCCACTTTACGGTATTTCGCCACCAGATCATTAATCTTTGATGTAAATCCGGTACGGGTTTTTTCCAATCCCTCTTTGTATTTTTCTGTTGATTGTTCTTCTTCGGCATTGCCGGCGAATTTATCTTTCAGCTTTTTGAAAAAACTCACTCCATCACTCCTCTAATTATAATTGTTCCTGCAGTTTAACGGAGACAAGCTTCGATATGCCTGATTCCTGCATCGTGATGCCGTAAAGCACATCAGCGCCCTCCATCGTCCCTTTGCGGTGAGTGATGACGATAAATTGTGTGTCCTCACTGAATTTCTTCAAGTATTGGCTATAGCGCACGACATTCGATTCATCCAGTGCCGCTTCCACTTCATCCAGAATACAGAACGGCACGGGCCGTATATTCAGGATGGCGAATAATAAAGCGATAGCAGTCAGCGCACGTTCACCGCCCGACAGCAAACTGAGGTTCTGAAGCTTCTTGCCCGGCGGCTGAGCGATGATTTCCACTCCCGTAGCCAGCATATCGGCCGGATTGGTCAGCACGAGATCCGCCGAGCCTCCCCCGAACAACTCCTTGAAGACCCGTTGGAAATGGGTGCGTATGGCATGGAAGGTTTCGTCAAAACGGGTGGTCATTTCCTCGTCCATTTCCCGGATGACTGTCCGCAACGTCTCTTTTGCTTCGTTGAGGTCATTGCGCTGTTCGGTCAGGAAGCTGTGGCGCTCCGCAACATGTTCGAATTCCTCGATGGAGCCGATGTTTACCGGCCCGAGTTCTTCGATAGACTGCTTCAGCAATTTGACTCCTTTGCGCACAACATGTTCCTCATCCGCCAGTTCAAATTGCATAGCCTCCTCGAGCGTCAGCTCGTAACTATTTTCCAATTGTGCGATCAGGCTCTGGATTTGTACATCCAGCCGGGTCGATTTCACTTCGCAGATGCGTATTGCTTCTACAAAGCCTTTATGCAGCCGCTGAATTTCTTTCAGCTCCTGTTCAAGCCCCGTCAGTTCACTCTGATTTTGGCTGCGCTGTTCTTTCAACCCGCTGATTCTCTGCTGTCCGGACTTCTTTTTATGTGTCCATTCGGTAATTTGCGCAACGATTTCTTCGTCAGAATAGACTTTTGCCGCTTCTTCCGATTGCATCCACTCGAGCTCGGTACGGATTTCATCAAGCTTGCGCGCGCTTTTTTTCTTGCGCTCCAGCAATTCAGCTTCACTCTGGGTCAACTGGCTGACGCGCTCTTTCATGACTGCCAGTTTCGATTTCTGATCAGCAAATCTGACCAGCACCGCGTCGCGTGCAGTTTCATTCTGCTGCTTGAATTGCGTCAATTCTTCAATCCTGGTTGAAGTTCCCGAAAGTTCCGCCGTTATCTCGCCGAGTCGGAGGGATGCTGTTTCTTTGCGTACTGATACCGCATCGAAATCGGAACTTTTGTTTTTCTGTTCGGCCTGGAAAACGTTGAAACGCTCTTTGGTCGTATTGAGCACCGCGGTGATTTCGCGCAAGCTCATTGCCCGCTCCGATTCCAAGTCCCGGTACTTCTCCCCTTCGGAACGCAAATCATTCAGTTTCTGTTCTGTGCTATGGACTTCGGATTTTTCTTTTTGCACGGTCTTTTCAGCAAGCGCAATCGTATTCTTCATTTCTTTCGACTGCTCCTGCAATTGTTCAAGCTCCGCTTTTCTGGTGAAGAATGAGGCCTGTGTTTTATTGGCGCCACCGGTCATCGAACCTCCGGCATTGACGATATCGCCTTCCAGCGTTACGACCCTGAACCTGTTGCCGGTGATTTTGGCAATCGCCGTTGCACCTTTCAGGTCATCGGCAATGATGACGTTTCCGAGAAGGTTCTCGATGATCATGCTGTAAGCAGGGGCGTATTCCACCAATTCAAATGCCATTTTGACAAATGACGGATGCTGGCGGACGGAAGACAGCGTATGGTCAGGAATTGATCTTGGTTTCATGACTGTCATCGGCAGGAAGGTCGAGCGGCCCGCCCTTTTTTCCCGCAGGAAATTGATGGCCTGACGTGCATCTTGTTCATTTTCTGTGACAATATGCTGGCTGGAAGCACCGAGGGCCGTTTCAATCGCTTTTGCGTAATCCTGATCCACTTGGGCAATTTCTGCAACTGCACCGACAATGCCAGATAACTGGCCCTTTTCACGCGCCTGCAAAACTTCCCGGACACCCTGGAAAAAACCGGAAAAATCAGCTTCCAATTCCTGCAAAGTTTCAATGCGTGAATCCATTTGCTTTTGAGACTGGTACGCCTGAAAAAGCATATTCTGCTTTTTGTCAAATGACGCTTTCAATTGCTGATAGCCGGCTTCGGTTTCACGATATAATTGGCGTTTTTCTTCCAGCAACGCTTTGGTGGTTTCGTGTGTCCCTTCAGCCTCGACTTTTTCCTTTTCAAGCCTTTGCAGTTCGCTGTCAAAATCTCCCTGTTGCAATGCGATTCTGCTGGTCGATTCAGATAATTGCTGTTCCTGGAGATCAATATTCTTCAATTCGTTCCTGACGGTCGCCTGTTCATTCATAAGATCGAAATAAATCGATTTGAAAGATTCAATCTCATTTTCAATATCGGCCGGTGTTCTGCTCAATTGCTCTTCCAGCTGCCGAATGGAATCCCGGAGTCTTTGCTGTTCGGACTTCCGTTCTTCCAGCAGCTCTAATTGCTCTTCGTGCTTGGCCGTCAACAACTCGTGTTCAGCCAGTTCGGCTTCCTGATTTTCCTGCAGCTGCTTTGCCTGGCGGTTCGCATTATGCTTTTTCTCAGACATCAGCAATTTGCGGCCTTCCCATTTCTCCGTTTCGGAACTGGCCTCGATCAGGCCGCTTTGCTCCGCATCGATGTCACCGTCAAGCTGTCCCAGCAATTTGCGGATATGGGAGACAGTTTCTTCTTTTCCAGTAATTTCTGCTGACAATCCCTGTTCTTTTGCGCTTTGACTTTCAGCGTCTTCGCTCAATTGTTTCAGTTCGCGCGTCAGACGGTCGGCGTCAAACGCCAATAGCGCGATATCCGAATCTTTCAGCTCTTCACTCATATCCAAAAAATCCCTTGCAGCTGACGCCTGGATCTGCAACGGTTCCATGCGGCCATCCAACTCGTGGAGAATATCCAATACACGGTTCAAGTTTTCGTCGGTTTCATTCAACTTCAATTCAGCTTTTTTCTTGCGCTGCTTGTATTTCAGTACACCTGCGGCTTCTTCGAAAATAGAACGGCGTTCCTCCGCTTTGCTATTAAGGATCTCATCCACTCTGCCCTGAGAGATAATGGAAAATGCTTCTTTGCCTAGCCCTGAGTCCATGAAAAGGTCGGTAATGTCCTTTAATCTGCAATTTTGCTTATTTAACAGATAGGCACTTTCCCCACTTCGAAAAACCCTCCTCGTTACGCTGACTTCGCTGTAATCGAGAGGGACGCGGCCATCTGTATTATCAAGAACCAATGTAACTTCGGCAAAATTCAAAGGTTTCCGTGAATCGCTGCCGGCAAAAATGACATCTTCCATCTTTCCGCCGCGCAATGATTTTGCGGACTGTTCACCAAGGACCCAGCGAATGGCGTCAATAACATTGCTTTTCCCGCTGCCATTCGGCCCCACGACTGCTGTAACACCGGGGACAAAATCGATGCCGATGCGATCAGCGAACGATTTGAATCCCATGATTTCCAATCTCTTCAAAAACATTCTCTAGTCCTCCATTGCTTCCTGCAATTTACGGATTGCCAGCTGAGCAGCCTGCTGTTCCGCTTCTTTTTTGGACCTTCCATTTCCAATGCCAAGTTCTTTTTCGCCCAAACTTACGCGCGTTACGAAAATGCGGCTGTGCGCCGGCCCTTTTTCATCGATAATCTCATAATTCAAGGTTCCGGAATTCTTTTGCTGCACGATTTCCTGCAGCTGGCTCTTATAATCCATCACATGCGAAAAAGCACCGATTTCCACTTTCGGGAAAAGAATCACTTCCAAAAACGAAACGACCGGTTCCAGTCCCTGGTCCAGATACAAAGCCCCTACAAATGATTCAAAGACATCTGCCAGGAGCGCCGGACGTGTTCTGCCGCCAGTCAGCTCTTCGCCCTTGCCTAGCAATATATACTTGCCGAAATTCAATTCATTCGCAAATAACACAAGTGAAGGTTCGCAGACGATTGTTGCCCGAAGCTTCGTTAATTCGCCTTCGCTCATATCAGGGTATTTCATATAAAGATAATGGGAAACCGATAATTCCAATACAGCGTCGCCCAAAAATTCGAGGCGTTCGTTGTCGGTGAATTTCTTCCGGCGATGCTCATTCACATAGGATGAATGGGTGAAAGCCTGATGGAGCAGTGTTGGATTCCGGAAGGTGACATCCAGTTCTTGTTGGAGCTGAATGAATGCCTTTATAACATTTTCTTTCAGCACTCCCGGCTTTTGTTGGTTAAGATTTTTTTTCATTGCCATTTTTATCTGCCTTCCTTTGGTGTTCTTCCGTCAATTTTACCTGTTTTCCGTCTCCAACGCAAAAAAAGAATTGACGCAAAACCGCTCCAGCTGCAAGCGATTTTACGTCAAGGTCCTTTATCGTCCATACTATTTATGCTTGTTTTTTCTCAATGTAAGAAACTGCGTCTCCTACTGTCCCCATGCCTTCTGCATCTTCATCAGAAATTTCCATGTCGAATTCGTCTTCAAGTTCCATAACCAATTCCACTACGTCCAATGAATCAGCACCCAGGTCTCCTGTGAATGAAGCTTCAAGTTTCACTTCGTTCTCTTCTACACCTAGACGATCCACGATTACTTTCGTTACTCTCTCCAATACTGTTGCCAATGTCGTCACCTCCCCTCAATGCAGTATACAGAAAAACAAATTACATGACCATTCCGCCATCAAGGTGAAGTGTTTGCCCTGTCATATACGACGCTTCATCAGATGCCAGGAATAACGCAGCTTTCGCCACTTCTTCCGGCTTGCCGAAACGGCCAAGCGGTATTTGGGCCATCATCGTTTTTTGAATATCTTCATTCAGTCCTTCAGTCATGTCTGTCGTAATAAATCCTGGCGCCACTGCATTTGCCGTAATCCCTCTGCTCGCCAGTTCACGCGCTGTGGTCTTCGTCAAACCAATTACGCCGGCTTTCGAAGCCACGTAATTTGCCTGTCCAGCGTTGCCCATGACTCCGACGATCGATGCAATGTTGACAATGCGGCCGGAACGCTGTTTCATCATCTGGCGCGTCACCGCTTTTGTGCAGACAAAAACACCTTTCAGATTGGTGTTGATGACATCGTCCCATTCATCGTCCTTCATTCGCATCATCAGGTTGTCGCGGGTGATTCCGGCGTTATTCACCAGGATATCGACGGATCCGAAAGCTGTCATCGTCTCTTCGACCATCGCTTTGACGGCATCCGCATCCGCCACATTCGCTTTTACCGCAATGGCTTCCCCGCCATTTTGTTTGATCGATTCAACGACAGCCTCCGCTTTTTGCTGGCTTCCGCTGTAATTAACGACAATCTTCGCCCCCGCTTCCGCAAAGCGTTTTGCGATTTCAGCACCTATGCCTCTCGAGGCGCCTGTTATGATTGCTGTTTTGCCTGTAAGGTCGCTCATTTTTTCAGCTCCTCTATCGCTTTTTCGCAGGATTCCATATCGTTGACTGGCAACACAGTAACAGACCGGTCAATTTTCTTCACTAACCCGCTCAATACTTTCCCCGGACCGATTTCAACAAATACTGTCACACCCAATTCGATCATTTTTCGCACTGACTGCTCCCATAAAACCGGGGAATGCAATTGGCGAACCAGGAGATCCTGGATCTGGGCGGCATTCGTTTCGGTCTCGCCTGTGACGTTGGCCACAACCGGAACATTGGCGTTCATCAAAAATGCCTTGCTCAACACTTCCGATAATCCCTGAGAAGCCGGACGCATCAATTCCGAGTGGAAAGGACCGCTGACGTCGAGCGGAATCGCGCGTTTGGCTCCTTTTTCCTTGGCCAGCCGGCAGGCTTCCTCAACGCCGGCCTTTGTCCCGGAAATGACGATTTGCCCGGGGCTGTTCAGGTTAGCCAATTGGACAATGCCTGTTGTATCCGTAACGTGGTTCGTCACTTCTTCCAACTCTTTGCTTTCCATGCCGAGAATCGCGGCCATCGTTCCTTCACCCGCGGGCACTGCGTCATTCATGAAAAGTCCCCGTTTATGGACGATTTCCACCGCATTTTCGAAACGCATGACGCCTGATGCCACCAAAGCGCTGTATTCCCCTAAGCTATGACCGGCCGTGTAGGACGGCACAATGCCTTCGCGTGCCAGTCGCTCCGTTATCATGGAACTGACTGTCAGCAATGCCGGTTGCGCATTATATGTAAGTGTCAGCTCTTCAGCGGGGCCTTCGAGCATCAATTTGGATAACTTCATGCCCAGACTTTCATCGGCTGCCTCAAAGAACCCCCGGCTTCTCTCATCGCTTAAAAAGGTTTGGCCCATACCAACTGTTTGGGAACCTTGTCCCGGGTAGATAAATGCTATTTTCGTCATACCGACTGCTCCTTTTTCAACGTGTTGTAGATTGTGCCCGTGACATCGTATTCAATCATTGTGCGTGTTTGGCGGATGGCGTTAAAGAAAGCGGTGCTGTTCGATGAGCCGTGAGCTTTGATGACAGGCGCCTTCAGGCCAAACAAGCCCGCGCCGCCATATTCGCTGTAATCCAGCATTCCTTTTAAACCGCGCATATCGTCTTTTACAAGAGCGGCTGCCAGTTTCGTCTTCATGGAAGACATGAAAACATCCTTGATCATCGCAAACACATTCATCGCAGTGCCTTCAATCGTCTTCAATACCATGTTCCCGGTAAAGCCGTCCGTTACAACGACGTCCGCTGCCCCGTTCAATAAATTCCGTGATTCAACATTGCCTACGAAATTTATCGGCGCTTCTTTCAATAATGGGAAAGCGGCTTTTGTCAGGTCATTTCCTTTTTTCTCTTCTGTTCCGATGTTCAGCAATCCGACAGTCGGATTTTCGATGCCACGCACTTTTTCAGCGTAAATGCTGCCCATGATGGCATATTGAACAAGATGTTCAGGACGCGCTTCGGCATTTGCTCCCATATCCAGCATGACAAAGCCTTTGCCGTCAATCGTCGGCAAAGTCGGCGCCAACGCTGGCCGGTCGACCCCGTCGATTCTTCCGACAATAAACAGACCCGCCGCCATCAAACCGCCAGTGTTACCGGCAGAAACGCAGCCGTCCGCTGTTCCGTCTTTTACCGCCTGTGCCATCCGCACCATTGAAGCGTCTTTCTTTCTTCTGACGGATCGCACCGGATCGTCCTCAGCTTCGATCTTTTCTTCACAATGAAAGACGGTCAAGCGTTCATGTTCCTTCAAATGGGGCTGCATTTTTTCCTGATGGCCGAAAAGCTGGATCTCCAAATCTTTAAATTCCTCCAGCGCTTTAAATACACCTTCAACTATTTCTTTGGGTGCGTTATCTCCACCCATTGCATCCACTGCTATTTTCATATAACTTCACCTTCACTTTGTTCAGTCATTCGGTACATTTCGAATGTGCCGATAAATACAGTCACCTGGTCAACCGTTGAAACCACTTTCACAAACGCCCTGTTCTTTTCCGGCTGCCTGTCGATCACCGTGGCTTTTGCCACAATGCGCTGGCCGGCCTTTACAGGTCGCAGGAATTGCAGTTCAGATTTCACGGTCAACGCCAGTTCTTCATTCATAATCGCGACAGCCAGCGAATTGGCCTGTGCAAAAAGATGATGCCCCCTGGCAATCTGATTGCGCTGGAAAACATGTTCCGGTTTTACATCAAAAATCGAAATCGCTTTTTCATCCAATTCGATATCGATGATCTCCCCGATTACTTCATCAATCGGCAGTGATTTCACTTCGTCTTCAAAAGTCTTTACGGCAACGTGCTTTATTCTTTCACGCAGTTCTGGAATCGATAATTCCATCCGGTCGAGCCTGATAGTCTGAACACTGACATCAAATTCAGCCGACAGCTCCTCATCCGTCACGAACGGATTTTCGATTATCGATTTCTTCAACGCTGTTTGCCGTTCTCTTTTCGTTCTTTTCACATTGTCACCGCCCGCTATTAGCACTTGGTACTAATATCAGTATATTGATATTAAAAAAAGAATGCAAGGGCGAATCTTACGCCCACGCATCCTTAATCCAGGCGCTCCATCGATAAGGCACCAGATTCCTCAAGCATTTTCCGTAAACATTCGGTTTCACTGTCCGTCCAGAATACATCGCTGTTGATCAAACTTTCCGCGTCTTTCCTTGCTGTTTCGAGTGCGCGGTAATCAAGGATCAGGTCAGCCATCTTGAATTCCGGCAGGCCGCTTTGTTTGCGGCCAAAGAAGTCACCCGGTCCCCGTAACTTCAAATCCTTCTCAGCCAAGACAAAGCCATCGTTCGTTTCAGTCATTGAAGTCATGCGTTCTTTGCCGATTTCCGTTTTCGGATCCGCCAGCAGCACACAATAGGATTGCTCACTGCCCCGGCCGACACGTCCCCTCAATTGGTGAAGCTGCGACAAGCCGAACCGTTCTGCATCGTAAATCAGCATGAACGATGCGTTCGGCACGTTTACGCCCACTTCGACAACAGTCGTCGACACCAGAACGGCGATTTCTCCTTCGGTAAAGGAGCGCATCGTTTCTTCTTTCTCATCAGAATGGAGGCGGCCGTGCATCAAGCCGACCGTATATTTGCCGTGGAAATAGCTTGCTAATTGGCTGTACAGTTCAACCGCATTCTGAAAATCGAGTTTATCCGATTCTTCAATCAGCGGACAGATGACATAGGCCTGCCGTCCTGCGGCGAGCTCCTTTTCCATCCGCCCGACAATTTTTCCGAACATATCTTTCTTCATCCAGAACGTCTGAATTTCCTTGCGGCCGACCGGCATCTCATCGATGACCGAAACATCCATTTCACCAAAAGCGGAAATGGCCAGGGTTCTTGGAATCGGCGTGGCAGTCATAAACAGAACATCAGGATTATAGCCTTTGTCCTTCAGCACTCGGCGCTGATCGACACCGAAGCGATGCTGCTCATCTGTGATGACCAACCCGAGCTTCTTAAACTTAACTTCCGGCTGAATAAGCGCGTGGGTACCAATCAGGATATCGATTTCGCCCGCCGCCAGTTGTTCGAGGATCAGTTGGCGTTTCTTGCCTTTTACAGAGCCTGTCAATAAGGCGATCGTCACCGGAAATGTCTGGAACCATTCCGCTAAGGTATTGGCATGCTGCTCAGCCAAAATTCCAGTTGGAGCCATCAATGCCCCCTGCAAACCTGCAGTTACAGATGCATAAAGGGAGATCGCCGCAACTACGGTCTTGCCGGATCCCACATCCCCCTGCAGCAGGCGGTTCATGCGGAATGGTTCTTTCATATCCTTGGAGATTTCATTGACGACGCGCTTTTGCGCTTCGGTCAATTCATAAGGCAGGGACTGGACGAAATTGCGGACCTTTTCGACGTCATAATCAATGAAAGATCCACCTTCTTCTTCCCTGTTTTTTTTACGCAGCGCCTGCATTTTTAGTTGGAACATCAACAGTTCCTCGTAGACAAAACGGCGGCGTGCCTGCTTCAGTGATGCGCCATCCGGAGGGAAATGCACCCATTCCAGCGCATCCGCCAGCGATGTCAGCTTATACTCCGCCATGAATTTCGACGGAATGCATTCTTCCAGATCCCCTTTCGCCAAATCAAGCGCCTGGCGCATCAGTTTCCGGAAGGTTTTCTGGTGGATTGATCCCTTTAGGCTGTAAACGGGTTCGAAATCCGCTCCGTCTGTGCGGGGGCCCATCGAGTGATTGGACACGGTGATGATCTGGCGGCCGCGGTCCCATTTTCCTGTCAACGTAATGATTTCGCCGATGTGCAATTTGGTTTTCACGTAATGCTGGTTAAAAAACACCGCTTTGATTAAATGGCGGCCCACCATCACCTGCACCGTCGTGCGTGATTTATTTTTCCCTAAAAAAAGGACGGAAGGCTCGCTTTCGACCCTTCCCTCCACAGTTACGCGTTCATTATGCGGTGTGTCAACCAGATCCTTCAGCTGAAAATCTTCATGGCGGTACGGAAATGTCATGATCAGATCATCGATTGTTTCGATGTTCATTTCCTTTAAGGTTTCAGCTGCCTGTTTGCCTACGCCCTTCAGGACGGCGACAGAATCTTTACTTGCCACTGCCGACCACAGCTCCGCCGAAAATTTTCGACTCCAGCCATTTTCCTGTCGGTGTTGCCGCGAGTCCGCCTTTCGCGGTTTCCTTTAATGCACTTGGCATCGACTGGCCGATTTCGAACATCGCCCCGATAACTTCGTCACACGGAATGCGGCTTGTAACGCCCGCCAATGCCATGTCCGCTGCCACTACGGCATTCGATGCGCCCATGGCGTTCCGTTTCACACAAGGAACTTCCACTAGCCCTGCGACCGGATCGCAAACCAATCCGAGCATATTCTTCATCGTAATGGCAAAAGCTTCCGAGCTTTGCTGCGGTGTGCCACCAGACATTTCGACGATTGCCGCAGCAGCCATAGCCGCTGCGGAACCAACTTCCGCCTGGCATCCACCGGCCGCACCGGAAATGGAGGCGTTATTCGCCACAACAAATCCGAAAGCACCGGAAGTGAATAAATAACGGATCATTTGTTCACGCGTCGGGTTCAACTGATTCTTCACCGCAAACAAGGTGCCCGGCACGACGCCTGCAGAACCTGCAGTCGGTGTTGCGCAAATTGTGCCCATCGCGGCATTCACTTCATTGGTCGCTACCGCTTTACTGACCGCGTCGAGCATAAGAGGACCGGACAACGTATTGCCCTTTTCAATATACGCCTGTAGCAGTACCGCATCTCCGCCTGTCAGGCCAGAAGCGGAATGCACGCCTTTCAACCCTTTTTCGACTGCTTCTTCCATAACCGTCAGATTGCGTTCCATCTGTACCATGATTTCTTCGCGCGTGCGCTGCGTGATGATTATTTCCTGTTCGATCATAATTTCAGATATCAATTTATTTTCATTTTCAGCGCGTTCAACCAATTCTTTTACATTTCGGAATAAAACATCCATTAACTTATCCTCCTGTTCAATCAGCGATCCTTGTGACCTGTGTGATATTCGGCAGCTGCCGCAGTTCATCCATAATGGCGACATCTACCGTCTGATCCACTTCTATGACCATCAATGCCATTTCGCCCCTTTGGCGACGTGACACTTCCATATGGCCGATATTGACATCGTATTTATAAAGACAATTGGAAACGTTTGCAATACAGCCTGAGCGATCGTCATGGACCACCAGTATAGCCGGGTGATTTCCTGACAGCCGTAATGGAAAACCATTCAATTCAGTAATTTCGATTTTGCCGCCGCCGATTGAAATCCCGACCATCGACATTTCAGATTGGCTGTCGCCAATTACGACACGCGCCGTATTCGGGTGATCAGTATGGCCAGTCTCCGGAATAAATTCAAATTCCATGCCGGCCTTTTCCGCTTCCTCAAAGGAAGTTTTAATGCGCTCGTCATCAGTATCATAATCAAGCAGACCGCCGACAATGGCGACGTCCGTACTGTGACCTTTATAAGTTTCTGCGAAAGAGCCGTATAGGTGTATCTTTGCCCAATCCGGCTGACGCCCGAATAAATCCCTCGCTACTCTCCCGATGCGGGCTGCTCCCGCTGTATGCGAAGAAGATGGACCGATCATGACCGGACCGATTATATCAAAAACAGATTTGAACTTCATGGCTCAAACCCCTTTCTATCAATTTGCGTATAGCTTCAGTTTACACGATAGGAACGCTTTAGACAAAGAAAATATAGCTACCGCCCTATCATAGAAAAGCGATTGGAAAAACTTTTGCACATCAAAAAAGCAGGCAGGGAAAAGGCTTTCCTTTTCCCTGCCTGCTTTTTCTATTATTCGTTTGGAGCCATTCCCAAAATTTCGACGAGGATTATTCCACGGAAAGTATATATGGATAAAGCGGCTGTTTGCCGTTGTGGATTTCCACTTCCACCTCGTCATTAAGAGACTCGATGAATTCACCAAGTTTCTCCGCATCTTCTTTGGTAACATCTTCTCCGTATAGAATCGTAATAATTTCAGAATCTTCATCGATGAGCTTTTTCGCCAATTCCTCTGTTACGTTTTCAAGGCTCTGGTTCGACACGACAATCTTGCCTTCTGAGATACCCATGAAATCGTCCTTTTTGATGGTGATTCCGTCAATCGATGTATCACGGACAGCAAAAGTCACGGAGCCGGATTTGACATGCTTCGATGCGCCGGTCATTGTTTCCCGGTTTTCTTCAACGCTCGCCGAAGGATTGAAAGCCAGTAAAGCAGCCATCCCCTGAGGCACGTCTTTTGTCGGCACGACAGCCGCTTCGATGTCAAGGATCTCAGCCGCCTGCTCGGCCGCCATGATGATATTTTTATTGTTCGGCAAGATCAGCACACGCTCGGCTGACACCGAACGGATGGCGTTGACAATGTCTTCTGTTGAAGGGTTCATCGTCTGGCCGCCCTCGATTACGTGCGAAGCACCGATGCTGCGCAATAACTCTGCGACACCTTCACCCATCGCCACCGTAACGACCGCATATGGATGCTTCGCTTCCTGTTTCTTGCCTTCTTTTTTAAAGTTTTCTCCCACAATATCGATATGCTGCTGGCGCATATTTTCAATTTTCATACTGATCAGGCTGCCATAATCCTGGCCATATGTAAGGACTTTTCCGGGTTCTTCGGAGTGAATATGAATTTTCGCCACTTCATCATCTGCAATGACCAGCAGCGAATCTCCGTATGCGCTTAAATCCGTCCGAAATTCCGCTTCGTTGAATTGCTTTTTATCGTCTTCGAACTTCACCATGAACTCGGTGCAATAACCAAATTCGATATCAGCGGTATCCATGAAGCCGGCAATCGTTTTATGGTGCTCCGCGCTGACAAGATCCGTCATGGAATTGCTGGCGTGCTTCTCCGGCAATTCCTCACCTTTCAAGCATGCCAAAAAGCCTTCATATACATATACGAGGCCCTGTCCCCCACTGTCCACAACGCCGACTTCCTTTAAAACGGGCAAAAGGTCAGGCGTTCTTTCGAGTGAAGCTTTCGCTTCGGTTACGATTCCTTCAAATAAAGCAATAATATCCGTTTCTTCCTTTGCCAATTCTACCCCTTTGGCTGCTGAATCTTTCGCTACCGTCAGGATCGTTCCTTCCACAGGCTTCATGACCGCTTTATAGGCCGTTTCAACGCCGTGCTGAAGAGCATCGGCCAATTGCTTTGCCGATAATTCCTTTTCATTGACGATCGCTTTGCCGAATCCACGGAATAATTGGGACAGGATGACGCCGGAATTTCCGCGCGCTCCCATCAGGAGGCCTTTCGACAAGGCAGAAGCTGTCTTGCCGATATGCTCTTGCACATTTGCCTGTGTTTCTTTTGCTCCTGATGTCATCGATAAATTCATGTTCGTTCCAGTATCGCCGTCAGGCACCGGAAAAACGTTTAATGCATCTACATAATCCGCGTTCTGGAACAAATGATGGGAACCCATTTGTACCATTTCAGCGAATTTAACGCCGTTTAGTGACTTCATAACCGATTCTTCCTCCTCCTACGAGTTCGTGACACGAACTCCCTGAACAAAAATATTTACAGCCTTTACCGGCATGCCAAGTGTTTTGGTAATTGTATATTTCACTTTGGACTGAACCTGGTAAGCAACTTCAGAAATTTTGGTCCCGTAACTGATGATGACATACATATCTATGTTCAGATCGCTGCCTTCCTGGCGCACAATCACGCCTTTCGCAAAATTCTCTTTGCGCAGTATATCTGTCAGGCCGTCGCGTATCTGGTGTTTCGTCGCCATTCCGACAATGCCATAACATTCGATTGCCGCTCCTCCAGCAATTTGAGCAATCACATCATTGGAGATATCGATTTGACCATAGTCATTTTTTATTTCAATCGACATTACGAATTCCTCCTTGAGTCCTATTTCACTCTTTTCATTCTACAACAAACCCCATTGGAAGAAAAGCGGACGTTTTCAAGTGTAAAGGTTTTTTTCTTTAAGGGGGTTGAAAATTAGTTGCAAACCGCAAATGTCTATGGTAAATTAATAAAGTATGTGAGATGAAAAACGAACTGAAATTCTATAATAATTTTCAGCTTCACTTGTGAGGAGGTACTTACATGGCTAAAGTATGTGCAATTAGCGGACGTAAAGCTCGCGCCGGAAATGCTCGTTCACACGCAATGAATTCGACAAAACGTACATGGGGAGCAAACCTACAAAAAGTTCGCATCCTTGTTGACGGCAAACCGAAACGTGTTTGGGTTTCTGCAAGAGCAATGAAATCAGGAAAAGTTGAGCGCGTTTAATCGTTCTCATGAATAATGCCAGGTCTGACAATCGTCAGCCTGGCATTTTTTCGTGGAGATTTTTATATCTTTATAAGTTGAAGTGATAGTCTAAGATACCGATATTCCGCAAAACAGCTAAGCTTGCCGTGGGCTTGCGTCGAAACGGAATTGGAAAGCCAATTCCGTTTCTGCTCCCTTAGGCGTCTATGCTATTTTGCTCCATATCTCTAGAAATTTCTCTAAGCAAAGGCGCGGCTCCGGAGCAGGCGAAGGCCGACGGAGCAAAAGACGAGTGCTCTTCTCGGCTTATTGCGGGAGGCAAGGTCGCCATACGAAGATGGCGCACCTTTGCGACGAGCTTGCGCAGGAGCATAATCTTTGCACTGTCCATAGCGCCGAAGCGTTATATAAACAACATATATAATAACTGCTGTTCACCTGCTATTCATCCGCACTCTCGATCATAATGCAATTTCCTTCTATAAAAGAGACACTCCCCGAGTTAACGAGTTCGTTGCTGATGAACCATGTGGAGCCGAATGGAATGGTTTCACCCGACACATCATATTTAAAACCCGACAAACTGAAGCCCTTGATTTCCTCTGCGAACGGATAGAATGAAATATAGCGGTAAAGGCTGTCACGCTGGATTTCATGCCTGCCCACTTCAAGAAAACGGATGCGGTTCTGTTTATTGATCAAAAAAAATTGGGTGTCAGGATATTTCAGGTGCGCGGCATAAATGGCATGCAGGGCACTCATATAATGATCGAGGCGCCCACCGGTGACCCCTGTGATGATGACGGTTTCCGGATGAAAAGTCATCGCTTTTTCCAGGGCCAATTCAGTGTCCGTTTCATCCTTGTCAGCTGATGCCACTTCAAGTTTTGGAACAATCCCTTTGATTCGATCGAATTGCTCTTCGGAAACCGAATCAAAATCCCCTACCGCTGCGGCCGGCTCGATGCCTCTTTCGATCAGTGCCACTGCCCCTGCATCGACTCCGATCCAAAAATCATCTGCCCATAAGGAAAAGTCCGGCAATTCTTCTGCCGGACCTCCCGATACTATAACCACTTTCACGAAATCGCCTCTTGCCCAGCCTTTTTGATGCGCTGAAGAGCGGCTGCACGGTCTTCTTTACCATAAATGGCCGATCCGGCAACAAATACATTGGCGCCGGCTTTTGCACAAGCGACGATGGTTTCTTCATTGATGCCGCCATCGATTTCGATATCGATGTCCAAGCCTTTTTCTTTGATGATTGCTGCTAATTGTTCCACTTTCGGCAGGACTGACTCGATGAATTTCTGCCCTCCGAAACCGGGATTGACTGTCATGAACAGAACCAGGTCGATGTCTTCAAGTATCGGCAAAATCGCTTCCACCGGTGTGTGCGGATTCAGTACGACACCCGGTTTAACGCCGAATGAACGGATCAACTGGATGGTTCTGTGCAGATGCGGGCTTGCTTCGACATGGACGGTGATATAATCCGCTCCAGCTTTTGCAAAGCCTTCTACATAACGGTCTGCATTTTCGATCATCAGGTGGACGTCAAACGGCAGTTTTGTCAACGGGCGGATTGCTTCCATAACAACTGCTCCAAATGAAATATTTGGAACAAAATGGCCATCCATTACATCAATATGGATCCAGTCAGCCCCTGCTTTTTCGACTTCCGCAACTTCTTCTCCAAGTTTCGCGAAATTCGCAGCTAAAATAGACGGTGCAATTTTAATCATTAGAATACCTCGGCTTTCTGCTCATTATTTCTTCTAAAAACTTCAAGTAATGCTTGTAACGGTACGCTGGAATCTCTCCGGAATCCACGGCTGCTTTGATGGCACATTTGGGTTCATTCAAATGCAGACACTCCCTGAATTTACAGCTATTCGATCTTTCTGCCATTTCCGGGAAACAGCCCGAAAGCTCCTCTTTTTCCATGGTATCGAAATCGAATGAACTGAATCCTGGCGTATCCGCCAGCAAACCGTTATTGACTTCAATCAATTCAACATGCCGCGTCGTATGCTTCCCGCGGTTCAGGGCTTTCGATATATCATCTGTTTTCAATTCGAGAGACGGCAGGATCGTATTCAGTATGGTTGATTTACCCACACCCGATTGGCCGGCCAGCACGCTGATCTTTCCTTCCAAAACGGGCATGAGCCGCTGTTGGAGATTCGGATCATTGATATAGGTTGGAATGACTTCATAGCCGATTCCTTCGTATTCAGCTACATATTTCATTATTTTTTTTCTTTCGTCTTCATTGACCAAATCCATCTTGGTCAGGCAAATCACCGGCTTAATACCGTGGGATTCAATGGCTGTCAGGAATCGGTCCAATAAGAGCGGATGGAAATCTGGCTGCTTAGCTGAAAAAACAAGAATGGCCTGGTCGATATTTGAAATCGGTGGACGAACCAGTTCATTTTTGCGTTCATACACATGCAAAATAGTCCCTTCCCGGTCGTTATCCGCTTTATAATCCACATAATCCCCGACCAGCGGCGAGATTTGCCTGTTGCGGAAGACTCCACGGCCGCGGCATTGGGTATACCGCTTGCCGTCTTCATCCAACACATAATAAAATCCACTGAGCGCTTTTCTTATTTGACCTTTCGGCATAAATTCCCTCCTTCTTATTCCACATTATTATATTCGACGGTTTCTTCAATAATCACTTTGCCGTCCCGCAGAATTCGATATACCGCACGATTCCCTTCAGCAATCTGCAATTCAATACGGCGCTCGGCATCTTCCGTAATGGAGAACTCCTCCACCGGCTCGGCCATCGTCCGGGTCTCGTCCTGTATATAAATCTGGACTAATTGCTCCACCGGTTCTTCTCCTTCTTCCGCCGGTGTTTCGGGTTCATAAGGAATGCTGACAGTATGAATATACGTTTTTTGCGGCAATTCTGGTGCTCCGGATGACAGCACTACGTTAATTGCGCCTCCTGCTTCCAATTCACTGTCAGGTGCCGGAGTTTGCGTAAGCACTGTTCCAGCAGCCGCCTCAGCGGATGCTTCTTCTCCGACAATATTTATATGGAAGCCTGTAGAGCGTGCATATTCACTGAGACCAGCTTCATCGTAACCGATAAGGTCCGCAACAGCACGCAAGTCTTTCCCTTTGCTCACAACGAATTCGATTTCCGTTTCACTCGGAATGATTTCGCTGCCCGCTTCCGGATTCTGTTCCAGAATTGTTCCTGCAGGCTCATCTGAAAACTGTTCAGTCTGGTTGACTGCCAGGAAGCGAGATTCAAGCAAGGCCAAGGTCTGTTCAATATTGCGGCCAACATAGTCTGCCATTTGGGATGATTCTTTGCCAAGACTTAAATACAACTGGATTTCCGATTCCACGCTCCGTATTTTTCCAGCTTCCGGAATCGTCCGGATGACGGAACCTGCCTCGACATCATCAGAATGACGTTCCCGCTCTTCCCCGATAACAAATCCGGCTGCTATAAGTTCCTCTATTGCTTCGTCACGTTCCATCCCTGTCACATCAGGCACAGCAGCCTGTTGTGGTCCGAAAAGATCCGGGAATGCCAGAGCGACGGATAATCCTGCTATAACAAGAAACAGCAGGATTCCGACAACCCACGGCAATTTCTTCTTTTTTTCCTTCTTTGGCGGCGGCTGTTTTTTTTCTGCTTTAGAGTTGATTTTTTTTGAAGAACCACTTGTAATTGTTTCTTCCGCATTGACATAATGCGATGAATCTTTGATCGCCGGCATTGCCCGTGTGGCATCTTCATCTACCGGCGCCATGAATTTTGGTTCATTCAACCGTTCAGGTAAAAGGACTGTCGACAGATCTTCATCCATTTCATCAGCTGACTGGTAGCGGTGCTGGGCGTTCTTGGCCGTAGCTTTCAACACGATATTTTCAAGGCTTTGCGGAATTGTTGGAACGATTTCACGAAGCGATGGCGTTTCTGTCTGCAAATGTTTCAACGCGATTGAAACAGCAGATTCACCTGAAAACGGCAGCCTGCCCGTCAGCAATTCGTACATGACGATGCCGAGGGAATAAATATCCGATTTCTTCGTGGCGTTGCCGCCGCGTGCCTGTTCCGGTGAAAGGTAATGGACTGTCCCAAGCACCGAATTGGTCTGTGTATAGGAAGTTGCGCTCAAAGCCATCGCAATCCCGAAGTCGGAAATTTTCACATTTCCTTCTTCATCCATCAGGATGTTTTGCGGTTTGATATCGCGATGGACGATTTGGTTATGATGGGCATGTGCCAAGGCAGATGCCAATTGTTTCATAATCTTCACTGCCTGTTCGGGCGCAATCGGTGAATTTTCGATTATGTATTCTTTTAACGTTTTTCCCTGTACAAATTCCATGACGAGATAGGGAATCGCGCCATCTTCCCCAACATCGAAAATATTGACGATGTTCGGGTGCGCAAGGCTTGTCGTTGATAGCGCTTCCCGTTGGAACCTTCTGCGGAGCTCTTCTTCATTTGAAAAATCGAAGCGCAGCAGTTTGATGGCTATGTCCCGGTCCAAAATCATATCATGGGCCAGATAGACATTCGACATGCCGCCTCCACCGATCAATTCCAGTATCTTATAGCGGCCATTAATGTTTCTGCCGATTAACATACTTACACCTCCGCAGCTTTCGGGGCAAGAAGCACAAACGAAATATTGTCTTCTCCTCCCTTATCATTGGCAAGATCGACAAGATCCTTCCCTTTTTGGGACAAAGTTGAATGGGAAGCGACAATATCCGCGACTTCCTCTTTGGATACTTTATTGCTGAGGCCGTCAGTACAGATTAATAAATAGGAAGAGTCGCTGAGATCAAGTTCAATCATTTCCCCTTCGATTCCCCGTTCTGTTCCAAGTGCCCGTACGATCCAGTTCTTTTTCGGGTGGTCTTTCGCTTCCTCTTCGCTGATTTCCCCGTTGTCTACAAGCACATTGACGTAAGAATGATCGCGTGTAATCTGTTCAGCATTGCCGTTGAAACTATAAACACGGCTGTCGCCGATATGGCAAATTACACTTAGCTTGTTTTCGATCAGGACAGCAATCAGCGTTGTGCCCATTCCCTTGCATTCGGGATGGCCTTCCGCATAATCGAAAACTTCAGAGTTGATAAGCCTGATTTTTTCATCCAGCCATCGTTTCTTGCTTTCCACCGAAGCAAAACTTTCGCTGTCGGCTTCAAGAAAGTGCTTGCTCATCGCGTCCACGGTCATTTCACTGGCCACATCCCCTGCTTTATGGCCGCCCATGCCATCCGCAACCAGCGCCAGCATCAAGCCGTCAGTCCTTTTGAGAACCGCCACACGGTCCTCATTCACTTCCCGTTTTTTTCCTGTATCACTTTCCATGACATATTGAAACAACAAGCTCTACACCTCATCCCATGTCAATTAGAATTGCTGATTATTCAATTGTTTCTTTTTTACGGAAGGCAGCGATGAAAAAACCATCGCTTCCGAAATCCTGCGGGAAAATCTGTACAAAGCCGGTGTGTTTAATACCAAGCGCTTCGGGCAATGAAACCTGGATCCTCTCCATTTCAGGATGTTCCTTCAGAAACCTTTCAGCAGTTCCGCGATTCTCCGTATTGTCTACCGTACAGGTACTGTAGACAAGTATGCCGTCAGGTTTCAGCAATTGCGCCGCCTGCTCCAATAATTCAATCTGGATTTCCTGCAGTCGGCTGAAATCCTCTTCTTTTTTCGTGTATTTAATGTCGGGTTTCCGCTTGATCACACCGAGGCCGCTGCACGGAGCATCAACCAAAATTCGGTCAAACTGCTCTTTGCCGAAGCGCTCGACGCTCTTTTTGCCATCGCCCACTTCGGTTTCAATAACAGAATGGCCCAGACGGTCTGCCGATTCACGGATAAGTTTCACTTTATGCGGATGCAGATCCATTGAAAGGAGCGTACCTTTGTTCTCCAACTTTTCTGCGATATGCGTCGATTTCCCTCCAGGGGCAGCGCACATGTCAAGAACCTTCATCCCCGGTTTCACCTGAAGCGCGTAGGATGGCAACATGGAACTTTCATCCTGGATGGTGATAAAGCCTTTTTCAAACGTCGTCGTTCTTGCCGGCTGGCCGCCGGTTACGACGAGACATTCCGGAATAATCTTGCTCCGAACTGCTTCGAGTCCTTCGGATTCGAGCATTTCAATGGCTTCTTCGACGGTAGCTTTGACCAGATTGACGCGAACGGTCTGAGACGGAATTTTATTGTTTTCCAGTGCCATTTCCCGCGTCTTTTCAAGACCGAATTGCTCTGCCCAGCGTTTGATCATCCATGCCGGATGGCTGGTTTCAATCGATATTTTCTCAATCGGATCCGCTATTGTATTAAATGATCGGACTCCAGAGCGCTGAACGGATCGAAGTACGCCGTTCACTAAAGAAGCGACTCCACCGTGCCCGCGCCTTTTGGCAATTTCCACAGCTTCGTGGATCACTGCATGGGAAGGAACGCGGTCAAGATAAACGATCTGATACAGTGACATCCGCAAAAGCGTTTTAACCCAGGGTTCCACTTTGCCTTTCAAAAAAGGTTCCAGATAATAATCCAACGTCATCTGATGCTGCAGCGTGCCATAGGTTATTTCAGTCAACAAGCCGCGGTTTTTTGCCGAGATGCCATAGCTCTCAATGGTTTGATGCAGCAACAGATTGCTATAAGCTTGTTTGTTTTCAACTGCCCAGAGAATCGAAAATGCAGCGTCTCGGACATTGCCGTGCAATTTTTTATTTTTCATTCAAAAAAATCTCCCACCTGGATTTTAGGTCCGGTTAAATAGTCTTTCGCCGCCATCCGTTTTTTGCCGGCCGGCTGCAATTCCGTAATTGCCAGAATCCCCTTGCCGGTCTGGACGTGAATGGCGTCTTCGGCCAATTTGACCACTTCGCCAGGTTTCCCTGTTGTCGTCCCTTCGGCTATTTCGGACCACCAAATTTTCATTGTGTCCTGCTTGAAGCTCGTATAGGCTACCGGCCACGGATGGAGTCCGCGTACCTGGTTATAGATTTGTTCTGCAGACCTGTTCCAATCAATCCGCTCCTGCTCGCGTGAAATATTGCGGGCATAAGTCACCTTTGATTCGTCCTGCGGAGTACGCTTGTTTGCGCCATCCAGAATGGATGGGAGCGTCCCTTTCAATAATTCCGTTCCGGCTACGCTGAGTTTATCGAACATGCTGCCGGTGTGGTCATCCTTTTGGATCGGCACGGACGTTTGAGAAATAATATCTCCAGCATCCAGACGGTCCACCATATACATAATGGTTACGCCGGTTTCCGTTTTGCCGTCGATAATTGCCTGGTGGATCGGCGCACCCCCGCGGTAATCCGGCAATAAAGAAGCATGAACATTGATGGCACCGAATTTCGGTGTCTCCAATATTTCAGTCGGCAGAATTTGCCCGAACGCCGCTGTTATCACTAAATCGGGTTCCAGATCCAGGACGACTTGCAGTTCTTCCGGATTTTTCAGTTTCTGCGGCTGATAAACCGGCAAGTCGAGACGCAACGCTTCTTCTTTCACAGGTGTCGGCGTCAGCACTTTCTTACGGCCAACAGGACGGTCCGGCTGCGTTACCACGGAAATCACATCATAACCTTCTTCAACGAGCATCCGAAGAATCGGAACTGAAAAAGCCGGCGTCCCCATAAAGATGATTTTTGTCAAATCTCTTCCTCCTCTTCCTGGGCACGGATCATTTCATCCAACTCTTCCTGAGTGACGAATTTCGTAATTTTGCCGGTAAATAGGATTCCATCCAAATGATCCATTTCATGGAGAATGGCACGGGCTTCGTAGCCTTCCGCTTCCAGTTCATACCAGGAGCCGTCGCGCTCTTGCGCTTTTATCTTGATATGGTCATAACGTTCCACTTCCCCAAATAGTCCCGGGAAACTCAGACAGCCTTCGATATCCGTATCGGATCCTTCATATAAAACAAGTTCAGGATTGATCATTTCAATGCGGTCCTGTCCTTCGCGGAAATCAACGATTGCTGCCCTTAGCGCTGTTCCCACTTGGGGAGCAGCAATGCCGACTCCGTCCGCCTCTATCATTGTTTCATGCATATCATCCAAAAGAATGGCCAGGTTCCCGTCAAAGTTTGTTACAGGCGAACAAACTGTTTCCAGCACTTCGCTGGGGTGTTTCACTATTGTGCGTATTGCCATTTTCAGTTCCTCATTTCTTCTACATCACCGAAGTCGGATTCATATCGATCGCCAAAGTCGCACCTTTTTTTAGCCATTCGGAGCGATAGATTTTGATCAATTGCTGCATCACTTCAGTCAATTTCGGTTCTTTTTTGTATTTTATCAAACATTGGTATCTATATCTATTGTTGACGCGGGCAATCAATGAAGCGGATGGCCCTATGATGAGTGTCCGGTCCGACAGCTGCTGCCGCAAATATTCGACGGTCTGCTGCGCATATTCCGAAACAGTCATCAGGTCTTCATGCGTGAACTGGATGTTTACGACAAAATAATAAGGAGGATAGCCACTGGCCCGCCTCATCGCCATTTCCTGATCAAAGAATGGTTCATATAACTGGTCTTTCGCCAACGTGATCGCATAATGCTCCGGTGTATAGGATTGCACATAGACAGTTCCGGGAAGTACATCACGGCCGGCTCGGCCACTGACTTGGGTCAGCAATTGATAGGTTTTCTCGGCTGCCCGGAAATCAGGCAAATGCAGTGTGGTGTCTGCGGACAATACGCCTACCAGAGTGATATTCGGAAAATCCAGTCCTTTTGCAATCATCTGTGTGCCAAGGAGAATATCCGCTTTCCCTTCACCAAAGGCGTTGAGAATTTTTTCGTGTGCGCCTTTATTTCTTGTCGTATCTACATCCATGCGCAACACGCGTGCTTCCGGCACCAGCTTCGCCAATTCTTCTTCGACTTTCTGGGTGCCGGTGCCAAAAAAGCGAATATGCTCGCTTTCGCATTCCGGACACGTATGGGGCACCCGTTCGTCGTATCCGCAATAATGGCATTTCATCGTCTCACTCGAGCGATGATAGGTCAGTGAGATATCACAATTCGGACATTGCATGACCGTTCCGCAATCGCGGCAAAGAACAAAAGAAGAGTATCCCCGCTTATTCAGGAACAGCACGGTCTGCTCTCCTTTCTCCAGGCGGTCGCGGATCGCATCCGCCAATTGCACGGAAAACATGGAACGATTGCCTGTTCTTAGCTCTTCACGCATATCGACAATGTGAACGGTTGGCAACGGCTGATTTTGCGCGCGTTTTTCCAGCACCAACAGTTCGTAAACCCCTTTTTGGGCCCGGGCATAGGATTCGAGCGACGGCGTCGCGCTTCCGAGAATAACCGGGCAATTATGGTACTCTCCCCGCCATATCGCCATATCACGGGCATGGTAGCGCGGGGAATCATCCTGTTTATAGCTGGATTCATGTTCTTCGTCGAGAATGATCAAACCAAGATTCTCAAACGGAGCAAATATTGCGGACCTTGCACCGACAACCACTTTCACTTCGCCGCGCTGGATTTTCCGCCATTCGTCGTATTTTTCTCCGGCTGATAATCCACTATGGAGAACTGCGACCATGTCGCCGAAACGTTCTTTGAAGCGCAGGGTCATCTGAGGGGTCAATGATATTTCCGGAACAAGCATAATCGCTTCTTTTCCACTTTTTAGCACACGGTCAATCGTCTGCAAATAGATTTCGGTCTTGCCGCTTCCCGTAATGCCGTGCAGCAAAAACGTTTTGGGTGTGTTGAGCGATCCAACGACGGCGTCAAAAGCGCGCTGCTGGGCTCCCGTCATCACCAAATTGTCTTTTTTCACGATTTCCGACAGCATTTTCGGATCGCGGTACGTTTCCACATTCGACAAATCCGCCGCACCTTTTTCAGCCAGGCTGTAAATTGTCGGCAACGTTACTCCCGCGGCTTTTTGCAATTCGGAGGATTCGATAGCGAGCCCGGGATTCTTCTTCATGAACGCCATTAACTTCAGCTGCTGTTTAGCATTGGCACGAATTTCAACCGAATCGAGTGTTTCCAGCGAGTCAGCAATGTGAATCATTCGCACCTTTTTCACAGCGGTTTGCTGCTGAATATTAGTGTCAGCGATAACCGTGCCTTTATCCATTTCTTTTTTTAATAAACCAAAGACTTCTTCAGCATCCTGGCTGCGGACGAACGATTTGTCCCCAAAATAAGGGTGTAGGCGGGAGTCAATCTCTTCGAGTCCGGCGTTCAGCACAAAGCGCTTTTCGTATTTCGCACGCAATGCGGCCGGCACCATGACCTGCAGCGCGTCAATTTCAAAACAAACCGTTTGCTCTTTCATCCATTCGGCCATTTGAAGCAATTCTTTATTCAGCACCGGTACAACGTCCATCAATTCGTGGATCGATTTCATCCGGCTCGGATCGAAATCGGAAGTCTCTTTGATTTTAGTGATAAACCCAAGGACTTTTCTGGGGCCAAACGGCACTTTCACCCGCATACCGGGCTCTGCCAACGCTGCCAATTTTTCCGGAACAGCATAATCGAAGGGCCGATCGATCGGGTGGGCAGCCACATCAACTATGACTTCAGCGATCATGTGGCATTTCCCTTTCAAGGATCAGCTTCAGCAATTCACGCGCCAATTCCTGTTTTGGAAGAAGTTCGAAAGACCTTTCAAAATCCCCTTTGCCGTAAATCGTCACCCTATTGGTATCTGATTCAAACCCCGCCTGAGCTTCGGTAACGTCATTGGCTATGATGTAATCGGCATTTTTCCGTTCCAGTTTGTTTTTCGCATAATGACTGATATCATTCGTTTCAGCCGCAAAGCCGATGAGCACCTGTCCATCCTTTTCCGTTCCCAGGTATTGCAGGATATCGGCTGTGCGTTCCAATTCTATAGAAGAATCACCTTGCTGTTTTTTCATTTTTTGTCCGTGGACTGTCTTCGGCCGGTAATCAGCCACTGCAGCCGTTTTAATGACAAAATCAGAATCCCTGAATTCCGCCTTTACCGCCTGCAGCATTTCCTCAGCACTTTCAACAAGGATCCTTTTTACTCCTGGCGGTGCCGGCAAAGAAACCGGCCCGCTGATCAGCACAGTTTCCGCTCCCAGTTCAGCGGCGGCTTGGGCCATAGCATAGCCCATCTTGCCACTGGAAAAGTTTGTCAGGAAACGTACAGGATCAATGCGTTCACGCGTAGGCCCCGCCGTCACCAGCACTTTTTTTCCTTTGAGAAGCGGTTCGCGGCCTAAAAAGCCGCTGACCAATTCCGTGATTTTCTCAGGTTCTTCGAGACGCCCTTTACCGACATAACCGCAAGCCAAAAAGCCTTCCGACGGCTCGATAAAGCGGATGCCGTCCGCGTGCAGGCGTTCAATATTGCGCTTGACTGCTGGATGGTCATACATATGGACATTCATCGCCGGAGCAACCCAGATCGGTGCAGTTGCCGCAAGCAATGTGGTTGTCACCATATCATCGCCGATGCCATTTGCCAGCTTGCCGATGACATTCGCCGTTGCCGGTGCCACGATGATCAGATCGGCCCAGTCTGCGAGATCGATATGCGCAATCACCGAAGAGTCTTTTTCATCAAACGTATTAAAATAGACATCATTCCTGGACATGACCTGGAAGCTGAGCGGCTGCACAAACTCTCGGGCGGAATCTGTCATGATGACCTTCACATCCGCTCCCGCCTGTGATAATTTACTGACCAGAGCAACAGCCTTGTAAACGGCAATCCCGCCGCTCACGCACAATAAAATCCTACGATTCGCCAACAATGAAAACACCCTTTCTAAACAACAAACTCCCAAAGAACAAATTTGCTCTGGGAGTCGTCAATTGTGATTAATGGTTAAATTTCGTCTTCATAAATTGCAGTTTCGTCCTGGCGCTCTTGCGTCAATGCGCCTGCTGCGATTTCTTCAAGAGCTTTTCCGACTGGCTTGACGGAAACATAGTTCGCCAGTTTGTCATCGCCATGCTCATGCAATTGGCGGGCACGTTTGGAAGCAAGCGCCACCAACGAGTATTTCGAATCGATACGGCTTTTTAATTTGTCAACGGATGGGTATAACATCAAGCATTCTCCTTTAGCATATCAAAATATCTTTTTTCTACACGTTCGCGTTTGCAATGTTCGGCAATAATAATGGCGTTGATGCGGTCACAGGCGTTTTCCACTTCATCATTCTCGACGACATAATCATACAAATTCATCATTTCGAGTTCCTGCCTGGCCGCACCTAACCGTGAAGCAATCACTTCATTGGATTCGGTGCCGCGTCCGACCAGCCTGTCCTCAAGTTCGGACAAGCTGGGCGGAGCCAGGAAGATGAACAGGCCGTCCGGCACTTTATCGCGTACCTGCGCAGCTCCCTGAACTTCGATTTCGAGGAACACATCTCGTCCTGCATCACGCATTTTGTTGACATATTCCAGTGGCGTGCCGTAATAATTACCGACAAACTCTGCGTATTCAAGCAATTGCCCCTGTTCGATCAAATCCTCGAATTCGGTACGTGTCTTGAAAAAATAATCGACTTCGTCCACTTCGCCTTCACGCGGCGATCGCGTCGTCATCGATATGGAGTATTCATAATTCGTATCCGGCTGCGAGAACAGCTCTTTTCTGACTGTGCCTTTTCCGACTCCGGAAGGCCCTGATAACACGATCAGCAGTCCGCGTTGTTTTCTCATTTCATTAACCACCTTAACCACCGCCATTACATCCGGTCTATATTCTTCGTTTTGTAACTAACTGTCTTATTATATCATAATACACGCTGGAAATGATAAGATGGAACAAAACGATTTGAAAGAGGGATTTTCATGGCATTTGATGGATTATTTACAAAAGCGATGACCAGCGAACTTCAGCAGCTGGTCAGCGGAAGAATTTCAAAAGTTCATCAGCCCAATCAGCTTGAACTGCTGCTCCATATCCGCTCACAAGGAAGCAACCATAAATTATTGATTTCGATCCACCCTTCCTACTCACGGATCCACGTGACCAAAGAGGCGAATATCAACCCTTCCGAACCGCCGATGTTCTGCATGCTCCTGCGCAAACATATCGAAGGCGGCGTCATCACGGAAGTTTCCCAGCACGGCATGGATCGCCTCATCATCCTTAAGATCAAGGCGAAAGATGAAATCGGCGACGACATCGAACGCGAGTTGCATGTCGAAATGATGGGTCGGCATTCAAACGTCATCCTGATCGACGCAGAACGAACGATGATCCTCGACAGCCTGAAGCACCTGCCACCGAGCGTCAATTCTTTCCGCACGATTTTGCCTGGACAGCCGTACATCTTTCCGCCGTCCCAGAATAAAAAAGATCCATTCGCTAACAGGGAGTCACTCATAAATCTCGATGAAAAAGAATTGGTCCAATCCTTTGCCGGGTTTTCTCCGCTGACTGCCCGCGAGCTGCATCACCGCTTGGCTTTAGCGAGCGATAAAAATTCCGCCGCAGACGATTTTCTTCAGGACTTCAGCAAGGATGCGCCTGTCGGCTATTATGTTGAGCAGGACAGCAAAAGTTTTTTCTCTGCCACACCGCTCAGACACATTGCCGCCCAAGGGCTCAGCTTTCCGACGCTTGGTGAGCTCCTTGACCGCATGTACTTCACAAAAGCCGAGCGCGACCGCGTCAAGCAGAAGGCCGGCGACCTGGAACGATGGCTGCAGAATGAAATCTCCAAACTGAAGCTGAAATTGAAGAAACTGAAAAAAGAGCAGGACAATGCTGAAAAGCGGGACCTTCTGCAATTGAACGGCGAATTGATCATGGCCAATCTGCACCGCATGCAAAAAGGCATGAAGGAAATTGAAGTGGACAATTACTATAATGAAGAAAAAGTGCTGATTCCACTTGATCCAAGGAAAACACCGATTGAAAATTCGCAGAAGTTTTATTCGCGCTACCAGAAAGCCAAAATCGCTGTCGTCAAAACACAGGAACAAATCGAAAAAACCGAAGACGATATCGGGTATTTCGAGACGCTGATGTCTCAGGTGCAGCAAGCGGGGATTTCTGATATAGAAGAGATTCGTGAAGAGCTTGCCGAGCAGGGCTTTATGAAAGCGCAAAAGTCGAAGAAAAAGAAAAAACCGACTAAGCCGAAGGTCGAACCTTATGTTTCAAGCACCGGCGTCCCCATCTCCGTCGGCAAAAACAATAAACAGAATGATTATGTCACCTTCAAAGTGGCAGCCAAGTCCGATACCTGGCTGCACACGAAAGATATACCCGGTTCCCACGTCATCATCCATTCTGACAATCCGGACGAGCAGACGATCCTGGAAGCAGCTTCGATCGCCGCTTACTTCAGCAAAGCGAGAGAATCTTCCTCTGTCCCTGTGGATTTTACCGAAGTGCGGCAAGTGAAAAAGCCGAACGGCGCAAAACCCGGCTTCGTCATCTATTTTGAACAAAAGACCGTTTTCGTCACCCCCGACGAGGAACTGGTCATTAAATTGAAAAAAGTGAAATAATTGACGAACCGGATCACCCGTTGGTGGTTCGGTTCCTTTTATTTGTTTACATAATAATTTTATTTTATCATGTATTTGATGGAATGTTCTGTGATTTAAAATTCAGTCTCTCTGTTATTGCCCTTGCCCTATGTTAATGCTATGTTTTTAGAGGACTATAAAACAAGGAGGTAAATATTATGATGAATAAAACAAAGCTTTCCTTTTTATTGGCATTGTTGGCCATTTCCATACTAGTACTGGCTGCCTGCGGCGGAGAAAGTGATAACTCTTCGGAAGAAGAAACAACAGCGTGGGACGAAATCCAGGAGGAAGGCACTTTGACAGTTGCCACATCCGGCACATTATTGGCTACATCTTTCCGCGACGCGGATTCCGATGAACTAACCGGCTTTGAAGTGGAAGTTGCCCGTGAAGTGGCAGAGCGCCTCGGGCTTGAAATCGAATTCAAGGAAATGGGCTTTGATGAAATGCTGTCAAGCGTCCAGACTGGCCAAGTCGATATCGCTGCCAATGACATAGAAATCACTGAAGACCGCGCTGAAGCGTTTACCTTTTCAACACCGATCAAATATTCCTACGGATCAGCTGTAGTTCGTAAAGACGATTTGTCCGGAATTTCTTCACTGGAAGATCTCGAAGGCAAAAAAGCAGCTGGCGCGTCAACTTCCATCTACATGGAGATTGCACGCGAATATGGAGCTGAAGAAGTGACTTACGATAATGCATCCAATGAAGCTTATTTGCGCGATGTATCCATCGGGCGAACTGACGTCATCTTGAATGATTATTATCTAATAACTTTTGGTGTGGCTGCATTCCCGGAATTGAACATCACGATTCATCCGGACATTAAATATGCGCCATCTAAAGTTGGTCTGGTCATGAATAAAGACCACGAAGAATTGGCGGAGAACGTCAATCGCGTTATTGAAGAAATGCTTGAAGATGGTACCATCACTGAAATTTCCGAAGAATTCTTCGGCGGTGCAGATGTTTCTGTAGAAACTGATATTGAAGAATAAATGATGGATTAAAAAAGGAGGGGTTCGATGAATGAAATTGAATGGGGATTGCTGTTCGATCCGGTTTTGGCGATTGAATCCCTCCCCTATGTACTTGAAGGCATTTGGTATACACTGCTGATTTCAATGGTCAGCATGCTTTGCGGATTGGTGATTGGATTTTTCCTGGCGCTTGCCCGGACTTCTCCGCGAAAAATCATGCAATGGCCCGCAAGGCTCTACATATCTTTCATGCGCGGCGTGCCAATCCTGGTCATTCTGTTCCTACTTTATTTTGCAATGCCAGTTATCGGCATTGAATTTACAGCAGTCCAGGCAGCTTTGATCGGTTTCAGCATCAACAGCGCAGCTTATATTGCAGAAGTGTTCAGGTCTTCCCTCGCTTCTGTTGATAAAGGCCAATGGGAATCATCCACTGCACTCGGTCTGACGTATTGGCAGGCGATGAGGCGCATCATCCTTCCGCAGTCTGTGCGGATTGCGGTGCCGCCCCTGTCAAACGTCTACCTGGATCTCATCAAAGCCTCTTCATTGGCCGCGATGATCACCGTGCCGGAAATTTTCCAGAAAGCCCGCATTGTCGGAGCACGCGAATACGATCTGTTGACCCTATTGATTCTGGTGGCCCTGATTTACTGGGCAATCTGTTCAGTAATGACGGTTCTTCAGAATTACCTGGAAAAACGTTATGCGGAGTATTTGTAGAAGCACAGAGGATTTTCCAAAGATGTAGAAAAAGGCGTTCACGAATTTTCGTGAACGCCTTTTTTCTATGTGGAGAGCTGTTGATGATATGGAGTTGATTTTTGGTATGAATAAAACATCTGTTAGCTCCCTATAATTTCCAACATTATTTTATCAGCAAGGTCTAGCGGAGACACTTCGATTTCTCGTCGATTTCTTTGATTTTATCGTCGATTTTTAACGGTTTATCGTCGATTTTTTTAGATTTATCGTCGATTCATTGATTCCTTCAATAATAAACATATAAAAATAGCCCTCTATTTCGTCGGCATGAAACAAAGGGCTATTTCTGTAAAATATTGGATCTATATCCTTTAAAGAATTCTCGTAATTATTTACTTTCCTTATCTCTTACGCATAAAATTCCTCATCACTGTCATCATCGTTGTCCGGCATATACATGACTTCCCACAGATGGCCGTCGAGGTCCTCGAAACTCCAGCCGTACATGAACTCGTTATCCATTTTTTCATTGGAAGCAGTACCGCCCGCCGCCAAAGCATTATTGACCAATTCGTCGACGCCTGCCCGGCTGTCTGCGGTTATTGAGACAATCACTTCAGTGCTGGTGCGGGCGTCGGCCAATTGTTTTTTTGAAAATTGCTTAAAGTACTCTTCCACGAGGAGCATCACATACATATTCGGTCCGACAATCAAACAGGCGGCGTTTTTGTCCGTCATCTGTTCGTTGAATTCAAATCCGATGTCACTGAAAAACGCCATCGATTTGTCCAGGTCTTTTACCGGCAGATTCACAAAAATATGCTTTGATTGGATGGCCATGGATTTCTCCTTTCATATTCTTCGTTGCCTATACTATTCGGCAACAACAGGAAGTATCCTGCACGGACGGGCAAATTTCACATTTCAACTGGCGCATGAATCCCTAGCAGACGGAGGCTTTCTTTTAAAACCACCGTGACAGCGAACACTAAAGCGAGCCGTCCCCTTTTCTGACTGTTGTCTTCCAATACCTTTACCTGGCTGTAGTATTTATTAAAATCCTGTGCTAACCCGATAGCATACTTCGCCATGACAGAAGGCTCTTTTTGCTCGTAGCTTCTTTTGATCGCATCCTGGAAGCTCATCAACTGTTTGATAATTTCCCAACTGTAGCTGTCGTCTAACCCGGTTGGCGTAAGCTGGTCCGGAGCAATGCCGGATTTTCTTAAAATGGAACAGCCTCTTGCATGCGTATATTGAACATAGGGTCCGGTTGATCCTTCAAAACGCAGCATATCCTCCAAGGAAAATTCCACATTATTCCGGCGTTCAGTTTTTAAGTCGTGGAAAATGACGGCCCCTACGCCCACCATTCTGGCGGTCTCGGTTTTATTTGCCAAGGAAGGATTTCGCTCTTCAATATTTTTCTCCGCGAGCTCTATCGCTTCTCTTAACACTCTATCCAGGAGGACAATTTTGCCTTTGCGGGTCGACATCTTTTTCCCGTCTTTCAGGATAAATCCGAAAGGGATGTGTTTCATATCATCTGCCCAGTCATATCCCATCTTTTTCAGCGACAGCATCAATTGCTTAAAGTGAAGCGTCTGTTCCTGGCCCACCACATAAAGAGACTCTGCAAATTGATAATTATCCTTTCTGTATAAAGCAGCGGTCAGATCTCTCGTGCCGTAAAGCGTCGCACCATCACTTTTTCTGATCAGAAATGGTGGCAAGTCGTCTTCCGACAAATCAACCACTTCCGCTCCCTGTGACTCGGCCAGCAAATCTTTGTCTTTCAACAACTCGATGGTGGCAGCCATTTTGTCGTTGTAAAATGCTTCACCCGCCATTGAATCGAACTCCACTTCCAGCAGGTCATAAATTTTGCCGAATTCCTTCAGCGATTCATCCTTGAACCATGTCCACAGCGCTTCGGCTTCACTGTCGCCATCCTCCAGTTTTTTGAACCACAATCTGGCTTCATCTTCTAAGGCGGGATCCCTTTCCGCTTCTTCGTGAAATTTGATATATAAAGTCAATAATTCAGGGATAGGATCCTGCTTCACTAAATCTTCCTTCCCCCATTTTTTGTAAGCGACGATCAATTTGCCGAACTGGGTTCCCCAGTCACCCAGATGATTGATTTTTACTGCATTGTATCCGACTTTCTCAACAATTTTTGCCAGTGAATTGCCGATGACTGTCGATCTCAGATGGCCCATGGAAAAAGGTTTCGCAATATTCGGGGATGAAAAGTCGATGGTGATGTTCTTGCCTTGTCCGATATCGCTCTTACCGAATTCCTCGCGTTCAAGCAGGATCTGCTGCAGAATCTGCTCGCTGGCATTGGATTTATTCAGGAAGCAATTGACATAAGGTCCCGTGGCAACCACTCCTTCAAACAAAGGATGTGATATTTGCTCCGCCAGCTCTTCAGCAATTTTTTGCGGCGACTGTCCCAGGGTCTTCGCCAGTGAAAAACACGGAAACGCCAAATCACCCTGGTTATCGAATTTCGGTTTTTCCACGAGCTTCATCACTGAATTTGCCGTGATAGCTCCTTTCAAATTACTTGAAATTTCCTCTGCCCATACTCTTTTGTAATTCATTAACTTTCTCCCCCATCCTCCTGAAAAACAAAAAAATCCCGTCTCTAAAATAAATTAGAGACGGGATTTCCCGCGGTACCACTCTGATTGCCCGATTGTCGGACCAGCTCGAAACGATAACGGCGTCGGCCGACCAACCCTACTCAACGTTCAGGCGGTTTCTCAGATATGCGTTTCAGAATACATTGGCCGCCGGGCTCCCACCATCCCCGGTTCGCTTGGGCCGCACGTATTCCTACTCTTATCTTCCCAGAATTTTATGTATTTTTACCATCTTAGCGATTCCCATTATTTGTGTCAACTTCTATTTCCTGTTTGTCATATTTAAGGATATAGGGAAGTATCGCTGACACAAAAGCAATCACTGCTGCAACGGGCAGCAGAATTTCCGCCAGCCCGAGGTTTTGCATAAAAATAAAGATATAAATCATCGGAACCAGCAGCAATAGGGTCGCCAACAGGCGGGATGCGCTGCCAACCCTATGTACAGTTCCGCAGCTTCGGCAAGTCACTGGCCGAAAAGCGAGCCATAACGATTGATATAGCTGGCTCCATTTGAATGCTTGCTTGCATTCAGTACATTTTTGCATAGTTCCAGTCCCTTCTCGAATCAGAAAAATTTTTTTTATTTTATTGGAGTGACTTTTTGCCTCTTCGGTACATCGCCTGCATAAGTTCCTCCGGCACCAGTGCGCCGCCGGTTGACCAGGCAATATGCGTCGCTTTTTCGGCATCCAGTCCTCGCGAGGACAAATAATTCGTTTTGCCGATTTTCACAGGTCCCAGAAGGGATGACGCCGCAGATGGCTCAACGAAAATGTCATCGCCATCTGCCAGGATCGCCAATAAGCGGAATAATTCCTCGTCTTCGAGGGTATAAATGCCACTGATCAGTTTCTCACTGATGGACGAAGCGAAACTCGACGGCCTGCCGACTGCAAGTCCGTCCCCTTCCGTCAGGTTATCGATGCCAAAATCCTGGACGCAAACTTTCTCTTTCTCACCGGTCATCAGACCGACCAGCACAGAAGGTGAATGCGTCGGTTCCACATAAAAGCAATGGACCGCATCCCCATAGATTTGCTTCAGCCCGAACGTAATGCCGCCCGGTGATCCGCCAACTCCGCATGGCAAATAAACAATAAGGGGATGTTCAGCATCCACCCGGATGTTCATGTCATCCAATTGTTTTTCCACTCGGAAAGCTGCCGTGCTGTAGCCAAGGAACAGTTGCCTCGAATTTTCATCATCGACAAAATAAGCCTTCGGATCTTCTTTCGTCTGCTGGCGTCCCTCCAGGATGGCTTCCCCGAAATCTCCTGCAAATTCATGGACGATTGCACCTTTTCCGCGCAGCAGATCCTTTTTCCAAGCTTTGGCATCAGCCGACATATAGACCGAAACGGAAAAGCCGAGTTTGGCACTGATGATGCCGATGCTGAGCCCCAGATTGCCGGTCGATCCCACGCCGATCGAATACCCGCTGAAAAACTCCCTGAATTGATCAGTTGCGAATTTGCTGTAATCGTCGTGCTTATTGATCATCCCGTTGTTGATTGCTAATTGCTCCGCATGGTGGAGAACCTCGTAAAATCCACCACGCGCTTTGATCGAGCCGGCGACCGGCAGTTCATTGTCACATTTCAAAAGCAGCTTGCCGGGAATTTCAGTTGAATAGGTTTTTTCGAGCAATTTTTTCGTGTTGGAAATCTCTTTCAATGGAGACTCAATGACCCCGCCGGCTGGTGCCGTCTCCGGAAAGGCTATTGCCAGAAACGGAGCGAAGCGCTGCCACAAATCCTCCGCTCCCTGCATGTCTTCTTTCGTCACAGCCAGCTGGCCGATTTCCGCCATTTTCTTCAGTTTCGGATTCAGCCAGAAAACCGGTTGAATATCGGTTATTGCGGTTAATAACGGGAATTGCTGCTGCCATTCTTTGAGTTGCTGTTGTGTAAATGACACTCGAATCATCCTTTCTGCTGAACGACTGATTATATTCACATCATACATGAAAAAGCCAGTGTTTTCAGTTTTCACTCTGGATGTATTTTTCAAGTTTCTTCATTTTGTGATTGGACGCGTTCAGTGGATATTAATTTCCAAAAGTTTAAAATTTTTTATAAAACATTCTATAAAAAGAGTGCGCGGAAAGATAGCGAAAGTAATACGAGGGTTTTTTGATAGGAAGCAAATATCCTTGAAACAGGCTAAAATATATGGAGAAATCCATATCAGCCAATAACAGGGAGCAATGAGGGAAATATGGGAACAACCATTTGAAGTTTTTGATTGATCGTAAGAAAAGAGCAAGAGCTCCTGTCAGGCTCTTACCCTGTCGAATAACTTTGTCATACGAGTACTAGCGATTTCCAGTTCAACTAATACAGAAATCAATCGCCCTTTTTTCCTGAGTTCAAAATTCTTAGAACAAGTCATACTTTGGCAGTGATGGAAATCAAAGAAGAAGACTTGTTATCTTTTCTCTTTGGCAGGCTTCCCTTTTTGCAGGGCCCTTATTTGCTTCTGCAAAGAGAAAATTTTGACAAGCGCCACCGAGCCGCTTAACAGGAATCCCATCAAGGCAGAAACAAGGATAACAAGGACAAGGGGCCACTCCGCTTCACCGAAAACAAAATTGACTGGCACCGCATCTACATTGACAACTGCGAAAATGGTAATCATTACGGCAAACAAAAATGCGAGCACCACGAGCCACCGGAATTTCATACGCGTAATCTCCTTTTCAAAATATTATAAAAAAAGGGAACAGGGTTATTAAGATTATACCCAGTTCCCTTTAACTTATAAACTTGGACAACCGGTCCGTTCGAGTCCCATTTGTTCTCAAGTTTTTTTTTCTTTCTTTCATATGTTAGGCTACCACTCGAAGAAAAACTTCAAAGACATCGTAATAGCAGAATAAACAAGAACGGCCACTAAAAATGTCGGGAAATTCGTTTCTTTCTCACTAGGCAATTCATGTTTGAAGACAGTGTAAATCATCGCCCCGGAAACAAGAGAAAAAATAATGGATTTGAAAAGTGGAGTGAGTTCGGTCGTTAATGCAACAATCCAGCCGACAATAATTCCTACACCTAATATATAGCGGCCGTATTTATTGTATTCGACCGGAAACTTTCTCCACATGTCATGGGCAACCGCTACGAAATGCGGGCCAATCGCGACGCAATAAAACAGTGCCTGAATAGCCGATACTTCGAAAGACAGCACCGAGTAAGACACGAGGGCGTTATAAAGGGCATAGAACGTAATGACTGACCAAAAGGTGGATGTGCGGGAAATATAGTTTTGTTGGACGATGATCTGAATGCCCACAAACAGGACAACACCAAGCAGGCCGACAAAGTAGATTTCCGACTCCATCGTGAAACGGCGGAATGGTTCTTGAATATTGGTCTGCTGCTTGTGGAGGGTCGGGAGCAGATATACAAAAATATACGAAACGGCCAAACCACCTGAAAACGAAAACCATTTCATCTGTTTGAGTTTTTCAGTAGGGACAAGAACGCTTGCAAAGAAATGGATCAAAATGAAAACAATACCAATCACAAACGGAATCCACAGCATGGCCACCCCCCTTTCAGATAGTAAGAGATGGTAAAATTAAAGCTCCATTGTGCACCTTGCCAGGTTTTAAATCGATAGAAACAGATGTTTTTTTAACGCTCTCGAATAGTCATCTGGAATTTTTTCAGTAGAAATACATACTTAAATAACGAAATATTCTTATCATCTTACTTCCTCTGGGGTTAACAGATAAAATTAGATAGTATTAAGTGTTATATGAAATGTGGGCACGATTAAATAGATCAAATTCCAATTCTATTGCGGCTCATTTGAACTCAACATATACCTATGACACATCCCCATTTTTTACAGAACCCCCCTTAAAAATTCAGGATTTTTAAGGGGGGTTCTGCTTTAACTTTTAGGTTGATCATTTAACAAGTTACTTAATGGTCACTACTCATTCCAGTAATTGTTAGCTGCAGCTACAGTTTGAAAATTAATAGCCACAACCTGGGAAGCAAGAGTTAAACTATTTGCGTCATTTGCATATACTGGACGCAATTTTTTACGTACACTTTCATCTGGCTGAGTCATCCCTACAGCTTTGCGTGCTAACTTAACTGCTAAGTTGTATCCTTCCTCAGGTGTATCGGTCTTTAATGTTGGTAACCATGATTCTTGACTCATATGAATCCCCTCCCACACTAATAATTGATACAATATAATACTATCATATTTTCTGAATATTATGAAAATACTTGATAATAATTAAAGTTGGCTTTCTTTTCCTCTAAAACGATTACTATTTTTTATTTGAACATCTCTTATTGCCGGGAAAGGGGTTTTAATAGATGTCTTTTCTTCTTCAATGAGTCCCATGGATATTTTGGTTACATGAATTCCCCATAAACTGTTCATTCCACTGTAAATGGAGACGCTATAGCTATTTCAAAAAGGGTTCATTTTGTGATAAAAATGGTTTGACGAGACGATATTCGCCCGGAACAAGTGTGACACCCAGTTGATCAATGAAAAATGGCTGCTGCACTTCACTTCCAGCTACTAACAGCTGGCCAAAATCGGTGAACTGCTGATTTTCTAAAAACAAAGCGGCAGAATGTGTCACGATATACCACTCACCGTTTTTGTTCACTTCAATATGATAAAACTCTCCAAATTCATAGTTTTGCTGGCTTTCGTTTTTTATTGTCGCTTTGATTAACGAAGGGGGTTTATCGTACGTATCTTCTGCAAGAGACATGGATAAGCCGGCTTCACTGGAATGCAATTCTTGATCGGGCGATGGTCTGTCCAAGTGGTTACTGACGCTTCGTCACTGCAAGCAGCGAGAAATAAAACGGCTAGGAACATGATTGTTTTTTTCATGAGACCACCTCTTCCCTTCATATAAATCTTTAATGATGCAGAGACCTTGATTTTAAGTAAGAAACTTTCATTTTGAAGCTGATGTTTGGAGAGTGTAATTTACAGACAAAAAAGAAGAGCGGTGCTGAATCAGCACCGCTCTTCTAAATTGCATTTTGCCACAAGACTAACTTTTGTTCTCAATACCTGGGGAAAGACACCTGCAGTCAGTATTATAAAAAAGGTTGCCTATATAAGCACGAAACCGATGCAGCAAGTTCACACGATTGCCCGGACTAGATTTCCTCTATGGTAGATAGGATTGATCTGGCATGTTTTTTCGCCAGATCTCTTCTTTCTTGGGCAGTCAGCTTGTCAAATTGTTGATTGTCGGGCAATATTACATAACTTAGAAATACACCTCCCAGTTGTCTCGCATAAAAGTCGATATCAACTTGCTGATTTTTATGTTGGAAATGGTATTCCAATCCTTTTTTTAAACTTGAAAAAATAACTTCCGGCAAGTTGACTTTATCTGTTAAATTCCCCCGTAAACTCTCTGACAAAAGCATTCTTACCAAGTCTTTATTTTTCACCAATACTTCTAATCTATCTTCGATAATATTCGTTAAAAATAATTCAGTATCGTTTTCTTTGGCGATTTCTAATACACGGGAGCCGAACTTTTTTTCCAGTACATGCTTGAGAACCGTAGTAAACAGGTTTTCTTTTGTGGAATATCTCCGGTACAGTGTCACTTCTGCAACGCCTGCTTCTTTAGCAACTTCTTGCGTCGATGCCTGCATTCCCTTTTTTATAAAAGCGGCAATAGCCCCTTTGAAGATTTGTTCCGTTTTATCTATCAATAATCTTCGCCTTCTCTCTTGATAAGCTAGTAAAAATTACGCACGTACCCAACCGGAAAGGACTGAATTACAATACGCCCTTTGAAGTAGTAATGAGTTTCTTGCCGTGTTCGACTTGAATTGGCAATTTAACAGATGTTTGTTTTATTTTCACAAAACGATCCAAAATAATCAAGACTGGCGGCATTACAATTAACGTTGAAAATAACGCAAGTGAAATATTAATAAGTGTCATTAGTCCAAAGTTGTTCAAAATTACAAAATCGGATATCAGTAATGCACTAAATCCACCAATTGTCGTAATAGCCGATATTAAAATAGCCTTCCCAATATTTTTGTTGGCCATTTGGATGGCTTCCCTACTATTATAACCTTTCTCTCTTTCCTCATAAAATCGTTCCATGATTAATACGGTGAACTCCGTACCTATCCCAATTATTAATGCTCCCAATGTCGCAGTAAGCGGTGTGTAGCTCATACCCAGAAAGTGCATGATCAACCCTGACCAACCTATAATGAACGTGATTGGAAACAAAGGAATTAATGCTTTCACAAAATTCCTGTAAATAACCAATAAACTGAGGAACACCAGCCCCATTCCCAGCAAGGTCATTTTATATCTGCCGGTTGTCAGTCCCCGAACCATCTCAACATCCAATACCGCTTTTCCTGTGATGGTAGTTTGGACTGTATCTAAACTACCGCTTTCCATATAGACTTCCAAATCATCAAGGAACACGCCTAATTCCTTTGCTTCTAAGTGTTTGATCCCAATCGTGATAACACCTTTTGTCTCTGGTTCGTTTAAGAAGAGTTTTAACTGGTCATCTGGGACGGCAGCTACCCCTTTCTCGAATGCTTGGCCCACAGGCAACTCATCACCATTCATTTGCTTCAAAAGGCTCGTGAGCGAATTTGTGTTAACCACTACATCAGGAAATTCGGTTTTCGCCGATTCTGTCAAACCATCAACCCAGCTATTGACGTCATCGGAATAAATATCCTCGCTTTCATATACAATCGATATTTGATCCGTTGTGCCAAGTACCTCTCTTAACTTAAGAATATCATCCAGTTCCTTCGTATCTTGGGGCATGAAAGTCTCCATGTCTGTTTCCGCCTCAGCATCCAGGTCTACCCAAATACCAAAAGCGGCAGTACCAGCTGCGAGTATGATAATTACCCATCGAAGAGCTATGGTTTTCCTGGTAATCCAATCAAAAACACGATCGGTTTTTGAAGGTTTCTTTTTTTGCAGTTGCTTCGGTTGCACCACTTTATCTTCACTAAAAAAATAATCCCTGGTGAATAGAATAGGTATTAACAGGAATACCCCCAGAACAAAACTTACGATTAAACCGATTGTTAACATTTTACCGAAGTCCTGAATCATTGGCACAGGCGAGGCATATAATGAAACAAATCCGAGCGCAGTGGCAATCATTGCAGTTAAGACAGCTGGAGTCATCTTCGTAATGGTTTTCTTTAAACTTTCTTTCGATTTGTTTTTATTGTTATTCATTTGAATCCTCCTTTGCCATTTCTTCTGCATAACGGTTTTGGAACTGAATTGCATAATCAATGCCAAGACCAATTAAAATCGGAAAAACAGCCATTGAGACCATCGTAATTGGTATTTGTAACCAGCCCATTAAACCGACCGTTCCAATTACTGCCAAGAGAACGATTACTAATGGTAGTATGCGCCAACGTACTTTAAAGAGAATAGATAACACAACAATCATGATTACCAGCGCAAGTCCCATCATGGCTTGAATGCTTTCCTGCATGGAAGTGCGGGTAGCATTGTCAAGAACAGGTTTCCCGGATACCATGGTTTCTGCTGTATCAATCTCTTCCGCAACCAAATAATTGTTTATCGTGTCAATTACTTCTGTTTTTCCACTATCATCTGTTTCTCCATTAAGCTTTATCATCATTATCATGTAACGATCATCTATCACTAATTCTTTAAACATAGGGCGAAGTTCGTTATTTTCGCCATAAATCATGTTATCCAACGTCTCCTGGTTATCAGGTAATCCCAGCTCCATAGAGAAGCCAGTCTTAGGCGTATCCGCTTGGCTTCCTACCATTTCTTCAGTAAGCGTCACCGGACTTAAGATGCTGTAGATCGATTCATTATTTTGCAGCGCCTCTTCTATGCCTTTCATGTGCTCCAAATGAGCAGGGGTCAATAAATTTTCCGATTCATACATAACAATAATCGATTCTCCACCGAATTCTTTCTCTAACATTAAATTTTCGAGATATACGTCTGAATCAGGTTCTACCAGCGTATCGTTGCCGGTCGCCATAAATACACCTTTTACGCCCACTGCTAAAAGAACAACAATGATTATCATGATAAAAATAGACTTCATAGGAAAACTGCTTAATACGTGCGCAAGTTTCTTTAATATTTTCATGTGCTTACTTCTCCCCCCAAATTAATTCCTCAAGTTTGTTAGTACTAACTTTCATCATTCGAAAACTAAGTCGTCTTCAAAAACCGCAGTGCACTACTATGTAAGTTATCACTAACATACATAGTAACGGTAACTTGTTTGCCTGTAAAGAAGTTTCAACTTTTTGGGAGCAGTTCAAACACTTCACGCAATTTTTTTAAAAAAATGTAAGGTCATTCCTTTTTACCTTTCTGGAAAGAATTCTAAAATGCCTTTTTTTTGTCTAAAAAAGAGGATTTTTATCATTGGATGTCTAATGTTATATCAAACAGGCTTCTTTCTTGTCGCATTATAGGCAGAGAGTTATCAGGATCAGGCAACTATTACTTTCTGCGCTGTAACTCTCAGTCCAAATTACTGGGGGATGATTGTTCTTTTTCATGTCTCCTGATTCGAGTGTTAACGGCTCCAAATTGCTGGTTACTTCAAGTAATAAAAAAGAGAAACATGAAAAGGGTACACAGCCTGATTTCGAGAGGGGGCAAACACCATTAATCCGTTTAATCGCTTTTTACTAATTGTCTTCGGAATAATAGGATTACTAAGTATATTAGTATTGGCATCGATCATTTTCGAGATCCCCTACATCTCGCCGTGGGTTCAGTCTTTTGATGGAACAGAATGGTTCTTTTATACGTTGCTTTCCGCGAGTATATTTATTGCCTTCATCTTTCTAATTTTACTTCTATCTGGCCTTTTTTCTCATACGCCAGAAAAGCAGATTATCATTCGAACGGGGGAGGGCAATATTGAAATTTCCAGAAAAGCAATAGAGTCTGTTGCGTTTCGTTCAGTTAAAGAACTTAGTGGTGTACGAGACCTTCTTGTCCAAGCAACCATTAATCGGAAACAGAGCACTGTGTCGATTATAGTGAGTTGTCAGGTATTCGATCAAACCAAACTGCCCTCTCTGGGCAAACAAATGCAAGAACGCGTAAAAGAAGCCGTAGAAAGTCTGTTAGAGATTCCTGTTGAAAACGTTGAAATTATCATTGGGGAAACCAAAGAACTCCATAAAAAACAAACAGCGCAGCGTGTCGTGTAAAGGGGGAAAGGCTGATGAAAATGTCTGATTATTTGATGCCCTACCGTGGTCGCTTGGCTGGACTGATAATCGGGGTTATTATTGCGAGTTTATTTCTTACAATTAACGTAGGTCCAACTCTTTTTATCTTGGCATTTGCCGCTATCGGCTACATGATCGGGAAATGGAAAGATGGAAAACTGGATACAGCATCGTGGTTTCAGTTTTTGACAAACAAGCGATAAACTAAAACGACAGGAGAAGATGAAAATGAAAGAAGCTCCGACAACAAACAATGAGGTAAGCGTTCACAAAAACAAATTAACATTTGAAGAACAGGTTATTAAAAAAATTGCAGGTATTTCTGCGAGTGACATTAACGGCATTTTGTCAATGAGTGGAGGATTTATGAGTGGCATTGCGGACCGCTTTCGTGCTTCTGGAGATATCACAAAAGGAATTGACGTCGAAGTTGGTGAAAAGCAAGTAGCACTTGACCTGAAAGTCATTGTGGAATATGGAAAAAGTATTCCGGCTATCTTCGAAGAAACTATTGCCCAAGTCAAAAAATCCATGCTTAACATGACAGGTCTTGAAGTAGTGGAATTAAATATGCATGTAGAAGATGTGATGACAAGAGCAGAATTTGAAGAAACATCTAAATTCCAAGAAAAAAATGCACCTGAAGCCGAAGAAGTGCCAAGAACGCTCGAATAACACCTGTACTCAGTAAGAAAAAACAAGCGTGTAGCCAGTAATGAACTGAACCCCAAATGGGTCACTTTTTTTAAAGTGTCCACCATTTGGGGTTCAGTTCACTGTCTGCTCCTTCTCTTTCTAAAAGTTGTTCATGGGCAATGTCTTGCACTTGATTCAACAAACTATCCTAAATAAAAGTTGTTTTATTTTATTAACTGCAAGACCTGGTCTTTCGTGGGAAGCGAAGGGATGGCCCCTTTTCCAGTAGTAACCAGAGCTCCGCTGGCGTTTGCAAAAGCCAGTAATTCCTGGTGATGCTCACTTACGATAACCTCCAGATTGTCTTGACCTGCATTCAGATTCAACAGCTGGTACAAGAAACCGCCGATGAACGCATCTCCTGCACCGGTCGTGTCCTCAACTTTCACAGCATAACCCGCGGATGAATATTTCTTGTTCTGGACGTAAAGATCTGCACCTTTTGCACCTTTACTTAAGACTACTACCTTTACATCCCCCGTAAACAAAGACGCAATTGCTTTTTGTTCATCCGCTAAACCTGTAATAAACTCCAGTTCATCATCGGAGATTTTCAGAATGTGCGCCATCGGAATAAATTCCAGTATGGTCCTCCGGCAGTCTTCTGGATCGCTCCACAGAGGCAGACGCACATTGGGATCAAAACTAATAATCCCGCCACACGCCTTGGCTGCTCCAATCGCTTTCAGATGTGCATATTTCATCGGACTCTCGACCAAATCCACAGAGCAAAAGTGTAAAAAATCCCCTTGCTGGAACCAGTCATCATTTACTTCAGAGTCTTCAAGCAGCAGATCTGCAGAAGGGTTTCTGTAAAATGAAAAGTCGCGTTCTCCATCTTCGCGCAATGATACAAAGGCAAGCCCGGTATTCGCCTCCTTGGTTCTTACAATCCTATCGGTTCTCACACCGGCCTTGCTCAGTTGTTCCATAAGAAAATCACCAAAGGCATCTTCCCCTACTTTGGTGATCAGTGAAGCAGTTACGCCAAACTTCGCAACAGCAGCTGCCACATTTGCGGGAGCACCACCAGGCACTCGTGTAAAAGAATCGACATCTTTTAAGGCAATTCCTTTTTGGTGGGGGATAAAATCTATTAATATTTCGCCAATAGA
>DATHVZ010000127.1:0-1751 GCA_035461005.1 Planococcus sp. (in: firmicutes) | reverse complement strand
TAGAGTCCGCTTTCATGGGCAAAACGGGTGATTTCTTTAATTTCGTCAATCGTGTAGACGGTTCCGAGTTCCGTGCATTGCGAGATGGAAACGGCTTTTGGCTGGCTTCGCTGCTGGTTGCCGATATGGTGCAGGTGCTGCTCAATTTGGCTGATGGTCAGTTTGCCGTCCGGTGAAGGGGAAGTCAGCAATTTGCCGCCGATGAATCCTTCTGCTGCGCCGCCTTCATCCGCGTTGATGTGGGCGCCGTCCGTGCAGATGATGGCCTGATGCGACCGCACCATCGCTTTCAGTCCAGTCACATTCGCCCCCGTCCCATTAAAAACAAACGCCACTTCGCAGCCTTCTCCGAAATGTTCCTTGAATTTTGTGATGGCCGATGCCGTATACAGGTCGCTTCCGTAGGCTGGAACATGTCCGTCATTCGCCTGTGCAATGGCTTCCAGAATGGCCGGGTGGATCCCAGAATTATTATCGCTTGCAAACATTTTCTTCGTCATTGCGTTCACCTCCTCCCTCCAGTTTAAAGCAGATTTTCCGCCCCGAACAGTTCTTCGGTGAATTGCCGGGAATCTGTTTTCATTCCCGTCAGGAAAGTGGAGAGCAAGATGAATGTAATGATGGAAGTTAAAGTCTCTTCACCAGGAAGCCTGGTAATCGTTTTCCGTTCCCAGGGACGCAAGTTTATCTGATTCCTTAATCCTAATATATTGAAAATTTGTTAGGATTAACTGTTCATTTATCAGAATTATTAATTTATTCATTGCATAATTCCTATATTTCCCTTATTTTTAAGGAAGTACCTAAATCAAAGGAGGAAATCAATGAAAACTTTGCTCAGATCGACAGGTTTTTTGTTGCTCATTGCTGTTTTGGTCGTTGGGATGTTTGCACCATCAGGGCTTGCGAAGAAAAAAGAGCTGGACTATGACAGTTTCAGTCAAGTGGCGGTTGCAAAAGATGGCATGGTCGCTACTGCTCACCCACTGGCTTCTGAAATCGGAGCTGAAGTGCTGGAAAAAGGCGGTAATGCAATGGATGCCGCGATTGCTATCCAATTTGCGCTGAACGTTACTGAACCGATGATGTCCGGAATCGGCGGCGGCGGATTCATGATGGTTTACGACGCCGAAACCGGAGAAACGCAAATCATCAATAGCCGCGAGCGTGCTCCGGCTGGCGCGACACCGGATATGTTCCTTAACGAGAACGGAACTCCGATTCCTTTCGGTGAACGCTCTACCGGCGGCACGGCAGTCGGTGTTCCAGGAACTGTAAAAGGGCTTGAAGAAGCGTATGACCGCTGGGGCACTAAACCTTTCGCTCAGCTGATCAATCCAGCCATCCAGCTTGCCCATAAAGGATTCCCAATCGATTCTGTTTTGGCTGCTGCCATTGAAAGCAACTCAGGCAAACTCAGCCGGAGTGCAGCGGCCGATATCTTCCTTCCGGACGGGCAACCGCTCGATGAAGGCGACTGGCTCGTCCAGAAAGATTTGGCGAAAACCCTGAAATTGATTCGTTCCCACGGTGCCGATGCATTCTATGAAGGGGAAATCGGTGAAGCTTTGGCTGAAACAGTCCAAGAGTTCGGCGGTTCCATGACTTCGGGAGATTTGGCTGACTACGAATTGTCGATCGATGAACCGATATGGGGAGAATTCAAGGGATATGAAATCGCGTCAATGCCTCCACCAAGTTCAGGCGGTGTCTTCCTGCTTCAAATGCTCGGCATTCTGGACGGCTTCGAC
>DATHVZ010000126.1:0-3961 GCA_035461005.1 Planococcus sp. (in: firmicutes) | reverse complement strand
CTTTTTACAGCAGGACATTTTTTGATTTTGCTTAGCAACAGAAGGAGGGCAACAAATGAGCTCCATTGATACGGATACAATGTTAATCATAGGGATGTTCCTGGCGTTCGCTGCCGGATCCCTTTCCTTTTTATCCCCTTGCGTTTTACCGATATTCCCCGCCTACCTTTCCTATATCACAGGCATCAGCGTAAAAGAGCTGCAGGGAGATCGGAATTTGAAAATCCAAAAGAGGCTATTGAGCCATTCACTCGTTTTTCTATCAGGCGTGTCTCTTGTTTTTATCAGTTTGGGCGCCGGCGCTTCATTTTTTGGCCAGTGGATCCAAGATCTGCTGATGGGGGATTCCGGTTTGTTCATCCAGCGCATTGCCGGCGTCTTCATCTTAATCATGGGACTGTTTATCGGAGGCTGGATCAACATCACCAGCTTGATGAGAGAGCAGCGCTTCCAGTTCAAGAGGCGGCCATCAGGCTATATCGGCACCTTTTTTATCGGGCTCGGATTTGCAGCGGGATGGACGCCATGTATCGGGCCGGTTTTTGGTTCGATCCTAATCTTGGCCGCCAGTAACCCTGGACAAGGAATTTTCTATACTTTGATGTATGTCTTGGGTTTTGCATTGCCGTTTGTGCTGTTGACGTTCTTTTTAGGTTCGACCAAATGGATCGTCCGCAAGAGTCAATTCATCATGAAAATAGGCGGCGTCACCATGGTCATTATGGGCCTTGTGCTGTTCTTCGGACAGATGCCGGTCATCACCGGCGCGTTGTTGGATTTAATCAAAGATACGTGGTTAGCGAGACTAGGATAAATTGGGAGGTATAATAAAATGAAAAAAGTGATTCTGGGTGTTATCATAACGGCAATGGTCGGATGGACGATTTATGATTTGCTGGTCTCTGACCAGGAGACGGCTCAAGAAACAGAAGTTGCTGAAGCGGAAACGGCTCAACCTGAAGAGATGGGGCTTGCAGTCGGAGATTTTGCTCCTGATTTCGAATTGGTGACGATGGACGGAGAAACGGTGCGCTTATCCGATTACAGGGGGCAGCGTGTTTTCGTTAATTTTTGGGCGACATGGTGCCCGCCTTGCAGAGCGGAAATGCCGGATATGCAAAAGCTTTATGAGGAACAGGATGTACCTGTAGAGATTTTGGCTGTCAATTTAACCGCTTCCGAAAGGAGCGAGGACGATGTTGCGGAATTTGTTCAGGATTTCGGCTTGACTTTCCCTATACTAATGGACATAAATTCGGAAGTTGTTGAGAAATATAAGGTGCAGGCCTACCCAACTTCTTATATGATCGACACATCGGGCCGCATCTCATTTGTGGCACCGGGTGCCATGAATATGGAGTTCATGGCCCGGGAAGTAAAAAGAATGAACTAGCTTTTTAATCTATCAGGCAAGAGGTGTAAGGGTTGAAGCCTACTATATTGGTCGTCGAAGATGATCGGATGATTCGCGAACTTGTTTCGATTTATTTAGAAAAAGCCGGCTACGAAGTGATCGCAGCGGCAAATGGCGAAGATGCGAAAGAAGCTTTTCGGCTCTTTCAGCCGTGCTTAGTCATTCTGGACCTAATGCTTCCGAAAATAAGCGGAGAAGAATTGTGCAGCTGGTTCAGAAGCCAAAACCGCAACGAAGTATCCATCATCATGCTGTCAGCGAAAGCGAAGACCCAGGATAAGATTGCTGGATTGAAAATGGGTGCAGATGATTACATGACAAAGCCCTTTGAGCCGGATGAACTGGTCGCCCATGTTGAAGCAGTGCTTCGGAGAACAGGGCAATTCTGCCAAAAAATCACCCATGCCGGCCTTTCCATTCAGCCGAGAAAAGGGGAAGTCCAGCTATTCGAGAGGAAGCTGTCATTGACGAAGAACGAATTCAATCTGTTGTTCCACTTTATGGACAATCCGAATATCGTGCTGAGCCGGGATGATTTAATCTATCAATTGTATCCGTACAACGACAAAATGGTGATGGACCGTACCATCGATGCCCACATCAAAAATCTGAGGGAAAAAATCGAGGATGAACCTTCCTCTCCCAAACGCATTTTGACCGTCAGGGGAATGGGGTATAAATTCGTCCATGACTAAGTTCATTAAGTCCCTTTGGCCAAAACAAATCCTTTGGCGATTGACCTTTTTAAACACGATTGCTTTTGCAGCGGTTATTATACTGAGCAGTTTCACCATCTATAACGCAGCGTGCGCACTGGTCAGCGGAATGGAACCCGATGTCCAGCGGCAAAATCAGTTTAACGCTGCCCTCCTGCAATACCTTTGGATTTTCAGCGCTGCAACAATTGTCGGCGGCAGCCTGCTCCATTTTTATTTCACCAAAAAATTGATGGGGCCTTTGAAAGAGCTGATCGAATCAACGAAAGTCATGAAAGATGGACGATACCCCAAAACCATCCAGACCGGCTCCGAGGGCGAAATCGGTGAATTGATCGGCCATTTCAATGAACTCGTGCAACAATTGAAACTGAAAGAACAGTCCAGGCAGAAAATCGTTTCGGACTTGTCCCATGAATTCAGGACGCCCCTATCAAATTTAAACGGCTACATGAATGCCCTCAGCACCGGCGTCATCCAAGGCGATACCGCATTGTTCCAATCGCTTCACGGAGAATCGAAACGCCTGACAGCAATGGTCGAGCAGTTGGAACAACTTAAAGAATGGGATAATGCCGCCGCGGAAACATTAGTGGAAACGGAGCAGGAAGACATGAGCCAGCTGATCCGGCAGATGGTTGAAATGTTCCATTGGCGGTTTCAGGAAAAGAACATCCATGTCGAAATCGAGGCTCTGTCCGGAATTGTCGGTGTCTACAACGGCGGTATCCAGCAGGTACTCGGCAACATCATCGATAACGCCATCCGCTATTACGAAGGCACTGCCCCGATACGGATAGAGGGCAGAATTTCCGGAACCGATTATCGTGTATCCATCATCAGTGAAGGCCAGGAAATTTCTGAAGCCTATGCGGAAAAAATATTTGAACGCTTTTACCGCACCGACCCTTCACGCAATCGGGACACGGGTGGAAGCGGCCTGGGACTTGCTATTTCGAAGGAAATTGTCGAACTCCATAAAGGCACCATCGGACTGGATTTTCAAAATAGCCGTTACGCCTTTTGGTTTGCGATTCCTCTGGAAAGCAAAGCTCCAAAATCCATTTAAATAAACAAAAAAGCCAGCCGAATTTAGGCTGGCTTTTTCAATCGTTCGGATTGTTGCTGGTTGTCGGTCCTACTCTTCTTCCACAAAGCCATTTTCAACAAGCCATTCATAGGCAACCACTGAAACGCTCTCCCCCTTCAACCTCAATCAGGTAATTCAACTCACTCATAATATCGCTGTCCAGATTTTCTGCGGTTAAACAATTGGTGGAAAAAGTTATGGTTTCGATAGCCTTTTCCAATCGGTCTTCCGCTTATACAAGTGAAGTCAGATAACCGTTTCGTTTACGGGTATTTCAATACCTGAAAACATTAAAAAGAAGTATCCCTAAAATTTGTAAGAAAAGAACTGACTTGCAAAAACCGGTTGATTTCTACTTAACGGTCACCACTTCGATATTAATTTAATAATTACATTTGAAAATTCAAGGTATTAAGTTCTATCTTTTTTTTTTTGCATTTATAGGACTATATTAGTGGTAATATTATATAAATATTTTGCTCTACTTAGAAACACATTAGAATTAAATAAAATTTTTCAAAATATTCCCTATTCGTCATTTTTGATGAATAGAGAATAAAACAAGTGTTTTAAAATAACGATAAAACCTATTTTCTGTAATATTTGAAGAGACTTAAAAAATTACTGAACTTATGGCTATTACTTAAAGACGCTGAGAAGCCTGGAAATCCCAAAGAAAAAAATTGGAGTGTAATGCTATATGGAGAAGGATTTTCACTTTCAAAACAAAGAAAAAGCAGA
>DATHVZ010000125.1:0-3286 GCA_035461005.1 Planococcus sp. (in: firmicutes) | reverse complement strand
CGCTCTGAGGTTTTCAACGCCTTTCGACAGTTCAACCCCGTTTGCTAATTGAACGCCAAGAAAAATTGCGCCTGCGATCAACGCCAAAACTAATGGCGACACAATAAGTAGCAGGATATAGACAAGGGGTTTGAGAAAAGCTCGCATATCAGTTCGCCCTCACCAGCACTTCCGGCTGTTCTGCTCGAGTAATCCACAGGCTCAACAGGCCGACGCACAACATCAATATTCCCGCAATTCTCATCCATTGGTTTACACCAATGATTTCAGCAACCGGGCCGGAGATTAACAGACCAATCGGAATCCCCAAACTCATCACGCTGGTCACAAAAGAGATTACCTTGCCCAGGTTTTCTTGGGGCACGCTTTGTTGGATATAGGCCATAAAGGGGATGTTTCCCAACATTCCGGTCGTACCCATCAAGAACACGACGATGCAGAATATCCAGAAGGCACTGGCAGGAAGCAGTCCACCGATCAGCGAGCAAGCCCCTAGCAGCAAGGAGGAAAAGGAAATCATCAGGGTGGGCTTTTTCAATCCGCCGGTAAGTCCAATAACCACCGCGGCGATCAGCATCCCGAGCGAGAATAGCGTCTGAACAATGCCGTTATGCCAGGCGCCTCCTTGAAAGTATTCTCTTACCATTAATGGTAAGAGCGTACCGAGCGGCAGAAAAACAATGCTGGTAATAAATACCGGTATAGACATCCGCAGCAGCAAACTATTTGCTCTAATCACCCCTATACCCTGGCGGATATCCTCGATAATTTTTGGAGTGTGTGTCTGGGTGGCGGTATATTTCGGAATGCGAACAAAAGAAAGCGTGAATACCGCCAGCGTAGCGCCAACAACATCGACAAGCATGACATACTGTAGGGTGGTTATGCTCATCAAAAACGCGCCGAGAATTGGGCCGGTCATCGTCGTGATCGAAGAGACCGCCTGCCCCATACCGCCGGCCCTGGTCAATTCGCTTTTTGGGACAAGCTGCGGTATCGCGGCCTGCAAAGCCGGCTTATGAAAGGTCTCACCGAGCGCCCTGACAAACAAAACCCCGTAAACAAACCAGAGCGATGGTGTGCCAAAGAAAAAAGACAGGCCAAGGATCAGGCTGGATGCTGCCACGGCAATATCGGCAGTTACCAAAATGAATTTTCGGTTAAGCCGGTCGATCCAAACGCCCGCGAATGGGCCGATCAAAACCTGGGGCAGCAAGCCAATGATGCTGGCAAAGGTCAGTGCAATGGCCGAACCAGTTTCTACAGTGATCCACCAGATGATGGCAAACTGCACGGCATTCGAGCTGAGCAGCGAAAATGCCTGGCCGATATAAAGCGTGAAGAAGGGCCTTTTCCAGGTTTTAGTGTTTTCCATTTTTTGACCTTTCCAGGCAGGCGGCGATAACACTGGCGCTCTTGGCTGCACCGTTTTCAGCAGCGATATCTTTAGCTAGCGCTTTTGCATTGGCAACAATTCTGTCCTGTAGCGCGTACTGAATGGCATCGGCAAATTTTTCAGGGCTGATCTGCCGTATCGGGACCGGTTTTGCCCCAACGCTTAATTCATACGTTCTTTGCGCCCAGGCATATTGATCTAAGGCAAATGGCATAATCGCACATGGCACCCCCGCTCTCAAACCTGCCGCTGTTGTTCCCGCGCCGCCGTGATGGCATACCGCAGCAACACGGGGAAAAAGCCACGAATGCGGGATGTTATCGACTGTGTAGATAGTATCGGGGGCATTTGGAATCTTCCCCATGCCGCTGATTATGGCGCGCTTCCCGATGCGGCTCAGACCAGCTATGATGGCCTCTGGGATTTTCTTGGCTTCAACCTGGTCAAACATGCTGCCAAAACCAACATAAACCGGCTTCTCGCCGCAATTTAAGAAAGCCGTCAGTTCTGGTGATGGCTCGAAGTCGTCTGGCTCATCTACATACCAGTAGCCGTGTTGATGAATATGTTCGTTCCAATCTCCCGGTCGTGGAAAGACAAAGTTGCTGCAAGAAACAACCGCAGGGTGTCGCTCATCTGTGTGACGTTCGAAAGGAGCGCCAAAACGGTCGGGAAGTTTGCCGAAATGCGCTTTCCAGAAAGGTTTAAGAGAGGCTTCAGAGGCCATCCAGAGCATCAATTGCAGCATCGAATAACTGAGGAGATTAATGGGTGGAGTTTGTTTGACCTTACCATACAGAATGACGGATAACCGCTCTCTGGTTTTATTGAGTGGGAACGGTGAAGCAAGAACTGAAGGGATGCCCATTTTATCTGCCGCAAAGTATCCAACGGCAACCCCCGGGTGGTAGACAATCATTTCGCTGCCCTCACATGCGGAATAATAGTGGTTCACCATATGGATGCCATACTTTTTCATTTTCTGAAAGCTGAAAAACATCTTGATGGGGTTATCCGCTCGCTGGGCTTCTCTAATCATGTTCTTGTCCACATTCAGGGATTCAAAATCGACATCGACGGAGTAGAAGTCAATCCCATAGCTGCGGACAAGACTTTCATGATTCCTGGTAATGGCAATGCGCACTTCCTTACCCAGCTTCTTTAACGCAACAGCAAGCGCCAGGTAGGGCTGCACATCTCCACGCGAACCGGCGCATAAAATTGTTATCATTGTTCTTCCTCCAAAAGAAATAAAAAATCCGACAACATGTTGTAAAATCATAACAAAGAGGTGGGGAAGCATCAACCAACAATTATTCCGTTTGTGTTGGAAAATAAAGGAAAATTCGATGCACAAGCAGTCAGAGACAAGCGAGCGAACCAGGCAAAATCTTATTGATGCGTTTTGGTCCTTGTATACGACCAGGCGCATTGACAAGATCACCGTCAGAGAGATTACCACCAAGGCGGGGTACAACCGCGGGACATTTTATGAATATTTTCGCGATGTGTACGATGTGCTGGAGCAAATTGAAGCCCAAGCACTGCCTTCGTTTGAAGAGCTTCCCCCAATGATGGACGCGGGTGAAGTCTCACCGGTGTTTGTAGCATCTTTTTTATCGCTGTACCGGGAAAAGTTTAAGGTATACGATGTACTGCTAGGAGATAACGGCGACCCTGCCTTCCAGCGGAAGTTGAAAAACAGCATTAAATCTACGCTTTTAGAAATGCTTTCAAAAAAGGGGAATGTCAACTTTATTGAAGTTGACCTGATGCTCGAATATATTCTTTCTGGGTTAATTGGAATCCTGATCTATGCGTTTCAGAACAGGCAAAACATCCCTGAAGAACAGCTCGTCTCTATGATTTACACCCTTCTGCAAGGCGATA
>DATHVZ010000124.1:0-21585 GCA_035461005.1 Planococcus sp. (in: firmicutes) | reverse complement strand
GACGATCCGACAATCCTGGTAGGCGCATCGGAAGCATACGAACCAAGATGCCGCCACCACCACGAAGTGCCAACAGGCGTTACCGTTTCCGAATAAATTCGGTATCGTATATAATATAGAAGGAAACCAAAATAGTAAGAGGAAATTGAGGTGACGGCGATGTTTGATCGATTACAGGCTGTTGAAGATCGATACGACCGTTTGCATGAATTATTAAGTGACCCTGATATTGTCAGCGACACCAATAAACTGCGTGAGTATTCCAAAGAACAATCCGACCTTCAGGAAACGGTGGAAGCATACCGCGAATACAAAGACCTGACAGCCCAGTTGGCTGAAGCAAAGGCAATGTTCGATGATAAGATGGACTCCGACATGCGCGAAATGGTCAAAGAGGAAGTCAACGAACTCGAAGAGAAAATGGAAGCGACTGAAGAGCGTCTCCATGTTTTATTGATCCCGAAAGATCCGAACGATGATAAGAACGTTATCATGGAAGTCCGGGGAGCAGCGGGTGGAGACGAGGCGGCATTGTTTGCCGGCGACCTTTACCGCATGTATACGCGCTATGCAGAATCCAAAGGCTGGAAAGTGACCGTTATGGATTCATCTGCGACAGGCCTTGGCGGCTTCAAGGAGATTGTTTTCATGATTTCCGGAAAAGGCGCTTATTCCAAGATGAAATTTGAAAATGGTGCGCACCGCGTGCAACGGGTTCCGGAAACAGAATCAGGCGGACGCATCCATACTTCAACTGCGACAGTGGCGTGTTTAGCGGAAGTCGAAGAAGTGGAAGTTGAAATCCACGATAACGACATCCGTGTCGACACGTATGCATCGTCCGGCGCCGGCGGGCAATCGGTCAACACGACGATGTCAGCTGTACGTCTGACGCATCTTCCGACAAATACCGTCGTTACATGCCAGGACGAAAAATCGCAGATCAAGAACAAAGCGAGTGCCATGAAAGTTCTTCGCGCGCGCGTCTACGATAAATTCCAGCAGGAAGCCCAGGCGGAATACGATGCCGTCCGCAAATCAGCGGTAGGAACAGGAGACCGTTCTGAACGAATCCGGACTTACAATTATCCGCAAAACCGGGTAACGGATCACCGCATCGGTTTGACGATTCAAAAACTCGACCAGATTCTTCAAGGCAAGATGGATGAAGTGATCGATGCGCTGACGATTGAAGAACAATCAGCCCGAATGGAAAGCTTGAACAATGCGTAAAACCGATAAAATTTTTGAGGCCCTTAACCGGGCTTCTTCTTATTTACAGGACAATGGCCGCGAGGAAGCAGCCGCCAGAATCCTGCTTCAGCACTTGCTGGGGCTGACTCAGGCGGGTCTTTTGGCGTCGCTGCGTGATGACATGGATGAAAAAAGCAAAGGTGAGTTTTGGAAGCTGATCGAGCAGCACGCAAAAGGCACACCCGTCCAGCATCTGACGGGCTCGGAAGAGTTTTACGGACGACGTTTCACGGTGAACCCGGATGTGCTGATACCACGCCCGGAAACCGAAGAGCTGATCGAAGAGGCTTTGGAATTGATCCGGCAGCACATTCCCAACCCGGCGCCGTCGATAGCCGATATCGGCACAGGAAGCGGGATCATTGCCATTACCATGAAAAGCGAAATTCCCTCCGCGAAAGTTACGGCGACCGACATTTCCCAAGCGGCATTGGAAACAGCCCAAAAGAATGCGGAAGATCTTGGTACTGAAATCGATTTCAAGCTGGGAGACTTACTGGATCCTTTAAAGGGAGGAAAATGGGATGTGATCCTGTCAAATCCTCCTTACATCGCCCATTCCGAAGCAGACTCCATGTCGGACAGTGTAAAGGATTTTGAACCGCATTCGGCTTTATTCGCCGATCAGGAAGGCCTTGCTCTTTATGGTAAAATGATGGAAGAAATTCCAGTTCTGCTCAATAAACCCGGAATTATCGGCTTTGAAATTGGCCACAGGCAGGGACAAGCTGTGGAAAAGATGCTGAAAAACGCGTTTCCACATGCAAAAACCTATATCAAAAAAGATATCAACAAAAATGACCGGATGGTTTTCAGTATTATTCCCTGACTTGTGCACAAAATGGGTATAATAGCTGTATAGTTATGCACAGTTGTGGACAACATTGCCGAAACCGGAGGAAATGGGAGTTGTGATTATGAATACCGAAGTAATTTTTGTGGACAAAAATGTGAATAAAGAAGAAACTTATACACAGGCTGTGGATATCATTCGAGGCGGCGGAATAGTGGCGTTCCCTACCGAAACAGTTTATGGCTTGGGCGCAGATGCCACAAATGCGGAAGCAGTAAACAAAATATTCGAAGCCAAAGGCCGTCCTGCAGATAATCCGCTGATTGTCCATGTGGATTCGAAGCGAGCAGCTCTTGACTGTGTAGAAGAAGTTTCAGAAAAAGCGGAGAAGCTGATGGATGCGTTTTGGCCGGGGGCTTTGACGCTGATCCTGAAATCCAGGCCGCATCTTTTTGCGCAGAATGTGACAGCAAATCTTAAAACAGTCGGCATAAGGGTTCCGAACCATCCGGTTGCGCTCAATCTGCTGAAACGCTTGCAATTACCGATTGCAGCTCCGAGTGCCAATACCAGCGGCAAACCGAGTCCGACTCTCGCGGAGCATGTGTATCACGATATGGAGAACAAGGTTTCATTGATCCTGGACGGCGGTCCGACCCAAATCGGCATCGAATCCACCGTGCTCGACATGACAAGTGAGCCGCCGGTAATTCTCCGGCCGGGGAATGTCACGAAAGAACAGATTGAAAATGTTATCGGGTCAGTCAGATTTTCTGCTGAAGTCCAGGGCAATGGACCGAAATCGCCAGGCATGAAATATCTGCATTATGCGCCGGATGCACCAGTGTATCTCATAGCAGATGACAGCAAGCTTATAACTAAAGCCATCGAACATCTTCATGGCAAGGGCAAGAAGGTTGCCGTATTGAGCAGCATTGAATGTCCGGATGCGGATTATCACTTTCCGCTGAGCCCCGAAACCTTATACAGCAGCCTGCGCAAATGCGATATGACGGATGCTGACCTTATTTTAGCGGGAGTACAGGACCAACGGGATGACAATGATTTCATGATGAACCGATTGGAAAAAGCAGCTGACCACAAATGGTTCAGCTGAAAAACGTAAGGAGCGGGTGAAACGATGAGAGTTGTTTTTGTATGCACAGGGAATACCTGCAGGAGCCCGATGGCGGAGGCGATTCTGGCCTCGAAAAACCTGCCTGGTATTGAAGTGCGCTCAGCCGGAGTTTTTGCCGGCAGTTCGCCGATTTCGAAAAATGCCAGCGCAGTTCTTGAACAGCAGGGAATCCCTTTCGACCATATTTCCAAGCCGCTTTTGCACGAGGATCTTGAGTGGTCGGACATCATTTTAACGATGACCGTCTCTCATAAACAGCTGGTCCGCCAGCAGCATCCGCATGTATCAGAAAAACTGTTTACGTTAAAGGAATACGTGTCGGGCTATGCGGATGATGTCAGCGATCCATTCGGCGGTTCCTACTCAGTTTATCAACAGACATTTGAGGAATTGCGGGAACTTATCAGTATACTTGAAGAAAAATTGATGCAGGAAAAATAATGATGGGCCGTCCACGATAGGTGGGCGGTTATTTTTATATTCAGGAACATTGATGCGCATAGTTCAATGCAAAAACTCGCCCTTTATAGGCTTTTTCATATAAAGGTGTTAAAATGAAAACAAAGTGAAAAAGCAGATGACGGCTTTTTGCGCTAACAGATAAGAAAAGAGGGCTATTTATGAAAATCGCTATTTCTTCAGATCACGGCGGCAACAATCTCCGCAAGGAAATCGTCAACCTTTTAAACGAAATGGGTATGGAATACCAGGATTACGGTCCGCACACAGATGACTCGGTCGATTATCCGGATTACGCGACACCGGTAGCCGAAGCAGTATTAAAAGGGGAAGCGGATCGTGGAATACTGATTTGCGGAACCGGCATCGGAATGTCGATCGCAGCCAATAAAATAAAAGGCATTCGCTGTGCGCTTGTGCATGACGTTTTCAGTGCCAAAGCGACCAGAGGCCATAACGATTCAAATGTCCTCGCAATGGGTGAACGTGTAGTTGGACCGGGGCTGGCACGTGAAATTGCCAGAACCTGGCTGACTGAGGAATTTGAAGGCGGACGCCACGCTAAACGGATTCAGAAAATCACAAACTTAGAAAAATAAGGAGTGGTCGGCATGCAAACTTTATGGCAATTGCAGCTTGAGGAAACTTTGGCTGAACTGGAGCAGGCAATCAATTTCAGGAAAGGTCAGGTTTTTGTGGTCGGCTGTTCCACTTCGGAAGTGGTCGGGCAGCATATCGGCACAGGAGGCGGCTTGGATATTGCTGAAAGCTTGTATGAACCATTGCAGAAATTCGCGGAACGCCATAAGATTTTTCTGGCTTTCCAGGGCTGTGAACATATAAACCGTGCTTTGACAGTTGAACGGCATGCAGCTGAAAAATACGGATGGGAGCCGGTATCGGTCATTCCTGTCCCGAAAGCGGGCGGATCGATGAGCGCTTATGCATTCAGCAATATGCACGATCCAGTGGTGGTCGAAGAAATCCGGGCGCACGCCGGCATCGATATCGGCCAGACAATGATCGGCATGCATTTAAAAAGAGTGGCCGTTCCGGTGCGGACATCTGTTAAACTAATAGGAGATGCGATTGTTTCTGCGGCAACAACCCGTCCGAAATTGATCGGCGGGTCGCGTGCCGGTTATGATCGCGAGATAGTTCAACTACAGGAGGGAAATCAGGATGGAATTGATTAAAGCGCAGGACCCCACAGTATATGAAGCAATGAATGCGGAAAAAGAACGTCAGGAAGCGAATATTGAACTGATTGCATCAGAAAACTTTGTATCGCAGGCTGTTATGGATGCACAAGGCTCTGTATTAACCAATAAATACGCAGAAGGCTACCCGGGAAAACGCTATTACGGGGGCTGTGAATTCGTAGATGTAGTGGAAAATATTGCCAGAGATCGCCTGAAAGAAATTTTCGGTGCAGATCACGCCAATGTTCAACCGCATTCCGGTTCTCAGGCGAATATGGCTGTCTATACGGCTTTTCTGGAAAAAGGCGATACGGTTCTTGGCATGAACCTGAATCACGGCGGCCATTTGACTCACGGCAGCAAAGTGAATTTCAGTGGCATGCAATATGATTTCCAGGAATACGGCGTTGACGAAGATACTCAATTGGTCAATTACGATAAAGTCCGTGAAGCGGCATTGGAGCATAAACCGAAAATGATCGTAGCAGGCGCCAGCGCTTATTCACGTACACTTGATTTTGCGAAGTTCCGCGAAATCGCTGATGAAGTCGGAGCCTATCTAATGGTGGATATGGCGCATATCGCCGGCCTTGTTGCGACAGGTGCACACCCGAATCCAGTGCCCCACGCGCATTTTGTGACTTCGACAACGCATAAGACACTCCGTGGCCCGCGCGGCGGACTGATTCTTTGCAAAGAGGAATTTGCCAAAAAGATCGATAAAACGATTTTCCCGGGAATCCAAGGCGGACCGTTGATGCATGTCATCGCTTCAAAAGCGGTAGCATTCGGCGAAGCGCAGCAACCGGAATTTAAAGAGTACATCGACCAAGTCGTCAAGAATGCAAAAGCTTTGGCAGAAGCATTGATGGCAGAAGGCGTCGGCATCGTTTCAAAAGGAACGGATAATCACCTGATGCTGATTGACCTCCGCTCATTGAATTTGACTGGCAAAGTGGCTGAAAAAGTCCTTGACGCAGTCGGAATTACGACGAATAAAAACACAATTCCTTTCGATCCGGAAAGTCCGTTTGTGACATCAGGAATCCGCCTCGGAACGCCAGCGGTTACTTCACGCGGCTTCAAGGAAACGGAAATGAAGGAAATCGCTTCAATTATCGCGATGCTTTTGAAAAACCATGAAGATGATACAGTAAAAAAAGAAGCGGCTGAACGCACTGCTACATTAACAGCCGCATTCCCGTTATATAAATAAGAGAATGCAGCAGCTGTCAGACAAAGGCAGACAGCTGCTTTTTTCTCCCCATAGACTATAGAAAGAAGGGGTGCTGGATGCAAAACAGCAGAATGGTAAAAGAAAAACACATTATCATTGACTGGCTCAGCCGCCTCGGTGTCGAATTCCAGACTGGCTTTGTCGTCATCAATTCGCAGCTGGATGACCAGCCGATTCTCTATGCCAATCAGGCATTCTTTAATATGACCGGCTATCCCGAAAACGAAGTTCTCGGCAAAAATGGCCGTTTTTTGCATGGGGAAAAAACGGACAGCAGAATCAGCGGTAAAATCCGGGAGTGTGTAAACTCAGAGCAGGCGGAGACATTTGAAATCGTTAATTATCATAAGAATAAAAACCCTTTCTGGAATGAAATAACCGTCCAGCCGATTAGTGTAGATGGAGAGAAACATAAATTTACACTGATGTTGATGAAGAATATTACCGACCGCAAAAGGGAAGAAGCGTTGATCCAGCTTCAGCAGGAAGCGTATACCGGCATCGAAAAAGGTTATATGCTCAGCTCATTGCTGGAAAATGTCTGTCAGATCATTGAATCGTTCTTCAAGGATGGGACCACCTGCACGATCCTGTTTGTAGATGACAATAACCGGTTCCGTGTCATGGCAGGCAAGTCCATGCCCGAAAGTTTCAGACAATCCATCGATGGCATGGAAGCCGGACCGGAAACCGGTTCATGCGGTGCCGCTTACCACAGCGGCCAGACTGTAATCGTAGAAGATATACAGGAGGATGAACTGTGGCGGGATTACCGGGTCATGGCTGCGAAATACGGATTCAGGTCCAGCTGGTCAGTGCCATTTCTTGACAAAGACGGCAATACAATCGGCACATTGGGAATTTATTTTCCTTCGGTTACTGTGCCGCAAGACAAGGATTACAATTTCCTGGAACGAATCGCGCCGACGATTTCATTGACGGTGAAATATTCACGCCAGCAGGAAGAAATGCTGAAGCTTGCTTATACAGACCGCGCAACAAGCCTTCGCAATCGAAATTATTTTATCATTGAACTGGCATCGCTGCTCCAAGAGAATAAGGAAGGGCTGGTCGCATTCCTGACGGTGGACGAATATGTCAAAGTAGTTGATCAATACGGACATCGCGCGGGAGATCAGCTGGTACAGGAAATCGCAAAACGGTTCAGCTTGGCCAACTCATCAGGTGACGCGCTGATTGCCCGTTTTTCAGACTCGACTTTGGCGCTTGTCCGCCTGATGCCGCTGGATCAGATTCCGGAATATCTCGAAGAGCTGGCGAAATTGCTGGCTGAACCGATTACTGTCCGCGATCTGGAGTTATTCCTGGCGCTGAAAACAGGAGTGTCCATCATTACAGCGATGCAGGAAGATGTGGAGGAGCTGATCCGTTATGCGGACAGTGCACTATCGAAAGCAAAACTGCGGGCGGGTGAATCCATCTGTTATTACGAAAATGAGCACGATGAATACATGATGAGGAATCTCCGGATAGCTAATGAATTGAATGCTGCTTTGCGGCGGGAGGAGATTAAAGTGCATCTTCAGCCGAAAGTGGATATGCGGTCAGGCGAAATATTGAGTTTTGAAGCACTGGCGCGTTGGAATTCTCCGGAACTGGGCAACATCGCCCCTGATGTGTTTATTCCGGCAGCTGAAAAGAACGGCAAAATCCGGATCCTTGAACAGAATGTTTTGAAGCAGGTGTTGGAATGGCTGCAAAAGCGCCGGGAGCAGGGACTTGAACTCAACCAGGTTGCTGTAAATATTTCAGCTGATCATTTCTTCCATCATTCATTCGTGCCGAATCTGGCTGACATGACGGCGGAATACAATATCGAATGCAATCTGATCCAACTTGAAATTACCGAACGCATCGGCTTTGTTGATATCGAAGCCGCTCGGAAAATTTTCAGGCAATTGACGAAATATGGATTTACCAGTTCCGTCGACGACTTTGGCACCGGCTATTCCTCGTTGAGCTATCTGCAGAAACTGCCGGTCAGTGAAATCAAAATCGACCGTTCGTTCATCTCGAAAATGCACGAAGCCGATACGCTGGCGATTGTCCGAACAATTATCCAATTGGCGGAAAACCTGGATCTGCTTGCTGTGGCAGAAGGGGTGGAAACGGAAGAACAGAAACAGCAGCTGCTGGCTCTGGGCTGCCACGTCGGCCAAGGATATTATTTTTACCGGCCGATGCCGCTTGAAGACGCAAACCTTTTGTAAGCCGGAGCAAATGTTCTGGTTTTTTTTGCGTTCCAAATTCGGCGCATCAGTTCCCGGGGCGATGAGCTGGGAGGGAATAAGATGGGGATGGCAATCCTGATGGTAACTGAAATATCAGAAAAATGACAATGCTTTTATAGAAGCTCCGAGCCACTCTATTTCTGTTATACTATTCAAGATAATATGGAAAAAGGAGAGATGCGCCGTGGGAAAAGTATATGTTTTCGATCACCCGCTTATTCAGCATAAACTGACGTACATTCGTGATAAATCAACCGGGACGAAAGAGTTCCGCGAATTGGTGGATGAAATAGCAACACTGATGGCTTTTGAAATTACACGGGATCTTCCTTTGCAGGAGATTGAAGTGGAGACACCGGTGCAGGTTGCCAAGACAAATGTATTGGCAGGAAAAAAAATGGCCATAGTGCCGATTCTGCGCGCGGGAATTGGAATGGTTGATGGAATTTTGAAACTGATTCCAGCGGCGAAAGTGGGCCATATCGGTCTGTACCGTGACCCGGAAACTTTGCAGCCCGTCGAATATTATTTCAAAATGCCTTCTGATGTCCAGGAGCGTGAATTGATAGTTGTCGACCCGATGCTTGCAACCGGCGGATCGGCTATCGAAGCCGTCAATTCCTTGAAGAAACGCGGAGCGGTGAAAATCCGTTTCATGTGCATCATTGCAGCACCGGAAGGCGTGGAGGCATTGCAACAAGCGCATCCGGATGTAGACATTTATATCGCAGCGCTTGATGAAAAATTGAACGAACACGGTTATATCGTTCCAGGTCTTGGAGATGCCGGAGATCGTTTGTTTGGTACAAAATAATACGCGAAAAGCGAAGGCGCCCGTTAAGCTCTGACAGGCATAAGACGATTTGGCGAAGCGGCGTCTTTTCAGTCGCACAGCCAAAGTGGCTTATGACCCGAAGAGCTGGGCCGCCGAAGACTAGACAATAGAAAAGCGAGGCTGATCCTTTTGACTAAGAAGTGGAAAGTGATGACGATCTTCGGCACGCGGCCGGAAGCCATTAAAATGGCCCCGCTCGTGCTGGAACTTCAGAAACATCCAGAAACGATTGAACCGCTTGTGACAGTTACGGCACAGCATCGTGAAATGCTGGACCAGGTGCTGGAAACTTTTAAAATCACACCGGATTTTGATCTGAATATTATGAAAGACCGCCAAACACTCATCGAAGTAACTACGCGTGCTTTGGAAGGTTTGGACAAAGTGATGAAGGAAGCAAAGCCGGATATCGTGCTCGTTCATGGCGATACATCGACTACTTTTGTCGCAAGTCTGGCTGCTTTCTATAACCAGATCGCCGTTGGCCATGTAGAGGCTGGGTTGCGGACGCACAATAAATTTTCGCCTTATCCGGAAGAGATGAACCGCCAATTGACCGGTGTCATTGCAGACCTGCATTTTGCACCGACTGAAAAATCGGCTCAGAATCTGCTGGCTGAGAATAAAAAGGAAGAAACAGTATACATCACGGGCAATACAGCGATTGACGCGTTGCAGACGACTGTGAGAGAGACTTATTCGCATCCGATTCTTGAAAAGATCGGTTCGGACCGCATGATCCTGTTAACGGCACATCGCCGGGAAAATCTCGGACAGCCGATGCGCAATATGTTCCGCGCCATTAAACGGCTGATTGAAGAGCACGATGATATTCAGGTCGTTTACCCGGTCCATATGAACCCGGCCGTTCGCGAAGTAGCGGATGAAGTGCTTGGCCGCGACCCGCGTATTCACCTGATCGAACCGCTGGAAGTTCTGGATTTCCATAATTTCGCGGCGCGTTCCTTCATTATATTAACCGACTCGGGCGGCATTCAGGAAGAAGCGCCATCGCTCGGCAAGCCGGTTCTGGTGCTCCGGGATACAACCGAACGTCCGGAAGGCATTGATGCCGGCACGCTGAAACTTGCCGGAACGGATGAAGAAACGATTTACACAATGGCGAAAGAATTATTGACGGATGAAGCAGCCTATAAAGCGATGTCACATGCATCGAATCCATACGGAGACGGCAAGGCATCGGTCCGCATCGTTGAAGCGCTGCATCATTATTTTAGTGCCAAATAAACATATTGTGAACTTTTGTCCACAATATGTCAGGCGTATTTTGCTTGTGAAGTTTTTCACTTCTATCAATTGACATGATTTTACCCCTAATGTATGCTTACAAAGGGTATGCATGAGAAGGTTTTTTTACATAATTTTTTATGGCAAAAGCCTGATGCGACTGCTCTTTTTTAGGGGTAAAATGTCAAATCAACGAATTTCGAGGGGATTATCATGCACCCGAAAAAAAGTCCCTTGCAAGCGATGGCACTTTACAGTGCCATACTCTCACAACTTGTCGGGGCCGTACTCATCGGTGCGTTCACAGGCATGTGGCTCGATGAAGGGTTCGGAACCGCCCCGCTTTTTCTGGTCATCTGCCTTCTCGCAGGCATCTCAACCGGCGTCTGGGCAATGCTTCAGACCGTCCGAAAATTCGAATCAGGAGACAGGTAAAAAAATGAATGGACTCAGGGAGATTTTCACAAGACATAAGAGGATAATCATTTTTATCCTGGCAATATTCGTGTTGGGCTGGGGTTTCACTCCATACCAGGATGTCTTTGCGGGTCTGATCATCGGAACTTTGTTCGGCATTTATAATATGTGGATCCTGGTTCGGCGAATGGACAAATTTGACCGGGCGGTGGCAGAAGGCTCGAAAGTTCGTTCCCTTGGAACGGCATTACGGTTTGCATCAGGTGTTGCAGCTGTTGCGATAGCGATATTATTCGCAGAGCACATTCACTTGGTCAGTACGGTAATTGGATTGATGATTCCTTATATCCTGCTTTTGACGGAGCGGATCATCCATCACGTGAAACACCATTAAGAATGTGGAAAGAGAGGTGAAACTATCGTGGATCATGGAGCTCCAATGTGGCAAGATCCGCTGTTCGGTCTATGGTTTAACTTATCCAACGTCATGATGCTACTTGTAGCCGCTCTGATTGTGTTCCTTATCGCATTCATTGCAACGCGGAACTTGAAACTGAAACCGACTGGGATGCAAAACTTCATGGAATGGATTATGGATTTCGTGAAGGGTATCATAAAGAGCAACATGGACTGGAGAGATGGTGGACGATTCCATGTACTTGGAATTACGCTGATCATGTTCATTTTTGTCTCGAATATGCTGGGTCTGCCATTTTCAGTTATTGTTTACGGAGATGTTTGGTGGAAATCACCGACAGCCGATCCAACAGTAACGATGACACTGGCAGTAACAATTATCCTTTTAAGCCATTATTACGGTATCAAACAAAAAGGCTTGAAAGGATACGGTGCGGATTATTTGAAACCAATGCCATTCCTGTTCCCATTGAAAATCATTGAGGAATTCGCAAATACGCTGACACTCGGTCTGCGTCTTTACGGGAACATCTTTGCCGGTGAAATCCTTTTGGGGTTGCTGGCAGTTACAGCGGGTGCTGGAATATTCGGATTTGCCGCCGCAGCGTTGCCTATGATGGCATGGCAAGGGTTCTCCATCTTTATCGGAACAATCCAGGCATTTATTTTCGTAATGTTGACGATGGTTTATATATCGCATAAAGTCAGCGACGACCATTGAGTATAAAACCGCCTGTTATGGGCAAAAAAACACAAAAAAAAACAATCATCCTGAGGAGGACATTTTAAAATGGGTTTATTAGCAGCAGCAATAGCAGTAGGTTTAGCAGCACTAGGTGCAGGTATCGGTAACGGACTTATCGTTTCAAAAACAGTTGAAGGTATCGCTCGCCAACCAGAAGCACGCGGCGTTCTTCAAACAACAATGTTTATCGGTGTAGCTTTGGTCGAGGCAGTTCCAATCATCGCCGTAGTTATCGCGTTCATCGTAATGAACCAGTAGTATCGAAAAGCGAAAACGGCCGTTATTGGGGCGTTTTAGTTTGGCAATAAAAAGCTGAATGGCGAGAATGCTCCGGCATGTTTTTCGCCATTTACGCTTGTATGAATCACTTTCCAACTGAAAAATCATCTTAAAGATCTTATAGATAGAAGAAACGTACATTTAGGCTCTTGAAGGGAGTGAAACAATCGTGTTTTTTGATCACCTCGTACTCGGTGCTGCCGGGGAATTTTTGAATATTGGAGACATTGCAGCGACGTTAATCGTGTTTATCGCATTGATGTTATTGCTGAAGAAATTCGCATGGGGACCTTTGATGGGCATAATGCAGCAACGTGAAGACTTGATCGCAAGTGAAATCGAAGTTGCTGAAAACAGCCGCCTGGAATCCCAAAAAATGCTTGATGAACAGCGCAGCCTTCTGAAAGAAGCGCGTACACAAGCACAGGAAATCGTTGAAAATGCCAAAAAGCAAGGCGAAGTTTCTCGTGAGGGTATTATCACGACAGCACAAGCTGAAACCGGCCGCATGAAAGAAGAAGCAGTTCTTGAAATTGCCAACGAAAGAGACAAAGCGATTTCGGCAGTTCGTTCGGAAGTTGTGGCATTGTCATTGCTTGCAGCTACGAAAATTCTGGAAAAAGAAATCTCTGAGGAAGACAACCGCCAGTTGATTAACGAAACGATTGCGAAGGCAGGCGAAGTGCAATGAGTCAAGCTGCAGAGCGCTATGCATTAGCATTGTTCCAAACGGCACAAAAACATCAGGTGACTGCTGAAGTTGAACAGGATCTGCGCGAAGTGAAAAAAGTTTTCGCGACGACTCCTGAACTTTATCAACTGATGATTTCTCCAAAATTATCGTCTGAAAAACGAATCAATCTTATCAACGAATTGTTCCAGCAAGGCAATAAATTCGTGATCAATACGATCCAATTGATTGCTGAGCGGAAACGTTTAGATGAAATAGGGGAATTGGTTGATGCTTACATCAGCCTTTCCAATGATGCACAGGGAATCCAGGATGCAAAAGTATACTCGACTCGTCCGTTGACGAAAGAGGAACACGCATCGATTTCCTCTGTATTTGCACAAAAAGTAGGTAAACAGGCATTGCGAATTGAAAACATCGTAGATCCATCGTTAATCGGTGGATTGCGCCTTCAAATCGGAAACCGCATCTACGACAGCAGCATCAGCACGAAACTGGCTCGCCTGCAACGTCAATTGATCGGTTAATAAATGAAATTATGAGAGGGTGACATACATGAGCATCAAAGCTGAAGAAATCAGCGGTCTGATTAAAGCGCAGATTGAAAATTACCAATCAGAGATGAAAGTTGACGACATCGGTACAGTAATCACAGTTGGTGATGGTATCGCTCGCGCTCATGGCCTCGACAACGTCATGGCTGGAGAACTTGTTGAGTTCTCTACTGGTGTATTGGGTATGGCACAAAACTTGGAAGCCAATAATGTTGGTATCATCATCCTTGGGCCATTCTCTGACATCAAAGAAGGCGATGAAGTGCGTCGAACTGGCCGCATTATGGAAGTACCGGTAGGACACGAACTTATCGGACGTGTAGTAAATCCGCTTGGACAGCCTGTTGACGGCTTAGGCCCGATCAACACAACAAAATCACGTCCAATCGAAAGCCCTGCACAAGGGGTTATGGCTCGTAAATCAGTTCACGAACCTCTTCAAACAGGCATCAAAGCGATTGACGCATTAGTGCCAATCGGCCGCGGACAACGCGAATTGATCATCGGTGACCGCCAGACTGGTAAAACGTCTGTAGCAATCGATACAATTTTGAACCAGTCTGACCAGGACATGATCTGTATCTATGTTGCAATCGGACAAAAAGAATCAACTGTTCGTAACGTAGTTGAAACTTTCCGTAAAAATGGCGCTTTGGACTACACAATCGTTGTGACGGCATCAGCTTCACAGCCGGCACCACTATTGTACCTGGCTCCTTACGCCGGCATCACAATGGCCGAAGAATTCATGTTCGAAGGCAAACACGTCCTGATCGTCTATGATGATTTGACGAAACAAGCATCTGCATATCGCGAACTTTCGCTCCTGCTTCGCCGTCCACCAGGCCGTGAAGCTTACCCGGGTGACGTTTTCTACTTGCACTCACGCCTTCTTGAGCGTGCAGCGAAGTTGAACGAAACTCTTGGTTCAGGTTCAATCACAGCATTGCCGTTCGTTGAAACGCAAGCTGGCGATATTTCTTCATATATTCCGACAAACGTAATCTCGATCACTGATGGACAAATCTTCCTTCAATCAGATCTATTCTTTGCGGGTGTACGCCCAGCGATTAACGCCGGTCTTTCTGTATCACGTGTTGGTGGTTCAGCTCAGATCAAAGCGATGAAAAAAGTTGCGGGTACATTGCGCCTTGATTTGGCTGCGTTCCGTGAATTGGAATCGTTCTCTCAATTCGGTTCTGACCTTGACGCTGCGACAGCAGCTAAGCTGGAGCGCGGTAAACGGACTGTTGAAGTTATGAAACAGGACTTGAACAGCCCGATCAAAGTTGAGAAACAGGTTGTAATCTTCTACGCATTGACTAAAGGTTTCCTTGATGACATTGCGCTTCAGGATATTTCCCGTTTCGAAGCTGAATTGACCAGCTGGTTGGATTCGAACCACACAGAAATTTTGGAAACTATCCGCACTACGAAAGGTTTGCCTTCTGACGAAGCATTTGGCGCGGCAATCAACGATTTCAAACGCACATTCGCAAAATCAGAGTAAACGTTTCAGCTGGATCAGAAGAAAAAATATTAAGGTGGTGAAATACCAGTGGCATCTTTACGCGACATAAAAAACCGAATTACGTCAACAAAGAAAACAAGCCAGATTACAAGAGCCATGCAGATGGTTTCCGCTTCCAAATTGAGCCGTGCCGAAGTGAACGCGAGAGCGTTCGTTCCGTACATGGCGAAAATTCAGGACGTCGTAGCTTCCATAGCTGCCGGATCGAATGACGCAAGCCATCCGATGATGACAACGCGCCCTGTGAAGAAAACCGCATATCTTGTAATCACATCTGACCGTGGGTTGGTTGGCGGATACAACAGTAACATTTTGCGTACTGTGAGCAATAAAATCCGTGAACGCCATACATCAAATGATGAATTTGTTATCCTGAGCATTGGCCGTAAAGGTCGGGATTTCTTTACGAAACAAGGAATGACGATTCTGGAGAGCACAATCGCACTGCCGGATCATCCTTCTTTTTCGGATATCAAAGAAATTACGCGCAAAGCTGTTGGTATGTTCTCAGAAGGTGCATATGACGAAGTTTATATGTACTATAATCACTTTGTCTCAGCTATTCAGCAGGAAGTCACTGAAACGAAGGTTCTGCCATTGACGGATATTAAGCCGACCGGAGCGACTTCGTCTTACGAATTCGATCCATCTGCTGAAGCCATCCTGGAAGTTCTTCTTCCACAATACGCAGAAAGCCTGATTTTCGGTGCCGTTCTTGACGGCAAAGCAAGTGAACATGCGGCTTCAATGACAGCAATGAAGAGCGCGACCGACAATGCGTCTGATTTGATCGACGGATTGACACTTTCATACAACCGTGCCCGCCAGGCGGCAATCACTCAGGAAATCTCTGAAATCGTCGGCGGAGCAGCGGCACTTGAATAAAATAATATAAAGAGCAAAGGCGCCTTTTTGGGCGTCTGAGCTTGTAATAAAGATTCAATAAACGCAAGACAGGAGGGAATTGCATGAACACAGGACACGTTCTTCAAGTTATGGGTCCGGTTGTAGACATCAAGTTTGCCGATGGCCATCTTCCAGAAATCTACAACGCCCTAACTGTAAAAATTGATCGTCCCAATCAGGCACAAGTTACTTTGACTTTAGAAGTAGCCTTGCACCTTGGCGATGACACCGTTCGTACGATCGCGATGGAATCCACTGATGGATTGCAGCGTGGATCGGTTGTAACCGATATGGGCAGCGCTATTACTGTTCCAGTTGGAGATGTAACATTGGGCCGCGTATTCAACGTGCTCGGTGAAATAATCGACTTGGGTGAAGAAATTCCGGCTACACAGCCCCGTAACCCGATTCACCGTGAAGCCCCTACATTTGAACATCTTTCAACAGAAGTTCAAATTCTTGAAACAGGTATCAAAGTTGTTGACTTGCTTGCTCCTTACATCAAAGGTGGTAAAATCGGTCTCTTCGGTGGTGCCGGTGTAGGTAAAACAGTTCTTATCCAGGAATTGATCAACAACATCGCTCAAGAGCACGGCGGTCTTTCTGTATTCGCTGGTGTTGGTGAGCGTACACGTGAAGGAAACGACTTATTCCACGAGATGAGCGAATCCGGTGTTATCAAGAAAACTGCAATGGTCTTCGGCCAGATGAACGAGCCGCCTGGCGCGCGTATGCGTGTTGCTTTGTCCGCTTTGACAATGGCTGAATATTTCCGTGACGAACAAGGCGCGGACGTACTCCTGTTCATCGATAATATCTATCGTTACACGCAAGCAGGTTCTGAGGTATCAGCGTTACTTGGCCGCATGCCATCTGCCGTTGGTTACCAGCCGACACTTGCTACGGAAATGGGCCAATTGCAGGAACGTATTACGACGACAAGCACAGGTTCTGTTACTTCAATTCAGGCGATTTACGTACCAGCCGATGACTATACGGATCCGGCTCCGGCTACAACTTTCGCTCACTTGGACGCGACAACTAACCTTGAACGTAAACTTTCTGAAATGGGTATCTACCCAGCGGTGGATCCGCTTGCTTCAACTTCGCGCGCATTGTCGCCTGAAATCGTTGGAGAAGAGCATTATGGCGTTTCCCGTCAGGTTCAGGAAACGCTTCAGCGCTACCGTGAACTTCAGGATATCATTGCAATCCTTGGTATGGATGAGTTGAGTGACGAGGATAAGCTTACGGTTAACCGTGCGCGCCGCATTCAAAACTTCCTATCCCAAAACTTCCACGTGGCAGAGCAGTTCACAGGACAAAAAGGTTCTTACGTGCCGGTTCAAGAAACAATCAAAGGGTTCCAGGAAATCCTTGCCGGTAAATATGACCACTTGCCTGAGGATGCTTTCCGTTTGGTAGGACGCATTGAAGATGTAATCGCCAAAGCCAAAAGCATGGGCGTAGAAGTCTAAAATCAGGGACCAGGAGGGGAAAGAATGAAGACCATTACAGTCAATATTGTCACTCCCGACGGCCCGGTATACGATTCAGAAGTCTCCATGGTAATAGCGGTTACAGCATCCGGTGAAATGGGCATCCTGCCCGGACACATCCCGACAGTAGCACCTCTTGGAATCGGCGCAGTCCGATTAAAGAAAGACAACTCGACGGAATTGGTAGCTGTAAGCGGAGGATTCCTCGAAGTTCGTCCTGAAAAAGTAACGATTCTTGCCCAGTCAGCTGAGCGTGCGACCGATATCGACCTCGCTCGCGCACAAGAATCAGCTCGACGTGCAGAAGCGTTGCTCCAGGCGAAGAAAGAAGAAGTCGACTTCAAGCGGGCTGAGCTTGCCTTGAAGCGTGCGATGAATCGTATCAATGTTCATGAGGGTAAAATATAGAAAAGCGAAGGCGGGCAAAAGTGATCTTAACTTTTGCCCGCTTTTTTAATTAAGAAATGCATTTTATACAGCATTAATAATTGGAAGGGGGAGTTAAAATGGAAATGGTAATCGGCCAACAGGCATTAATCTCTATCTTTAGCCACATCTTTTTTACGGGAGTTTCATTTTACGCACTTCGTGCGGTAATGTTTGATAAATGGATTCGCAAGCACAATGTGCTGCAGGCCCAGATCCTGTATATATTCCTCAGTATTGCCTTAGGGACAAGTGTTTCTACATTTTTCCTGAATATATCTTCCTGGTCCCGGCAATTGCCCTATCTCTTCTGAGATTTGGCGATTTGCCGTGTTTCCACTAGGTGGAAATAGGGCGATTTGCCAAACCTTAGCTATTTCCCGGGAAATATATTTAAAAACCATGTTTATTTTCCTATATTCGGGGAAAATATTCATTGTAATCAAATTGTAATATTAAGTCTGAGTCGACGGACATAAATCAAAAGCTTATACCGAATACTATAATCAGGCATGTTATTTTGTTTAAAATATTATCTGCCAGATACTTGTTATTTTAATAAATAACGGGTATTATAGATAAGGTTTTGTTTCTAAATTATGACATTGGACTTTTAGCGGTTTATATACATTTTACAAAGAAATTCAACAGATTATTTTACACATGGAGGGCATATCAGTGGAACAGATCATCGTAAGAGGCGGAAACAAATTAAAAGGTAAAGTAAGAGTGGAAGGGGCTAAGAATGCAGTACTTCCAGTCCTGGCCGGAGCGTTGCTTGCGGGTTCAGGAAAGAGCATCATCAAGGAAGTTCCACATCTGGCAGATGTTTACACCATTCAAGAGGTTCTAAAAAGCCTGAACGTGAGCATTCAGTACTTCCCCGAAAAAAATGAAATGCATATCGACTCATCGGGAACCTTATCAAGTGAAGCTCAATTCGAATACGTCAGAAAAATGAGAGCTTCAATTTTGGTTATGGGACCGCTCCTGGCACGCAATGGATTTGCCCGAGTGGCCCTTCCAGGCGGTTGCGCAATCGGATCACGTCCGATTGAACTTCACCTGAAGGGGTTTGAAGCGATGGGCGCAAAAATTACATTCGGCAACGGTTTTGTTGAAGCGGATGTTAGTGGCAGATTGCGTGGGGCCAAAATCTATCTGGACTTTCCAAGTGTCGGAGCAACAGAAAACATTATGACCGCAGCAGCCCTGGCAGAGGGTGTTACAATTATCGAAAACGCTGCGAAAGAGCCGGAAATCGTCGACTTGGCTACGTACATCAACCAAATGGGTGGTAAAGTGATTGGCGCCGGTACAGATACAATCCGTATCGAAGGCGTTGAAGAACTTCATGGCGCTGAGCATTACATCATTCCGGACCGTGTTGAAGCCGGAACATTCATGGTAGCCGCGGCTATCACTGAAGGCGATATAACGATTGAAAATGCAGTTCCGGAACATATGGCGGCATTGATTTCAAAACTTGGTGAAATGGGTGTAAGAATCGAAGAAACGGATGAGGGACTTCGCATTCAGGCCAGCCGGCCACTTCGCTCGATTGATATCAAAACAATGCCTCATCCAGGATTTCCGACAGACATGCAGTCTCAGATGATGTCATTGATGCTGACTGCCAAAGGCAATGGAATTTTGACTGAAACGGTATTTGAAAATCGCTTTATGCACGTGGAAGAATTCCGCCGTATGAATGCTTCAGTTAAAATCGAGGGGCGTTCAGTCATTATGGAAGGACCTTCTAAACTGCAGGGAGCTGAAGTATCAGCTACAGACTTGCGGGCAGCGGCTGCTTTGATTTTGGCAGGACTTGCTGCAGAAGGAATAACCCGAGTAAATGAACTGTATCATCTCGATCGCGGATACGTTGACTTTCATAAGAAACTTGCATCCCTTGGCGCTGACATCGAACGCGTCATGACAGAAGAAGCACCAGTCATGGAAGAACAGACGGTCTAATTCTTTATAATTTATTCATCATTACAGTCCGGAAGCAAATTTGCTTCCGGGCTTTTTAATTTTGGGGCCATCAACCTAAATTGCCTTGGAAATTGCGAAGCGGGTGCTGGTGGAAAGCGTGGTGAAGAATAATAATAGGTTAAAACAAAGTTTTCTCAAAATAACAGATATTCTTTCAAAAAAATTGTGTAGGAGTCCGAATCTTTGTGTTAAAATATTCAGTTAGGAGAGTCTTTACAGAAAAATACATAATAGATTGACCATTACCGGAAGGGGAAGCATGAATGTTGTTTTCAAGAGATATAGGAATTGACCTAGGAACAGCAAATGTTCTGATATACGTAAAAGGCAAAGGGGTAATTTTGAATGAACCGTCGGTCGTTGCCATGGACCGGAGAACGAACCAGGTAATTGCTGTGGGGGAAGAAGCGAGAAAAATGATTGGGCGTACACCGGAAAATATCATTACTGTGCGACCCTTAAAAGAAGGCGTCATCGCAGATTTTGATGTAACCGAAATTATGCTGAATTATTTTATTGAAAAATTGAAAGTAAGAGGATTTATGAACAAACCTCGCATCCTTATTTGCTGTCCGACGAATGTAACGAGTGTTGAGCAGAAAGCAATCCGGGAAGCTGCTGAAAAATCAGGGGGCAAAAAAGTTTACCTTGAAGAAGAACCGAAAGTTGCTGCCATCGGAACCGGAATGGACATTTACCAACCGACAGGCAATATGGTTGTTGACATCGGCGGAGGAACAACTGACGTTGCCGTCCTTTCGATGGGCGACATCGTTACAAGTGAATCGATTAAAGTAGCCGGTGATGTTTTTGACAATGATATTCTGCAATACGTAAAAAAGCATTATAAAATGCTGATTGGTGAACGAACAGCTGAGAATATAAAAATGGAGATTGGCACTGTCTATAAAGGCGGGCGGAAAGACGAGATGGAAATCCGAGGCCGCGATATGGTATCCGGGCTTCCGCGCATTATTTCCCTTCATTCGGATGAAATCGAATTGGCAATGCGGGAATCTATCAACATGATTGTAAAGTCGGCCAAGAATGTGTTGGAGAAGACGCCGCCAGAACTATCAGCGGATATAATTGACAGAGGGGTAATTTTGACAGGCGGAGGCGCGTTGTTGCATGGCATTGAAAAATTACTCGCAGAAGAGCTGAAGGTACCTGTTTTTATTGCAGAAGATCCGATGAACTGTGTAGCTAACGGCACAGGGATAATGTTGGCCAGCCTTCCTAAGAGATCCCGATAAAATCAGGCCGATTTCCTTTTGTGTGTGCAGCAACAACAGTTTTTTAGTATAATGGCAACATGCGGGACTTCGTTGATACGCGGCCGCGACAGAACTGTGGATGTGCTATGCTCCGGCAGTAATGGACAGGAGTATGCAGCATTGGAAAGGTTGACGACGTAAATGGCTGAGCCGACTAAAAAAGTTTCTGCAAGAAAAGAACATAAAAACGAAGAAGCGACTGGGGACAAGCAGCAGAAGAAAACCTGGTGGGTCCAGATACGCATGTTTCCAATCTGGCTTCGGATTATCCTGGTTACCGCTTTGATCGTCCTGGCGGCTGCTTTGGGCGCGATGGTCGGCTATGGCGTAATCGGTGATGGTGAACCGAGAGATGCGCTCCAATGGGAAACCTGGCAGCATATCATTGATATAATAAGCGGCAAGAAATAGCAGCTGGTTTTTTCAT
>DATHVZ010000123.1:0-6372 GCA_035461005.1 Planococcus sp. (in: firmicutes) | reverse complement strand
TGCTGAACGTTGATATAATTCTCTGAGCGTTGATATATTCTCCTGAACGTTGATATACGAATAATATATGTAATCAGAGCTCCGATAGAGTGACTATTTATACTCAAACTTCTCCAAAAGACAATAAGACTCTAATTCGCAAGGTTTCCAAAACCTGAAATACGCGGATCGGTGCGCTATTTGCTCCAATAGATGAACTTCCTATCGGTCATCTTAAATGTAAAAAACGCCACCACAAGGCAGCGTGTTGAAGACTGATTTTATTCATTGTTTCTTAGCTCTTCAAGCAGTCCTTGGCCCTCGTCCATGTATTCAATCTCCCCGATTTTCCCTTCTTCAGGTGCAATTGCTTTCCCCTCGAAATCGAATTGACTTGATTCGCCGTTTTCATCTGTGTATTCCACCTGGAAAGTGAAGTCGTATAACGTTTCTCCATTTTCGCTTTGAACGATTTCAATATTGGAAGTCTTCAACTCATAATCGTAATCAAAGGTAGAGTACATAAACGCTGGCGCTTGATTGATAAAGTTTTCATAGCCGTTCTCTGTAAAATAGAATGCAAAGGTTTCTTCCGAATAGCTTATGAGTGATTGGTGTTCAGGTGATTCCAGATAGCCTTCATAGTCATCAACATATTCGTCTGAAATTTGTGCTTCCATCGCTGCATCCCATAATTCTTTGTAGGTCTCGTCCGGCCCATTGAATTCCTGCTCGATAACAGCCCGGATTGCTTGTTCACTCCCATCAGCCGTCTCTTCGAGTTCTTCTCCATTGCCTTCTTCTGCCCCATCAGCTGAACAACCCACAATGAATAAACTGGCGAAAATCAAAAACAGGATACCAAAAGCCTTTTTCATAGATACGTGCTCGTTATTTTTTATAAGATGCATAACATTCCCTCCTCCTCATTTTCCAAAAAATCTTCAATGTGCCTTCCAACAACTATGTTTATAATATTAATACGAATTAAACGTCAAACAGTTTCAATTTTCTTACAACTAATTCACATTTGTATATTACTACAAAAAATCCTCTTCTTTATAAATAGAAAATGGAAATCCTTTCACTTATTCCAACTAAAACTTCATCTATTACTCTCGCAATGTCATCCCCAATTAATTAAACAAAAAAAGCGCTGGAATAGGTGATACCCATTCAGCGCCCAATTTTTTTGTGCATGAATTTCATAGCTTTCAATCACCCTTTTTCACAGTGACCTTTTTATACTTGAAATGGGTCTTATCAATTTATGCCAAAAAATACTCTTCTTTATTCTGAATCCGGTACAGCTTCACTTCTCCACTCGTTCTCGGGTAGGCGATAAAGTTGTAGGACTCACGCGGCCCGAGTCCTCTCGACAGGCCTTCGATTTTGCCGATGGGCTGCGCCAACTCTTCCCCGATTCGGCAGGCATAGCACCATTCGGTATCCTCCAACACAAAGTAGACGAAATCCCCGCGGATACTGACGGCAAAAGTTCCCGCCTTCAGCAATTTCGGGTCCTCGTAGACGATAATGGACTTCGACTCAGGAACGATTTTTACCAATGGTTTTGTCAATGGGACCATCCAAACCGAAGAATTCTCACCTTTAACCAGCGCCAGCACTTCCAGTATATCGGGTTTGGTTGGCAAGTCTGATTCATATTTGAAAAGAGGAGTTCCCGTCAAATCAAACAAGACAAGCTTTTCACCTGGCACCCCTTCCCTCAAACTCCCGTAATAATAGCTGATCCAAATGCCTTCTGGACCGACCAAGACGCCTTCAATCGCATCCCCTGCGTGGAAGGAAGAGAGCACTTCACCAGCGGGGTTTATGATGAAGACGTTATCTTTTTGTCTGCTGGTTCTGCGTCTCACGAGAAGCAGGCGTTCTCCATCTAGCCAGCGGATAAAAGCGCTATCGTCATTGATGGGAGATGGAATCCACTCGCTTTCAATGACAATCCAGCTCTTCTTTTCGGCAAATACATATAAAACCAGTCCGCCCTGGTCCCGCCAATCCGCATCGCGAATCGAATATTCTGCAATGCCGGCATCCTGATTTGAAAAAATGACTTCTTCCACCAAGTGAATAGGCGTCTTAATCATTTTCAACACATCCTGACTTTTGCTTATTGCTTAAAATATTCTATAAAAGCCTTTAATAATCCTTGTTCTTCACTCTCGAATGGGCTCGGATGGAATAAATGGCCTGTTCGGCTCCGTAGCGAAACACTTTCCAATCCAATGTCATGCCCAGTTTCTCCAATCAACACGCTTTGGGCCAACGCTGATATAATTCGCTGAACGCCGAATTAATTTTCTGAACGCCGATATCCGCTAATACGCTGATCCCACCATAAGAAAATACCGCATAAGAAGCTGATAGAGGCTTAATTCAGATAAATACCCCTTCAAAAGTTAAGGTCAAAAGCCAAATGGATGCTTTTCGCCTGCGAAAAGCGAAAAAACCATAAGAAAATGATGTTAAAAACAATGCAAGTCAAAAAGTTGGATGAGAATCCGGAAAAAACAGGCTGCTGAGAGTGTATCTCGACAGCCTAAAGAGAGCCCGCTCAATGCAGGCTCTCTTTTTTTATACCATTTCAATTTTAAAAAAGAAGAAACTTCTCTCGAAGCTCCTTCTCAAATATTATTCCATATACCGATGCTTCCGCAGGCTGTTCAAGTTGGCGATTTCCTGTCGGAGCTGTTGGCCGATATTAGTTTCTCTTACCTTTTTCCGCTCCAACTCTTCGTCGACCAGGCGTTTGATCGACAAGACGTCGGCTCCGTTGCTTAACACTTCCTGTTTTGAAGTGAACAGCTGGTGAGCGACGAGCTGCATGCCGTAAGAGTTGTACAAGAGGGTATAACCGGCGATGCCGGTAGTGGATTGATAGGCTTTTGAAAATCCGCCGTCGATGACGATCATTTTGCCGTTCGCCTTGATCGGATTTTCTCCGTCAATTTCTTTTACCGGTGTATGGCCATTGATGATGCGGCCATGATCCGGATTCAAGTCGAATTCAGCAAGCATCTTGCGGCACATGTCCTCATCTTCCCGCAAATAGTAATACGGATTTTTCCGTTCTTTATGCGTTTCTTTTTCTTTGATGAAATAGCGCTCAAAAGTCGTCATCTCGCGTTTCCCAAAAAGTGAGGAGTTTTCCCCGGTCCACTGGTACCACACCATATCGGTCGCAAAATCATCGGTTTCTTCCGGATGGGCAAATGCGTGGCGGAGATATTGCTCAAACACATCGAGCAATTCACGGCCTGCGTAGCTCTTGCCTTCAATCTCCATTTGCTTCATATCCCCGTTTTCCTCCAGCGGGATGCAGCCGTGGATCAGTAAATTGCCGTTGTACTGCAAATAAAGGCTTCCTTTTTTCATCAGGAAGTTCATATGCCGGGCCAGTTTCTCGGAATGCTGGAAGGAAAACAGCAATTTGTCGATCACTTGCTGTTCTTCCTCCAGCAGTTTATCGGGCTGTTCCGGATCGACGGTTGCGAAGCAAGTGTTTACGAGGCCATAGGTCTTCCCCTGAAGCGTCGCTTCGTTTTTATCGTAATCAACCTTTTCCAGCAACAAGCGGTCCTTCATGTCAAAACATGAACGCCTTTTGATGATCGGGCTTTCCAGCTTGAATTGGATGACGGAAATGGCCTGATGGATTTTCGTGATTTGCAGCTGTTCCTGCTCCGTCAGTTTTTCGTCTGTAATGCGTTTCGGGTGAAAAGCCGGATTGTCCTCGTAGTATGTTTCTGCCAAATTCAAAAGCGGCCGCAAATTGATGCCGTAGACATCCTCGATGATGTCCAGGTTGTTATAACGCGCGCAGATCCGGATGATGTTCGCCAGGCAAACTTTGGACCCGGAAAACGCGCCTAGCCACAGAACATCATGGTTGCCCCATTGAACATCGACGGAATGATAATCGATGAGCGTATCCATGATTTTATGCGGATCCGGCCCCCGGTCGTAAATATCGCCGACGACATGAAGATGATCCACAGTGAGGCGCTGCATCGTGTACGCCAGCCCAACAATCAGCTTGTCCGCCTGGCCAAGCGAGATAATCTGATCGACCATTTTTGCGTAATAATCCTTTTTGTTGTTGAACTCGTCCGTCTTGTACAGCATTTCTTCAATGATGTAGACAAATTGCTTAGGCAAGGCTCTGCGCAATTTCGAACGTGTATACTTCGAGGAAGCATAAGACACCAGTTTCAGCATGCGCTCGATGATTTCTATGTACCATTGCCGCAATTCCCGTTTGCTGCTGAAATTGCTTTTGATCAATCGCAGTTTCTCTTCCGGATAATAAACCAGCGTGGCAAATTCATTCAGTTCTTGTTCCTGCAATTCATCCTTGAACAGATCCCTGATTTTCACTTTCACATTGCCGGAACCGTTTCGCAGCACATGCTGAAACGCATTGTACTCGCCGTGCAAATCACTGACAAAATGCTCCGTGCCCTTAGGCAGATCCAGTATCGCTTCAAGGTTGATGATTTCGGTCGCCACTTTTTCCTCGCTGTCGTAATTCTGCGCCAATAAATCCAGGTATTTTAAATTCAGCATTGGAAATCCCCTTTCAAAATCCGCTCACATCTATATTCATGAAAAGCCTGTCTCCTTTCGGATCAAGCCCCCACCATAAGAAAATTCTCTCTGTCTCCAGTCTATAGCAGTTGGCAGGCAGGCTCTAGTATAAAGTGAAGGATGCTGAAGCAGATACCGAATCCGCGCTGATTAATATTGGCTATTCATTGAAGAAACATATTCATGATCGGTTATGAAAATGAAAAAAGGAAGAGAACTGTCCGGTTTGGACAGCTTCTCTTCCTTTTGCTGTTGGGAAATCTTAAAAAATGTTGGATTAAACTGAAACCTGATGTTTCTATTTTACGCCTTTAACAATTTCGCGTTGATGGCCACGATGACCGTACTCAGACTCATAAAGACCGCTCCGACAGCCGGGCTTACGATAATGCCCCACGGCGCCAAAACCCCTGCAGCCAGCGGGATGGCGAAAATATTGTAGCCAGTGGCCCACCATAGATTCTGGACCAGCTTGCGGTAGGTCTTCTTCGACAGATTGATCAATGCCACGACATCGTTCGGGTTGCTTCTCACAAGGACGACGTCGGCCGTCTCCATCGCTACATCGGTACCCGCTCCGATGGCAATGCCGAGGTCGGCCGTCGCAAGTGCCGGCGCATCGTTCACGCCATCTCCCGTCATCGCCACCCGCCAGCCTTTTTCTTTGATCAATGTGATTTGATTGGCTTTGTCGTCCGGCAGCACTTCCGCATAGACTTCATCAATTCCCACTTGCGCCGCCACCCAGTTTGCCACTTTCTTATTGTCCCCGGTCAGCATGATCGAATGGATGCCTTTTGCCTTTAATGCCGCCACGGCTTCTTTCGCCGTATCCCGCACAATATCGGCCAGCGCAATCATACCGGCGAGTTCATCTTCAACAAGCACAAAGACGACGGTCTTGCCTTCTTCCGACAGCCCGTTGAACAGCTCCTTGTTATAACTCAATTGGTTGCTGTTGACGTATCCCGGACTGACCACGTTGACTTTCCGGCCGTCCACCTTTCCCTGGATGCCTTTGCCGGTAATCGATTCAAAATCAGTCACTTTGCCGATTGGGATTCCTTTTTCTTTAGCGGAAGCGACGATCCCGGCCGCAATGGGATGTTCCGAATTTTGCTCGATGGCCGCAGCCAGCTGCAACACTTCCTCATCGGCATAGCTGCTTTCGGATACAATGTCCGTAACTCCAAACTCACCCTTAGTCAGGGTTCCGGTTTTATCGAATACGACAGCATTGAGATTCCTGGCTCCTTCAAAATCGGCCCGGTTGCGGATCAGCAATCCCTGTTTTGCCGAAATCGAAGTCGAAACAGCTATCACCAATGGTGCTGCCAGGCCAAGCGCATGGGGGCAGGTGATGACCATGACAGTCACCATCCGTTCAATGGCGGTATCAACCGGGTAGCCAAGTGTCAGCCAGACAACCAAGGTAGCAGAGCCGGCTGCCAAGGCCAGATAAAATAGCCATTTCGCTGCCCGATTCGTTAAGTCCTGCGTTTTGGATTTCGATTCCTGCGCTTCCTTGACCATGGTGATTACTTGGGATAAATAAGATTCTGCCCCTGTTTTCTCTACTTCAACGACCATAGAACCACCTTTGTTCACCGATCCACCGATCACTTGGTCGCCTTCTTCTTTTTCAATGGGAATCGATTCGCCGGTCAGCATCGATTCATCCACTGTCGATTGCCCTTCCACGATCACGCCGTCAACCGGCACCTTTTCGCCCGGCTTGACCAACACCCAATCCTTGTTCCGGATATCTGACAGCGGAACGTC
>DATHVZ010000122.1:0-7218 GCA_035461005.1 Planococcus sp. (in: firmicutes) | reverse complement strand
CCTTCAATATAATAGACATCCTGCTCCTCCTTATCCTTCACCGTAAATTTCCCGCTCAGGCTGAACACCTTCTGCTTCATGTAAAGCGTTTTCATCATTACTCCCCCTTTTTGCTCAGCACATTCTTTTTTCAACTTTCTTTTTCAACCGGAAATCTCGTGAAAAAGATCGTGCCTTGCGGTCCGGTTTCAATCTCGATCGTTGCGTTGTGGCGTGCCGCCACTGCGTAGCAGATGCCAAGGCCCAGACCGGTTCCTTCGTCTTTTGTCGTATAGAAAGGCGTACCGATTTTCTCGATGATTTTGGGATCAATGCCGCTGCCCTCATCCTGTATCGCCAACACCACATGATTCCCATTTTCCAGGTATGTGCCGAGTGTCAGCGTTCCTCCCTTTTCCATCGACTCAAGCCCATTTCGGTATAAATTGATGATCAATTGCCTGATTTCATTATGATTCAACAACAGTTCCGGAATTTCCTGCGTATAAATCTGGATCTGCTTGTTCTGGTTGAAGGTATCAATTTTTATCAAAGGCGAAATGTCATTGATGATGCTGTTCAGATCCATCATTTTCATATCCGACGTCCGCGTATTGCCGACCGACAGGAACTCCGTGATGATGCCATTTGCACGGTCCAATTCATCAATCATTAAATTGAAATGCCCGGCATGCTTCACCAACTGCTCATCCGTTTTCAACAATTGCAGGAAGCCTCTCACCGTCGTCATCGGATTGCGGATTTCATGGCTGATCCCAGCTGCCATCTGACCAATTAAATCCAAATTCGCCAGCCTTTTCAGCTCTTTTTCATATTTTTTCTTTTCTTTGATATTTTTCAGCATGCAGCAAATTCCATCGTCAAACGGGTATGCGGTAATTTCATACCAATAATCTTCTTCCTCGGATTGCGCCTCAAAACGCACCGTGACCCTGTCGCTCATTGCACGGTGAAATTCAGTATAGATGACTGTATCGACGGTTTCCGGGAACACATTCCAAATATTCTTGCCTAACACCTCGTCCGATCTTTTTCCTTGTGGCAGAAATTGATGCTTATTCAGAAAGACATATTCCCATTCTTTATTGAGCGCGAAAAACCCGTCCGTAATGCTTTCAATAACGCTGTTGACCCGCTTGTTTGCAGCATACAGCGCACTCGTCCGCTCTTCGACCATCCCTTCCAATTGATCCATATACAATAAATTCGAAAACACCGGTGCGGTGGCATCGACAATCGATTGCGCCAAAGGAATCTGCGTATCTTCAAACTCTTTTGCCGGTTCACAGCTGCAGGTTGCCGCAATGACGCCCTGCACTTTCCCCATCGACATCAAGGGAACCAGCAGCAATTCCTTCCTGTCCCCCAATTTCAAGCGCATCAGCTGGCGCTGTGAAACCGCATCGGCCAGCCCTTTTGAATAGCTTTCCATCAAACCGATTCCTTTGAGATGTTCATTCCATTCCGCTTCCGCCTTTCCGCCTGATGCATGAAATTTCATCGGATTGCCATGCCGCACCAGCGGCGATTTTACTATATGCGCCGCAAAATCGGTATCGCCAAACGCCCGTTTCAAATAGGCAAAGCAGGTATTCAGGCTTTCCCGGATTGTTGAACATAAGGACAATTCACAGGTAAGATCCAATAATAATTGTTTATCCGCCAGCAATTTTTCTTTCTGAGCGATGGTTTTGGCATTTTGAATCGCCACGGCTGCCATGTTCACATAGGCTTCGACACTTTCAATCTCGTCGGACTGCAGGTTCATCGGCGTGCCGTAGTCGAACAGGAACACCATGCCGAATAATTCCTCTTCATATGAAATCGGCAGCGCCAGTAAGGATTTGATCTGGAAAGCTTCTACTGTCCCCGAATTGGGTCGGCTGTCTTTTGAAGTATCCGCTATGTAAATGGTTTTCCGGGTCGCAATCACTTCCGCCGCAAGGGGATCATTCTCCGGATCGATAATTTGCGACTGCAGCGTCTTCCCGCTCAAGAGCTCCGGCTTTCCTGCATAGCCACGGTACGTGCCATCGCCCTGCGGCAAGTAAATTCCGACCGAATTGCATTGGACAATTTCCTCGGATATCGCCGTCGTCACCTGCTGCAGGACTTCACGCAAGTCCAGCTTTGCATTGATAATCTGCGTAATGCTTGCAAGCCTTGAATATCGCGATTGTTCTTTCATCATAAGTCATTCTCCAATCTCTCTGGGGCAAATTAAAACGAAGTCCACTTAACCTTCGGGAATTTAACATTCTGCAATTTCATCTAGTGTGTTTTCGTTGCTGATCCTGCTATGGGTCATATCTTCCATTCTACCAAAAAGGCCGCTTCCATACGCGCTCCAACGTGACCATTCAAACTGACCCCTAAGAATTAATCAGAATTGGCACTTTTAACTGGGTCAACACTTTGCTATTGTTAGCGAGTATACAATACCACCCAAGAGAACAGACAATGGTTACTTCATTTAATTGTCTGATTCCCCAAAAATTGAATTGAAAAAGGAAGGTAAACCATAATGCAAAAAGCCAGCACTGCAAGCTCTGTTTCCAGCAGAAGCACATTCAACCTGGTCCTCACTTCCATGGCCATCGCCCTGGTTTTTGTCGCCACCCTATTATTGAATATCAGATTGCCGATTGCGGCAAACGGCGGACTTGTCCACCTCGGCACAGCGATGCTGTTCATCATCGCCATGCTGTTCGGTCCTAAAAAAGCCGCCATTGCCGGCGCAGTCGGTATGGGTCTGTTCGACCTCGTTTCCGGCTGGACGGCTTGGGCACCAATTACCATCGTCGCCCGTGGCCTGCAAGGTTACATCGTCGGTCAAATCGCCTGGTCAGCCGGACGCATGGGCAACAGCAAACCCTTCAACATCGTTGCAGCCATCGCATCCGTACCGGTAATGCTGGCGGTTTATTATATCGGCGAAGCGATCATCTTCAGCAGCTTCATCATCCCGGCAGCGTCGATTCCAGGCAACCTTGTCCAGAACGCAGTCGGCCTGCTTGTAGCCATCCCGGCAGTTATCGCGTTGAAGAAAGTGCCGTTCTTTAAGAGACAATTTTAAGAGTTTGAACTGAAAAAGGAGAAAGCTTCTGAAATTGAAGCTTTCTCCTTTTTGCTGTTCCGTCACAAGAATTTTATTTATAAAAAGAAAGTCAGATCTTTGAAGTGAAAAAGCTTTCGCACATGCGAAAGCTTCCTTAAAGGGATTGGAGTTTTTCGCGGCGCGAAAAACATCCGCTCTCTGCTTTTGAACTTTGATGGTGGCGGAAATTTGATAAAATCCACACATAATTAGCACTGCGCGCATAAATCATTTTCTCCGCACACAAATCCGATTCACCGCACATAATTTTTTCCTACCGCACACAAATTCCGTTTTCCGCGCACAAATCTCTCCCTGCGCGCACAAATCTAATTTTCCGCACACAAACACAAAAAAGGAGAAAGCCTCGTCACTCAAGGCTTTCTCCTTCCTCTATTTACGCTCTTTCTTTCACTGATGGAGCATCCGCTCCGACTGTGGCAGTAGTAGCGAATTGGGTTTCATTCAAAGCGAGCGCTTTGTCGGTCATGTCATGGATTTCCTTGAACAGTTCCGGGTTGTCCACAAGGGAAACGCCGTATGACGGTACCATTTCTCTGATTTTCGGTGCCCATGCTTCTTTGTGTTCCGGGAAACATTTGTTGAAAATCTCGAGCATTGCGTGCACGGCTGTGGAAGCACCCGGAGATGCGCCAAGAAGTGCGGCAATTGAGCCGTCATCCGCTGTTACGATTTCGGTGCCGAATTGCAGCGTGCCTTTGCCTTTTGCATCCGTGTCTTTGATGACCTGGACGCGCTGGCCGGCTACGACCACATCCCAGTCCTCAAGTTTTGCAGTCGGGATGAACTCGCGCAATTCTTCCACGCGTTTTTCGTCTGACAGCATTACCTGCTGGATGAGGTATTTCGTCAAGCCCATTTCTTTTACGCCTGCCGCCATCATCGTCAACAGGTTATTCGGTTTGATGGATCCGAACAGGTCAAGGTTCGAACCGGTTTTCAGGAACTTCGGCGAGAAGCCTGCAAAAGGTCCGAACAGCAACGATTTTTTATTGTCGATATAGCGCGTGTCCAAATGCGGCACGGACATCGGCGGCGCGCCGACTTGCGCTTTGCCGTAGACCTTGCCGTGGTGCTGGTTGACAAGTTCCGGATCGTTGCAGACCAGGAACATGCCGCTTACCGGGAATCCGCCGATGTGTTTTGATTCGGGAATGCCGGTTTTTTGCAATAGTGGCAAGCTTCCGCCGCCGCCGCCGATAAAGAGGAATTTTGCTGTATGGTATTCGATTTTATCGTTTTTCAAGTCGTGGACTTTGACTTCCCACGAGCCGTCGCTCAAACGCTTGATGTTTTTGACGGTGTGCTCATAATTCACTTCGACCCTTTCCTGCTGGAGGTGCTCAAACAGCATTTCAGTCAGAGCGCCGAAGTTGACGTCCGTTCCAGAGTCGATTTTCGTTGCCGCCATCGGTTCAGTCGAGGTGCGGCCTTCCATCATCAACGGCATCCATTTCTTCAGTGTTTCAGGAGAATCCGTATATTCCATCCCCTGGAACAACGGCACCTGCGTCAATGCTTCAAACCGATTTTTCAGGAATTTTACATTGTCTTCGCCCTGCACCATGCTCAAATGAGGAATCGGCATGATGAAATCCTGTGGATTGCTGATGCGTTTTTTATTCACCAGGTACGACCAGAATTGTCGTGAAAGGTGGAATTGTTCGTTGATCTTGATCGCTTTGTCAATTTCAACCGTGCCGTCAGCTTTCTGCGGTGTATAGTTCAACTCGCATAACGCAGCATGTCCCGTCCCTGCATTATTCCACTCATTGGAGCTTTCCGCTCCGGCTTTTTCGAGCTTCTCAAATACTTTGATTTCCCAGTCCGGTGCCACTTCTTTCAACATTGAACCCAATGTTGCGCTCATCACGCCGGCTCCGATCAAGATAACGTCTGTTTTCTTTGGTACGCTGCTCATTATACCCGTCCTTATCCTATTATATATTTGCAAAAAAATGCCGGCCATCCTGCCCCGTTCGTTCTCAAGCAGGACTTCCGGAACTCATCCCTTTGCCTCAGTTTTTCGTAAAACCCTACGCAACTTTCATTAAAGTAAATAGTTCTACTTCTAACTGATAATTATATACCATTTCCAGGCTGCAATAAAGAAAAGCTGCCTATTCGGGAGAGATTTGGCGTGAAAATAGACAGCCCTGCCAATAAAATCCCCCAGTTTCTGATGGGGATTCCAGCGGGACTCGATTCATACAAAAACCTTCAGTGAAAATCATTCGGTTTCAGTTTTGACTTTCAAGGTCTCATCCAAACGGAAACGGGCTATCAGGCCGGCGACAAACGGCAGCAATGCCACCAATCCGATGGCCCATGTGACACTGATCAAGTCCGCGATTACGCCTGCAAACAGTGCGCCGAACGCATAGCCGCTGTCTCGCCAGAATCTGTAGACGCCCATGGAAGAGGCGCGCCAGGTCGGCGCAACCACATCTCCGATTGCCGCCTGCAAAGTCGGGTAGACCATTGCCGTGCCCAAGCCCAGGATGACTGCGCCGGTGATCCACATCGAAAAACTGTCAACCAGCAAAATAAACCACAGTGCCGCGGCTTGCGTCCACATTCCGTACACAATCAGCTTTTTCCTGCCGACCTTATCACTCAGCACGCCCGTGAACAGCTGGAAAAAGCCCCATGCCGCTGGATACAGCGCCACAACGATCCCCGTCTGGCCAACACTCAAGCCGACTGTCGTAAAGTAGATCGGAAAAAGCCCCCACGCCATGCCGTCTTTCAGGTTGGTGGACAAACCCGAGAAACTGATGGCAGAAAGGTTTTTGTCTTTCCATGTTGTTAGTTTGAATATCTCTTTTGCCGAGAGCGTTTCTTTGGTTTTATTGTCATCGGCATTGTTATCGATCTGGACCTTCAAATGCTGATCCGTGTCTTTTACCAGCAGCGTCAATACGATGCCGACAATGACAATGCCAATTCCGATATAAAACGGTTCGGGCCGCAATGAATAGGACGCCGCCACATAGCCGGAAACTGCGGCCAGTATCGCCACCCCGGAATAGCCGGCGAATTCATTCAAGCCGACCGCCGTACCTCTTTGGTTTGCTCGGGAAAGATCTATTTTCATATTGACGGTCATTGACCACGTCAAGCCCTGGTTGATCCCGAGCAGAATATTGGCCACAACGATCACCCACCATTCGTGGGCGAAGATGATCAATATGGGCACAAACAAGCCGATGATCCAACCGCTCAACAGCACCCGCTTACGGCCGAATTTGTCAGCTATCTGTCCCGCGAAATAATTCACAATCGCTTTGGAGAAACCAAAGCTGATGATGAATGACAGCGCAGCACTTGTTGAAGCCAGGCCGAATTGCTCCTCCCCCAGGATGGGCAGAACCGTGCGTTCTATGCCGACCATCGCCCCGACAAATAAATTGATGACGACCAACAAAATGAATTGAAGGCGATTTTCTCTGATGCCAATTTCGGGCTGTTTCATCCTTTTACCTCCCTTTTAAGATGCCGCAAGGGAGTCATGCAAAATGGAGCCGAAACAACATGATCGATCCCTGCTGCAGTCATTGCTGCAATTGTTTCCATTCGTTTATGCCGGATTCCAGCAGCGAAGCCTTATAGCCTTTGGAGCGTAAAAGTTCCACCGCTTCCGTGGCATAGACACAATAGGGGCCGCGGCAATAGGCCACGATTTCTTTGTCCTTCGGCAATGAATTCAGCCGCACTTCGATTTCTGAAATCGGCATGGAAACGGCACTCGGAAGGTGGTCGGCCGCATATTCATCGCTCGGCCTTACATCAATTAATGTGATGGAGCCTTCTTTTATCTTGTCTGCCAGATCCTTCAGCTGGATGGTATCAAAATCATCATTTTTTAAGATGAAATCATTTCTGACAATGTTAATGTCGGCAATCCGTTGTTCTGCAGTGCTTCGCAATGCCATGACCAAATGCATCACTTCGTCACCGGCCAATTCATAAATCACATAATTTTTCTCTTTGGCAAATGACACCAATTTTGCATCCAGCAATGCCTGCAGATGTTTTGACGTATTCGCTATCCCCATCTTTGTTTCGGACGCCAGCAACTCCACCGATTTCGGTCCCTG
>DATHVZ010000121.1:0-9027 GCA_035461005.1 Planococcus sp. (in: firmicutes) | reverse complement strand
CAGCGGCTTCATGTCCACGAACCATTGCGTGGAAAGGTACGGCTCCACAACGGCCCCGCTGCGTTCGGAATGTCCTACGGAATGCAAATGCTCTTCGATCTTGAATAAAACATCCATGTCCTGCAGGTCTTTGATGATCGCTTTGCGGCATTCGAAGCGGTCCATGCCTTCGTATTTGCCCGCGTTTTCATTCATCGTGCCGTCTTCGTGCATGATCAGGACGCGTTCAAGGTTGTGGCGATTGCCGATTTCAAAGTCATTCGGGTCATGGGCCGGTGTAATTTTCACAGCGCCGCTGCCGAATTCCATGTCCACGTAATCATCCGCAACAATCTGCATTTCACGGCCGATGATCGGAAGCGTCACGGTCTTGCCGATCAGGTGCTTGTAGCGATCGTCTTTCGGGTGAACCGCTACCGCTGTATCGCCGAGCATCGTCTCCGGACGCGTTGTCGCGATTTCGATGTGGCCGCTGCCGTCTGTCAGCGGGTAGCGCATGTGATAGAAGCCGCCCTGCACATCTTTATAGATAACTTCGATATCCGAGATGGCCGTTTTCGTCGCCGGATCCCAGTTGATGATGTATTTGCCGCGGTAGATCAATTTCTTTTCGTACAATTTAACAAATACTTCACGAACCGCTTTCGACAAGCCTTCATCGAGTGTGAAGCGTTCACGCGAGTAATCAAGGCCAAGGCCAAGTTTCGACCATTGCTCACGGATATGCCCCGCATATTCCTCTTTCCATTTCCACGATTCTTCGAGGAACGCTTCGCGGCCAAGGTCGTAGCGCGAACGCCCTTCTTCTTTCAGCTTGCCTTCCACTTTCGCCTGCGTCGCGATGCCGGCGTGGTCCATGCCCGGCAACCAAAGCGCGTCAAAACCTTGCATGCGCTTCATGCGCGTCAGGATGTCCTGCAGCGTCGTATCCCAGGCATGGCCCAGGTGCAGCCTCCCTGTAACGTTCGGCGGCGGAATCACAATCGTATACGGCGTTTTGCCGCTTTCCGGTTGGGCTTCGAAATACTTGTTTTCGATCCACCACTCGTAGCGCCCTCTTTCAATCGTTTGCGGATCGTACTTGGTCGACATCGGTTCTGTCATGTGAGTTCCTCCTTTTTGGTCGCTGCGGGTTTTATTTTATTGCCGCTGCGCTTGGTTTTGATGGGTTGAAGCATCTTTTTGAGCTTAAAAAAGGGTACAAAAAAACTCCTGTCGTCTCTACTTAAAGGACGAAGGAGTTTTCGCGGTACCACCTTTATACACAGGCAAAAGGTGCCTGGCTCTCAAGTTCGATAACGGATTCGCATCCGGGTTCCGCTACTCGTGTTCACGGAAACTGCTCGGAGGTGACATTCAAATGCTGGTCCATGGAAACCTCTCACCGTTCGGCTTCCTCTCTGAAATGCACGCACATTCTACTATCCTCTTCAACGCATCAATATCTGATTACATCCATTGTACTCAATTTCCGGTTTTAGCGTCAAGTTTTTTCAGCAAGTATGCAACGAGCGGCGCCGCCAGCAGTAAAATAAAGAACAGGCGGAACAGGTGGAAGCTAGTGATGAGCGCCACATCGGCTCCGGCCGCGAGCGCCGTGATGCCCATCTCCGCCATGCCGCCCGGCGCCGCGCTCAGGAAGAAATCGAGGAACAGGTATTCCGGCAGCAGTGCGGATAAGACGTAGGCAATAAAAACGGTGAACGCGATGAGCAATACGTTATTGACGACAATCGCGAACGCCAGCCGCTTGCTCATATTCTCGCGCAGCTTTTCCATCTGCAGCCCGAGATGTGCGCCGACGAGTACCTGCGCCAGAATCGTCAGGATGGCCGGCATCTCGATCAGGGTGGTGCCTGTCACCGATTGGACGATTGCCATGACCAATACGGGTGCCAGCAGTTCTTTTGCCGGGAACGAAACTTTCTTCATGAGCAGGAACGCAAAGATCCCGAGGATGATTGCGGCCACAAATGCCAGCGGGGAAAGCGAGAAAGCCGAAGCGGCCGGGATTGTCGAAGCTTCCCTGCCGGTTAAAAGTGTCGTCAGCAGCGGCACAATCGTCACCACGAGGAAGATTCGGAACGTCTGCATGATTGACACCACTGTGACATTAGCGTTATTGACATCTTCAGCTATAATCACCATCTGAGACAATCCGCCCGGCATCGAACCGAGCAGACTCGTTTGCAGCGATTCATCGGACATCCTTTTGAACAGCAGGCCAAATATCATAGCAGCAACAATCACGGATATCGTCATAAACAGCATATACGGCAAATCCACCCACATCAGCAGCACCGACTCGCGGGTAAACGATGAACCGATCAGGATGCCAAGCAGGATCAACCCAACCGTCCTGAATATTCGCGGCCAATAAAACTCAATTTCCGTGAACTGCCTCAGGAATAAAAGCGAGAACATCGGCCCGAGCAACCACGGCAGGAACATGCCGATTTGTTGAAATAGGAAGCCGGCCGCAACCGCAACCAACGCTGTACGCAATAATTTCAAAACTTACGCCTACCTTCTTTCGTGATATAGCCATACTTTACATCCTAACAGATAAATAGTGAGTGGTGAAAAATTCTATGAGCAGTTTTCCGGTTTCTATGATCACTCAGCCTTTATTCCACAAAAAAAGCCGGAGCGACCAGGTAAAAACCGGTCGCTCCAGCTGTTTCAAGAATTTATTAGCGTGCCAATTTCGCAAAGACGGTGTGGAATGCTTCCACAGTTTTGGCGATGTGTTCTTCGGTATGCGCCGTTGACAGGAACATGCCTTCGAATTGCGACGGCGGAAGGAAAATGCCTTCTTGTGCCATCAATTTATAATAATCCGCAAACAGCTCAAGATCGGAAGTTTTCGCTGTGTCGAAATCGACAACCTCTTCATTCGTGAAGAAGAAACCGATCATCGAACCGGCACGGTTCACCGTGTGCGGGATGTTGTATTTCGTTGCAGCCTCGCGGAAGCCGGCCTCAAGCTGATCGCCGCGCTCGACGAAAGTCGTGTAGCTGTCTTCGGAAAGTCGTGACAAGGTCTCGAAGCCGGCACGCATTGCCAGCGGGTTGCCGGACAGTGTGCCTGCCTGATAGATCGAGCCGCTTGGTGCGACCTGCTGCATGATTTCGCGTCGTCCGCCGAATGCGCCGACCGGAAGTCCGCCGCCGATGACTTTGCCGAGGCACGTCATATCAGGCGTAACGCCGTAATGGCCCTGAGCGCAATTGTAGCCGACGCGGAAACCGGTCATGACTTCATCAAAGATGAGAATCGTGCCGTTTTCAGTCGACAAGTTGCGCAGCTCCTGCAGGAAGCCTTCGTTCGGCGGCACAACGCCCATGTTGCCGGCAACCGGTTCCACGATCACCGCTGCCAGATCGTCGCCGAATTCCTTGAATGCGTGACGGAGGCTCTCCAGGTCGTTATAAGGAACCGTGATGGTGTTCTGTGCGACTGAGGCAGGAACTCCCGGTGAATCAGGCAGGCCAAGCGTCGCAACGCCGGAACCCGCTTTGATCAGCAGGCTGTCGCCGTGTCCATGGTAGCACCCTTCGAATTTCAGGATTTTATTGCGTCCTGTGAATCCGCGGGCCACACGTAAAGCGCTCATCGTCGCTTCCGTACCGGAACTAACCATGCGCACCATTTCTATGGAAGGAACCCGATCCATGACGAGTTTCGCCATGTCGTTTTCCAGAACCGTCGGCGCACCGAATGATGTACCGAGTTCGGCCGTTTCTTTGATCGCTGCGACAACTTCCGGATGGGCATGGCCCAAAATCAGCGGTCCCCATGACAGCACATAGTCGATATACGTATTGCCGTCGATATCCGTAATGGTTGCGCCCTTGCCGGAAGCCATGAAAATCGGATCCATATTGACGGATTTAAATGCACGGACCGGTGAGTTAACGCCGCCCGGCATCAATCCTTTCGCTTCTTCAAATGCTGCAATCGATTTTTCGTATGTCATTTATTTTCCCTCCAGCCAGCGTACCGCATCTTTTGCATGGTACGTCAAAATGATATCCGCTCCAGCGCGCTTCATGCTGAGCAATGTTTCCAGGACGATTTTCTTTTCGTCCACCCAGCCGTTCAACGCGGCTGCCTTGACCATCGCGTATTCGCCGGAAACGTTGTAGGCAACGATCGGCAAATCGAAATTATCGCGCACTTCGCGAATAACGTCCAAATACGACAGCGCCGGTTTGACCATCAGGTAATCGGCGCCTTCTTCCACATCGGAAGCTGCTTCGCGCAGGGCTTCCAGGCGGTTTGCCGGATCCATCTGATAGGTTTGGCGGTCACCGAATTGCGGTGTTGAGTGAGCCGCTTCACGGAACGGGCCGTAGTAGGCCGATGCGTATTTCACTGAATAGCTCATGATTGGAATATGCTGGAACCCGGCCTGGTCGAGTCCGTAGCGGATCGCTGCGACAAAACCGTCCATCATGTTCGATGGCGCAATGATATCCGCTCCGGCTTTTGCCTGGGATACGGCGGTGCGCGCCAACAGGTCGAGCGACTCGTCGTTCAGGATGATTCCGTCTTCGATGACGCCGCAATGGCCGTGGTCCGTGTATTGGCACAGGCATGTATCGGCGATGACGACGAGTTCCGGATGGCGCTCTTTTGCAAAGTGGATCGCTTCCTGTGTGATGGCGTGGTCGTGATAGGCTTCGGACCCGACAGCATCCTTGCTGTTGGGAACGCCGAACAGCATGATGGAAGGAATCCCCAACTCAACAACTTCGTCCAATTCTTCGCCAAGACGATCCATCGAGAAATGGAAGACTCCCGGCATCGATGAAATTTCGTGTTTGATGTTTTCGCCTTCGACGACAAAAATCGGATAGATAAAATCTTCTTTATAGAGTCCAGTTTCACGCACCATGGCCCGGATATTCGCGGATCCGCGCAATCTCCGGTGGCGATTGAATTTCAAATCTTTCATTCTGTACATCTTCCTTTCGCTACTTCATTGACGACGTTCAGGTACGTATAGTCCGCGGGAATAAAATCGATATGCCCGCCTTCGTCCCGTATCGCCTTTTCGGTTACATGGCCGATTGCCGCAACCTCTATATCCTTCCAATCCCCTCCAACTTTCCGGTAAGCCGAAACAGCTGAGGGGCTGGCAAAGATGATGGTTTGATGTTTCATTTCCTTCAATAATTGGGCGTTTTGGAGCAACAGGTTGGTGTCGTAGATGATCCATTCATCGATCGGCAACGGCATGGACGCGATGGTGTTCTTCGCCAGCCCACCTTTGATGAACAGGCACTTTTCGCCGTTCGCAACGGCAGGAAATTCTTTCACAAAATTGTCTGCGCTGAATACCTGCGGAATAAAATCAACCGCATAGCCGTTGCGGCGCAACACTTCCGCCGTCTTTTCGCCGACCGCTGCAATTTTCGGCACATCGGCAGCGTGCAGCTGGCAGAAAGCCTGCGCACTCGTGCGGCTCGTGAATATGAGCCAGCCGTAATTGGAAAAATCCGGTTCTTCCGTCTGGCGGATGGACGTTTCAATCAGCGGCAGGTAATGGGCCTTGCCACCGAGCTCTTCCACTTTACCGGCAGCTTCCTGCGGGAATGTAGAACCTGTAAAAACGATGGTTTTGCCTTGCAGCGATTGACCGTTTTTACACATTGCTCTCAGCGATGACGCGCTGAATCAAGTCATAGCCGCCCTGTCCGCTGATCTTCTCAGCAACGATGCGTCCGGCTTCAACCGGGTCTTTATGGGTTGCCGTCTCTTTATACACCTGATCGGCTTCCGGAGAAGAAATCAGCCCTGTAAAGGTGATGTCACCGTTTTCGACCGTCGCATAGCCCGCAATCGGAACCTGGCAGCTGCCGTTCATATCCTTCAGGAATTTACGTTCTGCATTGACAGCAAGCATCGTCGTTTCGTCATTGACTTTTGCCAACTCCGCCAATAATTCCTTGTCGTCTTCACGGCATTCAATGGCCAATGCGCCCTGGCCGATCGCCGGCAGGCAATCTTCGATATGGAGGAATTCTGTGACAATATCATCGTTCCAGCCCATGCGCTTCAATCCGGCAGCAGCCAAAATGATGGCGTCGAATTCGCCTGATCTCATTTTTTCAAGGCGCGTGTCGATATTGCCGCGGATCCAGTGGATATCCAGGTCTGGCCGAAGCAATAATAATTGGGAACTGCGGCGCAGGCTGCTTGTTCCGACTCTTGCGCCGACCGGCAAATCCATGAATTTCACATGGTCGTTGGCGATAAACGCATCACGCGGGTCTTCGCGATCCGGCACACAGCCGATAACGAGGCTTTCCGGCAGCACCGAAGGCATATCTTTCATGCTATGAACAGCAAAATCAATTTCCTTGTTGAATAGCGCCTCTTCGATTTCTTTGACAAAAAGGCCTTTTCCGCCGACTTTCGACAGTGTCACGTCCACAATGCGATCGCCTTTTGTGACGATTTCCTTTATTTCAAATTCAAAAGGGGCTCCTGCCGCCTTTAATTTTTCGATAAACTGGTTGGTTTGTGTCAATGCCAGTTTGCTTCTTCTAGATCCTACAATAATTTTTCTCAAATAGATCCTACCTTTCTTTAATACCAAAAATGAAATTCCGATAAACGGCTGCCGAGAAAGAAATTAATCAGCAGCACCAAAAATGCGTATATATGGGCCAGTGAATAGGACATGCCATTCAATGTGCCTTTGCGGTGCCGCCACAGAATAACGCTGTAGACGATCACCAGTATAAATGAACCGATGATTTTCAGATCGAAAATGGAGAAATCGGTGAGCGCTATGTACGCCCATTGCAGACCCAGCACCAGTGACACGAACAGCAGGGAAATCCCCACGCCGATCGAAATCGACATGCCTTTTTCCGTCTGCCCGAGTGACGGCAGGCTGCTCCATTGTTTTGTCCATTTCTTCTGCTTCAATAAGCGGTATAGCAGGATATTGAGCAGCGAAAAAACGAAGCTCAGCGAAAATGCCGCGTAGGACAGGATTGCGAAACTGATATGAAGCAGCAACAGCTCGGAAACCAGTGACTCCCCGATCGGTGACCGCTCAATCTGCACCGGTGCGAATGTGTGGATTGTCATAAAGATGAATCCGATGATATTGATCAGGAACACCGCGAAATCGAAACGGTAAAAGATCCTCAGCACCAGCGACACCGTCACCAGCAGCCAGGCATAGAAATAAATGCCTTCAAACAGGGTCAGAACCGGAAACCTCTGTGTTTCCATTATATAAAACGCCAGAAACACCGTCTGCAGGAGCCACACGACTCCAAGCAGCGACATGGCGATTCGGGCAGCCCTTTTCTCTTTATATACATAATCCAAAAAATAAAAAACAAGGCTGACAGCATATAGAATAACCATAGCTTCGTGCAGCCTTGCCATTGTTATATCAGCCATCCCATTCCCCTTCATCTCCATAGTTAAAGGCGTTTCTTATCTACATTTTAACATATAGATACGAAAACGCCTCTTGTAAACCGATTAAAATGAGTATCCGGGTGTTTCCTGTTTTTGCTTCTGCTTTTCTTCTGCAGACCTTTCAGCTTTGACCATCACAGCTTTCGACTGCTGCTCGATCTGCAATTGCACTTCATCTTCAATACCGAAAATCTGCTGGAACATTTGGAGCTGTTCGCGCGATTTCGGCGAACCGGCCATTTCCTTCGCCTGAAGGATCGGTTCTTTCAGCAATTGGTTGATGATCGATTTTGTGTGCTTGTTAAGTATTTTCTTTTCACGGTCAGTCAAATCCGGCATCTTGTTCTCGATGCTCATCATCGTTTCTGACTGTATGCCAAGCGCTCTTTCACGCAAAGCCGAAATGACAGGTACGACGCCAAGAGTCGTCAGCCAGTCGTTGAACTGGTTGGCTTCCTTGTCAATCATCGTGACAATCTGTTTGGCAGCGCGTTCACGTTCCGCCAAATTGGCGTTGACTATGCCCTGCATATCGTCGATGTCATAAAGGAAAACATTCGGCAGATCGCCGATGCGCGGATCCATGTCACGCGGCACCGCAATGTCCACAAGGAATAAAGGCTTGCCTTTGCGCAGTTTCTCCACGAATTGCATCAATTCCAGGTCAATGACGAAATCTTGTGCACCGGTCGACGAAATAAGGATATCCGCATCCAATAGCGCACATTGCAGCTCGCTCAACGGTTTCGCTTTGCCGCCAAATTTATCAGCCAGCACTTCCGCTTTTTCGAATGTGCGGTTGATGACCGTAATGCGGTCGGCACCACTGCCCTGCAGATTCTTGATCGCCAGTTCGCCCATTTTTCCGGCTCCGAGAATGACGACATGCTTGTTCTTCAGTGTACCGAAGATTTTCTTGCCGAGCTCAACAGCCGCATAAGAAACCGATACGGCATTTTCGCCGATCGCCGTTTCCGAATGCGCCCGTTTCGCAAGCGTTACCGCCTGTTTGAATAATTGATTGAAAACCGTCCCGGTCGTCCCGATTTCCTGCCCGGCAAGGAAGCTTCCTTTTACCTGGCCAAGAATCTGGGTCTCGCCGAGTACCATCGAATCAATCCCGGCAGTCACATGGAAAAGATGTTCAACTGCCTCATCTTTTTCATGGACAAATAAATACTGCGAAAACGACTCCTGTGGAAGGTCAAAATAATCCGCCAGGAATTGCTTCACATAGTATTTGCCCGTATGGAGCTGGTCCACCACCGCATAAATCTCCGTGCGGTTGCACGTCGATATGATGACATTCTCCAATATGCTTTTTTGTTTATTCAAAGCCTGCATCGCCTGTGGAAGTTCGTTTTCGATAAATGACAATTTCTCACGGATCTCCAAGGGTGCAGATCGGTAATTCACCCCGACCACTATAGTATGCATGGGTTCAAAACACCTTTCACGTTCCATATTTCATATAACTAAGTATACCACTACGAAAGGATTTTAAGCCTTTGAAATTGTGAACAAGCAATGAAGTATGTTTATTTGTAATCATTATAAACTAATTCTAGCATTGGGGA
>DATHVZ010000120.1:0-2144 GCA_035461005.1 Planococcus sp. (in: firmicutes) | reverse complement strand
ATGCTTATCAATATTTCCCATCAAATCATCAAAGTTATCCATACCGTTCATTCCTGCCTCATAATTTCTGCCAAATATTTTATTAGACCATTAATCCTGGGATATAGATACTTCTGGTTAAGGTATGTTCTATAGTTTCATTGATTACCGGACACAATTTGACACCAGGCTAAACGAGACCGGAATGGGCAGAGATTCGTTCAGGAAATGGTCCAGCAAAGCCAGGCCAAGCCGAAATAAGCTCCAGTCACAGCGATCCGAACGATGAATGACCTTCACCCAATCTTTTCGTAAAGCGACCAGACCCAGATAGACGACCCATAAATACGCCAAGCAGGCCGCAATCATCAGGATACCTAAACGCTCAGGATTAGACAAATGGCTTTTATGGAGATTAAATCCACGGCTTTTCTCGTCCGAAAAGAAGGTTTCGATTTGGAAGCGTTTTTTGTACCAATAGCAAGCCTCACCTGCCAGTTCGATATTGGTCACCAGGAAGATGGGCTGGCGATAGCCCCGCTCCCACCAGGCGATCACGGTTACCGGTCCGTAGCCTTCCCGGGTAAACCAGACATTGGGGATGCTGATCTGCTCTCCGGGACCCACAAGCAAATCACTGAACGAAAATGGCAAGCCGTCTTCATACAACTGGGTATTCTTGGCGGTGCGGCAGACATATCTCAAACCCAGCGCCTGCAAAGCCGCTTGGAGATCAATCCCATCGAATTCTCCATCCCCCAAGAAAATGGCCTGGCAGTTTTCGGGCAGGATAGCCTGCAACTGGGAGAGCAAATCTAAATGCAGACGTTCCGACAAATGTCCTTTGCAACCTTTAACCACCAGCCAGGTGATCGGCAAGGCCCGTTGGCCGTAAATCAAACTGACCATCAGCGTGATGCAATGATGGCCTACCTCACTCCCATCGATCACGAACACCAGCTCGCGGATATTGGCCAGACTGACCAGCAATTCCTTCACAAAGGGCAGGTAATAGCCTTCATAATCAATCCGTTCGTTCTGTATCCAGCGACTGTAGCGCTTGATCCGGCTGTCTGCTTTGGCCTGGTCCGGCGATTTGCGCGCAATGACCGGCAGCTGGCAACTCTTGCCAAGCACGATCCCGCTGATCATGGCAGCCAAGGTGGTCAACATGCGGGCCTGATTCCCTTTCGCTTCAGTCGGATACATTTGCAGGATTGCCATTCGGATGGTACGATATACTCGACGATTGTCACTCACGGGTTCACTCCTGTTCTTCCTTGCTCGGAAAAAACGTAGTGTACCCGATGTGCCAGTCGTCATTGGTTAAAGTGTTAGCATTCAATATCCCAGTGACGGGGTGGCCGGGTGCGTTTGGGAGTAGACTCTCCGTTGGTTAGAGAACGGGAACGTCGTGCTCCGGGTGTGAGACGTTTGGGCCAGCCGATAACCTGACTGAGAAGCCAATGGCAAGCTCGCTAAAGTGTCCGGTAATCAATGATCGGAAAGCGATCCACTTGCCAGCCTAAATCTAGAGCGGCTAATAGCATCCGGTAGTACTCATCCGATGAAATTAAAAAGCAGCCTGGTTCTTCAAGCATATTCCCTAAATCACTGATCTTGGTTGTCTCAAGTTCAGCCATAAACACCTCGGCAATAACCTGTTCTATCCTTGTATTTACCAACCAAAAGCATTTCAAAATCCCATCTCAGTACAATAAAATCATACCGAAGTTCTTTTAACAGCATGGTAACAGCAGGTAAATAAATCGATAAGCCTTCATTAATGGATAACATGCGGTGGATCATCAACTTCAGCCTATGGGCTAGACCGCTCCCAGCTTGTCTGGATTGGCGATCACCCAGATCTGGTGAATGTGTGCCTCGTCCACTGCGATGCTGACTACGATAGCTGGCGTCCCATCCGCGTGACGGATCAACAATGTGGGCTTTCCGTTCACCTCGGCAACCTCGAACCGCGCATCTTGCGGGGTAAAGCGCGCTGTGACGCCGATCACGAGGCGCGCTACATCCACGCGCCCGCGCACGGCCTGCAGGGCTGCGCCGCGCACCTTCTCCCGTCATCTGCCCAGAAGGTATAGAATAATCAGCCGGCAGGTTTCGTGGCGCGTACAAACCCAATGACCAGGAAATGGTCATCTAAT
>DATHVZ010000119.1:0-2212 GCA_035461005.1 Planococcus sp. (in: firmicutes) | reverse complement strand
CTGGTTACTCACCAAGTGAGACTGTAGATGTCAGTGTAACCGGACCAAATGGGTATACTGCTTCATGTGCGGGCATCGTAGATGAAAACGGTGCTTGGTCATGCCAAGTGGAACTTTGGAATAACGAGCTTGCAGTAGGCGACTATTCTTATATCGCCAAAGGACAGGAATCCAACGTAGAGGAGAGCGGAACGTTTAAGGATGGTATTTCGGACGTATCAGGAAATGTGAAAGACGCAAGTACAAATGCACCTATTAGTGGGGCTACTGTAAGTTGTTCGAATGGATGTAATGGAACCTTTTCGACCACTACGGACGTTTTTGGTGATTATTCTGTACTCGTCAAGATCATCTTGAACATTAACAACTACATCAGCCAAATGCGTTTGGCGAACTCGTCCGGTGATAATCCTGGAATTGGCAGCCCCTGATGTGGCCGAGCGTTGTACTCAGGAATAAATTCTGCCAATAGGACGACAAGTTCCTCGGAGGATTGCCATTGCTTATCCGCTAACCACAGCTTGAGTGTTCGCACGAAGCGTTCCGCAATCCCGTTACTTTGGGCTCGATGACGGGCGACCGGTACCCAGATGAAGTCTCGTTTTTCTGCCAGTTTCGCAAGTATTCGGGTGCGAAAGTGGACCCCCTGATCCGAGATCAGGTACTGCAACTCAGGCGGCAAGAGGGTTTCTAAAGCCTGAACTACCATCTCCGCCGTTACTTTGGGCCCAGCGACAAATAGGGGCAGCCCGATGCATTGGCGAGTGCAATTGTCAGTCATCACCAAGATGGCCAACCAAGCTTGAACGCTGAACTCTTCAACGGCGCTGACCCGAAGTTGCTGGCGCTTGGTTCTCCAATCGGCATCTTCTTGGGGACGAACCTCCAGACTTGTCCGGCGTTGCTCCCAGGCAATCAGCCAGCTTTGTTCCAGCGCTTCTCTGGCTTTACGCTGTTTGCGGCGTTCCACTTTTGGAAGAGCTCGAAAGGCTTCTTTCTCCAAAATAAACTGTTTGCGGAAGGCTCTCCAGATCGCCTCTTCTTCCTTGCGCCGTTCTCGCACCTGGTAACGCTCTTCCCGCAGGGCTTGATTGGCTCGCCACATGGCCTGTTTTTCGGATTTTCGCCCACCCTTGACCACCTTTTCGGTCCTGGTTATGCTCAAGCGGTCTTGAGTGGCAGCCACATAGGCTTGCATGGCTTCTTCATAGCTCAACTCCAGGTTAGCAAAAATCAGCCCCGGCCATGATTGTTCCTCTACTTCCCTTTGAGGCCGTTCCACAACCAGCCGACCGGAGGATCCACTGACGGCAGGTAGCTTGACTTGTGGCTCATGACTGACAGGCACGAAGCACAGATCTACGTTGAGCGTTTGCCCTGGCTTTTCAGCGGTTCGCTGCGGATCGCTCGGAGGCTTTTTTTCTCCCAGCTTTGGGTTCTTCCGGCCACAGATCAGCCGCTCGTAAGATGCGGCGCACCGTGTTGGGGCTAACCACGGCTACCCAGTTGTTCTCCTTAGCCATTTCATCTGCAATGCGAAGTTTGCCCCAGTCTGGATGTTGCCGGCGCATGGCGATCACGCTTTGTTCGATGCTTTCCTCTTTGCGGTTAAGCTTATGCGCCACCCGGCTTTCAAATTCCTCCAGCCCAGCATAGCCGTTCGCATCGAAGCGAGGTTTCCAGTAATAGAACGTGGCTCGCCCTACGTGGGCTTGGGAACAGGCTTTGGTGACGTTACCGGTTTCTTTCCAAATCTCGAAGAGAAGCTTGCGCTGCTGTGGAGTCGTGAAGCGAAAGTAAGATCGTTTTTGGCTCATGTAGCAATGTTACCCGATTTTCGGGTTCTGTTTAAGGTGCAACTGACTAAAACAATATATACGCCTTATTCCTTTGATTGACCAAATTATATATTCGTAAGGTCACTAGCCATATTTACCTTATTTTACCTTCTTTGTGAACGAACCGGTCAGGGGAAATAAAACATCCATAATGACGGAATACTTTCGAAATCGTCGTTTATTACGATAGACTACATTATTCGACAAAGGAGCTTTAAAATGGCATCAGTAAAGGTAGATGGTTTCGCAGAGCCTTTCGATCCCGACGGCCAGCCTTATGTGGTGTTCGGGAGTCGAGTGCCTGCACTCCGGAGTTTCTATCTTGCGTATGATATTGGTGATCCCACACCGGGTGACCATCAGATAAACCTTAT
>DATHVZ010000118.1:0-2845 GCA_035461005.1 Planococcus sp. (in: firmicutes) | reverse complement strand
ACGTCGCTGGTGGGAATGCCGGCTTCATTCAAACGTTGAACGATGGTTTCAGCTTGGGCTTCGGTCTTGGCGAGACAGATAACGGTTTTTGACATGATGGTTTCCTTTTAAAAATTATTTGACTTGCAATTGGTTGTCGATGCTTGTGATGCCCGGCACGGCTTTAACCAGGGCGTCGATTTTTTCCAGCTCGGCAGCTGTCTCGACCGGACCGCGCAAGGTCACCGCGCCATCGCGGGTAATGACCTTGATGTTTTTTGCATCCATGGAAAATTCGCCTTTCATCAGTGCCTGGCGAATCTCCTGGGTAATCTTCAAATCAGCCGGGTTATTCATCTGATCCATCGGAGTCAAGGTTTTGTCATCCCGATCGCGTTTGTTGATGCCGGTATTGCTGGGGTCTCCGTCATCGACCATGGGCCTTTCGGTTGCTGCGGGATCGACCATGGGCTTCTCGGTTGCTGCGGGCTCGGATGCTGCGATTGCCAGATAGGGCGTCAAGCTCAGGCAGGCAGCGAGAATCATCTGTTTTTTCATTGGATTAACCTCATTTGCAGGGTTGGAAAAATCAGCCTGGGTTCAGCATGATTCGGGTGCGGCGCCGGCAGGAAGCCTGCCGAGGGCTGGTTTTAATATTGAGTTCAGGACCCGGATTCTGGTGATCGCCATGGTGCCTCCTTGAGGTTGATTTCGCGTCATCGCCCGTGATTGGGCCGGGATTCAGGCCAGGTACACTTTGGCTTCTTCACCCGGATTGGGCAGGCCTGCGATACGCCATGCCTGGCGCGGGGAACGGAAAAGCTGATGCAGACAAACCGCGTCCAGATCGTTGAGGTGACAGATATGGCTCAAGGCCGTGACCGCGCCGAATTTCTGGAATTCATCGCGCAAGGTCAGTAACAGCTCCTGCTGTGACTCATTCATTTCTCCCATGCCCTCGGAATGCGCGATGCGCTGTGCCAGGGCGATATCCCATTGCTCGGGATTGATAAAGAAACCATCCTTGTCAAAAAGGGAGTTCAGGTCTTCCACGGCGGTCGGGTTCATGTGCTTGTCCTGTGTGCAGGGCTGCTGAGGTCAGCTCAACCCTTCAATCAATGCCGGTTGCGCGGCGATCTCAAACGACAGTTGAATGATGCGCATAACGGCGGCGATTGGCAGCGAGGGTCGTCCGACTTCCGTGTAAGACATGTCTGACAATGCTGAAACCCGGTTTTGTCCTGGCTGCAGAAGGTTAGGATGAGCGGGCTGTCAAAACGCTGAATGGGGCCCATGGCCTCTCGATCCGTGACGAACGCGCAATGGTTTGCGATTGTGGGCGGCATGCTGCTCACGATGGGGCTGACCGCCCCCGCTGCTGCGACGTCGGCCGCGCAAAATGGGGTCAGACTGAACTGACCCCCAGGTGGCTGGACGGGGCCGGCCGGAAATGGCGCGCATGAAACGCTCGAAGCTAATGTGCTGCCGGGCTAGCTCAGACTTTATTTCCAGGGCTGGAAATGATCTGACCCCAGGATGGACGCCCCTGAATGGGCGGGGCGCCCGGTACTTATTTGCGCATCTAGAAATCCAGCTTCAATCTGAAGCCCGCTCGCATATCCTTGGCCGTCAGAGGGTCATCCGCGTTGGAAACGGCCGGCAGTGGGGTGAATTCCAGCCGCCATGAGTTGGTGATGCCTTGCCCGGCTGGTGCTCTAACGCTGGCCACTGAAACATGATCCATCAACGGCCTCGCCGCCCCTTCGGCACCGTAATGCGGCATATATGACGTATTCCCGGAAGAATAGGCCTGTGACCTATCCTCATTGTCACTCCCGGCGCACACGGCATGCGGCAAACCCGTAACCATGGCCAAACTCATCATCAGGACTTTGCGTTTCATATCCAAACTCCTATTACGCTTTAAATATAGCTTTGCCATGTCGCGGTTCAAGTCTGTTACAGATTCCTTTTTTGGTTGGTTTTCCCTCTGGAAACACACGGTTTAACTGGGTCGGGTTGAACTGACCCGGGTTTTTCGCATTAAAAGGGGGCAGCTCACGCTGCCCCCTTTTGCTTGCACTACAGTAAAAAAACAGACATCGAACCTGACGCACGTCTTGAAAAATCATCGCCTTTCATCGATCAGGGTGCTTCATGCGGACAAGAGTCATTGTTTATGCTGCGCTGCTTTCGCTGGGGTTCGTCATCCCGGCTTGGGCCACGCCACGCACCCTGCCTGTGTCGCCGGCCCAGGAGAAAGAAGCGCCGCTGTCCTGCCACGAAAGTGTCGTTCACATCCGTGGCAACCACCGTACCCGATCGCTGGCGGAACTGCGGGGGAGGGTGTCGCACTGGGCAAACGCTTTGCACTTGCGCTGGGGCAGGGAAGAAGTCGAGGAGGTGGTGACCCACCTCAATGATCATTATTACAAGTTCGAATCCCGCCAGAAATGAAACAAGCGCATCGAGAGGATGTGCCTATGCGCTTTAGCCAGGCATTCAAGGCAAGGCCGTCGCTAGGGATGTTGATGTTTGTGCTTGTCTGCGGCGTATGGCTCGCAAGCGGGAAGTCCTTTGCTGCCGTATCAGACAGATCCGTCGAACCGCTACGCGCGAAGTACGCGGAATTGGGCGAGCAGCTGCGAAATAACGCGTTTCAACGGGCGCTCTATCTTGATTCTTCGCAATCTTCGACCGATTTGAAGGGCGAAATCTACGCTGTGGTCGATTACCCGTTTGACATCGTTAACGGGGCGCTCAACAACCCTGCGCATTGGTGTGATGTGCTGATACTGCACATCAACGTCAAATACTGTAATGCTTCCAGGCGCGCGGACGGCACGGTCCTTACTGTCAATATCGG
>DATHVZ010000117.1:0-2502 GCA_035461005.1 Planococcus sp. (in: firmicutes) | reverse complement strand
CCCGGATTTTCAAAACCGTAGACAAATGATTTGTTCAAAAGTCGGATTAACAGGGGCATCAGCTGTTCAGTCCCGGAACCGAGGATGATCTGTTCAGCACTGCAAACAACGCCCCTGGACTGGAATAAATAGCGACAGATTTCTTGTCGCAGCGTTTCATCTCCTTGAGGATGGCCGGAAAGCAACATTTCATGATTAGATTCATCGAGCACGTCTTTGGCTATTTTTCTCCAGACTGGAAACGGGAAAGATTGTGTGTCGATTGTCCGTGGATTAAAATCGAACCGGTAAACCGTCGGTTCTTTTACAACCGTGTCTTCCTGCGGGGCATCCAAATAAGCTAACTCTTCTACAGGCTGCGCAAAAAAACCTTTGCGCGGGCGGGAATCAATAAAACCTTCAGCGACAAGCTGCCCGTATGCCAGCTCAACAGTGGTTTGGCTGATGTCCAAGTAATCAGCCAGCTTCCGCTTGCTGGGAAGTTTGGTGTTCACCGATATCTTACCGCTGATGATGGCTTGTTTGATTTCCTGGTAAAGCTGTTTGTATAAAGGAACTGAATCATTTCTTTGCAGCTGAAACATAAGCATATCCATTTCTTTCCCTCCAAACTGACCTTAATAAAAACAGATAAACTGAGTCTTTTTATATGGTCAATACCAAGTATACTTGAAATTATCTATTAAAGGGGGAATTATGAATGAGTGAACATGGAACAGATCGCGTAAAAAGAGGAATGGCCGAAATGCAAAAAGGCGGAGTGATCATGGATGTTGTTAATGCAGAGCAGGCGCGTATAGCGGAAGCTGCAGGTGCAACGGCTGTCATGGCTCTTGAGCGTGTGCCTTCCGATATTCGCAGAGACGGCGGAGTGGCACGTATGGCGGATCCCCGCATTACGGAAGAAGTCATGAATGCAGTAACGATTCCAGTCATGGCGAAAGCGCGTATTGGGCATATCGTGGAAGCCCGCGTGCTGGAAGCGATGGGTGTGGATTATATTGATGAAAGTGAAGTTCTGACGCCCGCAGATGAAGAGTTTCATCTATTGAAGAATATTTATACAGTTCCTTTTGTGTGCGGATGCCGCAACTTGGGTGAGGCAGCACGCCGTATCGGTGAAGGAGCTTCCATGCTTCGTACAAAAGGCGAGCCAGGGACCGGAAATATTGTGGAAGCGGTCCGCCATTTGCGCCAGGTGAATGCCGAAGTCCGTAAAGTGGTAGCGATGGGCGAAGATGAACTGATGACAGAAGCTAGAAACCTGGGTGCATCTTACGAATTTTTGCTCGAAATAAAACGTCTAGGCCGTTTGCCGGTCGTCAACTTCGCAGCTGGCGGAATCGCGACTCCTGCAGATGCAGCATTAATGATGGAACTGGGAGCAGATGGTGTATTTGTCGGATCCGGCATCTTCAAGTCCGATAACCCGGAGAAATTCGCACGAGCGATTGTCGAAGCAACGACTCATTACCAGGATTACAAACTGATCGCTGAACTTTCCAAAGACCTTGGCATTGCCATGAAAGGCATCGAGATTTCAACAATAGCTGCAGGCGAGCGCATGCAGGAGCGTGGCTGGTAATATGACAAAAATCGGAGTTCTCGCTTTGCAGGGAGCGGTCCGTGAACATATTCGCTCGATTCAAGCATGTGGAGCGGAAGCGGTCGCTGTTAAATGGCCAAAGGACTTGGAAGGCCTCGACGCATTGATTTTGCCTGGAGGCGAAAGCACGACAATGCGGCGTTTGATTGACCGGTACGGCTTGATGGAACCCATCCGTGAATTCGCGGAGACGGATAAACCGATGTTTGGTACATGTGCCGGCTTAATCCTTCTGGCTGAAACAGTAGTTGGGTATGACGAGCCGCATTTAGGGGTCATGGACGTGACGGTGGAACGGAATTCGTTTGGCCGGCAGATTGACAGCTTTGAAGCGGATCTGTCGATCAAGGGCATCGAAGGTGACTTTAATGCTGTTTTCATCCGAGCTCCGCACATCGTCAACGTGGGTCCGGATACAGAGATTTTATGTGAACATAACGGCAAGATTGTTATGGCAAGAAGCGGCCGGTTCCTGGGCTGCTCGTTTCATCCCGAATTGACGGATGACCACCGGATCACCGAATATTTCCTGAGCATGATCCCAAGCACTACGGGCGTTCTCTTGCCAAATTAATCAGTTTATAGTAAAGTATGATTAATTTAAAAGAAGAAACGTTGATGGGAACTAGTAGGACGAAGTTTTTCCAAAGAGAGCCGGTGGTTGGTGCGAACCGGTGAAAAACGCGTTTGAATCCACCCCGGAGTTGCATGGCGAGATAAGCCATTGCCGGTTTGAAGGCCGTTATGTGATGAAGAGGATTGGTGAAAACCGATCAATCAGGGTGGCAACGCGGGTAGCTCTCGTCCCTTTACCAAGGGATGGGGGCTATTTTTGTTGTCTTTTTCCATGCACGTAAATTTTAGGAGGAATTGCCATGTTGGATATTCGATTTGTA
>DATHVZ010000116.1:0-3191 GCA_035461005.1 Planococcus sp. (in: firmicutes) | reverse complement strand
GTCTTTGTCGAGCAGCTGCTGATGCGTGCCTTGCTCGATGACTTTCCCTTGATCCATGACCAGGATCAAGTCGGCATCTTTGATGGTCGACAACCGGTGCGCAATGACAAAACTGGTGCGGCCGGCCATCAATCGGTTCATAGCCTGTTGGATCAGAATTTCCGTTCGCGTATCGACACTCGATGTGGCTTCGTCCAAGATCATCATCGGTGGATCGGCCAGAAACGCACGGGCGATCGTCAACAATTGCTTGTGCCCCTGGGAGATATTCGAAACTTCCTGATTCAACACCGTATCATAGCCGTCCGGCAGCGTGCGGATAAAGTAATCGGCGTGTGCCGCTTCTGCCGCTGCCTGGATTTCCTCTTCGGTGGCACCCGGTTTGCCATAGCCGATATTGTCCCGGATGGTGCCGTTAAAGAGCCACGTATCCTGCAACACCATGCCAAAGTTCTGGCGCAGTTCCTGCCGCGACATCTCCCGCGAATCCAGGCCGTCGATGGTGATCCGGCCGCCGTTCAATTCGTAAAAGCGCATCAATAAATTGATCAATGTGGTTTTGCCGGCACCGGTCGGCCCGACGATGGCGACTGTCTGGCCCGGCTGGACGTCGATGTTCATGTTTTCAATCAGCAAGTTTTCGTCATAGCCAAAGTCGACGCCTTCAAACACGACCGCGCCTTTTGCACGAGCCAGCACAGAAGTTGTTACGGCCTCGACTTCCTCCCGCTCGTCCAGCAGTTCAAAAACCCGCTCCGCTGCGGCAACCGTCGACTGGATGATGTTGGCGATGTTCGCCGTCTGGGTGATGGGCTGCGTAAACTGTCTGGAATACGTGATGAACGCCTGGATGTCACCGATCGAGATGGCGCGCTGGATGACCAGGACCCCGCCCACGATGCTGATCAGCACATAGCTCAAGTTGCCGATCAAGGTCATTACTGGCATGATGATCCCGGAGATGAACTGGGCTTTGCGACCGGCGTTATACAATTCATCATTGACTGCATCGAATTGTTCGTTGGACTTTGCTTCATGCCCAAACGCTTTGACGACTTGGTGGCCTGTGTACATTTCTTCCACGTGGCCATTCAAGCGGCCGAGATTTTTTTGCTGGCTGCTGAAGTATTTTTGGGACTTTTTCAAAATCGGTCCGATCACAACCAGCGACAGCGGCAAGGACACGACCGCGATCAACGTCAGCAACGGACTGATCGTCAGCATCATCACGAGAATTCCGACGAGCGTCACGATGGACGTGATGAATTGCGTCAAGCTTTGCTGCAGCGTGCTGCCGATCGTGTCGATGTCATTGGTCATGCGGCTTAACGTTTCGCCGTTTGGCCGGCCATCAAAATACTCGAGCGGCAATTTCTCCAGTTTTTTATTGACGTCTTGGCGCATATCATAAACGGTATCCTGCGCGACTGTCGACATCATGTACTGCTGGATGTAACTGAACAAACTGCTGAACAAATACAATCCGGCAAGAACAGCGAGAATCTGGCCGATCACACCAAAATCGACGCCCCCGCCTTCTACGCCCTGCAAATGTCCATAAGCGCCTTCGAACAGTTCGGTAATCGCCATCCCCATGATTTTTGGTCCGACGATGGCGAACACTGTACTGAGAATCGCGACGACGAAGACTGCCGCCAGTTTTTTCCTGCGCGGCTTCAAATAGGAAACAAGGCGACGGAATGTGCCTTTGAAATCTTTTGCTTTTTCCGGAGGCATGCTCGCTCCCGGACGAGGAGGACCCATCTGGCTCATGCGATCTCCTCCTCTGATAATTGGGATAAGGCGATTTCACGGTAGACTTCATTGGATTCCAACAACTCTTCATGTGTCCCCATGCCCACCACTCGGCCTTTTTCCAGCACGAGGATGCGGTCCGCGTCCACGACCGTGCTGACACGCTGTGCGACCAACAACACCGTCGCACTTCTCGTTTCATCTTTTAGCGCTTTGCGCAACTTGGCGTCGGTTTTAAAATCGAGTGCAGAAAAGCTGTCGTCAAAAATATAGATGTCCGGCTTGCGAATCAGGGCACGCGCAATCGACAAGCGCTGTTTTTGGCCTCCCGATAAATTGGAGCCGCCCTGCTCGATCTCGGCCGCGTAGCCGCCGTCAATTTGATCGATAAACTCGGTCGCCTGCGCAATGCTTGCCGCATGATCGAGTTCCGCCTGGCTGGCGTCTTGTTTGCCGAAGCGGATATTGTCCGCGATCGTTCCGGTGAACAGAATCGATTTTTGGGGCACAAAGCCGATTTTCGAACGAACTTCCTGTTGCGGAGCTTGCCGGATGTCGATGCCGTTGACGCGGATCGTACCGCTTGTGACCTCATAAAAGCGCGGCACCAAATTGACGAGTGTCGACTTGCCAGAACCCGTCCCGCCGATCAACGCCGTAATTTCTCCGGGCTTCGCGGTAAAGCTGATATTCGACAACGCCGCCTCTTCCGCACCCGGATAATAAAACGTCACATCCTCAAACTCTAATGTGCCACGTGAGCGGTCCGCTCGGGCGGTGCCATTGTCCTGAAATGCCGGTTGCATCTCCAAGACTTCATTGATGCGTTTGGCCGAAACCGCAGCACGCGGCACCATGACAAACATAAAGGACGCCATCACCAATGCAAACATGATCATCATGACGTACTGGATAAACGCCATCAAATCCCCGATTTGCATGGCCCCGCTATTGATGCGGAGGCCCCCGAACCAGATTACGGCGACGACGGTCATGTTCATGACGAGCATCATCACCGGCATGAGAAATGCCATGACTTTGTTGACTTTGATGGAAACATCCGCCAGATCGCGGTTGGCTTTTTGAAGCCTTGCCTTTTCCTGCGACTCGCGGTTAAACGCACGGATGACCCGGATGCCCGTCAAGTTTTCCCGCACCACCAAATTCAAGCCGTCCAGCTGCTTTTGAACCTGCTTGAACAAAGGCATGCCGTATTTTAAGATCAGCAGGATCGACACCACCAATATCGGCATCGCCCCAATGATGACCAGGGACAACTGCGCATCTTTGGACACCGCCAGTATCACCCCGCCGACGAGCATGATCGGGGCACTGATGACCATCCGCAACAGCATGATGACCACTTGCTGCACTTGCGTGATGTCGTTCGTCGTGCGCGTAATGAGTGACGCCGTCCCCACTTCATCGAATTCCTG
>DATHVZ010000115.1:0-13168 GCA_035461005.1 Planococcus sp. (in: firmicutes) | reverse complement strand
TGGGCTATGACCAGGAGAAAAACTCCCTGGATATTATGCGTAACAGCAACCTTCAACCGTCTACACGTGTCAACCAGGTTTGGGCTTCATTGATGAACGCATCGTACGATGTGGATCCGGAGTTTTTCGGAACGCAGGAAACCTTTAGCACACCTGAAGGCGTCGTAAGCCGCTCGTTCTGCGGTATTTCCGGACTCGCTCCAAGTGAGGGATGTTCTGGAGACGGCCTTGTCAGATCTGATTTGTTCAACGCCAACGTAATGGTGCCTGACAAAGAAGATGACAGCATGACCACCGGAAGGTTCACTACTATCGATGGCAACCGTTACGCCGCACTTTCTTCGACACCTGAAGAATTCACTTCAGGTGGAGGAGTCGGAGTTTCGGAAGAATTTATCGACCGAATTCTTGCTCCCTTCGGCGGAGATGCCAGCAAACTGTTCCCGCAGGACTCCCGATTCTCGAATGTCGTGTCATCAACAAGCTTTGATGCCGATGATGCAGCACCATCAGCTGTCCGGGCAACACTGGATGGCAACTCACTAAGCTGGAGCAATTCAGCTTCTGATGATGTAGTCGGTTACCGGGTCTACAGAAACAACGACGGGAACAAATCCAAGGTTGCCTCTATTTCTGAATCGAAGAGCAACACTCATACCATTTCAGGACCTGGAAGCTATTATGTAGTGGCTGTGGATATTACAGGCAGAGAATCACCTAATTCCAATGTCGCAACAATTGAAGCACCAGAAAAAGAACCCGAACCACCTGAAGAAGAAAATAATGATACACCTGCCCCACCACCGGCAACTCCTCCGGCTACAGAACCGGAAGAGCCTGAAGAACCGGTAGAACCTCCAGCTGAACCGGAAGAGCCGACAGATCCACCGGAAGAACCGGTAGATCCGCCGGAAGAACCGGAGGAACCTGAAGGAACTGTTAATCCGGCAGGAACTGTTGAGCCCGAAGAGCCAGCAGAAACTGAAGAGCCAAATGATACAGAGGATGCAGCATAAAGAAAGCAAAAGATCCGGACCATCTTTAATTGGTCCGGATCTTTTCATTGCCATAGAAAAAGGACAGCGGGGAATTTCCCGCTGTCCTTTTCATATACTTCATCAGTCTTCAGTCTTCCATGGTCGACAGATCGCCTGCCGGCAGATCCAATTCCCATGCTTTTAAAACACGGCGCATTATTTTACCGCTTCTCGTTTTCGGAAGTTTATCCTTGAATTCGATTTCTCTCGGTGCTGCATGGGCAGCCAGGCCTTTTTTGACAAATTGCTTGATGTCCTGGGCCAGTTCCTCGGATGGCTCATAGCCTTCCACGAGGGCCACAAACGCTTTGATAATCTCACCGCGCACAGGATCAGGTTTCCCAATAACTCCAGCTTCTGCTACAGCCGGATGTTCCAGCAATTTGCTTTCGACTTCAAAAGGTCCTACCCGCTCTCCCGAAGTCATGATGACATCGTCGACACGTCCCTGGAACCAGTAATAACCTTCTTCATCCTTATAAGCGGAGTCCCCAGAAACATACCATTTATCCTTCAGGAAATACGATTCGAATTTTTGCGGATTGTTCCAAATTTGGCGCATCATCGACGGCCATCCTTTTTCAATCGCTAAATTGCCCATCTGGTTTGCAGGAAGCTCGTTCCCCTGATCGTCGACAATGGCAACTTTGATACCTGGAATCGGCTTGCCCATCGAACCTGGCTTGATAGCCATTGAAGGATAATTACAGATGACCTGGGCACCGGTTTCCGTCATCCACCAAGTATCGTGGATACGGTGCTTAAATACCTGTGCTCCCCACCTGATCACTTCCGGATTCAGCGGTTCGCCAACGGACAGCACATGCCGCAAAGTAGAAAGGTCATATTCTTTCACCAATGCATCCCCCGCCCCCATCAGCATACGGAATGCGGTCGGTGCGCTGTACCAAACTGTTACACCATAATCTTCAATGGCTTTATACCATCCTTCCGGGGAGAAACGGCCGCCGATAATGACTGTTGTCGTGCCATTCAACCAAGGGGCAAATACACCATAGGACGTTCCCGTAACCCAGCCCGGATCGGCTGTGCACCAGTAAATATCCTGTTCTTTGAAATCGAGCACCCATTTTGCAGTCTGGAGATGCTGGACCATAGCGTATTGCGCATGCAGGACCCCTTTCGGTTTGCCTGTAGAGCCTGATGTATAATGCAGGACCAGGCCATCCTCTTTATCCAGCCATTCCACTTCAAATCTATCAGAACCCTTCGGAAGATGTTTCAGGACATCAACCGTATGATTGTCTTCCTCGATATTTTCTCCCACCAGGAACACAGTCTTTAAATTCGGGAGTTTGTCGAAAGGTACACGTGATAGTAGATCCGGTGTCGTAATGATCGCTTTTGCATCGCTGTCATCCAGCCGATCATAAATTGCCCCCTCCATGAATGCTTCGAACAGCGGCCCTACTATCAGACCCATTTTCAAAGCGCCGAACATCGTAAAATAAAGTTCAGGGGAACGTGGCATAAAAATAAACAGTCGATCTCCCTTTTCCAGATCGGAATGGGATTTCAGCATATTCGCCGCGCGGTTGGTCATCCGCTTCATCTCATAAAATGTATAGGATTCTTTTCTGTACTGATCCATGTAATAAAGAGCCACTTTGTTTTTTCGGTCTGACTCGGCATGACGGTCGATTGCCTCGTGTGCCATATTGACTTTCCCTGTTTGGTACCAGCTGAATTCCTTCTCAGCTTCTTTCCAGTCAAATCCAGATGCAATCTCATCGTAATTATGTAAATTGAAATTTCCTGGCACTGCTGGCAATGATTCCACTTTCATCCAAATCATCCTTTCCATTCTTATCTCTACTTTATTCTACCTCAGCCGATGTCAGAATTGCCAACTTTTTTAATTTTTTAGAAAATAGAGAGCGCTTTCAAAGGGAATAGCCAAGTCCTGGTTATTTCATGTATAATGTAGCTAATTGCAAACTTACAGGCGGTGAAATGATGGAACATAAGAAAACCTATAATGCTATGGAATTAAAAACGAAACACGGCAGGATCATCATTGAAGGTCCGGTTCCCTCCCACGAACTCCAATCGTTAGATTTCCATGAAGACCTGGTCGCATTCCGTCCGGCCCCCCAACAGCATAAAGCTGTAATCGGTATAGCTGACCTGCCTGAAGGACGCATACTCATTGCAAGGGCCAATAATACAATCGTCGGATATGCAACATTCCTTTATCCCGATCCACTCGAGCGTTGGTCGGAAGGAAATATGGAAAATCTGATTGAGCTTGGTGCAATCGAAGTGATTCCAAAATTCAGGGGCAGCGGCGTCGGCAAGGCCTTGTTGAAAACTTCGATGATGGACGATGCGTTAGAAGATTTCATCGTCATCACGACTGAGTATTACTGGCATTGGGATTTGAAAGGAACCGGACTCAATGTCTGGGAATACCGCAAAATCATGGAAAAAATGATGCAGGCCGGGGGTCTCGAATATTACGCGACCGATGAACCGGAAATCAGTTCCCACCCTGCGAATTGCCTGATGGCAAAAATCGGCAAACGGGTGGACCGGGAATCGGTGCAAAAGTTCGATCAATTGCGTTTTAAACACAGGTATATGTATTAACCAAAAGGGGTGTTTGTTTTGCTATTGGAAGAAATCATGAAAACCGAAGTTCATACATTAAATCCTGGGCAGACTGTGCAGGATGTCATTGATTTGTTTGAAAAAGAAAGGATCCGCCATGCACCGGTTACAGATGACGGAAAAGTCGTTGGCGTTGTTACCGATCGCGATCTGAAAGACGCGCTGCCTTCCCGTTTTACCATTTCACCAAAAGGTGCACCCTATCAGAAAAAAGTCGAAGAAATCATGACGAAAAATCCTATCATTGCCCACCCGATGGATTTTGTCGAAGAGATTGCAATGGTCTTTTATGACCAGCACATCGGCTGCCTGCCGGTCGTCAGCGGCGGCAAACTTGTCGGGTTCATCACCGAAACGGATCTTTTGTATACCTTTATCGAACTGACCGGCACCCATCAGCCGGGCTCGCAAATTGAGATTCGCGTACATGACCGCTCCGGTGTTCTTTTTGAAGTGTCACAGGTTTTCTATCGCCATAATATTAACGTGCTCAGTGTTCTTGTCTACCCTGAAAGAGACAAAAAGGAAAACAAAATCCTAGTCTTCCGGGTTCAAACGATGAATCCCCTGGCACTCATTAACGACTTACGCAAAGAAGGTTTTGATGTCCTATGGCCAAACATGCCGCAAATCAACGAATAAACCATGCTGTTTTCGTATACTCCGAAGATCAGCTCGGTTATAAATTTTCTGAAACTCATCCATTCAACCAAAAGCGGCTCGTTCTGACAGTCGACCTGCTGCGAGAAATGAATGCGCTTACAGAAGACCTTATCGTTCCCGCACGTATTGCGACCGATGAAGAATTATTGCTGGCACATGATCAGCGTTATATCGATGTGGTCAAAAAAGCGAGCAAAGGCGAGATTACGTCCGCAGCCGGTGAAAGCTACGGTATTGGAACAGAAGACACGCCGATATTCGATAATATGCACGAAGCAAGCGCCCGCCTGGTAGGTGGAACGTTGACAGCTGTCGATTACGTTATGGAAGGCAAAGCGCAGCATGCCCTGAACCTCGGTGGCGGCCTTCACCACGGCTTCCGCGGGAAAGCTTCCGGTTTCTGTATATACAACGACAGCTCGGTCGCCATCAGTTACCTGAAAGAGAAGTACGGAGCCCGTGTGCTCTATATCGATACCGATGCCCACCACGGCGATGGTGTCCAATGGAGCTTCTACGATGACCCTGACGTCTGCACTGTGTCAATCCATGAAACTGGCCGTTACCTCTTCCCGGGCACCGGAAACATCAATGAGCGGGGAAATGGACAGGGTTACGGAACATCATTCAACTTTCCGATCGACGCATTTACGGAAGACGAATCTTTTCTTGAAATCTACCGCACAGCCATGAAGGAAATCATGGAACATTTCAAACCTGATGTCATCCTTTCACAGAATGGAGCCGATGCCCATTACCTGGATCCTTTAACCCATCTCTATGGAACAATGAACATCTACCGGGAAATCCCGAAAATTGCCCATGAACTCGCCCATGAATATTGCGGCGGGAAATGGATTGCGGTTGGCGGCGGCGGCTACGATGTTTGGCGCGTCGTCCCCCGGGCATGGGCCCTTCTGTGGATGGAAATGAACGAAGTCCCTCTTCCTGCCGGAAAACTGCCGCAGACCTGGCTGGACAGGTGGCAGGCTGAAGCACCTGTTCCGCTGATCCAAACCTGGGAAGATCCGGTGAATATGTACGACCCCATCCCGCGGAAAGAGGAAATTACCGAAAAGAATTTTCAAATGATGGAAAAAGCGCTCTACATCATTCGCCACACCCAGAAAAATCTTTCGTAAAAAACACAATGCAAAAAAGCTGCTCCGGAATAAAACTCCGGTGCAGCTTTTTTGATGGCAGAAAATTATTGGGTGTTGCCATCATTTTTAGTTGATTGGCGTTCCTCGATGCGGTAAGGAATAATAACCTGGTTCTCACTGATTTCTTCCTTGTTCATATACTTCGTCAACAGGCGCATCGATACTGCCCCGATATCATACAAAGGCAAAGCCACAGAAGTCAGCGTTGGACGGGCCATCCGCGCAAGTTTGGAATTTTCATAACTGATAACTTCAACATCTTCCGGAATCTTCTGGCCGCCTTCTTCCACTTGATGGATTACGCCGATCGACATCTCATCATTGCTGACGAAATAGGCAGTGGGCTTTTGCGGTTTCAGCTCCAGAACTGCCTCCATGCCTTCATCATATGAATTATTGCATTCGACGACAAGCTCCCGCTTAAAGTCGATGCCTGCATCTTCCAAGGCTTCCCGGTAAGCCTTCATTTTATAATCCCTGTTAATTTTTGAAGTTAATGGTCCAGAAATGAACGCGATGCTTTTATGGCCATTGTCAGTCAACTTCTTCACTGCTTCATAGGCTGCTCCATAATAATCAATGTTTACGGATGCAATTTTGCCGGTTTCCTCAATTGACCCTGCAAGGACAATTGGAGTGGGTGAGCGTTCCAGTTCATGAAGCAATTCAGAAGTAATTACATCGCTCATGAAAACAATGCCGTCCACTTGTTTGCCGAGCATCGTTTCAAGCAGCTGCAATTCCTTGTTTTCATTCTGATCTGAATTGGACAGGATAATATTATACCGGTACATGGTCGCGATATCTTCGATTCCCCTTGCAAGCTCTGCATAGGTGCTGTTGGAAATATCCGGTATGATGACACCGACCGTTGTGGTCTTTTTGCTGGCGAGCCCGCGAGCCACTGCATTCGGACGATAACCGAGCTCTTCAATCACTCCTAATACTTTTTTTCTTGTAGCCGGTTTGACGTTCTGATTGCCGTTCACTACGCGCGAAACAGTCGCCATGGAAACATTCGCTTCCCTTGCCACGTCATAAATTGTTACGGTCATCTAAGCGCCCTCTTCCCTTTTCTACAATCATACGACAGTAAGTTTATGTATATCAACTAAAATAAATAAAAGCCGGGGTTATCCCGGCTTTTGGGTGTTAAATTTTCATTTCATACTGCTTCATGAACTTCATCAACGAATCGTAGTACTCGTCGAATTGCGGAAGACTCATCTGTTGCTGTGCATCGGACAAGGCTACTGCCGGATCCGGGTGGACTTCCGCCATAACCCCGTCAGCTCCAATCGCGATTGCTGCTTTGGCAGCCGGCAACAGAAGGTCGCGTCGTCCGGTAGAATGTGTTACATCAACGAATACCGGCAAATGCGTTTCCTGTTTAAGAATTGGCACTGCTGAAATATCCAATGTGTTGCGGGTCGCTTTCTCATATGTGCGAATGCCTCGCTCACACAGAATAATCTGGCTGTTGCCTGAAGCGATGATGTATTCAGCGGCATTGATGAATTCCTCAATTGTCGCCGACATGCCGCGTTTCAGCAGGACCGGTTTGTTGATGCTTCCGACAGCTTTCAGCAATTCAAAGTTCTGCATATTGCGTGCGCCAACCTGAACTACATCGACGTATTCGAGTGCATCTTCCAAGTGATGCGGTGTAACGATTTCAGAAACCACCGCCAAATTGTACTGGTCTGCGGCTTTCTTCAGCATTTTCAGGCCTTCAAGACCCAATCCCTGGAAATCGTATGGAGAAGTGCGGGGCTTGTAAGCTCCGCCGCGAATCATCTTAAGTCCTTTGCCGCCAATTGCTTCAGCCACTTTCATAACCTGGTCCTGGGATTCCACTGCACAAGGTCCGAAAATGAATGAAGGTTCGCCTTGTCCGATCTTTTCACCATTGATATCGATAATTGTATCTTCCGCTTTCTTTTTGCGCGAAACAAGCAATGCTTTGCGCGTATCTTCTTCCTGCATATCCAAAGCGGATTTGAAAATTTCCTTGAATATATGGTCAACCGTTTTTTGGTCTAATGGACCGTTATTATTATCTTTCAGCAGATCCAGCATATGGCGCTCACGAAGCGGGTCATATCTGTTCATCCCCTGCTTTTCTTTGATTTTCCCAATTTCCTGTATAACGGAAGCTCTGTCGTTTATCAGGGACAGAATTTGCAGGTTTACTGCATCGACTTTTTCTCTCAGCTGTTCCAAATCCATCTGGCTCATCCTAACTTCCCCTTTCATAGCTCGCTTTTTTTATCGGTGATTCATATTACCACGATAGGACTATTATATGCAAAAGATTCGGCAAAGTCACGAGAAATGTTTTAGCGATTCAACGCGCTAAAGTGATTCTTGTATAAAAAAGCCGGAGCACTGGGCTCCGGCCTTCTTAATTAAGCTATAAATTCTTGCATAGCTTTGCTTTTAATTTTATTATGTGAGGCATGCCAGTCAACCTGCAGACTTGAAAAATGCATTAATTGAGGCGACTCATGTTTAATTTGCGTGATTTCTGCAATTTCCTGAGCCAACTCCTTGTCTTCCTGAACTACCAGGAACAAGAAAAGTTGATTTGGATGCAAAGAACAATACTCATTGTATTCGTTCCAGGCAGACGCAGAAACTGGGCAAGTGCTGCTATGTTTGAATAGCCAGTAGCTCTGAGTGCCTTGAACGGCTTTTTTTAAACTGTCCATATCCTGGACTCTTAGTAGATTTCTCATTTTATCCGCTCCCAATTATTTCGTAGAATTGTTTTTATTGCTGTTGGAATTGGAATTGTTTTTACTCGAATTCGGGTTATTTCCTGAAGTTTTGTTTTTGTTCGAGCTGTTGTTATTTTTGGAATCGCCTTTTGTTGATGATCCTGTCGCAAAGCCGGAACCGGATTTCTTCTCATCATTCACTTCTTCAACCGCTTCTTTCAAAGCATTGGCTGTCGATACGAATGCTTCGTCACCCGCTGTCTCCATTTCTTTATTGGATTCGTAGACAGTGTTCTCAATAGTTGCATGCATATCAATCGACTCTTCCCCCTCAGATGATGCTGTGCCATCATCCATTGGCGAAGATCCGCCTTTTATGGCTTTTACTTTGTCCACAACTTTGGAGGACTGCTCTTTCAACTGCTGTTTAAAGCCGGCACCCTCGCTGCCAGTATCCGAATCCAGGCTTTGTGTCTTTTCTTTCAATGAAGAGACTTGTGTATTCAAGTCGCCGCGGAATTCTTTTCCTGATTTTGGTGCAAGTAATAAAGCGGCTGCAGCTCCGATTATAACTCCGACAAGTGCGCCGGCAAGGAAGCTGCCTGAGCCTGACTCTTCTTCGTAATCATACAGATCGTCATATCGGCTCGACATGCCATAGGATTGCGGTACATAATCACTTTGCTGATAATTTTGGCTCGTATTCGAATAATAGTCTCTATTATACTGCGAATCATTAAAATCAGGTTTTTGGTTAGTGAAATCATTCTTGTTTTCAGTCATTTTACATTCCTCCAATTTTAGTTAATGGTAATTTATTCAGTATCGATCGTTATGTGGCAGCTGTTTCTGACCCGGCACCGGTTGATGCGTTTCAGTCTGCTGGGCATTGTACACTTTGCGTGCTTTCCACTTGTCGCGAATTCCCATGGCTACGTTGCTCCATTGCACAACCTGCGCAATTTTTTCTTCATTTTGTTCCGCCTGGGAAGCGATGGACATTGTAATGCGTCGAACAGATGAATTAAGGTCAGTTACCGAATTGCCGACACCTTGGACAGCATCAACAACACTGTTAAGCTTTTCAGTCTTCACCTGGATATCCTCTGCGAGCTCATTCGTTTTATGCAGTAGGTTAGTGGTTTCCAACGTTACCCCCTGCAATTGATTTTCAAGCCCTGAAACAGTTCCAGAAACTTCTTTTAATGTGTTTTTCAACGAATTCAATGTCACTGCAAGAGCTACGCATAGAATTAAGAATCCGACTGCAGCCACGATTGCGGCTATGTAGAGCAGAATTTGCCAATCCATAAAAAATTCCTCCTTTTACATTCTGTTATATAGTTTTCTACCCTTACAGTACTGCGGCTAAACACAGTCCCACTTAACAATAGTTCTCCAAAACTGTATATAAACCCTGCAAAAATAAGAAAACAGTTTAACTCAAAAGTTACACTGTTTTCTCTGTTATCAGTACATTTTCAAATGCTTCTTTGAATTTCGTTACGTCGCCTGCTCCCATGAACAGGAAAATGCCGTCTTTATGCTCAGCCAGCTTTGCTATGTCTTCAACCTGCAATAGCCGACAGCCCGGTATTCTCTCTTCCAGATCGCGGATTGTCAATGTGCCGGCTTCTTCGCGTGCTGATCCGAAGATATCACAAAGGTAAACCTGATCTGCTTCGCTCAGGCAATCGGCAAATTCCTGCAAAAATGTCTGGGTCCGCGTGAATGTATGCGGCTGGAAAATGGCAATCACTTCACGCTCTGGAAATTTTTGCCTAGCCGATTGCAAAGTTGCGCGGATTTCAGTCGGGTGGTGCGCATAATCGTCGATAAGAATTCGATCGCCGATATCTGTTTCTGAAAACCTGCGTTTGACTCCACCATAAACGCTGAATTGCTGCTGGATGATAGCAGCCGGAATATCTTCATAATGGCAAAGCGATACAACAGCCAAAGCATTCAATATCGAATGGTCCCCAAACATCGGGATTGTGAAAGTATGGAAAAATTCATTTCGAATGACCACATCGAAAGTTGTGCCTTCTGTAGTTTTCACGATATTTCTTGCCTGAAAATCATTTTCTTCACCGAAGCCATAATAGACCATCGGTACCGGGGACTGCAATTTCTGAAGATATTCATCATCTCCACAAGCGATGATACATTTTTTTACTTGCTTCGCCATTTCCTCAAACGCTTTAAAAACATCATCGATTCCGGAAAAATAGTCCGGATGATCATAATCGATATTCGTCATAATTGCATAATCCGGATGATATGCAAGGAAATGACGGCGGTATTCACAAGCTTCAACAACGAAGAAATGTGAATCCTCAGCGCCATAGCCCGTTCCATCTCCAATGAGATAAGAAACTGGTTTATGGCCGTTCAGGACATGAGCCATCAGGCCGGTAGTCGAAGTTTTGCCATGTGCACCGGTAATGGCGACAGAGACATATTTTTTCATCAAATCCCCAAGGAATTCGTGGTACCGAATGATGGTTGCGCCAATTTCACGTGCACGCACAAGTTCAGGATGCTCATCATTAAAAGCATTTCCGGCAATAATTGTCATATCCGCTGTTATATTTTCCGGGTTGAACGGAAGAATGGTGATGCCTCTATCCCGCAAACGTTCCTCTGTGAAGAAATATTTGGCGATATCCGACCCCTGCACTTCGTTCCCCATATCATGCATGATTTGAGCCAGTGGACTCATCCCTGAGCCTTTGATGCCGGTAAAATGTAATACTGTCATAAGTGAACCTCCTGTGGAAGTAAAAAAAAGTAGTCTATTCCATCTGTTTGAAGTGGATAGCCGATTTGGTCAAACATTTATTCAATCCTATCGTTATTTTGAAATATCGATAGCCTTACTGAAAAACTTCAGAAATATCATCTTCTGTGATCAGCACCGAGCGGGCTTTACTGCCGTTCTGCACTGAAATAAAACCATGTTCTTCTATAAGGTCCATCAGCCGTGCCGCCCGGTTGTAGCCGATGTGGAATTTACGCTGTAAAAGGGAAGTGGATGCACTTTCCTGCTGCATGATAAAACGGCAGGCTTCTTCAAACAGGTCATCCTGCTCCGCACCCGCTCCACTCTGCTTGATTAATTCTTCTTCCTTGAAGAAATATTCTGGTTCACCCTGGCTGCGGACATGTTCAATAATTTTCTCGATTTCTTCATCCGTCACGAAGGTGCCCTGGATTCGGCTCGGAGCAGACATGCCATTGCCGAGATACAGCATATCTCCTTTGCCCAATAACCGATCGGCGCCCTGCGAATCAAGGATTGTTCTGCTGTCCACTTGAGATGAGACAGAAAATGCGATGCGTGTCGGGATATTCGATTTGATCAAACCGGTTATGACATCAACAGACGGCCGCTGCGTGGCAATGACCAGATGGATGCCGCAGGCCCGCGCTTTTTGCGCAATGCGGCAAATCGCATCTTCAACATCAGACGGCGACATCATCATCAGATCCGCAAGCTCATCAATGACAATCAGGATATACGGCAAATGCTGTGCGGGATTGCCTTTTTCTTTGACGGTTTTATTATAGCGTTCGATATCCCTGACTCCTGTATGGGCGAACAACTGATAGCGGCGCTCCATCTCGGATACGGCCCATTTCAATGAAGCCGTAGCCGCTTTGACGTCCGTGATTACCGGACTGACCAAATGCGGAATGTGATTATAGGGTGCCAATTCAACCATTTTCGGATCAATCAGCAATAATTTCAGATCTTTCGGCGATGATTTATATAGGAGGCTCACAAGCAATGAATTGATGCAAACCGATTTTCCGGAGCCGGTCGCCCCGGCAATCAAGCCATGGGGCATTTTTCGTAAATCCAGTGTCACCGGTTTTCCAGTAAGGTCGAGACCGAGTGCAGCTTCCAAAGGAGAATCGGAATCCTGGAATTGCGGGCTTTCGATCACTTCAGAAATTCTGACAGGACGGGATGTCCGGTTCGGTATCTCGATGCCGATTGAGCTTTTGCCGGGAATTGGTGCCTGGATGCGAATATCTTTTGCTGCCAGCGCCAATTTCAGATCATCCGCCAAATTGCGGATTTTGCTTACTTTAACTCCCTGGGCTACAGTCACTTCAAATTGAGTAACAGCAGGCCCCTGAACGATGCTTATAATTGTTGCCTGCACCTGGAAATGCGACAGCGCTTCTATCAGGCGCTCGCCCTGTTCCTCCATCCACTCGTCGTCTTTGCGGTCATTTTCAGGCGCTAAAAGAAAGTGATTATGCGGATGGGCATAGCTGGCGACCGGCTTTACGTCATTGGAAACTGCATCTGCCGGTGCTGGCGGCTCTTCGGCTGCCGGTGCTGGTTTTGATGCAGGTTCTGGAGCTGGTTTAAACAGACCGGCGTTATGCTTTTTTGATTTTTCTTTATCCGATTTCAGCATCAAAACATTAAAAGGAACTGTTTTCTCTCTTTTTCGCTCAATGGTGGCTGCAGTAGCGCTCTGGTCAGGAGTTTTTACCTGAGGTTCTTCACTATGTACCGTATTGTAGTCATCGGAAACGTCCATTGCTGCACTTTCTGCGTCCAGCGGCTGTTCTGCATGAATCGGCGCTTCTGACTGCACTGGAGTCTCATCTTCCTGAATTTCTTCCGTTTTTTCAATAATCTCGGTTTGTATTGGTTTTTCGTCTTGAACAATTTCCGGTTCTTCCACCAATGGCTCGTATGCTGCGGCCGCTATACTATTTTCCGCTGCCTCTTCAATAGCCTTTTCCTGTACAGGTGAAATCGCCTCAGGAAATTCTTCCTTCAATTCCTTTTGATCCAGCAGTATTTCGACGGGTTCCGCTTTACGCTCATTAAAACCATGGATCGGCGAAGGGACCCTTGTTGGTTCAAAGCGGCGCTTGATAGGCTCCGGCCTGCTGTCTTCCAGTTTCGGCTTTGGTGCCTGTGGCT